>NZ_CM133224.1:0-707500 GCF_054052265.1 Pseudomonas sp. PK-RTE-24 | reverse complement strand
TTGCTTGATTCATTGAAGAAGACGATAGAAGCAGCCCGAAATTGGGTCTGTAGCTCAGTTGGTTAGAGCGCACCCCTGATAAGGGTGAGGTCGGCAGTTCGAATCTGCCCAGACCCACCAATTTTGTGTGGGAAACGCCTGTAGAAATACGGGGCCATAGCTCAGCTGGGAGAGCGCCTGCCTTGCACGCAGGAGGTCAGCGGTTCGATCCCGCTTGGCTCCACCACTACTGCTTCTGAAGTTTGAAAGCTTAGAAATGAGCATTCCACCGGTACGGTGATGAATGTTGATTTCTAGTCTTTGACTAGATCGTTCTTTAAAAATTTGGGTATGTGATAGAAAGATAGACTGAACGTTACTTTCACTGGTAACGGATCAGGCTAAGGTAAAATTTGTGAGTTCTCTTAGTTGAGAAATTCGAATTTTCGGCGAATGTCGTCTTCACAGTATAACCAGATTGCTTGGGGTTATATGGTCAAGTGAAGAAGCGCATACGGTGGATGCCTTGGCAGTCAGAGGCGATGAAAGACGTGGTAGCCTGCGAAAAGCTTCGGGGAGTCGGCAAACAGACTTTGATCCGGAGATGTCTGAATGGGGGAACCCAGCCATCATAAGATGGTTATCTTGTACTGAATACATAGGTGCAAGAGGCGAACCAGGGGAACTGAAACATCTAAGTACCCTGAGGAAAAGAAATCAACCGAGATTCCCTTAGTAGTGGCGAGCGAACGGGGACTAGCCCTTAAGTGGCTTTGAGATTAGCGGAACGCTCTGGAAAGTGCGGCCATAGTGGGTGATAGCCCTGTACGCGAAAATCTCTTAGTCATGAAATCGAGTAGGACGGAGCACGAGAAACTTTGTCTGAATATGGGGGGACCATCCTCCAAGGCTAAATACTACTGACTGACCGATAGTGAACTAGTACCGTGAGGGAAAGGCGAAAAGAACCCCGGAGAGGGGAGTGAAATAGATCCTGAAACCGTATGCGTACAAGCAGTGGGAGCAGACTTTGTTCTGTGACTGCGTACCTTTTGTATAATGGGTCAGCGACTTATTTTCAGTGGCGAGCTTAACCGAATAGGGGAGGCGTAGCGAAAGCGAGTCTTAATAGGGCGTCTAGTCGCTGGGAATAGACCCGAAACCGGGCGATCTATCCATGGGCAGGTTGAAGGTTAGGTAACACTGACTGGAGGACCGAACCGACTACCGTTGAAAAGTTAGCGGATGACCTGTGGATCGGAGTGAAAGGCTAATCAAGCTCGGAGATAGCTGGTTCTCCTCGAAAGCTATTTAGGTAGCGCCTCATGTATCACTGTAGGGGGTAGAGCACTGTTTCGGCTAGGGGGTCATCCCGACTTACCAAACCGATGCAAACTCCGAATACCTACAAGTGCCGAGCATGGGAGACACACGGCGGGTGCTAACGTCCGTCGTGAAAAGGGAAACAACCCAGACCGTCAGCTAAGGTCCCAAAGTTATGGTTAAGTGGGAAACGATGTGGGAAGGCTTAGACAGCTAGGAGGTTGGCTTAGAAGCAGCCACCCTTTAAAGAAAGCGTAATAGCTCACTAGTCGAGTCGGCCTGCGCGGAAGATGTAACGGGGCTCAAACCATACACCGAAGCTACGGGTATCATCTTAGGATGATGCGGTAGAGGAGCGTTCTGTAAGCCTGTGAAGGTGAGTTGAGAAGCTTGCTGGAGGTATCAGAAGTGCGAATGCTGACATGAGTAACGACAATGGGTGTGAAAAACACCCACGCCGAAAGACCAAGGTTTCCTGCGCAACGTTAATCGACGCAGGGTTAGTCGGTCCCTAAGGCGAGGCTGAAAAGCGTAGTCGATGGAAAACAGGTTAATATTCCTGTACTTCTGGTTATTGCGATGGAGGGACGGAGAAGGCTAGGCCAGCTTGGCGTTGGTTGTCCAAGTTTAAGGTGGTAGGCTGAGATCTTAGGTAAATCCGGGATCTTAAGGCCGAGAGCTGATGACGAGTGTTCTTTTAGAACACGAAGTGGTTGATGCCATGCTTCCAAGAAAAGCTTCTAAGCTTCAGGTAACCAGGAACCGTACCCCAAACCGACACAGGTGGTTGGGTAGAGAATACCAAGGCGCTTGAGAGAACTCGGGTGAAGGAACTAGGCAAAATGGCACCGTAACTTCGGGAGAAGGTGCGCCGGTGAGGGTGAAGGACTTGCTCCGTAAGCTCATGCCGGTCGAAGATACCAGGCCGCTGCGACTGTTTATTAAAAACACAGCACTCTGCAAACACGAAAGTGGACGTATAGGGTGTGACGCCTGCCCGGTGCCGGAAGGTTAATTGATGGGGTTAGCTAACGCGAAGCTCTTGATCGAAGCCCCGGTAAACGGCGGCCGTAACTATAACGGTCCTAAGGTAGCGAAATTCCTTGTCGGGTAAGTTCCGACCTGCACGAATGGCGTAACGATGGCGGCGCTGTCTCCACCCGAGACTCAGTGAAATTGAAATCGCTGTGAAGATGCAGTGTATCCGCGGCTAGACGGAAAGACCCCGTGAACCTTTACTATAGCTTTGCACTGGACTTTGAATTTGCTTGTGTAGGATAGGTGGGAGGCTTTGAAGCGTGGACGCCAGTTCGCGTGGAGCCATCCTTGAAATACCACCCTGGCAACTTTGAGGTTCTAACTCAGGTCCGTTATCCGGATCGAGGACAGTGTATGGTGGGTAGTTTGACTGGGGCGGTCTCCTCCTAAAGAGTAACGGAGGAGTACGAAGGTGCGCTCAGACCGGTCGGAAATCGGTCGTAGAGTATAAAGGCAAAAGCGCGCTTGACTGCGAGACAGACACGTCGAGCAGGTACGAAAGTAGGTCTTAGTGATCCGGTGGTTCTGTATGGAAGGGCCATCGCTCAACGGATAAAAGGTACTCCGGGGATAACAGGCTGATACCGCCCAAGAGTTCATATCGACGGCGGTGTTTGGCACCTCGATGTCGGCTCATCACATCCTGGGGCTGAAGCCGGTCCCAAGGGTATGGCTGTTCGCCATTTAAAGTGGTACGCGAGCTGGGTTTAGAACGTCGTGAGACAGTTCGGTCCCTATCTGCCGTGGACGTTTGAGATTTGAGAGGGGCTGCTCCTAGTACGAGAGGACCGGAGTGGACGAACCTCTGGTGTTCCGGTTGTCACGCCAGTGGCATTGCCGGGTAGCTATGTTCGGGAAAGATAACCGCTGAAAGCATCTAAGCGGGAAACTTGCCTCAAGATGAGATCTCACTGGAACCTTGAGTTCCCTGAAGGGCCGTCGAAGACTACGACGTTGATAGGTTGGGTGTGTAAGCGCTGTGAGGCGTTGAGCTAACCAATACTAATTGCCCGTGAGGCTTGACCATATAACACCCAAGCAATTTGCTGACCTGAAAAGGCACCAGATTGCGGTGTGTGAAGACGAAACGAACCGAAAGTTCGAAACTCACAAACACCTAGCTGTCACATACCCAATTTGCTGAAGCGAGGCCATCTGGTCCCGAGTCAGTACCCGAATTTCTTGACGACCATAGAGCGTTGGAACCACCTGATCCCATCCCGAACTCAGCAGTGAAACGATGCATCGCCGATGGTAGTGTGGGGTTTCCCCATGTGAGAGTAGGTCATCGTCAAGATTAAATTCCGAAACCCCAATTGCGAAAGCAGTTGGGGTTTTGTTTTGCCTGCGAGAAAGTTCTTACAGCCTTCGCAGACCTCGTCCGGCTGTCACAGCCGGCCGACAATGCTAAGGTTCTGCCTCGGCTTTAGCGATTTTCCAAGGAATCCATATGTCGGACGCCCAGTCCCTCAACGCTGCATTCATGGTGGTTCAGAGCAACAGTCTCGATGAGCTGCGCAGTCTTGTGGTCAGCATCATGCGGCGCTACCCACTGGCACCCTTGGAAAACGAAATCGCTTTGGTGCAAAGCAACGGCATCGCCCAATGGCTCAAACTCGCATTGGCCGAAGATCCTGAAGACGATGACCTTGGCGGTTGCGGGATCGCTGCGGCGATTGACGTTCAACTACCCGGCAGTTTCATGTGGCAGCTGTATCGCATGGTATTGGGACGAGAAGAGATTCCGGCGAAATCCCTGCTCGATAAAGCTCCGCTGACCTGGCGTCTGATGCGCCTCTTGCCACAGGTAATCGATCGCCCCCATTTCGAGCCGCTGCAACGCTTCCTCACCCATGACAGCGATCTGCGCAAGCGCTATCAATTGTCAGAGCGTCTGGCCGATCTGTTCGACCAATATCAAGTTTATCGGGCCGACTGGCTCGAGGACTGGGCTGAAGGGCGTCATCAACTGCGCAATGTCAGAGGTGAAATAAAGCCGCTGCCACCGACCAGTTGCTGGCAGGCAGAGTTGTGGCGAGCGCTGCTGGATGACGTCGGCGAACAGGGCATGGCGCAGAGTCGTGCCGGCGTGCATCAACGCTTCATGGAACGCATCAACATACTCGACAAGGCCCCGGCTGCGCTGCCGCCGCGCGTGATCGTCTTTGGCATTTCTTCATTGCCCGCACAAGTTCTTGAAGCGCTCGCCGGTCTGGCGCGCTTCAGTCAGGTTCTGCTTTGCGTACACAACCCCTGTCGCCATCACTGGGCCGATATCGTCGCCGACAAGGACCTGCTGCGACATCAATACAAGCGGCAACAACGCAAAAGCGGGATGCCAGTTGTACTTGATGCCGAGACCCTGCATCAGCACGCACATCCGTTGCTGGCCGCTTGGGGCAAACAAGGTCGCGACTATATCAACCTGCTCGACAGCTACGACGATCCCAACAGCTACCGCGCAGCCTTTCGTGACGGCCGCATCGACCTGTTCAGCGAAGCCCAGCCGCACAACATGCTTAACCAGCTTCAGGACGACATCCTCGAATTGCGCCCCCTCAACGAGACTCGTGCGCTCTGGCCCGCTGTCGACCTGACGCAGGACCAATCGATCCGGTTTCACATCGCCCACAGTGCCCAGCGTGAAGTCGAAATCCTGCACGATCAACTCCTGGCGCGTTTCAGCGCCGACCCGGCTCTACGCCCACGGGACGTGATCGTGATGGTCCCGAATATCGACAGCTATGCCCCGCATATCCGCGCGGTTTTCGGTCAGCTCGATCGATTTGACCCGCGCTTCATTCCGTTCACTTTGGCGGACCAGGGTCAGCGAGGACGTGATCCATTACTAATCGCCGTCGAGCACCTGCTCAAGCTGCCGGACAGCCGTTTCCCGGTCAGCGAGATTCTCGACCTGCTCGATGTTCCAGCTCTGCGTGCTCGCTTTGGCGTAGAGGAACGTGACCTGCCAACCCTGCACCGCTGGATCGAGGGTGCCGGCGTGCGTTGGGGCATGAGCGCGGAGCAACGGGCCGGTCTCGGATTGCCGGAGCAACTGGAGCAGAACAGCTGGCATTTCGGTCTACGCCGAATGCTGCTGGGGTACGCCGTCGGCAGCGCTGAGGCGTGTGCAGGCATCGAACCTTATGATGAAATTGGCGGACTTGATGCTGCCCTGATCGGGCCATTGGTTGCGCTGCTGGATGCCTTGGAAATCGCTCATCAGCAACTCACGCAACCGGCTCAACCGAAAGAGTGGGGGCTGCGCTTGCAGGCGCTGATGCAAGTGTTCTTTCAGGCGAGCAACGAGCACGACGACTACCTGCTGACCCAGCTCGAAGAGCTTCGCGAGACCTGGCTGGAAACCTGCGAGGCGGTCGGCCTGACTGACGAACTGCCGCTGACTGTCGTGCGCGAAGCATGGCTCGCCGGGCTCGATCAGGGCCGTTTGTCACAACGATTCCTCGCAGGTGCGGTGAATTTCTGCACCTTGATGCCGATGCGTGCCATTCCTTTCAAACTGGTATGTCTGCTGGGCATGAACGACGGCGATTATCCCCGCGCGCAGCCGCCGCTGGACTTCGATCTGATGGGTAGTGATTACCGCCCAGGCGACCGCTCACGACGTGAGGACGACCGCTATCTGTTACTTGAAGCGCTGTTGTCCGCGCGCTCTCAGCTCTACATCAGTTGGGTTGGCCGCAGCATCCGTGACAACAGCGAACGACCCGCCTCGGTGCTCATCGGCCAGTTGCGCGATCACCTCGCCAGCGGCTGGCGTTCAATCGACCCTACCCAGGATCTATTGGAAGCGCTGACCGAAGAACACCCCCTGCAACCTTTCAGTGCCCGCTATTTCCACGAAGGCGAGCAACTGTTCAGCTACGCCAGCGAGTGGCAGGTGTTACATCAAGAGAAAGCGCAGCAAAGCGAAGCGCCGTTACTCGCGCCATATGTTCAAGATGAACCGTTGACGCTGGCATTGCTGCAGGATTTTCTACGTAATCCGGTTCGGCATTTTTTCACCCAGCGTCTCAAGGTCTATTTCGAGGCGGCGCAAGCGCCGTTGGCAGATGAAGAACCTTTCGTGCTGGACGTCCTACAGCGCTACACGCTGAGCGACAGTTTGCTGGAAGCCGCACTCAGCCAGCCGGACAATATCGATCAGGCGCTGCAAGCCCGGGCGCTGCGCCTGCAAAACAGTGGTCTGCTGCCTATGGCCGGTTTTGGCGAATGCCTACAGCGTGAACTGATCGAACCGCTGCCGGATCTTCTGCAGCGTTATCAACAGTTGCTGACGTTATGGCCGTCGCCATTGAGTAGTGCAATCCCGGTCAGTCTCGACTTGCAGGGTTTGCGGCTGGAGGGCTGGCTCGCAAACCTGCATCAACGCGCCGATGGCGGCCTGCTGTCGGTCACGACCATTCCCAATAGCATCGGCTCGATCAAAACTCGCAAGTGGCATCGGCTGACCAAATCGTGGGTTACCCATCTGGTCGCCTGCGCCAGCGAGCATGCGCTGACCACGGCATTGGTCGCCAGTGACGACACGTTGTTGCTTGAGCCAATGGAGCGAGACCGAGCGTTGCGTTTGCTCGGTGACCTGCTTCTTGCGTGGCAATCAGGCATGCGCCAGCCCTTGCCGATTGCGATAAAAACCGCGTTCGCCTGGTTGTCTCAAACTGACCCGGTCAAAGCCGAAGCCGCTGCGCGAAAAGCCTATGACGGTGACGGCCAGACCAGCAACGGCGAGCGGCGCGAAAGCCCGGCACTGCTCCGGCAATATCCCGACTTCGATGCATTGTTGGCAGACGAAACCTTCACCGGCTGGTGCGACGCGTTGTACCGCCCATTATTCGAAGCGCCGTGGCGTTCCTTGTCCAGCGAAGGTGCGCGCGCATGAGTACCAAAACACCGTTGGCTCTGGCCTTCCCGCTGCGCGGCAGTCAGTTGATCGAAGCAAGCGCAGGCACCGGCAAAACCTTCACGATTTCGGCACTTTATCTGCGGTTGATTCTCGGCCATGGCGGCGAGACAAGCGGTTTTTCACGCGAACTGCTGCCGCCGCAAATCCTCGTAGTGACGTTTACCGACGCTGCTACCAAAGAGCTGCGTGAACGCATTCGGACACGCTTGGCTGAGGCCGCGCGGTTCTTCCGCGACGAAATTGTTGCCCCGGACGGACTGATTGCCGAGCTGCGCGATCAGTTCGATCCGCTGCAATGGCCGGGCTGTGCCAACCGCCTCGATATCGCCGCGCAGTGGATGGACGAAGCCGCCGTCTCGACCATTCACAGCTGGTGTCAGCGCATGCTGCGCGAGCATGCGTTCGACAGCGGCAGCCTGTTCACGCAATCCTTGGAAACCGATCACAGCGATCTGCTTGGCGAAGTGTTGCGCGATTACTGGCGACTGTTCTGCTACCCGATGCAGGGCGATGCGCTGAACTGGGTGCGCAGCAATTGGGGTGGCCCCGCCGCGTTGTTGCCTCGGGTGCGCGGCTTGTTTGCCAGCGAGCGTGACACCGATGAAGGCAAGGCGCCCGCGGAGATGATCGAAGAGTGTTTGCTGGAGCGGCGAGCGGCGTTGGTCGAACTGAAAATGCCTTGGCGTGACTGGGCAGACGAGCTGCTTGCTCTCTGCCATGAAGGCGTCGCCAGCAAAACCGTCGATGGCCGCAAAATGCAGGCGCGTTATTTCGAGCCCTGGTTCGAGAAACTCAAGACCTGGGCGGAAGACGAGTCGCTTGAGCAACTGGACATTGGCACCGGCTTCACCCGATTGACGCCCGATGGCATGGCCGAGGCCTGGAAAGGCCAGGCTCCCAGTCATCCGGGGCTGGACGCCATGTCCGGACTCAAGTCGAGCCTGGATACCTTGCCGACGCCCGATGCTGCTGTTCTGCAACACGCTGCCAAGTGGGTCGGCGCGCGTTTTGAAGAAGAGAAGCGCCGTCGCGCAGAAATGGGGTTCGACGACATGTTGCTGCGTCTGGATGCCGCGCTGCAATCGGAGGGCGGCGAGCGTCTGGCAACGCTGATCCGCGAGCAGTTCCCGGTCGCGCTGATCGACGAATTCCAGGACACCGACCCGGTTCAGTACCGCATCTTCGAGAGCATTTACCGCATTGAAGACAATCACCCTGACACCGGCCTGTTCCTGATCGGCGACCCCAAGCAGGCGATCTATGCCTTTCGTGGTGCCGACATCTACACCTATCTGCGCGCACGTCAGGCCACTACCGGCCGTTTGCATACACTAGGCACCAACTTCCGCTCCAGCCACGGCATGGTGACAGCGGTCAATCACGTGTTCGAACGCGCCGAGTCCCGAGAGCAGGGACGAGGCGCGTTTTTGTTTCGCGAAAGAAATGGCGAGAACCCGGTACCGTTCCTCCCGGTCGAGTCTCAGGGACGCAAGGAAACGCTGCGGATTGCCGGGCAAGACGTCGCGGCACTCAATGTCTGGCTACTGCCTAGCGATCAGCCGCTGTCCGGCTCGGTTTATCGCCAGCATATGGCCGCCGCCTGCGCCAGTCAAATCACCGCACTGCTCAATGGCGGGCAAACCGGCAGCGCTGGTTTCTTTCAAGCAGACGACTTCAAAGGTTTACGCCCTTCGGACATCGCGATCCTCGTCCGCGACGGTAAGGAAGCCCAGGCCGTACGCGCCGAACTCGCCGCCAGAGGTGTGCGCAGTGTTTATCTCTCGGACAAGGATTCGGTGTTTGCCGCCCAAGAGGCGCACGATCTGCTGGCATGGCTGAAGGCTTGCGCCGAACCCGATGTCGAACGCTCGCTCAAGGCTGCGCTGGCTTGTACCACATTGAACCTGCCGCTGATCGAACTGGAGCGCCTGAACCAGGATGAAATGGTCTGGGAAGCCCGGGTCATGCAGTTCCGCGGCTATAGAGAGCTCTGGCGCAAACAGGGCGTGTTGCCGATGTTGCGACGCCTGCTTCACGACTTCCACCTGCCGCAAACCCTGATGCAGCGCAGTGACGGCGAGCGCGTGCTGACCAACCTTTTGCACCTGTCGGAGCTGATGCAGCAAGCCGCTGCTGAACTGGACGGGGAGCAAGCGTTGATCCGCCATCTGGCCGAGTTGCTGGCGCTGTCCGGTCAGGCCGGTGAAGAGCAGATTCTGCGTCTGGAAAGCGACGAGCAACTGGTCAAAGTGGTGACCATCCACAAATCCAAGGGTCTGGAATATCCGCTGGTGTTCCTGCCATTCATTTGCTCGGCGAAACCGGTGGATGGCAGCCGTTTGCCGCTGCATTACCACGACGCTGCGGGCAAGGCGCAGATCAGCCTCAAGCCTACCCCCGAGTTGATAGCCCTGGCTGACGATGAGCGTCTGGCCGAAGATCTGCGTCTTCTGTATGTCGCGTTAACCCGCGCGCAGCATGCCTGCTGGCTGGGCGTCACTGATCTCAAGCGCGGCAATAACAACAGCTCGGTGCTGCACCTGTCAGCGCTGGGTTACTTGCTGGGGGGCGGTGCCGCTTTGGGCGAGTCCAGCGAATTGAACCGCTGGCTGCGGGATCTGCAGCAAGACTGCCCGGCCATCGGCATCGGCGAAATGCCTCAGCCCACTGACGAGCATTACCAGCCGCCGCGCAATGAAGCAGTCCTGCGAGCCACGCTACGGCCCAAGCGCAAAGCCAGTGAAAACTGGTGGATCGCTTCCTATAGCGCTTTGCGCATCAGCGACATATTGAGCGTCGGCAGCGATGAAGCACCGGACAGTCCGCAGGCGCAAAAGCTCTTCGACGACGAGCGCCTCGATCCCGACGCGCCACATGAAATCAGCAGCGGTGGCGCCGATATCCACCGTTTTCCTCGCGGACCGAATCCCGGCACGTTTTTGCATGGCTTGCTCGAATGGGCGGGCGCTGAAGGTTTTTCGGTTACCCGCGAAGCGCTGGAAGATGCAATTGCCCGGCGCTGCAATCTGCGCGGCTGGCAAGGCTGGATCACCACGCTGACTGACTGGCTGCAGCATTTGCTCAAGTCACCGTTGCCGATCGCTGGCGGGCAACCGCCGGTGGTTCTTGAGCAACTGACGCAATACCGCGTCGAGATGGAGTTCTGGTTCGCCAGCCACAAAGTTGACGTGCTCAAGCTCGACGAACAGGTGCGCCAGCACACCCACAATGGCGTCGCTCGTGTTGCGGCAGAACCGGTTCAGCTCAACGGCATGTTCAAGGGCTTTATCGACCTGACCTTCGAGCACGCTGGCCGTTACTACGTCGCCGATTACAAATCCAATTGGCTCGGCGTGGATGATCAGGCCTACACGGTGCAGGCGATGGAGCAGTCGATCCTCGACAACCGTTATGACCTGCAATACGTGCTGTATCTGCTGGCACTGCATCGCCAGTTGAAGGCGCGGCTGGCGGATTACGATTACGACCGTCACATCGGCGGGGCGCTGTATCTGTTTCTGCGCGGTACGCGTGCGGAAAGTCGTGGCATGTACTTCGTGCGTCCGCCACGGGAATTGATCGAACGCCTCGACCGGATGTTCCAGGGCAAACCCGAACCCAAGTCCGAACCCGCCTGGGAACAGGGAGTCCTGCTATGAGCCGCACATTCGCCGATCTGCTGCCGACGCCGCTGGAAGCGGACAGCCTGTCGAAACTCTCGCCGCTGACCCGCGCCGATGATTTGCTGTTGTTGCTGAGCCGTTGGGTCGAGCGCGGCTGGCTGCGCGCGCTGGACCGCGCCTTTGTCGCGTTCCTGCATGAACTCGAGCCCGAGACCGATCCGCTGGTGTTGCTCGCGGCGGCGTTGACCAGTCACCAACTCGGCCATGGTCATGTGTGTCTGGACCTGTTTGAAACCCTCAAGGCGCCGGATTTTGCACTGTCATTGCCGCCCGAAGGCGACGTGCAGGGCGGTGTGTTGCTGCTGCCCTCGCAACTGCTCGAAACGCTCGATGGAGCCCATTGGTGCAAAGTGCTGGCAAGCAGTCCATTGGTGGCCCTGGCCGCTGACCCGATTGAAACAGCGCAGACACGTCCGCTGGTGCTGTCCTCGAAACGCCTGTACCTGCGCCGCTACTGGACCTACGAACGCCGCATCGATGCAGCGTTGCGCCAACGCTTGATGCAGCAGGAGCCGACGCCGGATGATCTGCCGCAGCGTCTGAACGAATTGTTCGGCGGCGCGGAATCCGCAGCTGTCATCGATTGGCAAAAACTCGCCTGCGCCATCGCTACGCGCAGCGCCTTCAGCATCATCACTGGCGGCCCGGGCACCGGGAAAACCACCACGGTGGTGCGCTTGCTCGCGTTGCTGCAGGCTCCGGCCGTCGAGGCTGGCCATCCGCTGCGCATTCGTCTGGCGGCACCGACCGGCAAGGCCGCTGCGCGTCTGACCGAGTCGATCAGTCAGCAAGTGCAATCACTGCAGGTCGCCGAAGCGGTGCGCGCGGCGATCCCCAGCGATGTGACCACCGTGCACCGTCTGCTCGGCAGTCGACCGGGCACCCGGCATTTCCGTCACCATGCCGGCAACCGCCTGCCGCTGGATGTGCTGGTGGTCGATGAAGCGTCGATGATCGACCTGGAAATGATGGCCAACCTCCTCGACGCCATGCCGGCCCATGCTCGGCTGGTGCTGCTGGGCGACAAGGATCAGTTGGCCTCGGTCGAGGCCGGTGCGGTGCTGGGCGATCTGTGCCGTGACGCCGAGGGCGGTTGGTACAGCCCGCAAACGCGACAATGGCTGGAGTCTGTCAGTGGCGAGTCGTTGCAGGGTAGCGGTTTGCATGAAGACTGCGACGGCACCCATCCGTTGGCGCAACAAGTGGTGATGCTGCGTCACTCGCGCCGCTTCGGCGAGGGCAGCGGTATCGGTCAGCTCGCGCGCCGGGTCAATCAGCAATTGGCCGATGAGGCGCGACAGTTGCTCGCCGCTGGCGGCTACGACGACGTGTATTCGCTGCCGCTCAAAGGCGAACACGATCACAAGCTCGAACGCCTGTTGCTCGAAGGTCACGGCAACGGCCCGCAAGGTTACCGCCATTACCTGAGCGTATTGCGCGATCAGCGTCCACCGTCAACGCGGCCACTTGAGCATGCGGACTGGATCGATTGGGCGCGCGAAGTCTTGCAGGCGTTCGACACGTTCCAGTTGCTGTGCGCGGTGCGCAAAGGGCCGTGGGGCGTTGAAGGTCTGAACCAGCGCATTACCGCTGCATTGCTCAAGGCGCGTCTGATCGAGAGCGATCAGCAGTGGTATGAAGGTCGGCCGGTGCTGATGACACGCAACGACTATGGTCTGGGCCTGATGAACGGCGACATCGGCATCGCCCTGAAACTGCCCGAGCGTGAAGGTGCAGAAATCGGCAAGACGGTTCTGCGCGTGGCCTTCCCGCGTAACGATGGTCAGGGCGGCGTGCGCTTCGTGTTGCCGAGTCGACTCAATGATGTCGAAACCGTGTACGCCATGACGGTGCACAAGTCCCAGGGTTCGGAGTTCGCCCACACGGCGCTGATCCTGCCGGATGCGTTGAACCCCGTGCTGACCAAAGAACTGATCTACACCGGAATCACTCGCGCCCGGCACTGGTTCACCTTGATCGAGCCGCGTGCCGGCGTGTTTGAAGAGGCGGTGCTGCGCAAGGTCAAGCGTCTGAGCGGGCTGATGCTGGAACTGGAAGAGGGCACCGAGCCTCCGGGATGAAGCGCTGAATGACCGACAACGAGTACTGACCAACCGGTCAGAGGCAGGCGCCTCGCTGGTGTTCTGGCGCTGTGCTATCGTTGCGGCATCATTTCGTTACGCTCCAAGAGAATCCCTCCATGAAGGTGGCCGTCTGGGCGACACAGCGTGTGGTGGCCTGCCAGCACGCATTGCTGATCGTTTTGCTCTGGTTGTTCACGGGCAGCGCCATCGCCCAAGCGCAAACCGGGCCGGCCGAGCAACGGGCCAAAGCGGTCACGCAAGTGGTTCTTGGCATCCTCAGTTACGCACGCTGGCCAGTGGAGCCGGCGCAATTGCGTCTGTGCATCGTCGGCCCCACCGAATACACCGATGACCTGGTCAAAGGCACCACCCAAGCCACGGGTCGGCCGGTGGCTGTGCGGCGTCTGCTGGCGGACAACCCGGCCATCGTCAGCGAATGCGACGCGGTGTACATCGGCAAGCTGACCGCCGATGAACGCAGTCGCCTGTTCGCATCGTTGATCGGGCATCCAGTGCTGAGCATCAGTGAAGCCGACGATCAATGCACCGTCGGCAGTCTGTTCTGCCTGCGCGTCGGCGATGAACAAGTGTCGTTCGAGGTCAATCTCGACTCCGTGGCTCGCAGTGGTGTGCGCATTCACCCCAGCGTGTTGCAGTTGTCCCGTCGCAAAGCGGCGGCGCCATGAAGCTGTTCAGTTGGAAGGCTCGCCCGACCCTGGGCTCGGTCATTGGCCGTGGGCATTTGATTGTCGCGCTGGTGGCGGTAGCGATGGCCAGTGTTTCGCTGACCTTGCTGGGCGTGCTCGCGCTGCGGGTGTATGCCGATCACAACCTGCATTTGATCGCCCGTTCGATCAGCTACACCGTCGAAGCGGCCGTCGTGTTCAATGACAAAGCGGCGGCAACCGAGGCGCTGGCGATCATCGCCGCCACCGAGGAAGTAGCGGATGCCCGAGTGCTCGACGCGCAAGGCCAATTGATTGCGCAATGGCAGCGCGTCGAGACCGGCTTGTTCTCCGAGCTGGAAATGCAGATCACCCGCGCTCTTCTGGAAAAACCGGTCAGCCTGCCGATCGAGCATCAGGACCGTGAAATTGGTCGCGTCCTGCTCATCGGCCACGGCGGCAGCCTGATGCGCTTCCTGCTCAGCGGCCTGGCCGGGATTGTGCTCTGCACCGCGATCAGCGCCTGGGTCGCGCTCTATCTGGCGCGGCGGCAGCTGCGCGCAATCATTGGCCCATTGCACAGCCTCGCCTCCGTCGCCCACGCCGCGCGCAGTGAGCGAGCGCTGGATCGGCGCGTGCCGCCGGCGCAAATCGCTGAACTGGATAATCTGGGCAACGACTTCAATGCCTTGCTCGGCGAACTCGAGTCGTGGCAAACCCATCTGCAAAACGAAAACGAAACTCTCGCTCACCAAGCGACCCACGACAGCCTCACCGGTTTGCCCAACCGTGCGTTTTTTGAAGGCCGCTTGATCCGCGCCTTGCGCAACGGCAAAAAACACGATGAGCGGGTCGCCGTGCTGTTTCTCGACAGCGACCGCTTCAAAGGCATCAACGATAACTTCGGCCACGCCTCGGGCGACGCAGTGCTGGTGGCCATCGCCAATCGCGTGCGAGCGCAATTGCGCGAGGATGATCTGGTCGCGCGGCTGGGTGGCGACGAGTTCGCCGTGCTGCTTGCGCCACTGCACACGGTCGAAGACGCTGAGCACATCGCTGACAAGATTCTCGCCAGCATGGACATGCCGATCACCCTGCCCGGCGACAGCAGTGTGGTGACCTCGCTGAGTATCGGCATCGCCGTTTACCCCGATCATGGCGCCACGCCGGGTGCCTTGCTCAACGCAGCCGACGCGGCAATGTACCAGGCCAAGCGCCTGTCGCGTGGCGCGCAATTCACCGCCGGGTCGGAGCGCCCGGTCGATTCCGTTCATACCAGGAGCTGATGTCCGTGTTCACTCTTCCCGTTCGACTTTTTTCCGCATTGCTGATGATCGCCGCGCTGACCCTGAGCGGTTGCCAGACCGCCCCGCAGAAAGGCCTGACACCGGCGCAGGTCGCCGTGCTCAAACAGCAGGGTTTCGAGTTGACCGACGACGGCTGGGAGTTCGGCCTGTCGGGCAAAGTGTTGTTTGGCAGCGATGTCGAAAGCCTGAACGCAGCCAGCACGGAAATCGTCGAACGCATCGGCAAGGCGTTGCTCGGCGTGGGAATCGAGCGGGTGCGCGTCGATGGCCACACCGATGCGTCCGGCAAGGAAACCTACAATCAGCAACTGTCGCTGCGCCGGGCCAAGAGCGTCGCCAACGTCCTCGGTACGGTCGGCATGAAGCAGGAAAACATCCAGCTGCAAGGCCTCGGCAGCAGCGAACCGGTGGCTTCCAACGACACCGCAGCGGGGCGCACGGAAAATCGCCGGGTGTCGATCGTGGTCAGCGCCGACTAATCGGCAAAGCGCATCTCCCGCGTTTCACCCATCAACAACGCCTGATTGCGTTCAGTCACTTCGCGGATGTAATCCCACAACAACGTAATCCGCTTCAACTTGCGCAGATCCTCGCGGCAGTACATCCAGAACTGCCGGGTGATGTCGATTTCCTCCGGCAGCACCGGCAGCAATCGCGGGTCTTGTGCGGCGAGAAAGCACGGCAGGATCGCCAGCGAGCGCCCCTGCTGTGCGGCGACGTATTGCGCGATCACGCTGGTGCTGCGCAAATGCGCGCTGGCGCCGGGCAGCACGTTGGCCAGGTAGAGCAGCTCCGAGCTGAACGCCAGATCATCCACATAACTGATGAATTGATGCTTGCTCAAGTCGGCCGGGCGGCGGATCGGTGGGTGTTTGTCCAGATAGTCCTGGGTTGCGTACAGCTGCAAACGGTAGTCGCAGAGTTTGCAGCAGACGTACGGCCCGTGCTCCGGCCGCTCGAGGGCGATGACGATGTCGGCCTCGCGCTTGGACAGGCTGATGAAGTGCGGCAGCGGCAGGATGTCCACCGAGATTGCCGGGTAGGCGTCGACGAAATGGCTCAGTTGCGGGGTGATGAAAAAACTGCCGAAGCCTTCGGTGCAGCCCATGCGCACATGGCCGGACAGGGCCACGCCCGAGCCCGAAACCTGCTCGCAAGCCATGTGCAATGTGCTTTCGATCGACTCGGCATAACCGAGCAAGCGCTGGCCTTCAGTGGTCAGGACGAAGCCGCTGGTGCGGGATTTCTCGAACAGTAATGTGCCGAGCGCCGCTTCCAGCGAACTGATCCGTCGCGACACCGTGGTGTAGTCGACGGCCAGGCGTTTGGCGGCGGTGCTGGCCTTGCGGGTGCGGGCGACTTCGAGGAAAAACTTCAGGTCGTCCCAGTTCAGCGAGCCTAGCGAGGTGATGTTTTTTTGCATGATGGTCGGGCTTATATGTGCGTTCTTATTAGAAGTTTGCACATCTATACTCCAAAAACAGTCCGACAACCAATTCGCGACACACGCCTCATCTCAAGGCGAACCTTTCGCCTTGGCTCCTACGATAAAAACAAGTTCTGGAGACCAGCATGAACGCATCGCTTACGCCCAACGACACCACGCTGCAAAAGGTCAAACTGCTGATCGACGGCGAATGGGTCGAGTCGCAGACCACCGAGTGGCACGGCATCGTCAACCCGGCCACCCAGCAAGTGCTGGCCAAGGTTCCGTTCGCCACCGCCGCTGAGGTCGATGCCGCTGTCAGCGCCGCCCAGCGCGCGTTCCAGACCTGGAAACTGACCCCGATCGGCGCGCGGATGCGCATCATGCTCAAGTTGCAAGCGCTGATCCGCGAGCACTCCAAGCGCATCGCCGTGGTCCTCAGCGCCGAGCAGGGCAAGACCATTGCTGATGCCGAAGGCGATATTTTCCGTGGCCTGGAAGTGGTCGAGCACGCGTGCTCGATCGGCACCCTGCAAATGGGCGAGTTCGCCGAGAACGTCGCCGGCGGCGTCGACACTTACACTCTGCGCCAGCCGATCGGCGTCTGCGCCGGCATCACGCCGTTCAACTTCCCGGCGATGATTCCGCTGTGGATGTTCCCGATGGCGATCGCCTGCGGCAACACCTTTGTCCTGAAGCCTTCGGAACAGGATCCGCTGTCGACCATGTTGCTGGTGGAGCTGGCCATTGAGGCTGGCGTCCCTGCGGGCGTGCTCAACGTGGTTCACGGCGGCAAGGATGTGGTCGATGGCCTGTGCACGCACAAGGACATCAAAGCCGTGTCGTTCGTCGGTTCTACCGCTGTCGGCACCCACGTTTATGACCTGGCCGGCAAACATGGCAAACGCGTGCAGTCGATGATGGGCGCGAAAAACCACGCTGTGGTACTGCCGGACGCCAATCGCGAGCAAGCGCTGAATGCCTTGGTCGGCGCCGGTTTCGGTGCGGCCGGGCAACGTTGCATGGCCACGTCGGTGGTGGTGCTGGTCGGTGCCGCAAAACAGTGGCTGCCAGACCTGAAAGCACTGGCGCAAAAACTCAAGGTCAACGCCGGCAGCGAGCCGGGCACCGATGTCGGTCCGGTGATTTCGAAAAAGGCCAAGGCGCGGATTCTCGAACTGATCGAAAGCGGCATCAAGGAAGGCGCCAAGCTTGAACTCGATGGTCGTGACATCAGCGTGCCGGGTTATGAACAAGGCAATTTTGTCGGCCCGACCCTGTTCTCCGGTGTGACCACCGACATGCAGATCTACACCCAGGAAATCTTCGGCCCGGTGCTGGTGGTGCTGGAAGTCGACACCCTCGATCAGGCGATTGCGCTGGTCAACGCCAACCCGTTCGGCAACGGCACCGGCCTGTTCACCCAGAGCGGCGCGGCGGCGCGTAAATTCCAGACTGAAATCGACGTCGGTCAGGTCGGCATCAACATTCCGATTCCGGTGCCGGTACCGTTCTTCAGCTTCACCGGTTCGCGCGGTTCGAAACTCGGCGACCTCGGCCCGTACGGCAAGCAAGTGGTGCAGTTCTACACGCAGACCAAAACGGTCACGGCGCGCTGGTTCGATGACGACAGCGTCAACGACGGCGTGAACACCACCATCAACCTGCGCTGAGGATTCGATCATGAAAATCGCATTTATCGGGCTGGGCAACATGGGCGCGCCGATGGCGCGCAACCTGATCAAGGCCGGCCACTCCCTGAACCTGGTCGACCTGAACAAAACCGTGCTGGCGGAACTGGAACAGCTGGGCGGCACCATCCGCGCTTCGGCCCGCGAGGCGGCGGAAGATGCCGAACTGGTGATCACCATGCTCCCGGCCGCGGTGCATGTGCGCAGTGTCTGGCTGGGTGAAGAGGGCGTGCTCGCCGGCATTCGCCAAGGCGTGCCGGCGGTGGATTGCAGCACTATCGATCCGCAAACCGCCCGCGACGTAGCGGCGGCCGCCGCCAAACACGGCGTGGCCATGGCTGATGCACCAGTCTCCGGCGGCACTGGCGGCGCGACCGCCGGCACCTTGACCTTTATGGTTGGCGCTACCCCGGAACTGTTCGCCACCCTGCAACCGGTGCTGGCGCAGATGGGCCGCAACATCGTGCATTGCGGTGAAGTCGGCACCGGCCAGATCGCCAAGATCTGCAACAACCTGCTGCTGGCGATTTCGATGGTCGGCGTCAGTGAGGCGATGGCGTTGGGCGATGCGCTGGGGATCGACACCGGCGTGTTGGCCGGGATCATCAACAGCTCCACCGGCCGCTGCTGGAGTTCGGAGATGTACAACCCGTGGCCGGGCATCGTCGAAACGGCGCCGGCCTCGCGCGGTTATACCGGCGGGTTCGGGGCAGAACTGATGCTCAAGGATCTTGGGCTGGCGACTGAAGCGGCGCGGCAGGCGCATCAACCGGTAGTGCTCGGCGCGGTGGCGCAGCAGTTGTATCAGGCGATGAGTCAGCGCGGTGACGGTGGGAAAGACTTCTCGGCGATCATCAACAGCTATCGCAAGCCGCAGTAATCACGATCAGCCCTTGTGGTGAGGGGATTCATCCCCGTTGGGTTGCGCAGCAGCCCCCTACATTGTGTCAGGCAAACCGAGTCCTCAGGGTTTGCGACTGCTGCGCAGTCGAGCGGGGATAAATCCCCTCGCCACAGGGTTCTCTATGTCCACAGGTAACACTGGGGTGTGTTTAAAAATTGCAGCAGGTGTTGCCGGGAAATCACGTCGGGTGATTTCCCGGCTTTTTTGCATCAGGCGAAGACGAAGTATTTGCGCACGGTCTCGACCACTTCCCACGTGCCCTTCATGCCCGGCTCAACCACGAAGATATCGCCGGCGCGCAAGTGGATAGGCGCCATGCCGTCCGGGGTGATCACGCAGTAGCCTTCCTGGAAATGGCAGTACTCCCATTTCACATAATCGACGCGCCACTTGCCCGGTGTGCAGATCCAGGTGCCCATGATCTTGCTGCCGTCTTCGCTGGTGTAGGCGTTGAGGTTGACGGTGTGCGGGTCGCCTTCGAGTTTTTCCCATTTGCAGGCGTCGAGCACTGGCAGCGGGTGGGTGTCGCGCAGAACGGTGATAGGGGCGGTCGCGGTCATGAGGGACTCCGGGCAGGTGGACTTGAGAATTGAAGTCGCACCCTATAGCGCCCGGTCGTCGCTCAGTTGTCTGGGGTCGACATCGGAGTGCTCAGAAACGCGCGCAGCAATAAGTGCTTGTAACAGCGCTTGGGCATAACCCGGCAGCGCGGCGAAGTCTTTCGCGCAGAGCAATAACGCGCGGCGCGCCCATGGCTCATTGAGAGGTGTGCACTTGAACCGTTCCAGCGTCGCGCGTTCGACAGCGGCCAACGGCAAGATGGCCAGGCCGGCGCCATGGGCGACCATACGCATCGCGCCATCAAAGCCATCGGCGCGAATGCGCACCTGCATCCGTGCGCCGCTGTGCAGCGCCTGTTCTTCCAGATAAATCGCCAGTGCGCTGTCGGCGCTCAATCCGACAAAGTCGTGCTGCAACGCGTCGCTGAAACTGACCCCGGCGGCGTCAGACAACGGGTGATCAAGCGGCAGAATCAGCACCAGCGGATCATCACGAAACGCCTGGGTCTGCAGGCCGTTGGTGTCGACCGCGTCGGACACAATCCCCAGATCCGCTGCGCCTTCGCGCAAGGCATGGGTAATTCGCGCACTGGGCAGTTCCTGTAGATCAATGTCGAGATTGGGATGGCTGTGCAGGAAATCCGCGAGCACTTCCGGAAGGTGCTCGGTGATCGCCGTGGTGTTGCATAACAGCCGCACCTGACCTTTGACGCCTTGCGCGTAATCGGCCAGATCCTGCTGCATGCGTTCGGCTTGTTGCAAAAGAATGCGCGCGTGGCGGGCGAGGGCTTTACCGGCCGGGGTCGGGGTGACGCCGCGCCGACCACGTTCGAGGAATTCGGCGCCCAGCGAGGCTTCCATCGCGCGGATTCGGGCGCTGGCGGCGGCGAGGGACAAGTGGCTGCGGGCGGCGCCGGCGGTGATGTTGCCGGTGTCGAGGATATGCAGGTAGAGGCGCAGGTCGGTGAGGTCGAAGTGCATGGGGTTTGCCTGTGGTTTCGCGGTGGCTGGGCTGGCCCTTTCGCGAGCAGGCTCGCTCCCACAGGGACTTATGTACAGCGCAGATCCCGTGTGGGAGCGAGCCTGCTCGCGAAGAGGTCAGATGCCTCAAAGCCGATGTCAGCCTCTTGCAAAGGAAGAGGCTGCCTAAGTATATGGCAGATTTTCCCCCAGCCCGGATCAGTGCACATTACCCCAATGCACACACTGACCGACTTCTACCAAACCCTCGGCCTGACCCTTTCTCTACTGGTCATCGCCACCTTCCTCCTCGCCGGCACGGTCAAAGGCGTGATCGGCCTCGGCCTGCCCACTGTCGCGATGGGCCTGCTCGGTCTGGCTATGGCGCCGGCGCAGGCAGCCGCGCTGTTGATCATTCCGGCGACCCTCACCAATTTCTGGCAACTGGCCTTCGGTGGTCACCTGAAAAGCTTGATCAAACGCCTCTGGCCCATGCTGCTGATGATCTTCTTCGGCACCGGCATCGGCACCCTCTGGCTCGGCATGTCCAGCGGACATTGGGTGGTGCGCGGACTTGGCGCGGCGCTGTTGCTGTATGCATTGAGCGGATTGTTCTTGCCCACGCTACACGTCAAATCCGCGCATGAATCGTGGCTCGGCCCGCTGTGTGGCCTGATCACCGGCGTCATCACCTCCGCCACCGGCGTCTTCGTGATTCCGGCGGTGCCGTACCTGCAAGCGCTGGGGCTGAGCCGCGATGAGCTGGTGCAGGCGCTCGGCCTGTCCTTCACCGTCTCGACCCTGGCGCTGGCCGCTGGGCTGCTCTGGCACGGCGCACTCGGCGGTGGCGAATTGAGCGCCTCGCTGCTGGCGCTGATCCCGGCCATGCTTGGCATGTGGCTCGGTCAGTGGCTGCGTCAGCGCATCAGTGCGGTGCTGTTCAAGCGGGTGTTCTTTATCGGACTGGGCGCGCTCGGCGCCCATTTGCTGATCAGCGGCTAGCCGACGATTCGCTGAGCATGTCGATCGCGCGGATATCGAAATCACGCTGCAGATACTCCATGCGCCTGGCGAAAAACGCTTTCATGTGCGGCAATGCCGAATGCTCATCCAGATGCGCCTGGCTTGCCCAGATCTCGTAGAAGATAAACAGCGTCGGATCTTCCTTGTCGCGCAGCATGTGGTACTCGATACAGCCCGGTTCGGCGCGGCTTGGCTCGACGTAAGCGCGGAACAGCGCTTCGAATTCGGCGGCTTTTTCCGGGCGGGTCTTGGCGTGCAGGATGAAACCCTGGCGTTCACTCATCACAACTTCCTCAAAAGCAGAAAGCGGCGATGCTACGGCAACAATTGGCGATCGATTCGTGCGTTTTGATCAAATGTATTTTGCGTCGATGTGGCTGTTTTCGCGCGAGATCGATGGTTAATCTGCGGCCATTCCAATTCTTGATTCAATCCAGCCTCAAAGGCTGCGCCGAGGTTTTCCGATGAAGAAAGTGCTGTTGCTTAATGGCGGTAAAAAATTCGCCCATTCCGATGGCCGCTATAACACCACCCTGCACGAAACCGCGCTGAGCGTGCTGGATCGCGGCGGTGTCGACGTCAAGACCACGTTTATCGACGAGGGCTATGACGTTGCCGAAGAAGTGGCGAAATTCCTCTGGGCCGACGTGATCATTTATCAGATGCCGGGCTGGTGGATGGGTGCGCCGTGGACGGTGAAAAAGTACATCGACGAAGTCTTCACCGAAGGGCACGGCAGCCTCTACGCCAGCGACGGCCGCACCCGTTCCGATGCCTCGCAGAAGTACGGCAGTGGCGGTCTGATTCAGGGCAAGCAATACATGCTGTCGCTGACCTGGAACGCGCCGCAGCAAGCCTTCGATGACCCGACGGATTTCTTCGAAGCCAAAGGCGTGGACGCGGTGTACTTCCCGTTCCACAAGGCCAACGAATTTCTCGGCATGACCGCACTGCCGACCTTTCTCTGCGTCGACGTAATGAAGCGTCCGAATATCGACAATGATGTGGTGCGCTATGAGCAGCATCTGACTGAGGTGTTTGGCCTCAAGGCTTGATGGGTTTCGGGCTACTATCCGGGTACAGCAAAAGATCGCGACCTTCGGTAGGTCCCGCAGGGGGCATGGCGATTGGCTGCGATCTTGGCGATTCCAAAGAGGACACCCGTGAAAGCCAGATCCGATGAGTTGCAGATTTTCGTCTGCGTGATCGAGTGCGGTTCGATTTCCGCCGCCGCCGAGCAGGTCGGCCAGACGCCGTCGGCCGTCAGTCGCACGCTGTCGAAGCTCGAAGCCAAGCTCGACACCACGCTGATCAACCGCACCACGCGACGCATGGACCTGACCGAGGAGGGCAAGTATTTCTTCGAACAGGCCAAGTTGATTCTCGACCAGATGGATCAACTCGAAGAACGCCTGTCCTCGCGCCAGCAGACCCCATCCGGGCGCCTGCGCATCAACGCTGCCTCGCCGTTCATGCTCCACGCCATCGTTCCCTACATCGACGAATTCCGGCAGCTGTACCCGGACATTCAACTCGAACTCAACAGCAATGACCTGATCATTGACCTGCTTGAACAAAGCACCGACGTCGCCATCCGCATCGGCAACCTCGCCGATTCGACGCTGCACGCGCGTTCGCTCGGTTGCAGTCCGTTGATGATTGTTGCCAGCCCCGCCTATTTGAAAAAGCACGGTGCGCCACGACAAGTGGCGGATTTGAGCGAACACACGTTGCTCGGCTTTACCCAGAACGAAGGCCTCAACCAATGGCCGCTGCGCTATGTGCATGGCGACCGCTGGCCGATCACCCCGGCAATCAGCGCTTCCAGCGGCGAGACCGTGCGCCATTTGGCACTGGAAGGGCAGGGCATTGCCTGTCTGTCGCATTTCATGACCATCGACGACATCCGCGCCGGACGCCTGAAAGTCCTGCTCGGTGAATTCAACAGTGGCTATCGCCAGCCGATCAACGCCGTGTACTACCGCAACTCGCAACTGGCGTTGCGCATTCAGTGTTTCCTCGACTTTATCCAGGGCAAACTCGCCGCCTACGCCAGCGCCGAATTCAAGGGCTGATTCGTGATCCCTGCGCAAGAGTGAATTGGCCGAGGGCGGGTTTTTCGCCGGGTTTCATCGGCCGATACTCGCTGCATCACTTATTCACGCAGGGAGTTTCTCCATGAACGTATTCGTTACCGGCGCGGCCGGATTTATCGGTGGGTCCATCGCCACCGGCCTGGTGCAGGCCGGGCACAACGTCACCGGCCTGGTGCGCAGCGCGGAGCAGGCTGATGAGCTGAAAGCATTGGGCATGAACGCGGTAATCGGCACCCTCGATGACAGCCAATTGCTGGCGCAACAGGCGCGTGCTGCCGATGCCGTCATCAACGCTGCCAGCAGCGATCATCGCGGTGCGGTGGAAGCGTTACTCGACGCTTTGCGCGGCTCGAATAAAGTCTTTCTGCACACCAGCGGTTCGAGCATCGTCGGCGATGCCTCCGGCGGCAAATCCAGCGATGTCATTTATTACGAAGACCACCTGCCGCAACCGACTGTCGATAAGGCCGATCGCGTAGCCATCGACAACCTCGTACTCGCGGCGGCGAAGGATGGCGTGAACTCGGCGGTGATCTGCAACACGCTGATCTACGGCCACAGCCTTGGCGTCAAACGCGACAGCGTGCAATTGCCGCGACTGCTCAAGCAGGCGCGCAAAAGCGGCGTGGTGCGCCACGTTGGCAGCGGCCAGAACATCTGGTCCAACGTGCACATCGAAGACGTCGTCGCCTTGTATCTGCTGGCGCTGACCAGGAATGTGCCGGGCACTTTCTACTTCGTTGAAAGCGGTGAAGCCTCGTTCATCGACATGACCACCGCCATGGCCGACGCCCTGAACCTGGGCAAACCGCAAGACTGGCCACTGCAAGACGCCGAAGCCGAATGGGGCTATGAAATGGCCAACTACGGCCTCGGTTCCAACAGCCGCGTACGCGGCAAACACGCCCGGGAACTGCTGGGCTGGACGCCGAAGCGCACGTCGGTGGTTGAATGGATTCGTAACGAAATGGTGTGAGTTCAGCGCGCACCGAGTGAAGCCATTCGCGAGCAAGCTCGCTCCCACAGGTGACCGCGTTCTGCCTGGAAAAATGTAATTCCTGTGGGAGCTGGCTTGCCAGCGATAGCAGTGGATCAGTCGCCACCCATGTTGAACGTGGCGCCGTCATCGCTGGCAAGCCAGCTCCCACAGGGACTTTGTGGTGGCCAGGAAGCCATGAAAATCCCACACTCCGATTTTCATTAAACACGACAACACATATCCACCAACGACACCTCTTGTCTCTCCACGAAAATTACTTTCATGCGGTTTGAAATCTCTATCTCGAAATGATTTATGAGTTTCACAACCCATTCGAACGTGACCCTTTCGAGGAGTACCGCATGACGCCTTCCTTCGGCTATTGGCTGCTGGTCTACGCCGCTGTGGCCATCATCGCGCTGATCGTGTTGATCGCCCGTTACCGGCTCAATCCGTTCATTGTCATCACCCTGATTTCCCTGGGCCTGGCGCTGGTGGCCGGGATGCCGCCGTCGGCGGTGGTGGGTGCGTATGAGGCGGGTGTCGGCAAGACGTTGGGGCATATTGCGCTGGTGGTGGCGTTGGGGACGATGCTCGGCAAGATGATGGCCGAGTCCGGCGGCGCCGAGCAGATGGCGCGCACGCTGATCGACAGATTCGGTGAGAGGAACGCGCACTGGGCGATGGTCTGCATCGCGTTTCTGGTCGGTCTGCCGCTGTTCTTTGAAGTCGGTTTCGTCTTGCTGGTGCCGATCGCTTTCACCGTGGCGCGCCGGGTTGGCGTGTCGATTCTGATGGTCGGTCTGCCGATGGTCGCCGGCCTCTCGGTGGTGCATGCGCTGGTGCCGCCGCACCCGGCGGCGATGCTCGCGGTGCAGGCCTATCAGGCCTCGGTCGGGCAGACCTTGCTGTACGCCATCGCGATTGGCATTCCGACCGCGATCATCGCCGGCCCGCTGTACGCGAAATTCATCGTGCCGCGCATTCAATTGCCGGCGGACAACCCGCTGGAAAAGCAATTTCTCGACCGTGAACCGCGCGACAAACTGCCGGGTTTCGGCATCACCATGGCAACCATTCTGCTGCCGGTGGTGCTGATGCTGATCGGCGGCTGGGCCAACCTGATTTCCACTCCCGGCAGCGCGTTCAACCAGTTCCTGTTGTTCATCGGCAACTCGGTGATCGCGCTGCTGCTGGCGACCTTGCTGAGCTTCTGGACGCTGGGCATTGCTCAGGGTTTCAACCGCGAATCGATCCTCAAGTTCACCAACGAATGCCTCGCGCCCACCGCCAGCATCACCTTGCTGGTCGGCGCTGGTGGCGGCTTGAACCGGATTCTGGTGGATGCCGGCGTTACCGATCAGATCGTCGGCCTCGCTCACGAATTTCACCTGTCGCCGCTGATCATGGGCTGGTTGTTCGCTGCGCTGATGCGCGTTGCCACTGGCTCGGCCACCGTGGCGATGACCACCGCATCAGGCGTTGTCGCGCCGGTGGCCATCGGTCTGGGTTATCCACACCCTGAGCTTTTGGTGCTGGCGACCGGCGCGGGCTCGGTTATCTTTTCCCACGTCAACGACGGCGGCTTCTGGTTGATCAAGGAATACTTCAACATGACGGTCGCGCAGACGTTCAAGACCTGGACCGTGCTCGAGACGCTGATTTCGCTGGTCGCTTTCGCGCTGACCGTCGGCCTTTCCTACCTGCTGTAACCGGAGCCCGCCGCCCATGGACATCCTCTACCAGATCCGCGCCCGCCAGGACTCCTTCAGTGCCGGCGAGGGGCGCATTGCGCGGTTGATGCTCGACGATGTCGGCTTTGCCGCCAGCGCCAGCCTCGAAGACCTCGCACAACGCGCCGAGGTCAGCACCGCTACGCTGTCGCGCTTTGCCCGCACGGTCGGCTGCCGCGACCTGCGTGATCTGCGCCTGCAACTGGCTCAGGCCAGCGGCGTTGGCAGCCGTTTTCTCGACCCGGCGGGCACGCCTGAGCAGTCGGCGTTCTACGGGCAGATCGTCGGCGACATCGAAACCACGCTGCGCCAGCATCTGGCCGGTTTCGACGAATCGCGCTTTGCCGACGCAGTGAAATTACTCGGTCAGGCGCGGATGATTCACGCGTTCGGCATGGGCGGTTGCTCGACCCTGTGCAGCGATGAATTGCAGGTGCGTCTGGTGCGCCTCGGTTACCCGATTGCGGTGTGTCATGACGCGGTGATGATGCGCGTGACCGCCGCCAGTCTGAACGCCGACCAAGTGCTGATCGCCTGCTCGCTGACCGGCATCACCCCGGAGCTTTTGGAAACCGTGGTGCTGGCGCGCAACTACGGCGCGCGCATCCTGGCCATCACTCGCGGCGATTCAGCGCTGGCCGAACTGGCCGACGTCGTCCTGCCGCTGCAAGGCGCGGAAACCTCGTTCATCTACAAACCGACGGCGGCGCGCTACGGCATGCTGCTGGCCATCGACGTGCTCGCCACCGAGCTGGCGCTGGCCAGCCCTGAAGACAATCAAGAACGTCTGCGGCGAATCAAACTCGCCCTCGACGAATACCGTGGCGGCGACGATCACCTGCCGCTGGGAGACTGACATGCAGTACGACACCCTGATCCGCAACGCGCTGGTCATCGACGGCAGCAACACGCCCGGCTATAAGGCCGACGTGGCAATTCTCAATGGCCGCATCGAGCGCATTGGTGACCTGCCTGACGCCCGCGCCAGCGAAGAAATCGACGCCGCCGGCCGGGTGCTGGCGCCGGGTTTCATCGACGTGCACACCCACGACGACACCGTGGTCATTCGCCAACCCGAGATGCTGCCCAAGCTCAGCCAAGGCGTGACCACGGTGATTGTCGGCAATTGCGGCATCAGCGCTTCGCCGGTCACCTTGAAGGGCAATCCACCCGATCCGATGAACCTGCTCGGCAGCGCAGCGGCGTTCGTCTACCCGCGTTTCAGCGACTACCGCGCTGCCGTCGAAGCGGCCAACACCACGTTGAACGTCGCCGCACTAGTCGGCCACACGGCGCTGCGCAGCAATCACCTCGACGACTTGTTCCGCACCGCGACACCCGGCGAAATCGCCGCCATGCGCGAGCAGTTGCGCGACAGCCTCGAGGCCGGCGCGTTGGGTTTATCCACAGGCCTGGCCTACGCCAGCGCCTTCAACGCGTCCACTGATGAAGTCATGCAACTGACCGAAGAACTGAAGGCGTTCGGCGCGGTGTATACCACCCATTTGCGCAGCGAATTCGCCCCGGTATTGGAGGCGATGGACGAGGCGTTTCAGATCGGCCGCCACGCGCAATCACCGGTGATCATTTCCCACCTCAAATGCGCCGGCGTCGGTAACTGGGGGCGCAGTCCGCAATTGCTCGCAGCGCTGGAAGAGGCAGCGAAAACCCATCCGGTCGGCTGCGATTGCTATCCCTATGCGGCGAGTTCTTCGACCCTGGATTTGAAGCAAGTCACCGACGCGCACCGCATCACCATTACCTGGTCAACACCGCATCCGGAAGTCAGCGGGCGCGACCTGATCGACATCGCTGGCGAATGGAAACTGTCGCTGGAAGAAACCGCGAAACGTCTGCAACCGGCGGGCGCGGTGTACTACGGCATGGACGAGGCCGACGTCAGAAGAATCCTCGCCCATCCGCTTTCGATGGTCGGCTCTGACGGACTGCCCGAAGACCCGTTCCCGCATCCGCGCCTGTGGGGCGCTTTCCCACGGGTGCTGGGCCACTTCAGTCGCGACGTCGGCCTGTTTCCGCTGCACACCGCCGTGCACAAAATGACCGGCCTGTCGGCGGCGCGTTTTGGCTTGCAGGAAAGAGGCGAGATTCGTGCAGGACATTGGGCGGATCTGGTGTTGTTCGACCCGGCGACCGTGCGTGACGTGGCCGATTTCAACGATCCGCAGCGGGCCGCTCAGGGGATTGAAGGGGTGTGGGTCAACGGCGTTTTGAGTTATCGCGACGGACAGGCGAATGGCAGCAGGGCAGGGCGGTTTCTGGCTCGCGAAGGTAATTTGCGCGAAGGATTTTATTGATGATGATGGCGCCAAAAGATCGCAGCCTTCGGCAGCTCCTACAGGAGATCGCATTCCAATGCAGGAGCTGCCGAAGGCTGCGATCTTTTGATCTATGTCTCATAGTGGCACTGTGCAATTAAAGAAAGCCATCCACAAGCCGATTTGCTGACATCCTCCCCGTCTACACTGTGGGGCCAATCAGTCAGGGAGCACCCCATGAGCTTCGGCAAAACCACCCCGATCCTGCGGATCTTCGATGAGGCCAAGGCTGTCGAGTTTTACGTCGATTTTCTCGGTTTCAAGATCGACTGGCAGCATCGCTTCGAAGCGAATTTTCCGCTGTATCTGCAGGTGTCGCGGGGCGAGTGTGTGCTGCATCTGTCCGAGCATCACGGCGATGCCTGCCCGGGTTCGGCGCTGCGTATCGAGACCGATGAGCTGGAGGCGTTTCAGCAGCAACTGATGGCCAAGGATTACAAGTTCTCGCATCCGCAGATTCAGGCGATGCCTTGGGGGAGTCAGGACATGACCATTGCCGATCCGTTTGGCAATCGGTTGGTGTTTACCAATGCGATCAGTCTTTGATCTGCATGCCTGAGATCAAAAGCCCCTCACCCTAGCCCTCTCCCGGAGGGAGAGGGGACCGACCGAGTTGACCGTGCTTCAAACGTCTACCTGAACGACCGTGTCGAATATGGATTCACAGCGATCATTTCAGGTCGGCGTATTTCGTGAGCATCGCACGGTCGGCCCCCTCTCCCTCTGGGAGAGGGCTGGGGTGAGGGCAATCCCTGACACCCCACCAAAATCAGCCCACACCAAATCCCCCAAAAACCCTCAATCAGTCGGCACCAGCCGATCCAGCACCCGATTCACCGCCATCTCCGCGACCATCACAATCTGCGCAATGCCCTGCAACGTCTTGCGCTGCGAGCCGTTCACCAGCCCCGCCTGATCGTTGAGCATCACCGTCGCCGACCCCAGGGTTTCGCAGGCATCGGCCAGCAGCGATTCGTTGTCGGCCTCGGGATTGGCCATGTACAGCGTGTTGGATTTGTAGGGCGGGGCCATGAATTCAGCGCTGGATGGGCCGAGGTAATGGTCGAGGGCGCGGTCGGCGGCTTCGTGGAATTTCTTCGAGTCGGCGGATTCGTAGGGGGATGCCGGGTCGGTGGTTGGCGGGTTTGGGGTTACTTTGAACATGAATGCTTGCCTCTTATGAAGCTGCATCCGTTTCGCCGCTAAGCAAAGGGAGGCAGCTGTGCGCAAGTTAGCGGACCGGTAAGCATTCAACCCGGTGCATCCGAAGATGCCATGCGCACAGCCACCATCGAGTGCAGGCGTGAGCCTGACCGGATTGGACTTGTACAACCGGAATGCTGTCCGAGCCGCTAAGCTCGATCACTGAGAAATCAGTGACCGAATCAAGTTACCGGCAGGCCCCAAGGCGCACAAGCCGGCGGATTCTGGCGCAGGCGTAGGCAGCGGCGCAAGGAATTGTGGGTGGTTTCGCTGAATGTCTGGCGGCTTTAAACAGTTGTGCCAAGACGCGTTTAATCGGTGTGGCAAATGACGCCTTCGCGAGCAGGCTCGCTCCCACAGGGGATCTGCGGTGAACTCGGAAATGCAGACAACCGAGAACTACTGTGGGAGCGAGCCTGCTCGCGAAGAGGCCATCAGCATCACCGCCGATTCCGCAGCCGAAACTCCCCCGGCGGCATCCCGCGCCAGCTCTTGAACGTGCGATGAAACGAGCGCGGCTCGGTGAAGCCCAGATACTGCGCAATGTCCTGAATCGGCAACGTGCTGTTGAGCAAATAATGCTCGGCCAGTTCCTGACGCAGCTCATCGAGAATCTGCTGATACGACGTCCCGGCCTGCTGCAATTGCCGCTGCAACGTGCGCACCGAGACGCTGAGCTGCTCCGCCACTTGCTCCTTGCGCGGCAAGCCCTCCTTGAGCAAACCGCGCAGGATGTTTTTCACCTGCTGCGCCAGCGACGCATCTTCCAGCGTCGCCAGCAAACCCATCGCGTGTTCTTCCAGGGTTCGCAGCAATTGCGCATCGGCCTGACGCAGCGGCAATTGCAAATACGCCAGCGGCACCACCAGCGCCGAATACGCCTGATCGAATAGCACCGGGCAACCAAAAAACGCCTCGTACTCGGCCAGCGTCACCGCATCCGGCCGCGCATGCTCCAGCCATACGCAGGCCGGCGACAGCTGCGTGTCGGCGATCCAGCGCGCATAGTGCAGCCACGAACCGAGCACATTTTCCACCAGATGCCGACGAATCCGTGGCCGCTGGTAACGGCAGGCCCAGATCAGATGCACGTGCTCGCCCTGCACCTCGGCGCGGCTGACGCCCATGTCGCCGACGAGTTTTTCGAACGGCATGATCCGGCTCATCGCATCGCCCAGCGTCGCGCAATTCATGGTGATGTAACCGAGCACGCTCCACGAATTGGGCAGGACGAAATTCGCCGCATGCAGCCCGAACAACCCATCGCCGGAGTGCTCGCAGAAATAATCCAGCAAGCGCTCGTGAACCTCACCCGGCAGGCGCAAGGTGTTGTCGCTCAACTGCTGCGCCTGCAACCCGGCCGCCGCCAATGCAGGCTCGATGGCCATGCCCAACTGTTCGGCATGACGCAGGTATTTGAGCAGCGGCGGAACGGAAGTGAAGCCGAGCGATGGCATGGTCGCGGTCCTTTGATCGACGGCGCGTGAGCGAATGAATGGCGCAAGGTAAGTGGATTGCCCGGCGAAAGTAAATGCCCGGACGTTTGGCGCCATTGGCTACAGGTTCTGGCCGGATGCGACCGTGACAGATCTCCAGCGCTGACTAGTATGCAAGCTTGATCCAACGGCAGAAAAAGGACTCACGCATGCGACGCTGGAACGGCTGGGGAGAGGTAGGCACGGTGGTCGAACTGCCGGCCCAAGGCGCGACGTTTCTCCATGAACGCTTGGGCGCTGGCCACGCGTTGCCCGATGCGACCCTGGCAGCGGCGTTGGCGCAAGTGCCGACCTCGCGTCTGGTGCCGCATCGCTTGTACAGCGTCGATACTCACGATCGCCTGTTGCACGCGCGCGGCCAGAGCCTGCCGGACTGGCTGGCGTTGCGCGAAGGTGCGCTGGGTACTTATCCCGATGCCGTGGCGTTTCCCGAAACCGCTGAGCAGATCCGCCAATTGCTGGCCCTCGCCCATGATCAGGACCTGTGCCTGATTCCCTATGGCGGCGGCACATCGGTGGCCGGGCACATCAATCCGCCGAACTCCGCGCGGCCGGTGCTGACGGTGTCGCTGGCGCGAATGAATCGCCTGACCGACCTCGACGAACAGAGCCTGCTGGCGACATTCGGCCCCGGCGCCAGCGGGCCGCAAGTCGAAAGCCAATTGCGCGCGCGCGGCTACACGCTGGGGCATTTCCCGCAGTCGTGGGAGCTGTCGACCCTGGGCGGTTGGGTGGCCAGTCGTTCCAGTGGCCAGCAGTCGTTGCGCTACGGGCGGATCGAGCAGTTGTTCGCTGGCGGCACCCTGGAAACCTTCGCCGGGCCTCTGCAGATTCCAACCTTTCCCGCGTCGGCGGCAGGTCCCGATCTGCGTGAAATGGTGCTCGGTTGCGAGGGCCGTTTCGGGATCATTTCCGAGGTCAAAGTGCGAGTCAGCGCGTTGCCGGCGGACGAACGTTTCTACGGTGTGTTCCTGCCCGACTGGCCGCACGCGCTGCAAGCGATCCGCCAATTGGCGCAGGCGCGCGTACCGCTGTCGATGCTGCGTCTGTCGAACGCGGTGGAAACCGAAACGCAACTGGCGCTGGCCGGCCATCCGCAGCAGATCGCCTGGCTGGAAAAGTACCTCAAGCTGCGCGGCGCCGGCGCCGGCGACGGCAAATGCCTGCTGACCTTCGGTGTGACCGGCAATCGCCAGCAAAACGCACTGTCACTGAAACACGCGCGCCAGCATCTGAAAGCCTTCGGCGGCGTGTTCACCGGCACCCTGCTGGGCAAGAAGTGGGCGCAGAACCGCTTCCGTTTTCCCTACCTGCGCGAGAACCTGTGGAACGCTGGTTACGTGGTCGACACCCTCGAAACCGCCACCGACTGGAGCAACGTCGACCACTTGCTCAGCCTCATCGAAAACAGCCTGCGCGACGCCTTGGCCGCCGAGGGCGAGCGCGTGCATGTGTTTACTCATCTCTCGCACGTTTACGGCGAAGGCTCGAGCATTTACACCACTTACGTGTTTCGCCCGGCAGCGGACTATGCCGCGACGCTGGCGCGCTGGCGGATGCTCAAACACGCGGCCAGCCAGACCATCGTCGACAACCACGGCACCATCAGCCATCAGCATGGTGTCGGCAAGGATCACGCGCCGTATCTGCTGCGCGAAAAAGGCCCGCTGGCGCTGCAGACGTTGCAGGCGTTGAGCGAACATTTCGACCCGGAAAGGCGCCTCAATCCCGGCACGTTATTGCCAGAGTCGCGGCCATGACGGCGGAATGGAACGCGCAATGGCGCGAGCAGATGCTACCGACGCTGGCGGATGAAACCTGGGACCTGATCGTCATCGGCGGCGGCATCAGCGGCGCCGGGATCGTCCGCGAAGCGGCGCGCCGGGGCTGGCGTTGTCTGCTGCTGGAGCAGCGCGATTTTGCCTGGGGCACCTCCAGCCGATCGTCGAAAATGGTCCACGGCGGTTTGCGTTACATCGCCAAGGGCCAGTGGCGCCTGACCCGCGATTCGGTGCGCGAGCGCCAGCGTTTGCTTGATGAAGCGCCGGGACTGGTCGAGCCGATGAGTTTCATGATGCCGCACTATCGCGGCGGCTTTCCCGGGCCGCGCGTCATGGGCGGCTTGCTCTCGGTGTACGACGCGCTGGCGGGGCGGCGCAACCATGCTTTTCATGACGCCCAGCAACTGCGTTTTCTCGCCCCGGGGGTTAAGGAAAACGGCCTGCTCGGCGGCAGCTGTTTTGTCGATGCACTGACCGATGATGCGCGGCTGGTGATGCGCGTACTGCGCGAGGCCCGGGCCGACGGCGCGGTGGTGCTCAATGGTGTGCGCGTCACGCAACTGCTGCGTGAAGGCGGGCGGGTGTGCGGGGTTCAGATCGAAGATGGCGAGGGCGGCGCCACGCTGCAATTGCGCTCTGGCGTGCTGGCCGTGGCTACGGGCGCTTGGGCTGAGCGCTTGCGTCCCGTTGAGTCAGCGAAGCAATTGCGACCGTTGCGCGGTAGTCATCTGTTGCTGCCGGGCTGGCGTTTGCCAGTGGCGCAGGCGTTCACCTTTCTGCATGCGCGCGATCGGCGCCCGGTGTTCGTGTTTCCGTGGGAAGGCGCGACGGTGGTCGGCACCACGGACCTCGATCACCGCGAAGACCTCGACCACAGCGCGCGCATTTCCAGCGACGAACTCGACTATCTGCTCGCCGCGTGCCAGCAGCAATTTCCCGGCGCCGAAATTGGTGTCGACGACGTGCTCTCGACCTGGTCAGGCGTGCGTCCGGTGGTCGGCAGCGCGACGGGTGCGCAGCAGGGCAAACCGTCCAACGAAACCCGCGAACATGTGTTGTGGCAGGAGCCGGGTTGCGTGACTTTGGCCGGCGGCAAACTGACCACATTTCGCCCGCAAGCGATCGAAGTGCTCAAGGCTTGTGCGGGGATGCTCGGGCGCTCTTTTGTCGATGACGGCGCGCCGGTGTTCGCCGCTGTGCCGCCGCTGACAATCGCGGGACTGAGCGGCAATCAATGGCGACGCCTGGCCGGACGTCACGGTCGAGACCTGTCGAGGCTGGCGCAATTGCTCGGCGAACTCGGTCCGGAAACGGTTGGCGCCACCGATACTTTGTGGGCAGAGCTGGCGTTCGCCTGCGAGGCGGAAATGATTCTGCACCTGGATGATTTGTTGCTGCGCCGCACCCGTTTGGGCCTGTTGCTGCCGCGCGGTGGCGAGGATTATCTGCCTGCGATTCGCACGCTGTGCCAGCCACGATTGGCCTGGGACGATGAGCGCTGGCTAGCGGAAATCCAGCGTTATCGATTGTTGTGGCTGCGCGATCACGGCTTGCCGGAGATCACCCCATGAAATACCTGTTAGCGATCGACAACGGCACCCAGAGCGTGCGCGCGTTGCTCTTCGATCTGCAGGGCAATCTGCTCGGCAAAGGCAAAGTCGACTTGCAGGCGTACTACTCGACGCAACCCGGTTGGGCCGAGCAGGATCCGGAATATTACTGGGCGAAACTCGGCGAGGCCTGCCAGCAACTCTGGCAGCAGACCGGCATCGACCGTGCGCAGATTGCCGGCGTGTCCCTGACCACCCAGCGCGGCACAGTGATCAACGTGGACGCCAATGGCAAACCGCTGCGCCCGGCAATTGTCTGGCTCGATCAACGTCAGGCTGAGGTCGAGGGCAGCATCAAAGGGCCGTGGGGCTGGCTGTTCAAGCTGGTCGGCGCCCAAGCGACGGTGGATTATTTCCGCGCCCAGGCCGAGGCCAACTGGATCGCCCGGCATCAGCCCGAGGTGTGGGCGGCGACTGACAAGTTTTTGCTGCTCTCGGGTTTTCTCACCCATCGCTTGTGCGGGCGCTTCGTCGATTCGGTCGGCTGCTGCGTCGGCTATCTGCCCTTCGACTTCAAACGGCTGAAATGGGCGGCGCCGCGCGACTGGAAATGGCAGGCACTGGCGGTGCGCCCGGAGCAGTTGCCGACCCTGCACAAACCCGGCGAAACCCTCGGCTATATCAGCGGCGAAGCCGCCCGGCACACCGGCATTCCCGAAGGGCTGCCGCTGATCGCGGCGGGCGCGGACAAGGCCTGCGAAGTGATCGGCTCCGGCGTGGTCGATGCGCGCACCGTGTGCCTGTCCTACGGCACCACCGCGACCATCACCAGCACCCGCTCGCGCTACCTGGAAATCGTCCCGCTGATCCCGCCGTACCCCTCGGCCGTGCCCGATCAGTACAACTGCGAAGTGATGATCTATCGCGGCTACTGGATGGTCAGCTGGTTCAAGAACGAATTCGGCCTGCGCGAAATGCAGCAGGCAAAAGAGCAGGGCATCGAACCGGAGCAACTGTTCGACGCACTGGTCAACGAAGTGCCACCGGGCTCGATGGGCCTGATGCTGCAACCCTACTGGTCACCGGGCATCCGCGAACCGGGCGTGGAAGCCAAAGGCGCGATGATCGGCTTCGGCGACGTACACACCCGCGCGCACATCTACCGGGCGATTCTCGAAGGCCTGGCCTACGCGTTGCGCCAGGGCATGGAGAACATCGAGCGACGCTCAAAGGTCTCGATCAAACGCCTGCGCGTCGCCGGCGGCGGCTCACAAAGCGACGCCGCCATGCAACTGACCGCCAACATCTTCGGCCTGCCGGCAGAGCGCCCGCATGTGTATGAAGCGTCCGGGTTGGGGGCGGCAATATGCTGCGCGGTGGGGTTGGGACTGCACAAGGATTTCCCATCGGCCATTGCGGCGATGACTCGGGTTGGAGCGGTCTTTAACCCACAACCCGAGGCGCAGAGGATCTATGAGCAGTTGTACAGAGAGGTGTATTTGCGGATGTACCGGCAGCTCAAACCGCTGTACCAAAGCATCCGCAAAATCACCGGGTATCCCGAATAGTCCTGACACCATAGACCCCTGTGGGAGCGAGCCTGCTCGCGAAGGCGGAGTGTCAGTCAATGATGATCTGAATGATCCACCGCTTTCGCGAGCAGGCTCGCTCCCACAGGGGTATTGCGGTGTGCAGTTACCGACGATGCCGCTCGGCGGGCCTGACTCCAATCGAACCTGAATATGCTAGCCTGCAATCGATGATTTCATTGATTGCAGGAGGGCGACGTGGCCAGCATCACCATTCGAAACCTTGACGAGAAGCTCAAGGAGCAGTTGCGCATTACCGCTGCACACAACGGACATTCCATGGAAGAAGAGGCTCGGCTGATTCTGGGCCGAGCGCTCACCACGGTTGATCGTGCCGGAGGGCTGGGCAGTCGGATCCACCAGCGTTTCAGCGCCGAGGGCGGAGCCGAGCTCGATCTGCCTGCGCGTGCAGAAAAACCGCTCGGGGTGGATTTTTCTGAATGATAGTGCTCGATACCAACGTTCTATCCGAATTCATGCGCATCGAACCCGAGGCTCAAGTGTTGGCTTGGGTGGATTCGCAACCGGCCATGGACCTGGCCATCAGCGCAATCACCGTGGCGGAGATACTGCACGGTATCGCTCGATTACCTTCCGGCAAGCGCAAACAAAAACTCCAGGCCCACGCTTTGGCAATGTTTGAAGAGGATTTTGCCGGGCGGATTTTGCCATTCGATGCCCACGCAGCCGTCGAGTACGCGACGCTGGTAGCCGATGCAGAGGCGAAGGGGCGGGGGACTGCAATGGCCGATGCGCAAATCGCAGCGATCTGCCGAGGTCGTGGAGCCGCGATTGCTACACGTAATGTCCGGTACTTCGAGTTTTCCGGGGTTAAAGTGATCAATCCGTGGCAGGTCTGAAAATCTGCTCTGTCATTTAAACCGCTTTCGCGAGCAGGCTCGCTCCCACAAGGTTTTGCGGTGTGATCAAAATCCAGCGAGCCCCACAAATCCAATGTGGGAGCGAGCCTGCTCGCGAAGGTGGAGTGTCAGGCAACGTTGATTTGATTGACCCAACGCGTTCGCGAGCAAGCTCGCTCCCACAGGGATTGTGCGGCGGGATCAAAATCCAGCGAGCTACACACATCCAAATGTGGGAGCGAGCCTGCTCGCGAAGACGGAGTGTCAGGCACTGTTAATTTGGCTGATCCACCGATTTCGCGTTCAAGCCCGCTCCCACAGTTATCGAGATGAACACATCAACAGTGCTCGACCACGAAAACCTGTGGGAGCGGGCTTGCCCGCGATTCGATTTCAGCTTCAGCGCAAAACCAAAATCAAACGCGGAAGTGGCTGACCATCTGCTGCAACTGACCACCCAACCGCGCAAGCTCAACACTCGACGCTGCCGTCTCATCACTCGCCGCTGCGGTCTGCTCGGACACGTCGCGTACGTTGATGATGCTGCGGCTGATCTCTTCGGCCACGGCGCTTTGCTGTTCGGCAGCGGCGGCGATCTGCTGGTTCATCGACTGGATGTTCGACACCGTGCGGGTGATGTTTTCCAGCGAGGCGCCGGCCTTGCGCGTCAGGGCGACGCTGCTGTCGGTCAGCGCGCGGCTGTTGTTCATCACTGCCGAAACCTGCTGGGTGCCGTTCTGCAGACCGGCGACCAGGCCTTCGATTTCCTCGGTCGACTTCTGTGTGCGCTGAGCCAAGCCACGCACCTCATCGGCAACCACGGCAAACCCACGCCCGGCTTCACCGGCACGCGCTGCCTCGATCGCGGCGTTGAGGGCGAGCAGGTTGGTCTGTTCGGCAACAGCCTTGATCACGTCCATGACGCTGCCGATCTTGTCGCTTTCCTGTTGCAGCACGCTCATCGCTTCGGTCGAACGCACCACTTCGCTGGCCAGACGCTCGATCTGCGCGATGGCCTCATTCACCACCTTGTCGCCTTCACGGGCCTCGCCGTCCGCAGCAGCGGCAGCTTGCGACGCTTCCTCAGCATTACGCGCAACTTCCTGCACAGTGGCAGTCATTTCGTGCATGGCAGTGGCGACCTGATCGGTCTCGACTTTTTGGCTGTTCACACCGGCGCTGGTCTGTTCGGTTACAGCCGACAACTCTTCAGCGGCGCTGGCAATCTGGGTAACGCCGTCGCGGATGCCGCTGATCAAGTCACGCAGGGTCACGCCCATGCGCGCGATGCCTTGCTGCAACACGCCGAGTTCGTCGCGGCGGGTAACGGTGACATTCTGGGTCAGGTCGCCGCTGGCGATGCGCTCGACCACGGCGAGGGTTTCCTGCAACGGACGGGTGATCTGACGGGTGATGATTACCGCCGCAATCACGCCAACCAGCAGCGCCAGCAACGTACTGATCAACTGGAAGGTGCGCGCCTGGGCACTTTCGGCGTCACGGCGATCAAGCTGGATCTGGTACAGCTGTTCGCTCAGGGCGACGATGGTGGTGCCCTGATCGGTCATTTCCTTACGCGCCTGCACCGCCTCGGTGTTGGCGTTCTTGTACGCCATCAACGCACTGCGATAGCTGGTCAGCGCGGTTTCCAGTTGGCGCAGGGCATCCTGCTGAGACGCGGCAAATTGCGCGTTCAGCGGTTTGAGGCTGGCGATGGCCGCGTCGATCTGGCCGACGGCTTTCTGCTCGGTCTCGGCGTTGCTGGTCGCGGTGTAACCACGCACTTCATAGCGCGCGAGGATGAAGGCTTCCTTCGCTGCAGTAACCGCCTGGAACTGCTCGAAACGCTGATCGCTCAACTCCATCTGCTGCACGCGCTGGCTGATCGATTCGATCAGGTTGTAGGCGTTCTGGGCATTGGCGCTCATGGTGTCGCGGGCGCTGTTGCCGGTGCGATAGGCGTTGCGCATTTTGTTCAGCGAGGTCTGGTATTCAGCGATGGTCGCGGCCTGCTGCTTGAGCAGTTTGACGTTCTCCGGACTCTTGAATTTGCTGATCAACGCCTGTTGCTGTGCGGCGAAGCTTTCCAGGGTGGTCTGCACATTCTGCGCGGCGGTTTCGTCGCCATTGGTCAGCATGTATTGCAGGCGCACCACGCGCAATTTGGTCAGGCCAGCGTTGAGCTGGGTGATGTCGCTCATCCAGTTGCTGCGGTCGATCAGGCCGCCGAGGCTGGTCCAGCCGGTCAGCGCCAGAACGCAGGTCAGGGCCAGCACCAGGCCGAAGCCCAGGCCGAGTTTCATGTTCACGCTGATGTTACCGAACCAGCTATTCATGCAAATCCTCCAGAAACGTTGGGTTTCTTGGTCGTCAGTTAAGCTGGAAGATTGTTGTTCTTTTGAGCCAGCAGGGGTGTTAGCAGGTCTGTATCGGCCGCAAACCCGAGAGCTGAAAGGATTTTTGTCTGACAGGTTTCGCGCAACTCAACCCAAGCGCCGCGACCAGCGCTGATCCGGCGCCTCGAACCCCGGATTGACCAGCGCCGTCAGCACATGATCCTGCCAACGTCCGGCGATGTTCAGATACGCCTTCGCATAGCCCTCGCGCTCAAAACCCAAGCGCTCAAGCAACCGCGCACTGCGCTCATTGCCCGGAATGTAATTGGCCATGATCCGATGCAGATTCTGCACATCGAACATATAACCAATCCCCGCCTCCAGCCCCTCCTGCATCAAACCCAGCCCCTGATGCGCCTCATCGATGTGATAACCCAAATAACACGCCTGAAACGCCCCACGAATAACCCCGCTGAAATTGCACGCACCGATCATCTGCTGACCGTCCGCCGACAGCAGCGCGAAATGCATGGCTAACCCGGCTTCGAAAGCACTGGCCTGGATCTCGAGGCGACGGCGGATGTTGGCGGTGGAGAAGTAGTCGGTGGTGCGGATGGGCGACCACGGCGCCAGGTGGCGGAGGTTGCGCTGGTAGAACGCGCTTTCGAGCTCGGCTTGATCGGGGGAGAGGATGGCAAGGGTCAGGCGCGGGCAGGGCAGGGATAACAGCGGCATCGAGCGCTCCTTGACGAGGGATCTGCTGGCAGAGTCGCGCATATGGTGGGGAGCGGCAAGATATGGAGAAGCCGAGGCGAAAAAAAGCCCGCTAGGAGCGCGGGCGAACCGTAGTTTCTTGAATGAGCGGGGGGATTTTATGGGATTGGTCGGGTGGGCGTAGTGAAGAAAAGTTCATCTCGCTTCTGCCGACCGGGTTGATGTCCCGACAGTCGATCTCCAGCGCACGATGAAAATATCAGCGCCCATACAGCACCGTGTTCATCAACGCATTGACCTGATTTGGCATCGTGTGGATGAACCAGTCGAAAGCAAGACCCGAGGTAAGCAGGTACGCGAGAACCAGCAGGATAGGCATGAAGATGATGTTTTTGCGCAGATTGGCGTACTTGCGGGTTTTTCTGGAAAGCCAAGGTTCGTGAGTACCGTTGTTATTGGCATGTGCACCCGCAACGATGAAGTAGGTTGAAAAAAGCATCATCCGAAGGCTGGTATAGATAAACAGCAGTACGCCTATCAGGTGTAGCAAGAACCAGTGCATGTCCAGCAAGACGAAATATTTTTTTATTCCCGTCAGGCCCTGCTCATTGATGATCTGCTGGCTGTACTGAAAGTTTTGCGGCGCTAGGGTGGGCATAAAAGCTTCGTCGGTGACATACGTCGCGGCCACGCAAAATGCCAAGCAAAACAACAGCGCAACGATCCACTTAATGCCCGCGAAGAAGCCTCGGTAAAGGCTATGCAAGGTGCCGCCAGCCCATAGTGAAATGGTGAATAGCGTGATCCAGGAAAGCAGGTTGAGTATCTCGGCCCGGAAAAACACATAAATCAGCCCGGCAATCACCATCATCATGAAGATGACTGGAGTCATATCCTGGCTTGTGCTGGCGGCGTTCACGCCCAGCGGTGGATTGACCACCGTGTTGAAGGTCAGGTTTACCGAATGGCCCGGCTGATTGGTGGATTGTGGAGAATCGCCTTTCAGTACCCGATCCAGAATGGCTCCCAGAATCAGGCCGAGGATGGTGAAGAACGCCGATATGTAGATATCGACTTCCTTGGATTGGATTGTTTCGATGAAGCTCATGGTTTATTGCCTTCCTTGTGCAGGTTGAGTTTCCACATGCGAACCGGTTTTCTCTGCGAGGCGTCCAGCCAGCCGCGGAATGGTAAGGGGATGGCTGTGGTTTTGCTATCACACAAGCGCAATCGTCTTACAGCCAAATTGGTTTCGTTTAATTGGAGAGTGAGCCGAATCGGTGCCGCCCCAGCGTCCTTTTGTACAACGTCGAACATTCACAGCCACCGGCAGGCTTGAGAATGTGAAGGAAATGGGCGGCCATTCGACTAACCCCAGATGCGACAAAGCCCGCACTGGGCGGGCTTTGTCGTTGAGAGTTGGTGGGTCTTTGTCCTTGGGCTTGGCGGCTTTGATTTTTAGGTCTGAAAGGCGTGTGGCTCGGGCTCCCATGGGTACTCCAACGCTGTTTGTGTATTCCAAAATTTACCAGTCACGGGCTTGGAATACGCCTTGGAATACAGTTCAAAATGGATCTGCCTGAAGCGCTGTGGAGCTCAATGGCCCTGAAACCCCCGTATTTACTAGATTTCAGGCACAAAAAAAGACGTCCGTGGACGTCTTTAGATGATTATTTGGTGGAGCCGGGGGGATTTGAACCCCCGTCCGCCAGTACTCCGCTGTCGGTACTACATGCGTAGCCGTGTCTATTAAGTTAACCCTCAGCGACCCGACGGGCAGGGTGCTTTGGGCGAGTTGTGTAAGTTTTAGCCGCTTCGTCCACAACGTACTGCACGGCGATTCTGTTCTATATGACAATCATTTCGGGTTTACAGACATCCCCTGATGATTGCTGGACCCGAAGGTACCAGGAGCATTGTCAGCTGCAATTAAGCAGCGAGAGCAACACCGTATTGGTCGTCATTGGCAACTATAAGTAGTTGCAACAGTGGATTTACGACTTCTGTTACCAAGTCGGCATGCACCTAGAGTTTCGCAACCGGCGTCGAATCCTAAACGGCCCCGAACTCATTGCCCGGTGAATCTGTTCGGGCAACAAGCGTGCACAGTGTACGTCAAAACGCTTGGCAGGCCAACCCGAAGGTTGGCCTGCGGGACATCAGTTACGCGTCGGGTTACGGATCTGCATCTTGCTGATGATGCCGTTGGTAACCTCGATGCATTCCTTGTCGTTGCCGGACGCCTGGGCCGCAGTGGCTTTTTCCTGTGCTTCCTTGATGTTATTCATGGAGCTTTCAGGAAGGGACGGCTGGCTGGTGACGAAATCTTTGATGCTTTGAAGATTCCCGGCGCAGAGGTCTTTGTCCGCCGCGAACACCGGCGAGGCCAGAAGTGCACCAGTGATAAACAATCCAGCAATTGCAGAATGCTTCATGGGTATCTCCTTGAACGATGGGGGCTCGGTGCTGCCGGACGGTTTGGCCGCGATGCCGAGGTCAAGACAAGCGAGGTCAGTATAGGACCTGTCTGGTTGACCGCTTCGCTGCGCAGGAATTCGGTTTTATTTGCAACGAATGTCAAAAGGCCAGATCGGTCGGCCAGGTGCCGATGCAGCCGACCTGTAAAAGGTCGGCGCATGAATCATTTTTTGGTGTCACCGGTAGCGTTTTGAATGTCCAGCAGGGTTTGCTGTGTTTCAGCGAGGCAGTCGTCAATCTTGCCTTGTGCTTTCAGGGCGCGGGCTTTGCTGACACTGGCCGATACGCGCGCATTCAGGTCTGTCGACGTCAGGTATTGGGATTTTGCGCTATCGATTCTCTGCAGATTGGCATCGCATAAATCGCCAGGTTTTTCAGCGGCGAACGAAGTGGACGCCATCATCGAGGCAGTGACAAACAGACCTAACATTACAGAGCGGTTCATGTGTATCTCCTTGAACTGAGGGTTCAGACTTCGCTGACCGTTGAACAGGCCCCGAATCGTCCGGGGCATGTGCAGTGGACTACCGCCTCGCTCAAGGGTTCTGATTTTTTCCTCAGCAGGCTTTCGCCCGTGTCACCCGATCCACCAGGTAAACCAGCCCGTGATAGTCGATTCCACCATGCTGGGTCAGGCCGATTTCGCAGGTGCGGCTGGTGGAAATCCCCTCGCTGCAGTGCTGCACGGCGTCCTTGAGCGTACGCAGCGAATGGCTGTTCAGCTCCGGTGTGGTGAAGCCTTTGTCGCCGGCAAATCCGCAGCAATGTATGCCTTCAGGAATCACCACAGTGGTGCTGCATTTGCGCGCCAGATCGATCAGCGCCTGGCTTTCGCCCAAATGCTGAGTGCTGCAGGTCACGTGGACGGCAATCGGCGCTTCCTGGGGTGTGAAGTCCAAGCGATCCAGCAAATGCGTACGGATGAAGCGCACCGGATCGTACAGATCCAGTCGTGTTTCGCCGATGTCCTGAACCATTCGCAACGTACATGGGCTGGTGTCGCAATAGATCGGATCGAGGCCGCCGCGACTGGCGTGGAGCAGGGCGCTGATCAGCTCCTGACGTTTGTGCTCGGCCTGTTCGGCGTAGCCTTTGGAGGCGAACGGCTGGCCGCAGCAGAGGTTGTCCTGATTGTCGGGAAAGACTACCTGGTAACCGGCCTTTTCCAGCAAGCCACGGGTTTTGTCGTACAGCGACATCTGCTCTTTGTCACCCGCCGCCGGGCCCATGACCCGCGACACGCAAGCTGCCAGATAAACCACGCGCGGGCGCTCGTCCGCCACGCTCGGGCTGAAGCGAATGGCTTTTTCCGGTTGTGGCATGGCGTTGGTCCACAACGGCACCTGGCCTTTGGACAGGCGCGTCAGCGTTGCCGACAACTTTGCTAGACGCGGTGCACCGAGCATCATTCGCGCGCCGTTGGCGACGTGCAGGGTGAAGCGCGCGCCTTGCAGGGTCTTGGCGAAATTTCCTTCGATCCAGTCAGCGGTTTTCTGATGCGTGGCGTGTCGGCCACGGAGCTTTTTCACCAGCTCGCCGGTGTTGATGCCTACAGGGCAGCGTTGCGCGCACAGGCCGGTGGCGGCGCAGGTGTCGATGCCTTGATAGTCGAAGGCTTTTTCCAGGTCGGTGGTGTCGACGCCGGCGCGCTTTTTCGCCTGGATATCGCGCCAGATGACGATGCGCTGGCGCGGGCTAAGGGTCAGGCCTTTCGAGGGGCAGACCGGTTCGCAGAAACCGCACTCGATGCACTTGTCCACAATCTCGTCCGCCGCTGGCAGCGGTTTCAGGTGCTTGAGGTGGATCTGCGGATCTTCGCTGAGCACCACGTCCGGATTGAGAATGCCGTTGGGGTCGAGCAAGCGTTTGAGCTGCCACATCAGTTGATAGGCATCGCTGCCCCATTCCAGTTCCACGAACGGCGCCATGTTGCGGCCGGTGCCGTGTTCGGCTTTCAGCGAGCCGCCGAATTCCACTGCAACCAGTTGCGCGACGTCGTCCATGAACGCTTGGTAGCGTGCGATTTCTTCCGGGCTGTTGAAGCCTTGGGTGAAGACGAAGTGCAGATTGCCTTCCAGTGCGTGTCCGAAAAGGATCGCTTCGTCGTAAGCATGTTTGTCGAACAGCTCGATCAGGCGATTGACGCCGACGGCCAGTTGTTCGACCGGGAAGGTCACATCTTCGATGATTACCGTGGTGCCGGTTTTGCGCACGGCGCCGACGGCGGGGAAGGTGTCTTTGCGGATGGCCCAGAGTCGGGCGTTTTCCACCGGGTCTTCGGTGAAGTCGACCTGCTTCTCTACGGGAAAATCGCGCAGGGACGCCATGATTTGCCCCAGTTGTTCCTGCAGCAATGTCGACGAAGCGGCGCGGGATTCGATGAGCAGCGCGCAGGCATTTTCCGACAGCAGCTGTACGAAAGCGGGCATGCCTTTTTTGTCCTGCACCGAGCGCAAACTGCGCCGATCAAGTAACTCCACCGCTGACACCGGTTGGCTTTTCAGCACCGTGACCGCGTTGCAGCAGGTTTCGACATCGGGGAACACGATCAGCGCCGAGGCCTTGTTCGGGTGATCGATGACGGTGTCGTAAGTCACCGCACTGATAAAGCCGAGCGTGCCTTCGGAGCCGACCAGCAGGTGGCTCAGGATATCCACAGGCTCGTCGAAATCCACCAGGGCGTTGAGCGACAGGCCGGTGGTATTTTTCAGACGGTATTTGTGGCGGATTCTTGCGGCCAGTGCGGCGTTGGCGCGGGTCTCGCGGCCTAATGTCGCCAAGCGTTCGAGCAGGTCGCCGTGGCTGGAGCGAAATGCCGCGACGCTGGCTGGATCTTCGGTATCGAGGCGCGTGCCGTCGGCCAGCACCAGCCGAATTCCGGCCAATGTGTGATAGGTATTCTGCGCGGTGCCGCAGCACATGCCGCTGGCGTTGTTGGCGACGATGCCGCCGATCTTGCAGGCATTGATCGACGCCGGATCCGGCCCGATCTTGCGTCCGAACGGCGCCAGCCAGGCGTTGGCCTGCGCGCCGATCACTCCCGGTTGCAGGCGGATCTGCGTGCCCTGGCCGCGAATCTCGCGGGCATTCCAGTTATCCCCGAGTACGATCAGCACCGAGTCGCTGATCGCCTGCCCGGACAGGCTGGTGCCGGCGGCGCGGAAGGTCACCGGCACCTTGTCGCGCTGGGCCAGTTGCAGCAGCGCCACGACTTCGTCTTCGGACTCGACGCGGATCACCAGTTTCGGGATCAGTCGATAGAAACTGGCGTCGGTGCCAAAGGCCAGGGTCGACAGCGGATCGTCGAAGCGCCGCTCTGGCGGAATCAATCGCTCGGCATCACGCAGGAAAGCAGCAGGAAGACTCATTGATCCTCCAGAATCAGCACGACCAGATCTTTCGGGCCATGCGCGCCATACGCCAGCACCTGTTCAATATCGGCGGTTTTCGACGGGCCGGAGACCAGCAGCGCGTTGGTCGGCATGCCTTGCGCCCATTCGAACTCCTGTTGCACCTGATAGAAGTTGTCGCGGATTTCGCTGGCCTTGAGCAGGGCGAAATGCACCGGCGGCACCAGGCTCATCAAGCGCGGTTCCTCACGGGTAGGCCAGATGATCAGGCTGCCGGTTGCGGCGATGGCACCGAGGGTGCCGGTGAGGCTGGCCGGGGTGTCGTTGAACAGTTCGGCTTTCCATTCTTCCATTGGCCGGTCGTAGGATTTCAGTGCAGGCAGCTCGGGATTATTCGCCCAGTGCTGTGTGATGCGTTGCCCGTGGGTTGTTGTCGGAGCGATCAGCAGGCTCGGCAATTCGCGGTCGCGCAGCAGTTGTGCCAGTAATGCCGGCCACTCCGCGCCCGAGGTCAGGTGGATTTCGGTGTGCACCGCCTCCATCAGTTTGCGCAGTTGCGGGATGCGTTGCTCGGCGCTGTAGGTGTAGGGCTGGGTGACCAGATCGACGTCGAAGTTGTCGGCGATTGGCGTGCTGCCGGTCAGACTTTTCCGCAGCTTGCCGAGGATATTTTGCTTGGCGCTCATCGACGCTCTCCCTGTTTGGCCAGATGCTCGCGGGCCATGTCATGCAACGAACGCGCGGCCGGTTTTGGCGCGCTGTGATTTTGCGTCCATGGGCCGACGTTGCTCGGTGTGAGGGCGCGCAGGCGCGTGGCGAAAAAAGCGAACATGCGGTACAGCGTCGGCGAGCTGTTGAGTCTGGCCCAGGCGTTCCAGATAAAACGCTCCTTGCGCGAATATTTGCTGCCCTGGCCGCGCATCACCTGATTCGGTGCGTCCGGGGCTTTGACGTTTTCCTCGCGCAGACGGCGCAGGATCGCCGGGATCGGAATTTTCACCGGGCAGACTTCACCGCAGGCGCCGCACAGTGAGGACGCGCTCGGGTGGTCCGGGACCTTGGCCAGGCCGACCATGTGCGGGGTGATGATTTTGCCAATCGGCCCCGGGTACACCTCGCCATAAGTGTGGCCGCCGACGCGGGTGTAAACCGGGCAATGATTCATGCAGGCGCCGCAGCGGATGCAGTTCAGGGTCTGGCGCAATTCACTGTCGGCGAAAGCCTGGCTGCGACCGTTGTCGAGCAGCACCAGATGCACTTCCTGCGGGCCATCGAGTTCATGCTCCTTGCGCGGGCCGGAGATCATGTTGACGTAAGTGGTGATCGGAATGCCCAGCGCCGAGCGCGTCAGCAGTGACAGCAGCGGCACCACGTCGCGCAGGTTTTCCACGACTTTTTCGATGCCGGTAACGGCGATATGCACCGGGGGAACGGTGGTGGTCATGCGCCCGTTGCCTTCGTTTTCCACCAGCAGCAGGGTGCCGGTTTCGGCCACGGCGAAGTTGACGCCGGAGACGCCGATGTCGGCTTCGAAGAATTTCTGCCGCAGGACCCTGCGACCGATCTGAATGAGTTGGTCAACGTCCTTGGTGTATTCCACGCCAAGTTTGTCGTGGAACAAGGACGCGACCTGACCGGCATTCTTGTGGATCGCCGGCATAATGATGTGTGAAGGCTTCTCGTGGTCGAGCTGGACGATGTACTCCCCCATGTCGGACTCCAGACATTCAATGTCCCGAGCCTCGAGGAAATGGTTCATCTCCATCTCTTCGCTGACCATCGATTTGCCCTTGATCACTTGCCGCGCCTCGTGAGCGCGGATGATCGATAAGACGATGCCATTGGCTTCGTCCACCGTTTCCGCCCAGTGCACTGTCACACCGTTGCGGGTCAGGTTCTGTTCCAGTTGCTCGAGCAGGTCGGGCAACTTGGACAGCGCGCGGGCCTTGATCGAATTGCCCAGTGCGCGCAAGTGTTCTCTTTCGTGGGCATCGCTGAAAGCCGCTGCCCGCTTGGTCATCAGTGAATCCATGGCAGTGCGGAAGTTGTTCCGCAGCTGCTGATCACCCAAGGCATTGTGTGCCCGGGTGCGGAAATCTTCTTCTACGGCGACCGTAGGAATAATCGTCGAGGTGCTCATTGCGCACCTCCGGTTCGCTGCCAGAGGAAGCTCGCCAGATGTTGCCCGCGCAACGCTTGCTGCTGTTTCTCCAGAGCGCCGTTGATGTTCATCAAACAGCCGCAGTCGGCACTCAGTACCTTGTGCGCGCCGGACTCCTTCAGTGCGCGGGTCTTGTCAGCCACCATCGCGCCGGAAATGTCTGGCATACGGACGCTGAATGTCCCGCCGAAGCCACAGCATTCGCTTTCGTGGTCGTGATTGACCCGCTCCACATTGCTCAACTGCGCCAACAACTCGCGGCCGTGCAGGTGGGTGTTCATTTCGCGGCGTGCCGAACACGAGGTGTGCAGCGCGACTTTCACCGTTTCGCCGCTGTCCTTGAGCTGCACCTTGCAGACGAACAGCAGAAACTCGGCCAGTTCATAAGTGCGAGCCGCAAGGGCCTGCACCTGTTTCAACGTTTCCGGCTCGTCCTTGAACAAGTCGGCGTAATGCTCGCGAAGCATGCCGGCGCAGGAACCCGAGGGCACTACCACCGGATAATCCCCGGCAAACAGCGCCAGTTGCGAGCGCGCTACCGTCCGCGCCTGCTCGGTGTAACCCGAGGTGTAGGCCGGTTGGCCGCAGCAACTCTGGCCTTGCGGATACTCGACCCGGATCCCTTCACGCTCCAGCAGATGGATCGCGTCCATCCCGGCTTCGGGGTAGAACAGGTCGACCACACACGTGCCGAACAGGTAGACCCGCGACGGTTTCTCGCTGGGGTATTGCCGAGGTTCGGGCAGTGGCGGTGCCACGCGGGTCGCGTTCGGCACAGCGTTGTAAAAAAGCTCGCTCATCAGGCGTGTCTCCGGGTAGGCCCGGTTATCCGTCTGCTGCGGCTGCCGAATATAAAGCGCATTGCTTTCAGCAGCCTTACAGACCCGGTGGTGAATTGCTGACGCCGGATCACGGGCCGGCGTCGGTTATTTCCGTCTTTCTTGTAGGTTTAGTGCACCAGCATGCCGGTGAACCAGTAGGCCTGAGCCAAGGTGATCAAACCGACAATCGTTGCAAAGAATAGGCTGTGCTTGAGGGTGAAGCGGAACAGATCCGATTCCTTGCCGACCAGACCGGTCGCGGCGCAGGCCACGGCGATCGATTGCGGCGAGATCATCTTGCCGGTCACGCCGCCGCTGGTATTGGCCGCCACCAGCAAGGTGTCGTTGACGCCGATCTGGTGGGCGGTGGTCGCTTGCAACGAACTGAACAGCGCGTTCGACGACGTATCCGAACCGGTGAGGAATACGCCTAGCCAGCCGAGGAACGGCGAGAAGAACGGGAACGCGGCGCCAGTACCCGCCAGCACCAGGGCCATGGTCGAGGACATGCCGGAGTAGTTGGTGACAAAGGCGAACGCCAGCACCATGCCGATCGACAGGATCGGCCAGCGCAGCTCATAGAAGGTCTCTTTCAAAGTGGTCAGACCAGTTTTGAAATTGATCTTCAGCACCAGCATCGAAATCAGCGCGGAGAAGAAAATCGCCGTCCCGGTCGCGGAAATCGGATCGAGCTTGAACACCGCTGGAATCGCGGTCGGGTTGGCCACGATTGGCGCAGTCTTGATCACCAGTTGATCAAGGTGCGGAATCGCGAAGTTGAACACCCAGCCGTACATCGAGCCGCCGGCAGCGAACATGGCTTTGAAAGGCTTCAGCGTCCAGATCGTCACCAGCACAGTGAGGATCAGGAACGGCGACCACGCCTTGAAAATTTCCCCGAGGCTGTAGGGCGAAGCCACGGTGGTGCGCTTCTGGCCGAAACCGCCGACGCTGGCGCTGACCACCGAAGCGGATACGGCGCCAACGATGTGCTGGCCGGCGGCGCGACGTGGTTGCCAGACCTTGAGGAACAGGGTCAGGGAAATCAGGCTGGCCAGTGCCGAGGTGATGTCCGGCAGTTCCGGGCCGATGAAGTTGGAGGTGAAGTATTGGGTAATGGCGAAACTCAAGCCTGCCACCAGCGCGGCCGGCCAGGTTTCGCGCACACCGCGCAGGCCGTCCATCATGAACACCAGCCAGAACGGCACGAACAGCGACAGCAGTGGCAGCTGGCGACCGGTCATGGCGCCGATCTTGAAGGCGTCGATGCCAGTGACCTGGCCCGCCACGATGATCGGAATCCCCAGTGCGCCGAACGCTACCGGCGCAGTGTTGGCAATCAGGCACAAGCCGGCGGCGTACAGCGGGTTGAAGCCCAGTCCTACAAGGAGTGCGGCAGTAATCGCTACCGGCGCGCCGAAACCGGCGGCACCTTCCAGAAATGCGCCGAAGCAGAAACCGATCAGCAACACCTGCAAGCGTTGGTCATCGGTGATCGACAGGACTGAGCTGCGGATGACCTCGAACTGACCGCTCTTCACCGTCAGCTTGTAGAGGAACACCGCCGCGACAATGATCCAGGCAATCGGCCACAGACCATAAGCGAAACCATAACCAGCGGCGGCGAAGGCCATGTCCACTGGCATCTGGAAGGCGAATATCGCTACGGCAATCGAAAGTGCGAGGGTGATGCTGCCGGCCACATGGCCTTTGAGGCGGAACACCGCCAGGGCGAGAAAGAAGAACACGATGGGAATGACGGCCGCGAGAGCGGAGACGCCAAGACTGCCGAGCGGACTGTAGAGCTGTTGCCAGGTTTGCATGGTGGGGTGGCCCCTAATTGTTGTTGGTCAGGCACTGTGAGCAATCTTGGATAATTGGTAAGACCAATTTACAAGCGCTGTCGGCTAGGGTAAAAGCCTTGGTAGCGGTGTGTCAATTTGCCGCTCTGAAACTTTCGTCGAAGATGCGGTGCAGAGGGCAACTGATCCGCTGTGGCGAAGTGGCGTCTGGCAGGTGTCGGCGGCGCGCCGATAGGCCAGAATAGACACCCCGGCGAGCGGTCGGGATCGTGGAGAAATGAGTTATGGGCTTTGATCAGATACGTCAGCGCCGTTTGTCTGACGATATTGTCGAGCGCCTCGAAGGGATGATCCTTGAGGGCACGCTGAAGTCGGGCGAGCGGCTGCCGGCCGAGCGCACGCTGGCCGAACAATTTGGCGTATCACGCCCGTCGTTGCGCGAGGCGATTCAGAAACTGGCGGCCAAAGGCTTGCTGGTCAGTCGCCAGGGCGGCGGCAATTATGTGGTGGAAGGCCTGGGTTCGACGTTCAGCGATCCGCTGCTGCAATTACTTGAAAGCAATCCCGAAGCGCAACGTGATTTGCTCGAATTCCGGCACACCCTGGAGGCATCGTGCGCCTACTACGCCGCATTGCGCGCCACCGATGTCGATCGTGAGCGACTGACCGCTGCGTTCGAAGAGCTGCAGGATTGCTACTCGCGTCACGAAGAAGTCAGCCGGGCGGAAGAGGGCGCGGCGGATGCGAAGTTTCATCTGGCGATTGCCGAGGCCAGCCATAACGCGGTGTTGCTGCACACGATTCGCGGCTTGTTCGATCTGCTCAAGCGCAACGTCGTGACCAACATCGGCGGCATGTACAAGCAGCGTACGGAAACCCGCGACATGCTGATCTCGCAGCATCGGGAATTGTATCTGGCGATTATCGAAGGACGTGCGGAGCAGGCGCGAGAAGTGTCCAGCCGACATATTCTGTATGTGCAGGAAGTGCTGGAAGAGGTGCGTCAGGAGGTGCAGCGCATGGCTCGGGCGGAGCGGCGCAAGGGGATGTGATCAGGTGTGTTTGTGTTGATGCTGAAATAGCTTTCGCGAGCAGGCTCGCTCCCACCTTTGAAATGCATTCCAAGGTGGGAGCGAGCCTGCTCGCGAATTGGCGCTAAAGGAGGAAGATCAGTCTTCCTTGCCCTTGTTGCGCACCGCACGCTGCAATTCACGACCGGCATCGCGCTCGCGCTCGGTGTCACGCTTGTCGTATTCCTTCTTGCCCTTGCCCAGAGCGATCTCGCACTTGACCATGTGCTTGCTCCAGTACCAGGACAGGCAGACGCAGGCGTAACCCTTCTGCTGCACGGCGGCGGCGAGCTTGTCCAGCTCGCGGCGGTTGAGCAGCAGTTTGCGCGTGCGCACCGGGTCGGCGATGACGTGGGTGCTTGCGGTCATCAGCGGCGTGATGTGGCTGCCGAGCAACCATGCTTCGCCGTCCTTGAGCAGCACATAGCTGTCGACCAGCTGCAACTTGCTCGCCCGCAGACTTTTTACTTCCCAGCCGGCCAGGACCAGACCAGCCTCGAACTTGTGCTCGATGAAGTAATCGTGTCGCGCCTTTTTGTTCTGCGCGATGGTCCCTGTTGGGTGTTTCTTCTGTTTAGCCATAGGGGCGGCATTATATGGAGTTGTTCGGCTGTCGGCTACGGTGTTGCTGCGTGCTTGAGCAGGTTGAGTGAATCCCGGACAATGCGGCCTCTTTTTCTAACGCTTGGGCGTGATAAACGATGTCGACAGACAAGGTTTCTGTCCACGGCAGTTGGGCTAGCCGCTGGGTATTCATACTCGCCGCGACCGGTTCGGCCGTGGGACTGGGTAGTATCTGGAAGTTCCCCTACATGGTCGGGGTCTACGGCGGCGGTGCCTTTGTGCTGATGTTCCTGGCGTGTATTGCGCTCATCGGTGTCCCGGTCATGCTCGCGGAAACCTTGATCGGCCGGCGCGCCCGGCAGAGTCCGGCGAATGCCCTGAAGGTGCTGGCACTGGAGGCGGGGCACTCGGCCAAATGGTCGTGGGGCGCGTTCGCCGGGATGATCACGGCCCTGCTGATCCTGTCTTTCTACAGTGTGGTCGGCGGCTGGTCGCTGGACTACATCGTCGACATGGGCCGTGGCGATTTCCAGGGCGCGACGGCTGATCAGGTCGGCGCCTATTTCGGCAATGTCATCTCCAATCCATGGCGCCTGACACTTTGGCACACGATTTTCATGCTGCTGTCGGCCTTCGTGATCGCAAAAGGCGTAGTCGCCGGGCTTGAACGCAGCCTGCGAATCATGATGCCGCTGCTGTTCGTGATGATTCTGGTGCTGCTGGGCTACAGCATGACCACCGGGCATTTCATGGAAGGCGTGCATTTCATGTTCGACTTCCACCCGGAAAAAGTCCTCGACGGTCTGCTGCCAGCGATGGGGCACGCGTTCTTCTCGCTGAGCGTCGGCGTCGGTTCGATCATGATCTACGGCGCCTACATGCCGAAGAACACCTCGCTGTCGGGCACGGTGGTCGGCGTTGCGCTGCTGGATACTTTCGTATCGCTGGTCGCTGGTCTGGCGCTGTTTCCGATTGTGTTCGCTGCTGGCCTGAACCCAAGCGAAGGTCCGGGACTGATGTTCGTCAGCCTGCCATTTGCTTTTGGTAATGTATTTTTCGGCCAGTTGATGGGCGTGGTGTTCTTCGTGCTGGTCGCGGTGGCAGCGTGGAGTTCGGCGATTTCGCTGCTTGAGCCAATGGTGGCTTACCTGGTTGAACGCACTAAAATCAGCCGCATCTGGGTGACGTTCTGGCTTGCGTTCACCTGCTGGTTCGTTGGTCTGGGCACGGTGTTTTCTTTCAATATCTGGAAGGAAGCCAAGTTTTTCGTGAACGAAGGCGGGGGGTTCAGCCTCTATCAATGGGGTGCGCAGAGCGGGCTCGACTTCTTTGGCGTGATCGATTTCTTCACCTCGCGGATCATGTTGCCCCTCGGTGGCTTGTGTTTCGTGCTGTTCGCGGGATGGGTGATGGGGCGTGAAGCGGTGCGGGATGAATTGTCCATCCGTAACCCGGTTCTATTTGCCCTGTCCCTGTTCTTGATGCGCTACGTGGCGCCTATCGGCATTCTTGTAGTCTTTGCCGCTCAGCTCTGGAAGTAACGCTTACATGACGACACATATCCAACGATCCGCGCTCCTGCCGTATCCGGCGCAGTTTCTCTACGACCTGGTCAACGACGTCGCGCGTTACCCGGAGTTTCTGCCGTGGTGCTCGGAGGCTGAAGTGCTGGAAAGCTCCCCAGAACACATGCGCGCCAGTGTCGGCGTAGCGAAGGGCGGCCTCAGTCAGCATTTCGTCACGCGCAATACGCTGGTGCCGGGGCAGTCGATCGAGATGAATCTTGAGGAAGGCCCGTTCACTCAGTTGCACGGCATCTGGGTATTCAAGGCGCTGAACGAAAAGGCCTGCAAGATCAGTCTGGATCTGTCGTTCGATTATGCCGGGCCGCTGGTGCGCGCTACGTTGGGCCCGCTGTTCAATCAGGCGGCTAACCAGCTGGTGGATGCTTTCTGCCAGCGCGCCAAGCAGATGCATGGTTGAGCCGGTGATCGAGATAGAAGTCGTGTACGCCGCGGTTGATCGGCAGGTTCTGCGTACGATCAGCGTTGCTGAGGGCGTTAGTGTTCGTGCTGCGGTGCAAGAATCGGGCATCGCGGCAGAGTTTCCTGAATTGAATCTAGCGCAGTGCCCGCTGGGGATTTTTGGCAAGGTCGTGACTGACGCGGATTCTCGCCCTGTTCAGGCGGGCGACCGGATTGAAATTTATCGACCGCTGCTGGCTGATCCCAAAGAAGTTCGACGTTTGCGCGCGGCCAAGGCTGCCGAGGCCAAAGCACGCAGTTCTTGATCAGGCCAAACGGCAGGCAATAAAAAACCCGGAATGTCCGGGTTTTTTATTGCCTCGCCTATTACTGCGGCGAGGTGTCCAGCGGCTCTGGTGTCGGAACCGGTACGGTTTCCACACCATCGACGTCCTTCTGAATCTGATCCAGCAAGGAGCCTGGTTTGGCTGGTTTTTCAGCTTCTGGCTTGTCGGCGTTTTCAGCAGGCGCGGTCACGGTAGTACCGCTGTCCTTGCCGAGAATGGCTTCGTCACGGCTCACGCCGGGCATGAAGTCACCGGACAGGCTGACAAGCTGGTCATTGGAGTTGAAGATAACGCTGATTCGTTCCTGCTGGCGTTCACCGCCACCCGGTTGCAGGCTGTACAGATAATCCCAGCGATCGGCATGGAACGTGTCGGCAAGCAGAGGGTTGCCCATGATAAACCGTACTTGCGGCCGGGTCATTCCCGGGCGTAACTGGTCTATCATGTCCTGCGTGACGACATTGCCCTGCTGGATGTCGATTTTGTAAACCCCGGGGAATGAACAACCGGCGAGTGCGAGCAGTCCCACAAAGGTGAAACTGGTTAGCAAGAGCTTGGTGTTTTGCATCGGTGGGCGACTTCCACTATCTTGGCTGGGACAACGTAAACGCCGATCATACCCGCATTAAGAGAAGCTGCGAAGCAGCATCGCGAGAAAGCTGACCATGGTTGAAAATAGCGAACTACGCAAAGCCGGCCTCAAAGTGACCCTGCCACGGGTCAAGATCCTGCAAATGCTCGACTCTACCGAGCAGCGCCACATGAGTGCCGAGGACGTCTACAAGGCGTTGATGGAAGCTGGTGAGGACGTTGGTCTGGCCACGGTTTACCGTGTACTGACCCAGTTCGAAGCGGCCGGCCTCGTGGTCCGCCACAACTTCGACGGCGGCCACGCGGTCTTCGAACTGGCTGACGGTGGCCACCACGACCATATGGTCAACGTGGAATCGGGTGAAGTGATCGAATTCTTCGACGAAGAAATCGAAAAACTTCAGAAATCGATCGTCGAGAAGCATGGCTTCGAGATGGTTGATCACAACCTGGTGCTGTACGTACGCAAGAAAAAGTAAGCATGTCGCGCGAATTTCACATTCGCTAAACGAACGAAGGCGACCCAAGGGTCGCCTTCGTGCTTTCTACTATTTATTACGCCTTGGCGGTCACCACCATTTTTTTCGCGTGAGCCAGGGATTCCTTGGTCAGATCGATGCCGCCGAGCATGCGCGCGACTTCTTCGATGCGCTCGTTCTTTGTCAGCTTCGCGACAGCGGTGTGAGTCGCCTTCTCGTCGCGAACCTTGTGCACGAACAGATGTTGATGCCCTTGCGCCGCCACTTGCGGCAAGTGCGTCACGGTCAGGACCTGGCCGCGATCACCGAGACGGCGCAGTAACTGGCCGACAATCTCGGCAGTCGGACCGCCAATACCTACGTCCACTTCGTCGAACACCAGCGTCGGCACGCGGGAGGTCTGGGCGGTAATGACCTGAATCGCCAGACTGATCCGCGACAGCTCACCACCGGAGGCGACTTTTGCCAGTGCCTTGAGCGGTTGGCCGGGGTTGGCGCTGACCAGCAGTTCGACCTGTTCCAGCCCGTTCGGCAGCAACTCATCGCTGCTGTTGGCTTTCAGTTCGATGGTAAAGCGGCCGCCGGGCATGCCCAGGCGCTGGATTTCCTGCTCCACTGCACTGGCGAGGCTACCGGCAGCTTGATGACGAAGGTCGCTCAGCTCGCGGGCTTTCTCTTGGTAGTGGCGGGCGTAGGACGCCAGTTCTTCACCCAGGCGTTCGATGGATTCATCGTTGGCGTTGAGGGTTTCGATTTCATCGAGCAGCTTTTGCTGCATCTCGCCGACTTCGGTCGGTTGAATCCGGTGTTTGCGCGCCAGGGTGTAGATCGCGTCGAGGCGCTCTTCCAGGTATTGCAGGCGAGCCGGGTCGGCATCAAAGTTGTCGAGGAAGCGGTTGAGCTCGCCGACCGCTTCTTCTACCTGAATCTGTGCGCTGGTCAGCAGGCTGCTGGCTTCACCCAGCGCCCCCACCGAGCTGTTCACACTGGACAGACGATTGAGGCTGGCGGTCAGTGCATTCAGGACATTCCCTGAATCACTTTCACTGCACTGCTCGACCACTTGCCGGCATATGCCCAGCAAGGTTTCGGCGTTGGTCAGGTTCTTGTGTTCCTGCTCCAGTTGCTCCAGTTCATTTTCGCCGAGGCCGAGGTTCTCCAATTCCTCAAGCTGATAGCTGAGCAACTGATGACGTGCGCGTTGTTCGTCGCCGGAGTTGGACAGCCGCTCCAGTTCCTGGCGGGTCTGACGCCAGCGTTGCGCGGCAAGCTGCACCTGACGCGCCAGATCGGTGGCACCGGCGTACTCGTCCAGCAGGCGGCGATGGGTGTCGGTTTTCAGTAGCGATTGGTGTTCGTGCTGGCTGTGGATATCGATCAGCAGCTCGCCGAGGGCTTTGAGGTCGCCAAGTGGGCAGGGCGTGCCGTTGATATAGCCGCGCGAACGACCTTCCGAGGTGATGACCCGGCGCAGGATGCAAGGCCCGTCGTTTTCCAGATCGCGCTCGGCCAGCCAGGCGCTGGCTTCAGGGATATCAGCGAGATCGAAGGTGGCGAGAATGTCGGCTTTATCAGCGCCCGGGCGAACCACGCCGCTGTCGGCGCGATCACCCAGGGTGAGGCCCAGGGCATCGAGCATGATCGACTTGCCGGCGCCGGTTTCCCCTGTGATCACGCTCATCCCGCGATCAAGTTCGAGATCGAGATGTTCAACGATGGCGTAGTTGTGTACGGACAGGTGCACCAGCATAAAGGCAGCTCCCAGGCTTGAGGTCTGGTTATTTATACAGTGTTTTGTTCAGGCCTGACAATGCCCGCACTTAGCTCGATTTGCTTGATCAGAGAGTTTTCTTAGCGCATTCAAGAATGAATATTCAGCACTTTTTTGTAGGGACAATTGTTTTCAGCCCTTGAAGCCTGATTTTGCGGCCCCATATATCGGGGCAGAAGCGCGAGTCAGGCTCGCGGACGAAATTGAAAGGAGAATTCTATGGCTGACGAACAGACGGTAGATACGCAAAACCCAGATGCCAATCAGGCGCCCGAAGGTTCGGGTGACGACCTGGCGACCCGTGTGCAAGTGCTCGAAGAGCAATTGGCCGCCGCGCAGGATCAGTCTCTGCGTGTTGCTGCCGATCTGCAGAACGTTCGCCGCCGTGCCGAGCAGGACGTCGAGAAGGCGCACAAGTTTGCCCTTGAGAAATTTGCCAGCGACCTGCTGCCGATCGTCGACAGCCTGGAGCGCGGCCTCGAGCTGTCGAGCCCGGACGATGAAAGCATCCGTCCGATGCGCGAAGGCATCGAGCTGACCCTGAAAATGTTCCACGACACCCTCAAGCGCTACCAGCTTGAAGCGATCGATCCGCATGGCGAACCGTTCAACGCCGTTCACCATCAGGCGATGGCCATGCAGGAAAGTGCCGACGTCGAGCCGAATAGCGTGTTGAAGGTTTTCCAGAAGGGCTACCAGCTCAATGGTCGCCTGCTGCGCCCGGCGATGGTCGTGGTCAGCAAGGCGCCGGCACCGGTTTCGCCTTCGATTGACGAGCAGGCTTGAAATTAGCCGCAAGGCCCCCATTTAGAAGTCAAGCGTTTAAGTGCTACCGCAGTCAGCCACCACTGCTGCGGCAACAAAATCCAAAGTTTCGGGAGAGTGAACATGGGCAAAATTATCGGTATCGACCTGGGGACTACCAACTCCTGCGTCTCCGTTCTGGAAAACGGCAAAGCCAAAGTTATTGAAAACGCTGAAGGCGCGCGTACCACGCCGTCGATCATCGCTTACGCCAACGATGGCGAAATCCTGGTAGGTCAGTCGGCCAAGCGTCAGGCTGTAACCAACCCGCACAACACCCTGTACGCAGTAAAGCGTCTGATCGGTCGTCGTTTCGACGAAGAAGTAGTGCAGAAAGACATCCAGATGGTCCCTTACAAGATCGTCAAGGCTGACAACAACGACGCCTGGGTAGAAGTGAACGGCCAGAAAATGGCACCGCCACAGATCTCGGCTGAAATTCTGAAGAAGATGAAGAAGACCGCCGAAGACTACCTCGGCGAGGCAGTGACCGAAGCGGTGATCACCGTTCCGGCCTACTTCAACGACAGCCAGCGTCAGGCCACCAAAGACGCCGGCCGCATCGCTGGTCTGGACGTAAAACGTATCATCAACGAACCAACCGCAGCTGCTCTGGCTTACGGTATGGACAAGGCCAAGGGCGATCACACCGTGATCGTTTATGACCTGGGTGGCGGTACCTTCGACGTTTCCGTGATCGAAATCGCTGAAGTTGACGGTGAGCACCAGTTCGAAGTGTTGGCCACCAACGGTGACACTTTCCTCGGCGGTGAAGACTTCGACATTCGTCTGATCGACTACCTCGTTGACGAATTCAAGAAAGAAAGCGGCATGAACCTCAAAGGTGACCCGCTGGCCATGCAGCGCCTGAAAGAAGCCGCTGAGAAAGCCAAGATCGAGCTGTCGTCCGCTCAGTCGACCGACGTCAACCTGCCGTACATCACTGCAGATGCGACCGGTCCTAAGCACCTGAACGTGAAAATCTCGCGTGCCAAGCTCGAAGCACTGGTTGAAGACCTGGTTCAGCGCACCATCGAACCTTGCCGCATTGCCATGAAAGACGCCGGTATCGACGTCAGCGCGATCAACGACGTGATTCTGGTCGGTGGTCAGACTCGCATGCCGCTGGTGCAGAAGCTGGTGACCGATTTCTTCGGTAAAGAAGCGCGTAAAGACGTCAACCCGGACGAAGCTGTTGCCATGGGTGCTGCGATTCAGGGCGCTGTTCTGGCCGGTGACGTGAAAGACGTGCTGCTGCTCGACGTCAGCCCGCTGACCCTGGGTATTGAAACCATGGGTGGCGTGATGACTGCGCTGATCGAGAAAAACACCACGATTCCTACCAAGAAATCGCAAGTGTTCTCGACTGCCGACGACAACCAGGGTGCTGTGACCATTCACGTTCTGCAGGGTGAGCGCAAGCAAGCCGCACAGAACAAATCGCTGGGCAAGTTCGACCTGGCCGACATTCCACCAGCTCCACGTGGCGTGCCGCAGATCGAAGTGACCTTCGACATCGACGCCAACGGCATCCTGCATGTCGGCGCGAAAGACAAGGCTACCGGCAAGACCCAGTCGATCGTGATCAAGGCCAACTCCGGTCTGTCCGACGAAGAAATCGAGCGCATGGTGCGTGACGCCGAGGCGAATGCCGAGGAAGACCGCAAGTTCGAAGAACTGGCCGCTGCCCGTAACCAGGGTGACGCACTGGTGCACTCGACTCGCAAGATGATCGCTGACGCGGGCGACAAGGTCACCGCCGAAGAGAAGACTGCAATCGAAGCTGCAGTGGTTGCGCTGGAAGCCGCCGTCAAAGGCGACGACAAGGCTGCCATCGAAGCCAAGGTTGAAGAGCTGTCGAAAGTCTCCGCTCCGGTTGCTCAGAAGATGTACGCCGAACAGGCTCAGCCAGCTGATGGCGCAGCCCCGCAAGGCGAATCGGCTGAGAAGGCTGACGACGTTGTCGATGCCGAGTTCGAAGAAGTCAAAGACCACAAGTAAGTTGTTGGTCGCCCGGTTGACTGCCTTGCGGCGGTGACTGGTAGGATGTCGCCGCGCGGGAGCTTGCCTCCCGCGTTGGCGTATCTGGAATACGCGAATTTTTACAGCATGCGACAACGCTCGCGTGTTGGTGGTATGGCTGAAAATGCTCCTGCTTTTCGCGCCGCAGATACCGCATCAATCAAGACCAGGATCGTTGAATTGACGTGAGTTGGGTCCGGGCCTTAATGGGGGCTCAACGAGTTTGGCGAGGCTCAGGAGGGGTTTGCCGAACGTCCTTAAGAGTGCAAAGAACTTATGGCAAAGCGTGACTATTACGAAGTATTGGGTGTCGAGCGGGGCACGAGCGAAGCGGACCTGAAGAAGGCCTATCGCCGCCTGGCCATGAAGCACCACCCCGACCGTAATCCCGGCGACAAAGCTTCCGAAGAAGCATTCAAAGAGGCCAACGAGGCCTATGAAGTGTTGTCCGACGCCAGCAAGCGCGCGGCATACGACCAGTATGGTCATGCCGGCGTCGATCCGAGCATGGGTGGCGGCGGTGCCGGTTTCGGTGGCCAGAACTTCTCGGACATCTTCGGCGATGTCTTCAGTGATTTCTTCGGTGGCGGTCGCGGCGGTGCCCGTGGCGGCGCTCAGCGTGGCAGCGATCTGCGCTACACCCTGGAGCTGAATCTGGAAGAAGCGGTGCGCGGTACGTCGGTGAATATCCGCGTTCCGACACTGGTCAACTGCAAACCGTGCGATGGTTCCGGCGCCAAGAAAGGCTCGTCGCCGACGACGTGCCCGACCTGCGGCGGCATCGGTCAGGTGCGCATGCAGCAGGGCTTTTTCTCGGTGCAGCAGACCTGCCCGCGCTGCCATGGCCAGGGCAAGATCATTTCCGATCCGTGCGACTCCTGCCACGGCGACGGTCGTGTCGAAGAGTACAAAACCCTGTCGGTCAAAGTGCCTGCCGGTGTTGATACTGGCGACCGCATTCGTCTGTCCGGCGAAGGCGAGGCGGGTACCCAGGGCGGGCCGACTGGCGACCTGTACGTTGTGATCAATGTGCGCGAACACGACATCTTCCAGCGTGACGGCAAGCATCTGTTCTGCGAAGTGCCGATCAGCTTCGTCGACGCTGCACTGGGCGGCGAGTTGGAGATTCCGACCCTCGACGGTCGCGTCAAACTGAAAATCCCTGAAGGCACGCAGACCGGCAAGCAATTCCGCGTACGCGGCAAGGGCGTTGCGCCAGTGCGTGGCGGCGGTGCCGGCGACCTGATGTGCCGTGTCGCTGTGGAAACGCCGGTCAACCTCAACCGTCGTCAGCGTGAGCTGCTGGAAGAATTCCGCAGCTCTCTGGCCGACGACAACAGCCACTCGCCGAAAACCACCGGTTGGTTCGACGGTGTGAAGCGTTTCTTCGGCGATTTGTAAGGAGTCGGCATGCGACGTATTGCAGTGATGGGCGCCGCCGGGCGCATGGGCAAGACCCTGATTGAAGCGGTGCAGCAGACGCCGGGCGCCGGTCTGACGGCGGCTGTCGATCGTCCCGACAGCACGCTGGTTGGCGCGGATGCCGGTGAGCTGGCAGCGCTGGGCCGTATCGGCGTGCCGCTATCCGGTGATCTGGATCGTGTGGTTGAAGAGTTCGATGTGTTGATCGACTTCACTCACCCGACCGTGACCCTGAAGAATCTCGCGTTCTGCCGCAAGCACGGCAAAGCGATGATCATCGGCACCACCGGTTTCAGTGTTGAAGAGAAGCAATTGCTGGCCGATGCGGGCAAGGACATTCCGATCGTCTTCGCCGCCAACTTCAGCGTCGGCGTCAACCTGTGCCTGAAGTTGCTCGACACCGCTGCGCGCGTGCTGGGAGACGATGTCGATATCGAGATCATGGAAGCCCATCACCGCCACAAGGTCGATGCTCCCTCCGGTACCGCGGTGCGCATGGGTGAAGTGATTGCCGATGCCCTGGGGCGTGATCTGAAGAAGGTCGCGGTCTACGGTCGCGAAGGCCAGACCGGTGCGCGTGAGCGTGAAACCATTGGTTTCGCCACCGTGCGTGCTGGCGATATCGTCGGTGATCACACCGTGCTGTTCGCTGCCGATGGCGAGCGCGTCGAGATTACCCACAAGGCATCGAGCCGCATGACCTTCGCCAAGGGCGCGGTGCGTGCGGCGCTGTGGCTGGATGGTCGCGAGCCGGGCCTGTACGACATGCAAGACGTACTCGACCTGCGTTGAGTCGTTGCTGAACCCGGCGCAAACGTCCCGTTTTGCGCCGGTTTTTACCGCTTGGCGACGACCTGTCGCATTCTCCGGCCTTTAAGGCTCTTTAGCGGTGGACCAAAAACGCCCTTTTCTGTAAGCTACAGCTTTAGTGTGTCCACTAAAAGCGCGCAGAATAATTTCAGTGAAGAAGCGGGGTGACGTGTCCATACGTCACTCCGCTTTTTTACAACCTGCGATTGCCCTTTCATGCGTTATTTACGGGAGGTCTTCTTGACTAAGCCAGCCATACTCGCCCTTGCTGATGGCAGCATTTTTCGCGGCGAAGCCATTGGAGCCGACGGTCAGACCGTTGGTGAGGTGGTGTTCAACACCGCAATGACCGGCTATCAGGAAATCCTTACCGATCCTTCCTACGCCCAGCAGATCGTTACCCTGACTTACCCGCACATCGGCAACACCGGCACCACGCCGGAAGACGCCGAGTCCGACCGCGTCTGGTCCGCTGGCCTGGTCATCCGTGACCTGCCGCTGGTAGCGAGCAACTGGCGCAACACGATGTCCCTGTCTGATTACCTGAAAGCCAACAATGTAGTGGCAATCGCCGGTATCGACACCCGTCGCCTGACCCGCATCCTGCGTGAAAAAGGCGCTCAGAACGGCTGCATCATGGCCGGCGACAACATCTCCGAAGAAGCAGCCATCGCCGCTGCGCAGGGCTTCCCGGGCCTGAAGGGCATGGACCTGGCGAAAGTCGTCAGCACCAAGACCCAATACGAATGGCGCTCGACTGTCTGGGATCTGAAAACCGACAGCCACGCGACCATCGAAGCTTCCGAGCTGCCATATCACGTGGTCGCCTACGACTACGGCGTCAAGGTCAACATCCTGCGCATGCTGGTCGAGCGCGGCTGCCGCGTCACCGTGGTGCCTGCGCAAACTCCAGCCGCCGATGTGCTGGCGCTGAAGCCGGACGGCGTGTTCCTGTCCAACGGCCCTGGTGATCCGGAGCCATGCGACTACGCGATCCAGGCGATCAAGGAAGTGCTGGAAACCGAGACGCCGGTATTCGGCATCTGCCTCGGCCACCAACTGCTGGCTCTGGCCTCCGGCGCCAAGACCCTGAAAATGGGCCACGGCCACCACGGTGCCAACCACCCGGTGCAGGATCTGGACGCAGGCGTGGTGATGATCACCAGCCAGAACCACGGTTTTGCGGTAGACGAAGCCACCCTGCCAGCCAACGTGCGCGCGATCCACAAATCGCTGTTCGACGGCACCCTGCAAGGCATCGAGCGCACCGACAAGAGCGCGTTCAGCTTCCAGGGTCACCCTGAAGCGAGCCCGGGCCCGAACGATGTTGCGCCACTGTTCGACCGCTTCATCAACGAGATGGCCAAGCGACGCTAAGCGTTCGCCTTGAGACTGTAGAGAGAAGCCCTCGAGGGCGGCCCCGGTTCCGGCGGCCCCCTCGGGTCTTCAGAAATCGATCAAGACGGCTTGCCGACTGACCTGCGGATTTGAGTGACAAACCATGCCAAAACGTACAGACATTAAAAGCATCCTGATTCTCGGCGCTGGCCCGATCGTGATCGGCCAGGCCTGCGAATTCGACTACTCCGGCGCCCAGGCCTGCAAAGCCCTGCGCGAAGAGGGTTACCGCGTCATCCTGGTGAACTCCAACCCGGCCACCATCATGACCGACCCGGACATGGCCGACGCCACCTACATCGAACCGATCAAGTGGCAGACCGTGGCCAAGATCATCGAAAAAGAGCGTCCGGACGCCGTGCTGCCAACCATGGGCGGCCAGACCGCCCTGAACTGCGCCCTGGACCTGGAGCGCGAAGGCGTTCTCGAGAAGTTCGGCGTAGAGATGATCGGTGCCAACGCCGACACCATCGACAAGGCTGAAGACCGTTCGCGTTTCGACAAGGCGATGAAGTCCATCGGCTTGGCCTGCCCGCGTTCCGGCATTGCCCACAGCATGGAAGAGGCCAACGCGGTCCTCGAAACCCTCGGCTTCCCGTGCATCATCCGTCCGTCCTTCACCATGGGCGGCACTGGTGGCGGTATCGCTTACAACCGTGAAGAGTTCGAAGAAATCTGCGCCCGTGGTCTGGACCTGTCGCCGACCAAAGAGCTGCTGATCGACGAATCGCTGATCGGCTGGAAAGAATATGAGATGGAAGTTGTCCGCGACAAAAAGGACAACTGCATCATCGTCTGCTCGATCGAAAACTTCGATCCGATGGGCGTGCACACTGGCGACTCGATCACCGTAGCTCCAGCCCAGACGCTGACCGACAAGGAATACCAGATCCTGCGTAACGCCTCGCTGGCGGTACTGCGCGAGATCGGCGTCGAGACCGGCGGTTCCAACGTGCAGTTCGGTATCTGCCCGAACACTGGCCGTATGGTCGTGATCGAAATGAACCCGCGTGTTTCGCGCTCCTCGGCACTGGCTTCGAAAGCCACCGGTTTCCCGATTGCCAAGGTCGCGGCCAAACTGGCTGTGGGTTACACCCTCGACGAGCTGTCGAACGACATCACCGGCGGCAAGACCCCGGCGTCCTTCGAGCCGTCGATCGACTACGTCGTTACCAAGCTGCCACGCTTCGCCTTCGAGAAATTCGCCAAGGCTGACGCGCGCCTGACCACGCAAATGAAGTCGGTCGGCGAAGTTATGGCCATCGGCCGGACCTTCCAGGAATCCTTGCAGAAAGCCCTGCGCGGTCTGGAAGTCGGCGTTTGCGGTCTGGACGAGAAGCTCGATCTGAGCAACCCGGACAGCATGAGCGTGCTCAAGCGCGAACTGACCGTGCCGGGCGCCGAGCGTATCTGGTACGTGGCGGACGCCTTCCGCGCCGGTCTCTCGGTCGAAGATATCTTCGGCATGAACATGATCGACCCTTGGTTCCTGGTGCAGATCGAAGACTTGATCAAGGACGAAGAGAAGGTCAAGACCCTCGGTCTGTCCTCGATCGACCGCGACCTGATGTTCAAGCTCAAGCGCAAAGGCTTCTCCGATCAGCGTCTGGCCAAGCTGCTGGGCGTGACCGAGAAAAACCTGCGTACGCATCGTCAGAAGCTGGAAGTCTTCCCGGTCTACAAGCGCGTTGACACCTGCGCCGCCGAGTTCGCTACCGACACCGCTTACCTGTACTCGACCTACGAGGAAGAGTGCGAGGCAGCACCGTCGGGTCGCGACAAGATCATGATTCTGGGTGGCGGTCCGAACCGTATCGGCCAGGGCATCGAGTTCGACTATTGCTGCGTTCACGCTGCGCTCGCCCTGCGCGAAGACGGCTACGAAACCATCATGGTCAACTGCAACCCGGAAACCGTTTCCACCGACTACGACACTTCCGACCGTCTGTACTTCGAGCCGGTAACCCTGGAAGACGTACTGGAAATCTGCCGCGTCGAGAAGCCGAAAGGCGTGATCGTCCAGTACGGCGGCCAGACTCCGCTGAAACTGGCTCGTGCTCTGGAAGCTGCTGGCGTGCCGATCATCGGCACCAGCCCTGACGCGATCGACCGCGCCGAAGACCGCGAGCGCTTCCAGCAAATGGTCGAGCGTCTGAACCTGCGTCAGCCGCCAAACGCCACTGTGCGCAGCGAAGACGAAGCCGTTCGTGCTGCGGCGAAGATCGGTTATCCGCTGGTGGTGCGCCCGTCCTACGTGCTGGGCGGCCGTGCGATGGAAATCGTTTACAAGGAAGACGAACTCAAGCGCTATCTGCGTGACGCGGTGCAAGTGTCCAACGACAGCCCGGTGCTGCTCGACCACTTCCTCAACTGCGCCATCGAAATGGACGTGGATGCGGTCTGCGACGGCAAAGATGTAGTGATCGGCGCGATCATGCAGCACATCGAACAGGCGGGCGTTCACTCCGGTGACTCCGCTTGCTCGCTGCCGCCGTACTCGCTGCCAGCGCACATCCAGGACGAGATGCGCGAACAGGTCAAGAAAATGGCTCTGGAACTGGGCGTTGTCGGCCTGATGAACGTGCAATTGGCTTTGCAGGGCGAAGACATCTACGTCATCGAAGTCAACCCGCGCGCCTCGCGTACCGTGCCGTTCGTTTCCAAGTGCATCGGTGTCTCCCTGGCGATGATCGCTGCGCGCGTGATGGCCGGTAAGACCCTGCAGGAAATCGGCTTCACCAAAGAAATCATCCCGAACTTCTACAGCGTGAAAGAGGCGGTGTTCCCGTTCGCCAAGTTCCCTGGCGTTGACCCGATCCTCGGCCCAGAGATGAAGTCGACCGGTGAAGTGATGGGCGTCGGCGACACCTTCGGCGAAGCATTCGCCAAAGCGCAGATGGGCGCCAGTGAAGTGCTGCCGACCGGCGGTACCGCGTTCATCAGCGTGCGCGATGACGACAAACCACTGGTTGCAGGCGTGGCCCGTGATCTGATCAACTTGGGCTTCGAAGTGGTCGCCACTGCCGGCACTGCCAAGCTGATCGAAGCTGCAGGCCTGAAAGTGCGCCGCGTGAACAAGGTGACCGAGGGTCGTCCGCACGTGGTCGACATGATCAAGAATGACGAAGTCACGCTGATCATCAACACCACCGAAGGTCGTCAGTCGATCGCCGATTCGTACTCCATTCGTCGCAACGCCCTGCAGCACAAGATCTACTGCACCACCACTATTGCTGCGGGCGAAGCGATCTGCGAAGCGCTGAAGTTCGGTCCGGAAAAGACCGTGCGCCGCTTGCAGGATCTACACGCAGGATTGAAGGCATGAGCATAACCAAGTACCCAATGACTGTTCAGGGCGCTCGCGCCCTGGAAGAGGAGCATGCTCACCTGACCAAGGTCGTCCGTCCGAAGCTCAGCCAGGACATCGGTACGGCCCGCGAGTTGGGTGACTTGAAGGAAAACGCTGAATACCATGCTGCCCGCGAACAGCAAGGCATGGTCGAGGCGCGTATTCGTGATATCGAAGGCCGGATTCAGAATCAGGTCATCATCGATGTCACGACCATTCCTCACACCGGCAAAGTGATTTTCGGTACCACCGTCGAGATCGCCAACGTCGAGACTGATGAAAGCGTCACTTACCACATCGTGGGTGAGGATGAGGCTGACTTCAAGCTCGGCAAGATCTCCGTCGGTTCACCGCTGGCCCGCGCCTTGATTGGCAAGGAAGAGGGTGACGTCGTCGCCGTCAAAACGCCAAGCGGCGTGATCGAGTACGAGATTGTCGAAGTTCGTCACATCTGAAAGAAGGCGCCCGCTGCATGCGGGCGCCATGCTTTGGCAACTGACCCAGATGCTTTGGGTCGGTGGCCTATGGTTGATTCATATCGGTTTGCAGCCGGCGCTGGGCCGGATCGGTCTGGCGCCGCTGTTGATCGACGAAGTGGCCAGTGCTTTCGAAGTGCTGGTGGTGGGATTCGCCGCTCTGTGCGTGATCTTTCAGGCTTTGGTGCTGGTACAGGCCGAGGGCCTTGCCAGTCTATGGCGGGATTTTCGCGGGCAGGTGTTGTTGATGGCGTTGTACGCGTGCGCGATGTATGTCGCCGTGCGTGTCGGCTGGCCGGATGCGCAGCGCTGGCAGGTATTCAGTTATCTGGTGCTGGGTTTTTCCGGGCTGGTGCTGGTCATGCAGCCGGTGCCGGGATGGGGTGGCAGGGTGCGCGAAGCACACCCTTGACCCTGCGCATCACTTGAAGCGATGAACGTTCGACAGCTGCTTGTTGACGCTGAAGTTCTTGCGGTAGACCAGAGCCATCTTGCCGATGACCTGAACCAGGTCCGCTTTGCCGACCTTGCACAGCTCGGCGATGTGCGCCAGGCGCGACTCGCGATCAAGGATATTGAGCTTGATCTTGATCAGCTCGTGATCGGCCAAGGCGCGTTCAAGTTCGGCTAAAACACCTTCAGTCAAACCGTTGTCCGCCACCGTCAACACTGGTTTGAGGTGGTGGCCGATGGATTTGTACTGTTTCTTCTGCTCTGGAGTGAGCGGCATAATCTGACCCTTTCGTCTGGATTCTGTAAAATGGCGGCCATTTTACCCGAGGGTTCGTGGATCCGCCCAACTAATCACGACCCTAATCATCGAGGTGCCCAATGGCGCGTTCCAAGACAAGCCTTGGTTGGCTGAAAAGACATGTCAACGATCCTTATGTGAAGCAGGCGCAGAAGGATGGCTACCGCTCGCGTGCAAGTTACAAGCTTCTGGAGATCCAGGAAAAATACAAACTCATCCGCCCGGGCATGAGCGTGGTCGACCTCGGCGCGGCGCCGGGTGGCTGGTCGCAAGTCACCAGTCGGCTGATCGGTGGCCAGGGGCGTCTGATCGCTTCGGACATTCTTGAAATGGACGGCATTCCGGACGTGACCTTCATTCAAGGTGACTTCACTGAGGACTCGGTGCTGTCTCAAATCCTTGAGGCTGTGGGTAATTCGCAGGTGGACCTTGTGATTTCCGATATGGCCCCCAATATGAGTGGTACGCCCGAAGTGGATATGCCCAAGGCCATGTTCCTGTGTGAGCTGGCGCTGGACCTGGCGGAACGGATCCTCAAGCCCGGTGGCAACTTCGTCATCAAGATTTTCCAGGGCGAGGGCTTCGACGTTTATCTGAAGGATGCTCGGAAGAAATTCGACAAGATCCAGATGATCAAGCCAGACTCTTCCCGTGGCAGCTCCCGTGAGCAGTACATGCTGGCCTGGGGTTATCGCGGTGGTGATGCGTAAAACGAGGTTTTTCGGCAGGGCGATAGGTTTTTCATATTTCGCTCTGCGGGCATAAGCGAATATTGTGTAGAAAGTGTTTCACAAAGGGTTACAGACGGCGCCTGCCAGAGTTGTAGGTAATGTAGTAAGTTAGGCCGGTGAATATCATGCGAAGCGCGCGCCAATAGCGGAGCTTGCTTCAGAGGGTAGTTAATTGAACGATATGGCAAAGAATCTGATCCTGTGGTTGATCATCGCGGCAGTCCTGGTGACGGTGATGAACAACTTCTCCAGCCCTAACGAGCCGCAGACCCTCAACTATTCCGACTTCATCCAGCAGGTCAAGGATGGCAAGGTCGAGCGCGTAGCCGTTGACGGCTATGTGATTACCGGCAAGCGTACCGATGGCGACAGCTTCAAGACCATTCGTCCGGCAATTCAGGACAATGGCCTGATCGGCGATCTGGTCGACAATCACGTTGTGGTTGAAGGCAAGCAGCCTGAACAGCAAAGCATCTGGACTCAGCTTCTGGTAGCCAGCTTCCCGATCCTGGTGATCATCGCGGTGTTCATGTTCTTCATGCGCCAGATGCAGGGTGGTGCCGGTGGCAAGGGCGGGCCGATGAGCTTCGGCAAGAGCAAGGCACGCCTGCTCTCTGAAGATCAGGTGAAAACCACTTTGGCTGACGTTGCCGGTTGCGACGAAGCCAAGGAAGAAGTCGGCGAGCTGGTTGAGTTCCTGCGTGATCCGGGCAAATTCCAGCGTCTGGGCGGTCGTATTCCGCGCGGCGTATTGATGGTCGGCCCACCGGGTACCGGTAAAACCTTGCTGGCCAAGGCAATTGCCGGCGAAGCGAAAGTGCCGTTCTTCACCATTTCCGGTTCTGACTTCGTCGAAATGTTCGTCGGTGTCGGCGCGAGCCGCGTCCGCGACATGTTCGAGCAGGCCAAGAAACATGCCCCTTGCATCATCTTCATCGACGAAATCGATGCCGTAGGTCGCCATCGTGGCGCCGGCATGGGTGGCGGTCACGACGAACGTGAGCAGACTCTCAACCAGTTGCTGGTAGAGATGGACGGCTTCGAAATGAATGACGGCATCATCGTGATTGCTGCGACCAACCGTCCGGACGTGCTCGACCCTGCGCTGCTGCGTCCGGGCCGTTTCGACCGTCAGGTGGTGGTTGGCTTGCCAGACATTCGTGGTCGCGAGCAGATTCTCAAAGTCCACATGCGCAAAGTGCCAATGGGCGACGACGTTGCTCCGGCAGTGATCGCACGTGGTACTCCGGGCTTCTCGGGTGCTGACCTGGCAAACCTGGTCAACGAAGCGTCGTTGTTCGCTGCACGTAGCGGCAAACGCATCGTCGAGATGAAAGAGTTCGAACTGGCGAAAGACAAGATCATGATGGGCGCCGAGCGCAAATCCATGGTCATGTCCGAGAAAGAAAAGCAGAACACGGCCTACCACGAAGCTGGCCATGCCATTGTCGGTCGCGTTGTTCCCGAGCATGATCCGGTCTACAAGGTGTCTATCATTCCGCGCGGTCGTGCGCTGGGTGTGACCATGTTTCTGCCGGAAGAAGATCGCTACAGCCTGTCCAAACGTGCGCTGATCAGCCAGATCTGCTCGTTGTACGGTGGCCGTATCGCTGAAGAAATGACCCTGGGCTTCGATGGTGTGACTACCGGGGCCTCCAACGACATCATGCGTGCAAGTCAGATTGCCCGGAACATGGTGACGAAATGGGGGTTGTCGGAAAAACTCGGTCCGCTGATGTATGCCGAAGAAGAGGGTGAAGTGTTCCTCGGTCGTGGCGGTGGTGGTCAGGCTGCCAGCTTCTCCGGTGAGACAGCCAAACTGATCGACTCCGAAGTGCGCAGCATCATTGATCAGTGCTACGGCACCGCCAAGCAGATCCTCACGGATAACCGTGACAAGCTGGATGCCATGGCTGATGCGCTGATGAAGTACGAAACCATCGATGCCGAGCAGATTGACGACATCATGGCCGGCCGCACACCTCGCGAACCTCGCGACTGGTCGGGTGGCACCGGTACGCCTCCGCCGCCTGTCGTGCAGGATGAGCGTCCGGAAAAACCGATTGGCGGTCCGGCTGCTGACGTTTAAGGCTTGAAATGACTTCTGTACAGTCCCTGACCCGGTTGCCTTGTGGCAACCGGGTTCTTGATTTGGCCCAGACGCATGTCATGGGCATTCTCAATGTCACTCCTGATTCCTTTTCCGACGGCGGCCGCTACAGCCAGCTCGATGCGGCGCTGCGCCATGCCGAAGCCATGGTGCTGGCTGGCGCGACGCTGATTGATGTCGGCGGCGAGTCGACCCGGCCGGGTGCGCGAGCGGTCTCTCCTCTGGAGGAACTTGAGCGCGTCGCGCCGATTGTCGAGCTGATCAATCGCGAGTTGGATGTCATCATCTCGGTCGATACTTCCACCCCGGCAGTCATGCGCGAAACCGCACGGCTCGGTGCCGGCCTGATCAACGATGTGCGTTCGTTGCGTCGCGATGGCGCGCTGGATGCGGCGGCGGCTACCGGATTGCCGGTCTGCCTCATGCACATGCTCGGCGAACCGGGCGATATGCAGGATAATCCGCAGTATCAGGATGTTACTCGCGAGGTCGGCGAGTTTCTCGCCGAGCGCATGGATCAGTGCGCCCAGGCGGGTATTCCCGCCGAGCGGATCATTCTTGATCCCGGCTTCGGCTTCGCCAAGACCTTGCAGCACAATCTAAGCTTGTTCAAACACATGGAGGCTTTGCATGCGCTGGGACGGCCATTGCTGGTAGGTGTTTCGCGCAAGAGTATGATTGGCCACGCGTTGAACCGTCCCGTGGGCGAGCGCCTGCACGGCGGACTGGCGCTGGCGGCGCTGGCGTCAGTTAAAGGCGCACGTATATTGCGCGTCCACGATGTGGCGGAAACCGTCGATGTTGTGCGAATGATCGCGGCCGTTGAATCAGCCGAATAAGAATGATGGAGCACTTATGAGCAAGAAATATTTTGGTACCGACGGCATTCGCGGTCGTGTTGGTGAATACCCGATCACGCCTGACTTCATGCTCAAGCTCGGCTGGGCGGCTGGTATGGCTTTCCGCAAGATGGGGGCCTGCAAGGTGCTGGTCGGCAAGGACACGCGGATCTCCGGTTATATGTTCGAATCGGCACTCGAGGCCGGGCTGACCTCGGCGGGCGCCGATGTGATGCTGCTCGGCCCGATGCCGACGCCTGCCATCGCTTATCTGTCGCGTACGTTCCAGGCTGAAGCCGGTATCGTGATAAGTGCCTCGCACAACCCGCATGATGACAACGGCATCAAGTTCTTCTCCGGTAAAGGCACCAAGCTGCCGGATGAGTTGGAGTTGATGATCGAAGAATTGCTCGACACGCCGATGACCGTTGTCGAGTCGAGCAAGATCGGCAAGGTGTCGCGAATCAATGACGCATCGGGTCGCTACATCGAGTTCTGCAAAAGCAGCGTTCCTACTGGCTCCAATTTCGCCGGCCTGAAGATCGTCATCGACTGCGCGCATGGTGCGACTTATAAGGTTGCACCTAGCGTCTTCCGTGAGCTGGGTGCCGAAGTTGTCGTGCTATCTGCCCAGCCGAATGGGTTGAACATCAACGATAACTGCGGTTCCACGCATATGGGGCCGTTGCAGGCCGCCGTTCTGGCTGAGCATGCGGACCTGGGTATCGCCTTCGACGGTGATGGCGATCGGGTACTGATGGTCGATCACACCGGCGCCATTGTTGATGGTGACGACCTGCTGTTTATCATTGCCCGCGATCTGCATGAGCGTGGCAAGTTGCAGGGTGGCGTCGTCGGTACGTTGATGAGCAATCTTGGTCTCGAACTGGCCCTTGCGGATCTGTCGATCCCGTTCGTTCGCGCCAATGTCGGTGACCGCTACGTGATTGCCGAACTGCAAGAGCGCAACTGGCTCGTTGGTGGGGAAAACTCCGGGCATGTGGTCTGCTTCAACCATACCACCACGGGCGATGCGATCATCGCGGCTCTGCAGGTGTTGATGGCTCTGAAATCCCGCAACGAAGGTCTGGCGCAAACGCGTCAGGCGTTGCGCAAGTGCCCTCAGGTGCTGATCAACGTTCGCTTTGGCGGCGGTGAAAGCCCGCTGGAGCATCCGGCTGTCAAGGAAGCCAGTGCCCGTGTAACTCAGGCGATGGCGGGGCGCGGTCGCGTGCTTCTGCGCAAGTCCGGCACAGAGCCTCTGGTGCGCGTAATGGTCGAAGGCGAGGACGAAAACCAGGTTCGCGGCTATGCCGAAGAGCTGGCAAAACTGGTAACCGAAGTTTCTGCCTGATACGGCTTGCAAGCCATGATTGTGTTGGGTAACATCTGCGCCCACTTTGACCGACGAGGTACAGCATGCGTCGCCCTATGGTAGCTGGTAACTGGAAGATGCACGGTACCCGCGCCAGCGTCGCTGAGCTGATCAACGGCCTTCGTCATCTGGCCTTGCCTAGCGGTGTTGATGTCGCGGTGTTCCCGCCTTGCTTGTATATCAATCAAGTGATTGATGGCTTGAAAGGCAAGTCGATTTCGGTCGGCGCGCAGAATTCTGCGGTGGAAGCCATGCAAGGTGCGTTGACTGGTGAGATTGCTCCCAGCCAGCTGGTGGATGCAGGTTGTTCCCTGGTGCTTGTCGGGCACTCCGAACGCCGCCAGATTATGGGCGAGCGAGACGGGATGCTGAATCGCAAGTTCGCAGCGGCACAGGCATGTGGCTTGACTCCGGTGTTGTGTGTAGGGGAAACCCTCGAGCAGCGCGAAGCCGGAAAAACTCTTGAAGTTGTCGGGCGTCAGCTGGGCAGCATCATCGAGGAGCTGGGTGTCGGTGCCTTTGCCAAGGCAGTGATTGCATACGAGCCGGTCTGGGCCATTGGTACCGGGCTGACTGCAACGCCGCAACAGGCTCAGGATGTGCATAAGGCCATTCGCGAGCAGTTGGCGGCAGAGAATTCTGAAGTCGCACGAGGTGTGCGGCTTCTATACGGCGGCAGCGTGAAGGCGGCCAATGCGGTCGAACTGTTCGGCATGCCGGATATCGATGGGGGGCTCATTGGTGGAGCTTCCCTGAATGCAGATGAGTTCGGTGCGATTTGTCGCGCCGCGGGAAACTGAAAAAATGCTGGAAACAGTCGTAGTCGTTTTTCATCTGCTGGGTGCATTGGGCGTAGTTGCTCTGGTTTTGCTGCAGCAGGGTAAGGGTGCGGACGCTGGCGCGTCTTTCGGAGCAGGTGCTTCAAATACTGTGTTCGGAAGCCAAGGTTCCTCTACCTTTCTTAGTAAGTTTACTGCTATACTTGCCGCCGGTTTCTTCATAACCAGCTTGGGGTTAGGTTACTTTGCTAAAGAGAAAGCTCATCAGCTGACTCAAGCAGGTCTTCCAGATCCAGCAGTGTTGGAAGTACCTAAGCAACAACCGGCTTCTGATGATGTCCCGGTGCTTCAAGAGCAAAAGTCGACTACTCCAGCGACTGACGTGCCTCCAGCTCAAGAGCAGAAGTAAGAAGGGTTTCAAACGTAGTATTGCCGAGGTGGTGGAATTGGTAGACACGCAACCTTGAGGTGGTTGTGCCCATAGGGTGTAGGGGTTCGAGTCCCCTTCTCGGTACCAATTAGTCAGGAGAGCCCGCTGTTGCGGGCTTTCTTGCAGGTGGAAGGTTACATTGACCCTAAAAGGGATCGGTCGTATACTTCCGCCCCAGCTTTGTCGCGGGGTGGAGCAGTCTGGTAGCTCGTCGGGCTCATAACCCGAAGGTCGTCGGTTCAAATCCGGCCCCCGCAACCAGTTTCAGGAGCCCCTTTTAAGGGGCTTTTTGTTAGCTGGATACTTTCAGCGCCGCTGTTCGACGGCGTTTCAAGGATGGGCGTTATGCCCATTTTTTTATTTTGCAAAGCATGCACATATCATGCACTAGGGGGTTCAGGTGTCGAGCAAGCTAGAAGAGTTGCAGGCCTTGCTGGCCCCGGTGGTCGTGGCCCTGGGCTATGAATGCTGGGGTATCGAGTTTTCGGCTCAGGGTCGTCACTCGATGTTGCGCGTTTATATCGATAAAGAGGGTGGCGTGCTGGTGGACGATTGCGCCATTGTCAGCCGTCAGATCAGCGGCGTTCTGGATGTTGAAGATCCGATCTCCGTTGAATACACCCTTGAAGTTTCCTCGCCTGGCATGGAGCGCCCGCTGTTCACTCTTGAGCAGTTTGCCAAATTTGCCGGTGAACAAGTGAAGATCAAGCTGCGTTCGCCTTTCGAAGGTCGACGCAACTTTCAGGGCCTTCTGCGCGGTGTAGAAGAGCAGGACGTCGTGGTGCAGGTAGAAGACCACGAGTTCCTGTTGCCGATCGATATGATCGACAAGGCCAACATTATTCCCAGTTTTGACTGAGACGCGGATCCCGCGGATCCAATGGCTTGCGAAAGGCGAGGCGTACGATGAGCAAAGAAGTACTGCTGGTTGTTGAGTCGGTATCCAATGAAAAGGGTGTACCGGCAAGCGTAATTTTTGAAGCGCTGGAGCTGGCTCTGGCCACTGCTACCAAAAAGCGTTTTGAAGACGAAGTGGACCTGCGTGTGGAAATCAACCGCCACACCGGTTCTTACGAAACCTTCCGTCGCTGGACGGTCGTCGAAGAGAATGATCTCGACGATCCGGCCATCGAGACCTGGCCAAGCAAGGTTGCCGAAACGCATCCTGGTGCCAAGGTCGGTGACGTCGTCGAAGAGAAAATCGAATCCATCGAGTTCGGCCGCATCGCTGCACAGACTGCCAAGCAGGTTATCGTGCAGAAAGTTCGCGAAGCCGAGCGCGCTCAAGTGGTCGACGCCTATCGCGAGCGCCTGGGAGAAATCATCTCTGGCACCGTGAAAAAAGTTACCCGCGACAACGTGATCGTCGATCTGGGCAACAATGCTGAAGCATTGCTGGCCCGTGAAGACATCATTTCTCGCGAAACCTTCCGTGTCGGCGTGCGTTTGCGTGCGCTGCTCAAGGAAATCCGCACCGAGAACCGCGGCCCGCAGCTGATCCTGTCGCGTACCGCGCCGGAAATGCTGATCGAGCTGTTCCGTATTGAAGTGCCGGAAATCGCCGAAGGCCTCATCGAGGTCATGGCAGCCTCCCGTGATCCGGGTTCGCGTGCCAAGATCGCCGTCCGTTCCAAGGACAAACGCATCGACCCACAAGGTGCCTGCATCGGTATGCGCGGTTCGCGCGTTCAGGCGGTATCGGGTGAGTTGGGCGGTGAGCGTGTTGATATCGTGCTGTGGGACGACAACCCGGCCCAGTTCGTGATCAACGCCATGTCCCCGGCCGAGGTTGCGGCAATTATCGTTGACGAAGATGCCCATGCCATGGACATCGCCGTTGGCGCAGACAATCTGGCTCAGGCCATCGGTCGCGGTGGTCAGAACGTGCGTCTGGCGAGCCAGTTGACTGGCTGGACCCTGAACGTGATGACCGAATCGGACATCCAGGCTAAGCAGCAAGCAGAAACCGGCGACATCCTGCGCAACTTCATCGACGAGCTGGAAGTCGACGAAGAACTGGCTCAGGTGCTGGTAGATGAAGGTTTCACCAGCCTGGAAGAGATTGCCTACGTACCGGTGGAGGAGATGCTCAACATCGACGGCTTTGACGAGGACATCGTCAACGAGCTTCGTGCTCGCGCCAAGGATCGCTTGTTGACCAAAGCCATCGCTACTGAGGAAAAGCTGGCAGACGCCCATCCGGCCGAAGACCTGCTCTCGCTTGAGGGTATGGACAAGGATTTGGCGATGGAACTGGCGGTGCGCGGCGTAATTACCCGCGAAGACCTGGCCGAGCAGTCTATTGACGACCTGCTCGACATCGACGGCATTGACGATGATCGTGCCGGCAAGTTGATCATGGCCGCCCGAGCCCACTGGTTCGAGTAATTAGGCGCGGCCTGAGGAGAGAAGTGCATGACGCAAGTCACGGTGAAACAACTGGCCGATGAGGTCAAAACACCGGTAGAGCGCCTGTTGCAGCAGATGCGTGAGGCAGGTCTGCCGCACACCGCCGCCGACGAAAATGTGACTGACAGTGAGAAGCAATCCCTGCTGACTCACTTGAAGAGCAGTCACAAGGCGAAAGTGGAAGAACCACGCAAGATCACGCTGCAGCGTAAAACCACCAGCACCCTGCGTGTGGCTGGTAGCAAGAGCATCAGCGTTGAAGTTCGCAAGAAGAAAGTTTTCGTACAGCGCAGCCCGGAAGAAATCGAAGCCGAGCGCAAGCGTGAACTGGATGAGCGTCGCGCAGTAGAAAATGCTGCCCGTCAGAAGGCTGAAGAAGAAGCCAAGCAGCGCGCCGAAGAAGAAGCGCGTCGCCAGCCTGCTGCTGCGCAAACCGCTGCCAGCGACGCCGTTGCGGCACCGGCTGCTGCCGAACCTGTTCGCGAAAGCGCACCGGTGGCTGCTGCTCCTGCTCCATCGGCTGACGTTCGCAACAAGCAGAACGAACAGCGCCGTCCGGACAAGCCACGTGCCGACGATAACAATCGTCGCAGCGGTGGCGGTGATGGCGAGCGCAAAAACGCTCCGCATCGCGCATCGGTCAAAGAAAAAGCCCCGGCACCACGTGTGGCGCCACGCACTACCGACGAAGAAAGCGATGGCTTCCGTCGTGGTGGTCGCGGCAAGGCCAAGCTGAAGAAACGCAACGCCCACGGTTTCCAGAGCCCGACCGGCCCTGTCGTGCGTGATGTGCAGATCGGCGAGACCATCACGGTTGGCGATCTGGCCAATCAGATGTCGGTCAAGGCTGCTGAAATCATCAAGTTCATGTTCAAACTGGGTACCCCAGCGACCATCAACCAGGTGCTTGATCAGGAAACTGCTCAACTGGTAGCCGAAGAACTGGGCCACAAAGTGACCCTGGTCAGCGACACCGCTCTGGAAGATTCCCTGGCCGAGTCCCTGAAGTTTGAAGGTGAGTCGTTCTCCCGTGCACCAGTCGTGACCGTAATGGGCCACGTTGACCACGGTAAGACTTCCCTGCTCGACTACATCCGTCGTGCCAAGGTAGCTGCTGGCGAAGCCGGCGGTATCACCCAGCATATCGGTGCGTACCACGTTGAGACTGATCGCGGCATGGTCACTTTCCTCGACACCCCGGGTCACGCTGCGTTTACCGCAATGCGTGCCCGTGGTGCCAAGGCGACCGACATCGTGATCCTCGTGGTTGCAGCGGACGACGGCGTGATGCCGCAAACTATCGAAGCGGTTCAGCATGCGCAGGCAGCTGGCGTGCCGCTGGTGGTTGCAGTGAACAAGATCGACAAGCCGGGCGCTGATCTCGATCGCATCCGCAGCGAACTGTCGGTTCACGGCGTGACTTCCGAAGACTGGGGTGGCGACACGCCATTCGTACCGGTTTCGGCGAAGATGGGTACTGGCGTGGACGAGCTGCTTGAAGCCGTTCTGCTGCAGGCCGAAGTTCTCGAACTGAAAGCTACACCGTCGGCTCCTGGCCGTGGTGTGGTGGTTGAATCGCGTCTCGACAAGGGTCGTGGCCCGGTGGCAACCGTGCTCGTTCAGGACGGTACGCTGCGTCAAGGCGACATGGTCCTGGTCGGTTCGAACTACGGCCGTGTACGTGCCATGCTCGACGAGAACGGCAAGCCGATCAAGGAAGCCGGTCCATCCATCCCTGTCGAGATCCTCGGCCTGGACGGTACGCCGGACGCTGGCGACGAGATGAGCGTGGTTGCCGACGAGAAGAAAGCCCGTGAAGTGGCTCTGTTCCGTCAAGGCAAGTTCCGCGAAGTCAAACTGGCTCGCGCTCACGCCGGCAAGCTGGAAAACATCTTCGAAAACATGGGTCAGGCCGAGAAGAAGACGCTCAACATCGTCCTCAAATCCGACGTCCGTGGTTCGCTGGAAGCGTTGAACGGTGCCTTGAATGGCCTGGGCAACGACGAAGTACAAGTGCGCGTCGTGGGTGGCGGTGTCGGTGGTATCACCGAATCCGACGCCAACCTGGCACTGGCTTCCAACGCTGTACTGTTCGGCTTCAACGTGCGTGCCGATGCCGGCGCTCGCAAGATCGTCGAGCAGGAAGGTCTGGATATGCGTTACTACAACGTGATCTACGACATCATCGAAGACGTCAAGAAAGCCCTGACCGGCATGCTCGGCAGCGATGTTCGCGAGAACATCCTGGGTGTCGCCGAAGTGCGTGACGTGTTCCGTTCGCCGAAGTTTGGCGCGATCGCCGGTTGCATGGTGATCGAAGGTGTCGTGCACCGTAACCGTCCGATCCGTGTACTGCGTGAAGACATCGTTATCTTCGAAGGCGAGCTGGAATCCCTGCGCCGCTTCAAGGATGACGCTTCCGAAGTACGTGCCGGCATGGAATGCGGTATCGGCGTGAAGAGCTACAACGACGTCAAAGTCGGCGACAAGATCGAAGTCTTCGAGAAGGTTCAGGTTGCTCGCAGCCTCTGACTCGCGCACTTCAAGGGCCACGATGGGCCGTCGCATGCAAATGCACGGCACAGCGTCCGGACTCTAAACGCAACGCCCGGTCTGGCTTTTGTCAGGCCGGGCGTTTGCCGCTTTCAGACCTTGCGGGTTTCACCGCTGGGCAGTAACAGGTAACAAATCATGGCAAAAGAATACAGCCGTACCCAACGTATCGGCGATCAGATGCAGCGCGAGCTGGCGCAACTGATCCGTCGCGAAGTCAAAGACCCGCGCGTCGGTCTGGTCACCATCACTGCTGTGGAAGTGTCCCGTGACGTCGGTCACGCGAAGATTTTCATTACCGTGATGGGTCAGGACAACGCTGAAGACATCGCGCAAAGCATCAAGGTGCTCAATGCCGCCGCAGGCTTCCTGCGCATGCAATTGGCCCGCGAAATGAAGCTGCGCAGCGTGCCGCAACTGCACTTCCACTACGACGAATCCGTCGTGCGTGGCGCGCACCTGTCGGCGCTGATCGAGCGCGCCGTCGCTGAAGACAATCAGCACGTTGCCGCTCCAGCACCTGAAGACTCCAAGGAGTAATTCGGTGGCTCAGGTCAAACGTATCCGTCGTAACGTCAGCGGCATCATTCTGCTCGACAAGCCGTTGGGGTTCACCTCCAACGCTGCCTTGCAGAAAGTGCGCTGGCTGCTCAATGCCGAGAAGGCCGGACACACCGGCAGCCTTGACCCGTTGGCCACCGGCGTGTTGCCGCTGTGCTTCGGCGAGGCGACCAAGTTCTCGCAATACCTGCTCGATTCCGACAAGGGCTATGAGACCCTGGCGCAACTGGGCAAGACCACCACCACGGCCGATGCCGAAGGTGAGGTTTTGCAGGAGCGTCCGGTGACCGTTGGTCGCGCCGATGTCGAAGCGGTTCTGCCGAAATTTCGTGGGCAAATCAGTCAGATACCGCCGATGTACTCGGCACTCAAGCGTGATGGCCAGCCGCTGTACAAACTGGCACGTGCAGGCGAAGTAGTGGAGCGCGAACCGCGTTCTGTTACTATTGCGCGCTTGGAATTGCTGGCCTTCGAAGGCGATACTGCGCGGCTTGCGGTGGACTGCAGCAAGGGCACCTATATTCGGACCCTGGTGGAGGATATCGGTGAGCAACTCGGTTGTGGTGCGTACGTCGCAGAATTGCGTCGGACCCAGGCCGGGCCTTTCACCCTGGCGCAGACTGTTACTCTCGAAGAGCTGGAAGCGGTACATGCCGAAGGCGGCAACGAAGCGATCGATCGCTTCCTGATGCCATCGGACAGCGGCCTGCAGGATTGGCCGTTGCTGCACTTCTCGGAAGCGAGCGCGTTCTACTGGCTCAACGGCCAGCCGGTACGTGCCCCGGATGCACCGAAGTTCGGCATGGTACGAGTACAGGATCACAATGGTCGCTTCATCGGTATCGGTGAAGTGAGCGAAGACGGGCGCATCGCGCCGCGTCGCTTGATTCGGTCAGAATGACCGGAACCGGTCTGCGTTAAGCGGGCCGGCGAGTGTGGCTGTTAACAGGCATGGTCACTACTCATTTATAGATACAGGGATTTGTCCCTGGCCTGTTGAAGCTGTTTCCCTGAAACAGTTTCCTGATAAGGAAGGATTGCCTCATGGCTCTCGACGTTCAAGAAAAAGCTCAAATCGTTGCTGACTACCAGCAAGCTGTTGGTGACACTGGTTCGCCAGAAGTGCAGGTTGCACTGCTGACCGCCAACATCAACAAACTGCAAGGTCACTTCAAGGCCAACGGTAAAGATCACCACTCCCGTCGTGGTCTGATCCGCATGGTTAACCAGCGTCGCAAGCTGCTGGACTACCTGAAAGGCAAGGACGTAAGCCGGTACGCCGCGCTGATCGCTCGCCTGGGTCTGCGTCGCTAATCAGCGATTGCGCTATGAGGTTGGTGGTCTGTCGGGCGTCAGCGGTTTTCCGCTGGCGTCTTGCAGGCTCCCAGCCTCAAGTTTTATCTGCAGCATGGCTTTACCTGTAGCACCCGGACAATTGCCATCGGGCCGATTCCCGAGATTGCCCAAGAATTCGCAAGAAACCGTTTCCCCCAAGAGCCACAAAGAAGGTAGGACACCGTGAACCCGGTAATCAAAAAATTCCAGTTCGGTCAATCGACCGTTACCCTCGAGACAGGCCGTATCGCCCGTCAGGCCTCCGGCGCAGTATTGGTCACCGTTGACGACGACGTCAGCGTGTTGGTGACTGTTGTCGGTGCAAAGCAAGCCGATCCGGGCAAGGGTTTCTTCCCTCTGTCCGTGCACTACCAGGAAAAGACTTACGCCGCCGGTAAGATCCCTGGCGGTTTCTTCAAGCGTGAAGGCCGTCCTTCCGAGAAAGAAACCCTGACTTCCCGACTGATCGACCGTCCGATCCGTCCGCTGTTCCCAGAAGGCTTCATGAACGAAGTGCAGGTTGTCTGCACCGTCGTTTCCACCAGCAAGAAGACCGATCCGGACATCGCTGCGATGATCGGTACCTCGGCTGCCCTGGCCATTTCCGGCATTCCATTCGACGGCCCGATCGGCGCCGCTCGCGTGGCTTTCCACGAAAGCACCGGCTACCTGCTGAACCCGACTTACGAGCAGCAGGCCGCTTCGAGCCTGGACATGGTCGTTGCCGGTACTTCCGACGCCGTGCTGATGGTTGAATCGGAAGCCAAAGAGCTGACCGAAGACCAGATGCTGGGCGCGGTACTGTTCGCTCACGACGAATTCCAGGTTGTGATCAACGCTGTTAAAGAACTGGCTGCCGAAGCTGCCAAGCCAACCTGGAACTGGGCTCCTGCGCCAGAAGCCACCGAACTGCTGGGCGCTATCCGTGCCGAGTTCGGCGAAGCGATCTCCCAGGCTTACACCATCACCATCAAGGCCGACCGTTACGCTCGCCTGGGTGAGCTGAAGGACCAAGTGGTCGCCAAGCTGTCCGGTGAGGAAGGCCAGCCAAGCGCTGCTGAAGTCAAAGCAGCCTTCGGCGAAATCGAATACCGCACCGTTCGCGAAAACATCGTTAACGGCAAGCCACGTATCGACGGTCGCGACACCAAGACTGTACGTCCGCTGAACATCGAAGTCGGCGTTCTGCCGAAGACTCACGGTTCGGCTCTGTTCACCCGTGGCGAGACCCAGGCACTGGTTGTTGCAACACTGGGCACCGCCCGTGACGCGCAACTGCTGGACACCCTGGAAGGTGAAAAGAAAGACCCGTTCATGCTTCACTACAATTTCCCGCCGTTCTCGGTAGGCGAGTGTGGTCGCATGGGTGGCGCCGGTCGTCGCGAAATCGGTCACGGCCGTCTGGCCCGTCGTTCGGTTTCGGCCATGCTGCCAGCCGCTGACGTGTTCCCGTACACCATCCGCGTGGTGTCGGAAATCACCGAATCCAACGGTTCGAGCTCGATGGCTTCCGTGTGCGGTGCTTCCCTGGCACTGATGGACGCTGGTGTACCGATGAAGGCACCGGTAGCCGGTATCGCCATGGGTCTGGTTAAAGAAGGCGAGAAGTTCGCCGTCCTGACCGACATCCTCGGCGACGAAGATCACCTGGGCGACATGGACTTCAAGGTAGCCGGTACCGCCAAAGGCGTTACTGCGCTGCAGATGGACATCAAGATCAAGGGCATCACCGAAGAGATCATGGAAATCGCTCTGGGCCAGGCCCTTGAAGCGCGCCTGAACATCCTCGGCCAGATGAACCAGATCATTGGCCAATCGCGTACCGAGCTGTCGGCCAACGCTCCGACCATGATCGCGATGAAGATCGACACCGACAAGATCCGTGACGTTATCGGTAAAGGTGGCGCGACCATCCGTGCGATCTGCGAAGAAACCAAGGCTTCGATCGACATCGAAGACGACGGTTCGATCAAGATCTTCGGCGAAACCAAGGATGCCGCAGAAGCTGCTCGTCAGCGCGTTCTGAGCATCACGGCAGAAGCCGAGATCGGCAAGATCTACGTCGGCAAGGTTGAGCGCATCGTCGACTTCGGCGCATTCGTCAACATCCTGCCGGGCAAGGACGGTCTGGTGCACATCTCGATGCTGAGCGACGCTCGCGTTGAGAAAGTCACCGACATCCTGAAGGAAGGCCAGGAAGTGGAAGTGCTGGTACTGGACGTGGACAACCGCGGCCGTATCAAGCTGTCCATCAAAGACGTGGCAGCTGCCAAGGCTTCGGGCGTTTAATCACCCCAACGCTTTAGCGCAATGAAGATGCCCCCGCCGTGCAAACGGCGGGGGCATTTTTTTATCTGAAATAAAGAAATTGTGGCGAGGGGATTTATCCCCTCGCCACAAATGTGGTTCTCAAAAGAAAACCATCAGACAACCCACAAATTTGCCGCAGCTCGAGACCGGTGCTAGGTTTAGCCCACCGCCCGTGTAGCTCAGCCGGTAGAGCAGCGCACTCGTAACGCGAAGGTCGCAGGTTCGATTCCTGTCTCGGGCACCAACTCCTCAGCGTGCCACGTCGATTCATGTTCCGCAGGTCAGCTTTTTGTGCAAGAGATGTAAAGAGCCGTGTAATTCGTCATGCAAACGTCCTATATTCGGTGCCTGCATGAGCATCGCTTAGCAGTTTTCAGATGATCCCGAATGGTTCCGAAGGCCGGCCAGTCCGCGTCAGAGAGATCCTTGATGATCCAGATCCATCCTCCATTCCTAAGATCAGCGAGAACCCCATGACTGAATTGACCCAAGAGCAACGCCACGAACAAGCGCTGGAAAAATACCTTCTGGATGTGCCGGACCTGAAGGATGAGATCAAGGACCTGAGTCCCGATGATCAAAAAGACCAGATCCAGTGGGCCTTCGAAGACGAAGCCGAAGCGCAGGGCTTGCAGCCGTGGGAGCTGACGCTCAAGTACACGAGCACGCCAGAGGAGTTCGAGGCGCAGCGCCTCGTGCTGCACAAGGAAGCGGCAGAAGTATTGGGTGTCGAGTGGGAAGAGTACTGCGAGATGAATAATCTGGTGGTCTGAACTAAAACGCCAGCCTCAACAGGCTGGCGTTTCTTCTTGCGCGAATGCTCAGAGGCTCAAGCGCATCGACAGATCCACCGCTTTGACATCCTTGGTCATCGCGCCAATCGAGATGTAATCCACGCCCGTTTCGGCGATCGGCAGCAGCGTGCTTTCGTTGATGCCGCCGCTGGCTTCCAGTTTTGCTTTGCCGGCCGTCAGGCGTACGGCTTCGCGCATGTCATCCAGGCTCAGTTCGTCGAGCATGATGATGTCGGCGCCGGCTTCCAGCGCTTGCTTCAATTCCTCAAGACTTTCCACTTCGATTTCCACCGGTTTGCCCGGGGCGATCTTGTGTGCGGCGGCCACGGCTTCGGCGATGCCACCACTGGCGGCGATGTGGTTTTCCTTGATCAGGAAGGCATCGTAGAGACCGATCCGGTGGTTGTGACAGCCGCCGCAGGTCACTGCGTATTTCTGCGCCATCCGCAGGCCCGGCAAGGTTTTGCGCGTGTCGAGCAACTTGACCTGCGTCTCGCCGACGAAGTCCGCCAGGTACTGCGCGCGCGTCGCTACGCCGGACAGCAACTGCAGGAAGTTCAACGCGCTGCGTTCACCGGTCAGCAGTGAGCGCGCCGGGCCTTCCAGGTGAAACAGCGGCTGATTGGCTTTGACCCGCTGGCCGTCGACCACTTGCCAATGCACCGCCACGCGCGGATCGAGCTGGCGAAACACCGCATCGACCCACGCGGTGCCGCAGATGACGGCGTCGTCACGGGTGATGATGGTGGCTTTGGCCAGGCGTTCGGCCGGGATCAGTTGCGCGGTGATGTCGCCGCTGCCGACGTCTTCGAGCAACGCACGGCGCACGTTGTTTTCGATTTCGGCGGTCAGATCGGCGAGACGTAGATTCGGCATAACGGACTCCACAAACAAAGTGGTTCGATTATAGGGGCAGGGCGCGAGCCAACCCAAGGCGAGAACGTTCGTGCCTGACGCATCTGGTCGATTTTCCTGCGCTGAGTGCGAGGTGTATGGCGTATAGGGGAAACCCTGAGGCCTATAGCATCGCTGGCCTGTTTTGCCAGATAATCCGCCTTGTATTTGACGTCATGGCTTTGACGAACGAGTCCAGTTGGGCAGTGTCAAAGCGACGAACCGAATCACCGTTCCAGGAGGCTTGGATGCGCAACGACGGGAAAGTGGTGCCTTTGCACCGGGCGACTGCCGATCTGGCGGACCACTCGCCGCTTGCCCGCTTGCCGGTGATTCTGCTGCAGGTTCGCGACAAGGCTGCGCAGCAGCTGCGCCACGATTTGCAGGAGCTGTTCGATAACGCCGACGACACGCTGTTCGAAATGGCCGACCGGGCGCGCAACGACGTCGATCAGAACATCTTTTTCGAAGCCATGCGCGACCTGCGCCTCAAACGCAAAAACATCGAGCGCGGCTTTCTGGAACTGTTCTTTGAAGCCTTCGCCGGCCTTACCCAATACGACCCCGCCGCCAACACACTGCCACGCACGCCGGTGGTCGAAGAGTCGGCGCCGCGCACCGATGCCATGGAGCGTACCGTCGCCGTGCAGACCATGGTCAGCCGTGTGCTCAAGCGCGACGGCTTCGCTCTCGATCAACTCACCGCACGCTTCAGCTCGATGCTCGGCAAGCGTCTGGACGATCAGCACAACCCGCTGAGTCCGGCCATGCTGTGCGAATATTTCCTGCAGGCCGGGCGTAACCTCGGCGTCGAGATCAAGGTCAAGCTGATCCTGCTCAAGCTGTTCGAACGCTATGTGCTGGCTGACACCGAACAGTTGTATGGCGAGGCCAATCAGCTGTTGCTCGCCACCGGCGTGTTGCCACATCTGAAACCCGCCGTGGCTCGTCGCATGGTCGAGCCTGCGGACAGCGACACATTGATTGAAGATCTCGACGAGCCGCCAGCGGACGAAGGCATCGAGGAAGTGTTCGCCGCGATGCAGCAATTGCTCGCCCAGGTCCGCGGCCGCGTCACACCGACACTGGAGCCCGGCGCACCGGCGCATCCGATCAACACCCGCGACCTGCTGCGGTTGTTGTCGCACTTGCAGCAATACGTACCGGCGCTCGAGGCTCAGGAAGATTTCGATCTGCGTCATCAGCTCGAACAGTTGCTGACCCGGGTCAGCGTCAGAAGCGGCAGGTCCCGCGTTGTCGCGACTGCCGACGAAGATGTGATCAACCTGATCGCCATGGTTTTCGACTGCATCCTCGACGATCGCAATGTGCCCGATGCGCTCAAGGCGCTGATCGGCCGATTGCAGATTCCGATGCTCAAGGTTGCGGTGTTGGACAAGAGTTTCTTCAGCCGCAGCACGCACCCGGCGCGGCGCCTGCTCAACGAAATCGCCGAGGCCGCAATGGGCTGGAGCGATTGCGACGGCGCTGAGCGCGACAACCTATACGTGCGCATCGAACAAGTGGTGCAGCGCTTGCTGAGTGATTTTGTGGATGACCCGGCGATCTTCTCCGAACTGCTCGCCGACTTCCTCGCCTTCACTCAGGAAGAGCGCCGCCGCACCGAACTGCTGGAACAACGCTTGCGGGACGCCGAGGAAGGCCGGGCGAAGGCCGAGCTGGCTCAGCGGCGTGTCGCGCAGGCGTTGCAACAGGCGCTACTGGGCAAAGTGCTGCCGGCGACGGTGGTGAGTTTCGTCCAGCAGGCCTGGAGCAAAGTGTTGTTGCTGACCTGCCTCAAGCACGGCGATCAGTCCGCCGAATGGCATGCCGATGTGCAGACCATGGAACAGTTGGTCTGGAGCGTGCAGCGCCATGACGACGGCGAATCCAGCCTGCGCCTGCTGGCACTGGTGCCGGGTTTGCTCAAGTCGCTGCGCGATGGCCTGAGCAGCACCGCGTTCGACCCCTTTGCCACCAGTGAATTTTTCGGTGAGCTGGAGGCTCTGCACGTGCGCGTGCTGGAGCGTTCCGACGATGCCGATCACAGCGCCATGCCGTTGATCGAAATTACCCCCGAGCTCTTGCAGCACAGTGCCGGCCAGACGCCAGCGACCCCGGCGCCGCGCCTGGCGCAAGACGATGCCGGTCTGTCTCAGGTCGAGCAGTTGCGTGTGGGCAACTGGGTGGTGTTCGACGCAGACGACGAACAGACCTTGCGTTGCAAACTCGCCGCGATCATCGAAGAGACCGGCAAATATGTCTTCGTCGACCGCACCGGGACGAAGGTGCTGGAACACAGCCGCACCGACCTCGCCTTGGCTTTCAGCCGTGGCGTCGCGCGCGCACTGGATGACACCTTGCTGTTCGACCGCGCACTGGAATCGGTGCTGGGCGACCTGCGGCGACTCAATCGCGGCAAGTGATCGCGCGGTGAGGGTGGATCGCGGCATACTGGGCGCCCACATGGTCGGCGTTGAAGGAATCGGTATGCAGTTGGATCCCGCGAGCGGGTGGTGTCATGGCGTGCAGATCTGCCCGTCGCCCAACTTCAATGAGCGCCCGGCGGGCGAAGTGTCCCTGTTGGTCATCCACAACATCAGCCTGCCGCCGGCGCAATTCGCCACGGGCAAGGTGCAGGAATTTTTCCAGAATCGTCTGGATGTCACCGAACACCCGTACTTTGCAGGCATCGCTGACCTGCGCGTCTCGGCGCATTTTCTGATCGAACGTGACGGCAAGGTCACCCAGTTTGTCTCCTGTCTGGAGCGCGCGTGGCATGCCGGCGTTTCGATGTTCGAAGGCCGTGAAACCTGCAACGATTTTTCCGTCGGCATCGAGCTGGAAGGCACCGATGATCTGCCGTTCACCGACGAGCAATATCGCGCGTTGACTGCGCTGACCCGGCAGTTGCAGAAACGCTTTCCAGCGATCACCGATCAGCGCATCTGCGGCCACAGCGATATCGCGCCGGGGCGCAAGACCGATCCGGGACCGGCATTCGACTGGGCACGCTACCGCGCCGCCCTGGCAAAAGAGGAAGGACAATGAGTTTTCTGGTGTTACTGCTGGCGCTGTGGATCGAGAAGTTTTCGGCCCTGCGCCATCGGCTTCAACGCGACGGCGGATGGATCCGCGAACTGCACAAACTCGAAAACAGCAAACGGCTGGCCAGGCAACCGTGGCTGGTGCTGACGATTCTGGTGCTGTTCCCGGTGGCGTTGCTGGCGCTGTTGCTGCTGGTGCTGGAACCTGTGGCTTACGGTTTGCTGGCGCTGCCGGTGCATCTGCTGGTGGTGATCTACAGCCTCGGACGCGGCGATCTGCTCGGCGGCCTCGGCCCGTTCCGCGATGCCTGGCGCCGTGAGGATCTGCAAGCGGCGGCGCACGTCGCCAAGCGCGACCTGGATATCTGCGCCGACAACGGCGAGCAGTTGCTCGAGCGGGTGCAAGGGCATCTGCTGTGGCAGGCCTATCAGAGTTTCTTCGCGGTGATCTTCTGGTACTTCCTTCTCGGCCCCGTGGCGGCATTGGCCTATCGTTTGCTGGCGCTGGCCGAAGAGCACGGCTGCAATCCGGCGCTGGTCGAGCGTGCTGCGCAATTGCGTCACGCTTTCGATTGGGTGCCGGTGCGTTTGCTGGCGGCAAGTCTTGCGTTGGTCGGCAACTTCGTCGCGGTCAGCCGAGTGATGCTGCATGAGCTGCTCAACTGGAACATCAGCGCTGCGCAGTTGATCAACAAGGTCGGCCTGGCAGCCGGGGAAGTTCCACCGCCAGTGGTCGGCCCGGACGGCATCAACACCCTCGATTGTCTGTGGGAACTGCTGCTGCGTGCGGCAGTGCTGTGGTATGCCGGGTTTGCCTTGTGGACGGTTCTGGTTCACTGATTCGCTGATTTACAGAAAGATCAAAAGATCGCAGCCTTCGGCAGCTCCTACCTTGGAACGCATTTCCCTGTAGGAGCTGCCGAAGGCTCGGGCCGCGATCGGACGATCTTTTTGCTTTTGATTTGGCGATCACTGCATTGCCATTAACCTTAAGTTACAAAACCTCCCGCCGATTTACGCTATACAGAGATAGCGCCCGATAGTGGCTATCTGCTCTCGTCCCGCGCCTGCCAATAAAAACAAGAAAAACCAAGGGAGACTTCCAGTGAAGAGCTTGCTCTATCCCGCCGTCTCGCTGATGAACCGTCTGAGCTTCGGCATGAAGTTCAGCCTGATCAGCGTGCTGTTCCTGGTGCCGATGCTGGTGACCAATTTCTATCTGGTACGCGATTCCTATCGCGAATTTCAGGGCACCCGCGTCGAACTGCAAAGCCTCGACCTGCTGGGCAGCAGCCTGACCCTGCGCCGGGATCTGGAGACCTTGAACAATCTGGTGCAGATCGACGTCACCCTCGGCCAGTCCGGCAAGGCCGGCAATGTCGAAGCGCAGATCCAGACGCTGGAGCAGGCTTTGCTCGCGCGCCTCGAAGGGCTGACGGCGATGACCGAAGACCCCGAGCAGATCAAGCAATTCGAGGCCAAGCGCGATGAAATGATCGCCGCGTTCAAGGCCCAGCAAGCGGAAAGCTCGCTGCAAAGCAAAAGCGCGTTGATCGGCAAGTTGTTGGCCAGTGCGCAGATTTTCAGCCAGATCATCACCAGTCAGGCCGGGTTGAGCCGCGACAACCAGAGCGACATTCGCCAGCTCAGCGAACTGGTCACGCTGATTACCCCTAGCGTCACGCAAACCCTCGGCGAAGGCCGGGCGATGGGTTCGTATTCGTTGGGCCAGGGCTTTCTCAACAGTTCCTCCAGCACGCGTTTTGACGAGTTGCTGGTGCAGATCGAAAAACTCCAGGCCGAGTACGCCCTGAAACTGCAAGACGCCCTCGGTTCCAGCAGTGCTGCGCGCGAATCCCTCAGTGCCCAGGCCGACACCAGCAAGGCTTCGCTCAAGCAGGCCAGCGAGCTGTTCGAAGAACAAGTGGTGATGGCCGATACCCTCGATGCGCCGTGGCAGGCATTCTACGATCAGGTCACCGGGCTGATGGAACACACCTACCAGCTCAATCAGGCCACGCTGAAATTTCTCGACAGCCAGTTGCAGCAGCGTCTGGCGCAGAACCGCACGCACATGATTCTGCAAGCCTCTGCGCTGTCGGTGGTGTTTGTGCTGATTTTCTATCTTTATGGCGGTTTCTACGCCTCGACCCGGACCACCCTGAAAAGCCTGGGCGCGATGATGGACAAGGTCGCGGCCGGTGACATGACCGTCAACTTCAAGGCCAGCAGCCGTGATGAACTGGGCGAGTTGGGCGAGGTGTTCAACGGTACGGTGAAGAAGATTCACGACTTGATCGAACGTGTCGGGCATACCGTGGGTGAGGTCGAGCGGCAGGCCGGGCAGGTGGAGAGCGTGTCGGCGCAGAGCAATCAGGCTGTTGCTGGGCAGCGCTCGCAGATCGAACAAGTGGCGACGGCGATGAACCAGATGTCGGCGACCTCAATGGAAGTCGCCCGCAGTGCTGCGGCCGCGGTGAGCAGCGCCCACAGCGTCAACGACGAAACCCTCAGCGGACGCGGGCTGGTGGAATCGCAGCAGGGCAGCATTGCCGCGCTGGCCAGCGAAATCGATCAGTCGGTGCTGGTGATCAATCAACTGGCCAGCGACAGCCAGTCGATCAGCCGTGTGCTTGAGGTGATCAAGAGCATCGCCGAACAGACCAACCTGCTGGCGCTCAATGCGGCGATCGAAGCCGCGCGAGCCGGCGAGCAGGGGCGCGGTTTTGCCGTGGTCGCCGACGAAGTACGCACCTTGGCCAAACGCACCCAACAATCGACCGAAGAAATCGAGCAGATGATCGCCAAACTGCATGGCGGCGTCGGCGCGGCGGTGAAGGCCATGGGCGTCAGCCATCAGATGGCCAACGGCACGGTGGGCCAGTCGGAGAAGGTCCAGCAGGCGCTGGAAAACATCCTTGGCGCGGTGGGCATGATCGTCGATCAGAACCAGCAGATCGCCGCCGCCGTCGAACAGCAGACCGCCGTGGCCCACGACATCGACCAGAATATCGTCGAGATCAACCGTGCCGGCGAACGCACGGCGCAAGGCGCGCACCAGACCGAAGATGCCAGCCGCGCGCTGTCGGCGCAGGTGGTTGAACTCAAACAACTGATCAGCGCGTTTCGCGTCTGAATCCCACATCATCCCTCTGTAGGAGCTGACGAGTGCAACGAGGCTGCGATCTTTTGACTTTGCCTCTGAAGATCAAAAGATCGCAGCCTCGTTGCACTCGTCAGCTCCTACCCGGGTACGTGTTACCAGCCGAAGACTTCGCAGCAGTTGGCGGTGCTGGCAGCGGCGAGTTGTTCAGGCGTGATATTCATCAGCTCGGCCAGCGCCGCGCAAATCGCCGGCAGATGCGCCGGGCTGTTGCGCTGGCCGGGGAACATGGCGGGGGCCATGTCCGGTGAGTCGGTTTCCAGCACCACCGATTGCAGCGGCAGTTCCGGCAGGACCCGATGCATGCGCAATGCCTGCGGCCAGGTCGGTGCGCCGCCGAGGCCCAGTTTGAAACCGAGCTTGAGGTATTCCCGCGCTTCCTCGCGGCTGCCGGCGAAGGCGTGGATGATGCCGGCGCGTTTGAGTTTGAAGCGCTTGAGCGTGGCGATCACCGCCGCGTGGCTGCGGCGTACGTGGATCAGCGCCGGCAGCTCGAAGTCCGCCGCCAGTTGCAGCTGCGCTTCGAACAACGACTGTTGCCGCTCGCGATCGAGGTCTTCGATGAAATAATCCAGACCGATCTCGCCCACCGCACACAACTGCCGATGCCCGCGCAGGCGTGTCAGCCAGTCACCCAGTGCGAGCAGATCCTCGGAGCGATGCTGATCGAGGAACACCGGATGCAGACCGAACGCCGCATACAGGTCGGCATCGCTCTGCACCAGGTCCCACACCCGTTGCCAGTTGCCCTGATGCACGCCCAGCACGACGATGCGCCGCACGCCGAGAGCGCGGCTTTCGGCCAGCAACTCGGCGCGATCGGCGTCGAAGTCTGGGAAGTCGAGGTGGGTGTGGCTGTCGATCAGCTCCACGCTTCAGTCCCGATGAATACGCTGCTTGAAGGTCCGCGCAATGGCTTGCACGCCCGGTTGGTAGTCGTCCTGCTCGACGGCGGCCAGGGCCAGTTCCAGGGCCTTGTCGGCGATCAACTGGTGTTGCTGGGACATGGCGTTGACCGGCAACGGCAGGAAATCCAGCAACTGCGTGTCGCCGAACGTGCCCAAGCGCAGCGGCCGCGATTTCAGCGGGAAATCATGCAGCGCATCGAACACGCCCTGCAGCAGCACGTAGGAAGTGGTCACCAGTGCGTCAGGCAAATGCCCCAGACGCTGCAGGAGTTCTTCCATCAATTGCTTGCCGCACTCACGGCTGAACGACTCGGCGTGCTCGACCAGCACCTCACCTTTGAAGTCTTTGAGCGCTGCGCGGAAACCGGCAGCACGCTCCTGGCTGATGCTCAGCTCCGGCCGTGCGCCGAGCAGCACGATCTGCTTTGGCTGCGGATCGAGCAGGCTCTGGGTCAGATGCAGGCTGGCCTCGCGGTCGTCGCTGATCACCGAGCAGAAATGCTCCGGTTCCATGACCCGGTCGATGGCGATGATCGGCAGACCCTTGGCCTGCAACTGGCGATAGCTGTCATCACCGGCCGGCAGGCAACTGGCAACGATCAGCGCATCGCATCGGCGCGCGCGGAACAGTTGCAGCAACTGCCGCTCGCTGTCCGGCGCATCGTCGGAACTGGCGATCAGCAATTGATAGCCGCGAGCCCGCGCGCCTTGTTCGAGCAACTTGGCGATCCGCGCGTAACTGGGGTTTTCCAGATCCGGCAGGATAAAGCCCAAGGTGCGCGTGTGCCGACTGCGCAGGCCGGCCGCTTGCGGATTGGGCGTGAAGCCGTGCAGATCGACCACCGCGCGCACGCGCTCGACGGTCGCGTTGCTGATGCGTTGCTGTTCGGCCTTGCCGTTGATGACGTAGCTGGCGGTGGTGACGGAGACGCCGGCCAACCGCGCGATATCACTGAGTTTCAACCCGGTATTTCCTTGTTTTTTCGAGCATGCCGCGACATTTTCGCCAATCCTACCCGATAAGGGCAGTCGACTTATTGCCTGGGCAGATCCGACCAGTTGGACTTCAAGGATGAGACATTATCGAGTAACGTGCCGATCAATCTAGATTAAACGTTTCAGCAAGCGTATTTTCTACGTTTTAGACGCCTTTGGCCGGTCCTGCCGTGAAACCGCCAAAACTGCCGCTGAAAAGCGCGGCAGAGCGCCTAAGCTGTGAACCATTCAAAACAATACCTGGCGTTGAACTGCGCCAAAAAGGAGATCGCATGCTCGAGCTCACTATAGAGCAGATATCCATGGGCCAGTCGGCCGTGGATAAACCCGCTGCCCTGCAATTGCTGGCCAGTCATCTGGTCGCCGATGGTCTGGTTGCCGACGGCTACCTCGCCGGCCTGCAGGCCCGGGAAGCCCAGGGCTCGACCTTTCTCGGTCAAGGCATCGCCATTCCCCACGGTACGCCGGAAACCCGCGATCAGGTATTCGCCACCGGCGTGCGCCTGATGCAGTTCCCCGACGGCGTTGATTGGGGCGATGGCCAGATCGTTTATCTGGCGATCGGCATCGCGGCGAAATCCGATGAACACCTGCGCCTGCTGCAACTGCTGACCCGCGCCCTCGGCGAGACCGATCTGGGCCAGGCCCTGCGTCGCGCCAGCTCGCCCGAAGCGCTGCTGAAGCTGCTGCAAGGCGCGCCGCAGGAACTGGCGCTGGACGCGCAGATGATCGGCCTCGGCGTGTCGGCCGACGATTTCGAAGAACTGGTCTGGCGCGGCGCACGTCTGCTGCGTCAGGCCGAATGTGTGAGCAATGGCTTTGCCGGCGTGTTGCAGCAAGTCGAAGCGCTGCCATTGGGTGATGGCCTGTGGTGGTTGCACAGCGAGCAGACCGTGAAGCGTCCGGGGCTGGCGTTCGTCACCCCGGACAAACCGATGCGCTACCTCGGCCAGCCGCTTAGCGGTCTCTTCTGCCTGGCGAGTCTGGGCGAAGCGCATCAGGCGCTGCTCGAGCGTTTGTGCGCGTTGCTGATCGAAGGTCGCGGCCACGAACTGGGCCGCGCCACCAGCAGCCGCAAAGTCCTCGAAGTGCTGGGCGGTGAATTGCCCGCCGACTGGCCGAGCGCGCGTATTGCCCTGGCCAACGCCCACGGTCTGCATGCGCGCCCGGCGAAGATCCTTGCGCAACTGGCGAAGAGTTTTGATGGCGAAATTCGCGTGCGCATCGTCGACAGCCAAGACAGTGCCGTGTCGGTGAAAAGCCTGAGCAAACTGCTGAGCCTCGGCGCCCGCCGCGGTCAGGTGCTGGAGCTGATTGCCGAACCGAGCATCGCCAGCGATGCCTTGCCGGCCTTGCTCGCGGCGATTGAAGAAGGCCTCGGTGAAGAAGTCGAGCCGCTGCCGGCCGTGAGTCAGCAGCGCGAAGTGATCGCCGACATCGCCGAAGTGCTGATCGCCCCGGCCTCCGGCAGCCTGTTGCAGGCGATTCCTGCCGCACCGGGCATCGCCATCGGCCCTGCGCACATTCAGGTGCTGCAAGCCATCGATTACCCGTTGCGCGGCGAATCTGCCGCCATCGAGCGCGAGCGCCTCAAGCAAGCCCTGAGCGACGTGCGCCGCGACATTCAGGGCTTGATCGAGCGCAGCAAAGCCAAAGCCATCCGCGAGATTTTCATCACTCACCAGGAAATGCTCGACGACCCGGATCTGACCGACGAAGTCGACACCCGCCTCAAGCAAGGCGAAAGCGCCGAAGCGGCCTGGATGGCGGTGATCGAAGCCGCCGCCAAACAGCAGGAATCGCTGCAGGACGCTTTGCTCGCCGAGCGTGCCGCCGATCTGCGCGACATCGGCCGTCGCGTGCTGGCGCAGCTATGTGGCGTGCAAACCGCGAACGAACCTGAGCAACCGTACATTCTGGTGATGGACGAAGTCGGCCCGTCCGATGTCGCGCGTCTGGATCCTGCGCGGGTTGCGGGGATTCTCACCGCGCGCGGCGGCGCTACCGCGCACAGCGCCATCGTCGCCCGCGCGCTCGGTATTCCAGCGCTGGTCGGCGCGGGTGCAGCGGTGCTGTTGCTCGAGCCGGGCACGCCGCTATTGCTCGACGGTCAGCGTGGCCGTCTGCATGTCGACGCCGATGCCGCAACCCTCAAGCGTGCCGCCGAAGAACGAGACACCCGCGAGCAACGCCTGAAGATCGCCGCCGAACAGCGCCATCAACCAGCGCACACCACTGACGGCCACGCCGTCGAAGTGTTCGCCAACATCGGCGAAAGCGCAGGCGTGACCAGCGCGGTGGAGCAGGGCGCCGAAGGCATTGGCCTGCTGCGCACCGAACTGATTTTCATGGCCCACCCACAGGCGCCGGATGAGGCGACCCAGGAAGCCGAATACCGTCGCGTCCTCGATGGTCTGGCCGGGCGGCCGTTGGTGGTGCGCACGCTCGACGTCGGCGGCGACAAACCGCTGCCGTATTGGCCGATCGCCAAGGAAGAAAACCCGTTCCTCGGCGTGCGCGGCATTCGCCTGACCCTGCAGCGGCCGCAGATCATGGAAGCGCAACTGCGCGCCTTGCTGCGTTCGGCCGACAACCGTCCGCTGCGGATCATGTTCCCGATGGTCGGCAGCGTCGAAGAGTGGCGCCAGGCCCGCGACATGACCGAACGCTTGCGTTTGGAAATTCCAGTCGCCGACCTGCAACTGGGGATCATGATCGAGGTGCCGTCCGCCGCGTTGCTTGCGCCAGTGCTGGCCAAGGAAGTGGATTTCTTCAGCGTCGGCACCAACGACCTGACCCAATACACCCTGGCCATCGACCGTGGTCATCCGACGCTGTCTGCACAAGCGGACGGCTTGCACCCGGCGGTCCTGCAACTGATCGACATCACCGTGCGTGCCGCCCATGCCCATGGCAAATGGGTGGGTGTCTGCGGCGAGCTGGCGGCGGATCCGCTGGCGGTGCCGGTGCTGGTTGGCCTCGGTGTCGACGAGCTCAGCGTGTCCGGGCGCAGCATTGCCGAAGTCAAGGCGCGCATCCGTGAACTCAGCCTGCCCCAGGCGCAAACCCTCGCTCAACAGGCCCTGGCCGTGGGCAGCGCGAATGAAGTGCGCGCATTAGTGGAGGCCCTGTAATGGCCAAGATTCTCACCCTGACCCTCAACCCGGCACTCGACCTCACCGTCGAGCTGTCACGGCTGGATGCCGGTCAGGTCAATCGCAGCGAGGAGATGCACACCCACGCTGCGGGCAAAGGCGTCAACGTCGCCCAGGTGCTGGCGGACCTCGGCCATCAGGTCACCGTCAGCGGCTTTCTCGGCGAAGACAATCTGCAAGCGTTCGAAACCCTGTTCGCCAAGCGTGGTTTTATCGACGCGTTCATCCGCGTGCCGGGCGAGACGCGCAGCAACATCAAGGTCGCCGAACAGGACGGGCGCATTACCGACATCAACGGTCCGGGGCCAATGGTCGATGCAATGGCGCAGCAAGCTTTGCTTGATCGCTTGCTGCAGATCGCACCGGGGCACGATGCGGTGGTGGTCGCCGGCAGTCTGCCGCGTGGCGTCACTGCGCAATGGTTGCGCGAGCTGATTGAACGGCTGAACGCGCTCGGCTTGAAAGTCGCCCTTGATTCCAGCGGTGAGGCTTTGCGCGCCGCGTTGCAGGCCAGCCCCTGGCTGATCAAACCGAACACCGAAGAATTGGCCCACGCCCTCGGCTGCGAAGTGGTGTCGCCGATCGCCGAAGCACAAGCCGCCGCACGTTTGCATGCGCAAGGCATCGAGCACGTGGTGATCTCTCACGGCGCTGACGGGGTCAACTGGTTCAGTGTCGGCTCGGCCCTGCATGCCTCGCCGCCGAAAGTCAGCGTGGCCAGCACGGTCGGTGCCGGCGATTCATTGCTGGCTGGCATGCTCCACGGTCTGCTCAGTGCTGATACGCCGGAGCAAACCCTGCGCACCGCCACCGCGATTGCGGCAATGGCGGTGACCCAGATCGGTTTTGGCATCAACGACGCTGCGCAACTGGCGCAGCTCGAACAGGGCGTGCGCGTGCGCCCCCTGACAGAACAATAAGAGGGTTTGTGATGAAGTTAGCCATTGTTACGGCTTGCCCGAACGGCATGGTCACCAGTGTGCTGTGCGCGCGCCTGCTCGATGCAGCGGCGCAGCGCCAGGGCTGGAGCACCAGCGTTGAAGTGGTCGATCCGGCACACCCGGAACGCGAATTGTCGGCGGCGACCATCGAAGCCGCCGAGTGGGTCTTGCTGGTCACCACTGGCGCGGTGGACATGAGTCGCTTCGTCGGCAAGCGCGTGTTCCAGATCGCTCCGGCGCAGGCGCTGCAGGATGTCGAAGCGGTACTGCGTCGCGGTGCTGAAGAAGCCGAAGTCTACGTGGCCAGCGCAGTCGAACCGGCCATTGATGCGCCACGTGCGCCGCGCATCGTCGCCATCACGGCCTGCCCGACCGGCGTCGCCCACACCTTCATGGCCGCCGAAGCGTTGCAGCAGACCGCCAAGCGTCTGGGCTATGAATTGCAGGTCGAAACCCAAGGCTCGGTCGGCGCGAAAACACCACTCAGCGCAACGGCCATCGCCGAGGCTGACGTGGTGTTGCTGGCGGCGGATATCGACGTCGCCACCGAGCGTTTCGCCGGCAAGAAAATCTATCGCTGCGGCACGGGCGTTGCGCTGAAGCAGTCTGAAGCGACTTTGAAAAAAGCCTTGGCCGAAGGCGCTGTCGAAAGTGCGGCAAGCGACGGCAAGGCCCCGGCCAAGTCCGAGAAAACCGGCGTCTACAAGCACCTGCTCACGGGTGTGTCGTACATGCTGCCAATGGTGGTGGCGGGTGGTTTGCTGATCGCATTGTCGTTCGTGTTCGGCATCACCGCTTACAAGGAAGAAGGCACGCTGGCGGCGGCGTTGATGCAGATCGGCGGCGACACCGCGTTCAAGCTGATGGTGCCGCTACTCGCCGGTTACATCGCCTACTCGATCGCCGATCGCCCGGGCCTTGCGCCGGGGATGATCGGCGGTTTGCTCGCAGGCACTCTGGGCGCCGGATTCATCGGCGGGATCATTGCCGGTTTCATTGCCGGTTACGCCGCCAAAGCCATCGCCCGCTATGTGAAATTGCCGCAGAGCCTGGAAGCGCTGAAGCCGATTCTGATCATCCCGTTGCTGGCCAGTCTGGTGACCGGCCTGGTGATGATTTACGTGGTCGGCAAACCGGTCGCCGGCATGCTCGCCGCGCTCACCCAGTTCCTCGACAGCATGGGCACCACCAACGCAATTCTGCTCGGCGTGCTGCTCGGCGGCATGATGTGCGTCGACCTCGGCGGGCCGATCAACAAGGCCGCCTATGCGTTTTCGGTGGGGCTGCTGGCCTCGCAGAGTTACGCACCGATGGCCGCGACCATGGCCGCCGGCATGGTGCCGCCGATCGGTCTGGGCATCGCCACCTTCATTGCCCGGCGCAAGTTTGCCCAGACTGAACGCGAGGCCGGCAAAGCGGCTTTCGTGCTGGGCCTGTGCTTTATCTCCGAAGGGGCGATTCCGTTTGCCGCGAAAGATCCGCTGCGGGTGATTCCAGCGAGCATCGCTGGCGGCGCGCTGACCGGTGCCTTGTCGATGTACTTCGGCTGCAAACTGATGGCGCCGCACGGTGGCTTGTTCGTGCTGGCGATCCCGAATGCGATCAACCATGCGCTGCTGTATCTGCTGGCGATCGTTGCGGGGAGCCTGGTCACGGCGGTGGTGTATGCGCTGCTCAAACGGCCTGAGGCTGTCGAACTGGCAGTCGAACCCGTCAACGCCTGACACCCGCCAAACCCTGTGGGAGCGAGCCTGCTCGCGAAAGCGGAGTGTCAGCTGAAGATGTGGTAGCTGGCAGGACGCTTTCGCGAGCAGGCTCGCTCCCACAGGAGTCTGCATTGTCATAGCGGGTTCATACACCCGTGCTTAAGTTTTCCCTTTTGCAGGGAGAACACCATGAGCGATTTCAATCTCGGTCGGCGTCGCGTCATGCAAGCGGTCGGCGCCGGGCTGTTGCTGCCGGGGCTGGCGCCGGCGGTGATTGCCTCGGTCAAGGATCGTCCGCAGCTCACCGACGGCGTGCAGTCCGGCGACCTGCTCGGCGACCGCGCGATGATCTGGAGCCGCAGCGATCGCCCGGCGCGCATGGTGGTGGAGTGGGACACCGGCAGCCTGTTCGGCAACCCGCGCAAATTCGTCTCGCCACTGGCCGATGCGCGCAGCGATTTCACCGCCCGCGTCGAACTCACCGGCCTGCCGGCCAACCAGGCAATTTTCTATCGCGTGCACTTCGAAGACGCCCAGAGCGGCGTCGCCAGCGAACCGTGGTTCGGCCATCTGCGCAGCGTGCCAACGACAAAACGCGACATCCGTTTTGTCTGGAGCGGTGACACCGTAGGCCAAGGCTTCGGGATCAACCCGGACATCGGCGGCATGCGCATCTACGAAGCCATGCGCCTGCGCCTGCCGGACTTCTTTATTCACAGCGGCGACACCATCTACGCCGACGGCCCGGTGCCCGCGCAACTGACCACGGAAAGCGGGCGCATCTGGCGCAATGTCACCACTGAAGCCAAAAGCAAAGTCGCGCAGACCCTCGACGATTATCGCGGCAACTATCGCTACAACCTGATGGACGAAAACATCCGCCGCTTCAACGCCGAAGTGCCGCAGATCTGGCAGTGGGACGATCACGAAGTGGTCAACAACTGGTCACCGGGCAAGCAGCTGGATGAGCGCTATCAGGAGAAAGATATCCACAAGCTGGTCGGCCGCGCGCGGCAGGCGTGGCTGGAATATGCGCCGATGCGTTTGCAAGCGGCGGACGGCGGCGGGCGGATTTATCGCAAGCTCAGTTACGGGCCGATGCTCGACGTATTCGTGCTGGATATGCGCAGCTATCGCGAAGCCAACGATGCCAACCTGGGCGCGGCAAAACCGTTTCTCGGCCGTGAGCAACTGGACTGGCTCAAGCGTGAATTGCATGCGTCGAAGGCGCAGTGGAAAGTCATCGCCGCCGACATGCCCATCGGCCTTGGCGTGCCGGACGGCGAGGTCAGTGCGGGCGTTGCGCGTTGGGAAGCCGTGGCCAACGGCGACCCCGGCCCGGCGCAGGGGCGAGAGCTGGAAATCGCCGAGCTGCTCGGATTCCTGCGCGCGCAGCAGGTGCGCAATTTCGTGTTTCTGACGGCGGACGTGCACTACTGCGCGGCGCATCACTATCATCCGGACCGCGCGGCGTTTCAGGATTTCGAACCGTTCTGGGAATTTGTTGCCGGACCGTTGAACGCCGGCAGTTTCGGGCCGAATCCGTTGGACAAGACGTTTGGCCCAGAGGTGGTGTTCGAGAAAGCACCGCCCGCACAGAACACTTCGCCGTTTGCCGGGTTTCAGTTTTTTGGTGAGGTGAATATCGAAGGGCAGAGCGGCGAGATGAGCGTGGTGTTGCGGGATCTGGATGGTGTAGCAGTGTTTGAGCAGAAGTTGCAGCCTGTTTAATCACGCTGGATCAAAAGCCCCTCACCCCAGCCCTCTCCCGGAGGGAGAGGGAGCCGACCGAGGTGTCTCGCGTTAAGCATCGACCTCGAAGACCGAGGTGATTGTGGCTTTGGATTCAGTGAAGAACGCTCAGGTCGGCGTCGATTTCAAGCATCACCCAATCAGTCACCTCGCCCTCTGGGAGGGAGAGGGCCGACCGAAGTGTCTTGCGTCATGCATCGACCTGGAAGACCGAGGTGATTGTGGCTTTGGATTCAGTGAAGAACGCTCAGGTCGGCGTCGATTTCAAGCATCACCCAATCAGTCACCTCGCCCTCTGGGAGGGAGAGGGCCGACTGAGGTGTCTTGCGCTATGCATCGACCTGGAAGACCGAGGTGATTATGGCTTTGGATTCAGTGAAGAACGCTCAGGTCGGCGTCGATCTCGAGCATCCCCCAATCAGTCCCCTCTCCCTCTGGGAGAGGGCTAGGGTGAGGGCATTTTCCGCTCTGCCGCAATTCTGATGATCTGCTCCAACACATCATCCATCTGCTGAAGCACCTCAAGATTGCTGAATCGCACGACGTCGATGCCTTGTTGAGACAGGAAGTTCGACCGGCGCCGATCGTGAACCACCCCGGCCGTCTCATAATGCTGGCCACCATCCAGCTCAATCGACAATCTCAACTCTACACAATAAAAATCCAGCACAAACGGCGGACATGGAAACTGTCGGCGAAATTTCAGGTTGGCTATCTGCCGGGAACGCAGGCGCTGCCAGAGCAGGTGTTCGCAATCTGTCTGGTCGGTGCGCAAGTGGCGGGCGAATTGGGCGAGGGTAGGGCGGCTTGGCATGGCTTCACGGTCCTTGTGAAGTTGAGTGGAGATTTAACAGTAGCCCATTTCCCTCATCGGAACGCGGCCCGCCCAGCTCTCTCCCAGGAGGAGAGGGAGCCGACCGAGGTGATTATGGCTATGGATTCAGTGAAGAACGCTCAGGTCGGCGTCGATCTCGAGCATCCCCCAATCGGTCCCCTCTCCCTCTGGGAGAGGGCTAGGGTGAGGGCATTTTCCGCTCTGCCGCAATTCTGATGATCTGCTCCAACACATCATCCATCTGCTGAAGCACCTCAAGATTGCTGAATCGCACGACGTCGATGCCTTGTTGAGACAGGAAGTTCGACCGGCGCCGATCGTGAAGCACCCCGGCCGTCTCATAGTGCTGGCCACCATCCAGCTCAATCGCCAATCTCAACTCTACACAATAAAAATCCAGCACAAACGGCGGACATGGAAACTGTCGGCGAAATTTCAGGTTGGCGATCTGCCGGGAACGCAGGCGCTGCCAGAGCAGGTGTTCGCAATCTGTCTGGTTGGTGCGCAAGTGGCGGGCGAATTGGGCGAGGGTCGGGCGGCTTGGCATGGCTTCACGGTCCTTGTGAAGTTGAGTGGAGATTTAACAGTAGCCCATTTCCCTCATCGGAACGCCGCCCGCCCAGCCCTCTCCCAGAGGGAGAGGGAGCCGACCGAGGTGATTATGGCTATGGATTCAGTGAAGAACGCTCAGGTCGGCGTCGATCTCGAGCATCCCCCAATCGGTCCCCTCTCCCATTGGGAGAGGGCTAGGGTGAGGGGGTTTTCGCAGGCGTTAGTAAACATCCCGGCGGTAGCGGCCCTGTTCGATCAGGCGTTCGACTTCGGCGCTGCCGAGGATATCGTTGAGCGCCTGGTCTACGCCTGAGGCCATCCCTTGAAGGCTGCCGCAGATATAAATGACGGCACCATCAGCCAACCACTTCTTCAGTTCATCCGCCGACTCACGCAAGCGATCCTGCACATAAACCTTCTCAGCCTGATCCCGCGAAAACGCCAGATCCAGCCGCGCCAGATCGCCATTGACCAACCACTCCTCGAGCTCGGCGCGGCAGAGGAAGTCGCGCTCGCGGTTGCGCTCGCCGAACAGCAGCCACTGCCGTTGCTGACCATCGGCAATGCGTGCCTTGAGCAGGCTGCGCAGGCCGGCGAGGCCTGTGCCGTTGCCCAGCAGGATCATCGGCACGGGTTCGTTCGGCAGATGGAAACCGCTGTTGCGCCGCACGCGCAAGCTGATACTGCCGCCCACAGGCGCATGCTCGGTGAGCCAGCCGGAGCCGATGCCGAGGCTGCCGTCGCTGTGCTGTTCCTGACGCACGATCAGCTCCAGCACGCCGTCAGCGGCAATCGAGGCGATGGAGTATTCGCGCATGGCCAGCGGCACCATCGCGTCGACCAGCGACTGCGCATGCAGGCCGACCAGATGCGCGCGGTGTTCGGGCAGTTGCCGTGAGGCGAGGGCCACTTCCAGTGGTTCGTCGATGCCGTTGACCTTCACCGGTGTTTCGCCACGGATGCCGAGGCCGTCGAGGAAATGCTCGATGGCCCACGGGCAATTGCGTGGCAGCACTTCGACCAGGTCACCGGCCAGCCAGCTGCGGGTGTCCGGGGCTTTGAGGCCGAGCAGATAGACCGGCGCGCCGCTGCTGTCGGGGTTCATCAGTTCGCGCCGCACCAGCGTCCAGTTGTCGTAGCTGGGTGCTTGCCAGGTTTCGCTCGGCGCCTGTCCGGTGAGCTGGCCGAGTTGCGTTTGCCAGTGACGCAGCGCGTAGGGGTCGGCGCTGTCGACCTCCACCGGGGCGAACAGCGTCTTGCCGCCGTGCTCGCCGAGCCATTGATGCAAGCGTTTGGCGAAGCCACAGAAGTGCGCGTACTGCCGATCGCCGAGGCCGAGCACGGCGTAGTTGAGGCTGTCGAGTGTCGAGGCCTTGGCCAGCACTTTGCGCTCGAAACCACGCGCGCTGTCCGGTGCTTCGCCGTCGCCGAAGGTGCTGACCACGAACAATGCGTTGTTCGAATCCCGCAGATCCTGTTCGCTCAGATTGGCCAGCGGCTGCACGTTGACCGGCAATCCGGCGGCCTGCAATTGTCCGGCGGTCTGCCACGCCAATTGTTCGGCGAAACCACTTTGACTGGCGAAACCGATCAGCCAGGCCGAAGCCTCGGTGGACGGTTGCGCGAGGCCTTGGCGGGCATCCTTGATCTGCTTTTTCTTGCGCCGACGGTCCAGATACAGCAGCCAGCCAGTGATGAAAAACAGCGGCATGCACACCGCCGCGATCGTCACGATGATGCGCCCGACAAGGCCGAAATAGCTGCCGACGTGCAGCGCATAAATGCTGGTCAGCAGTTGAGCCTTGAAGCTTTTGTCGGCATAGCGGTCGACGCGTTTGACTACGCCGGTGGCCGGATCGAGGGTGATCTGGTTCAGCGCGCGGTCATGGGGCGAGCTGTCGAGCAGGTAGAACACCGTCGCCGGCTGGCCGGCCACTGCCGGCATGCGAATGTTGTACGCGGCCAGACCCGGGCCGGCAGCGCTGTAGATGCTGCTCCACATCGCTGAGTAGTCGGCGGTCGGTGCCGGACCTTCCGGCGCCGGGCCGCGACCGCCGCGTACGCGTTCGTTTTGCGGCGCGTCGGAAAGCAGTCGGGTCAGACCCTTGTTGTACCACTCGTACGACCATGACAAGCCGGTCAACGCCAGCAGCAGATACACCAGCAAACACCAAGTGCCGGCCACCGAGTGCAGATCCCAATTGAACGCGCGGCCCTTCTTTTTCCAGTCCAGGGTCAACCACACGCGCCAGCTGTTCCACTGGCGTGGCCAGCGCAGATACAGGCCGGAGAGGCAGAAGAACAACAGCATCAAGGTGCAGGCGCCGGTGATGTTGCGCCCGGTGTCGCCCATGGCGAGAAAACGGTGCAGTTGCAACATCAGGCCGAAGAAGTCCTGGCCGGTGGCATCGCCCTTGAACTCGGCGGTGTACGGGTCGAAGTAGCGCATTTCGCCACGTCGTTCGCCCTTGGGCGGGGTGAAGAACACCCGTGCGGCGTGACCGCTGTCGGTCTCGACCCAGAGCATCGCGACTTTCTTGCCGGACGCAGCTTCGATGCGCTCCACCAGTTCCACTGGCGGCAGCACGCCGGCGACCTGTTTTTCCACCTGCAGAACGGACGGATTGAGCGCGCGCAGGATCTCGTCCTGAAACGAATAGGCCGCGCCGGTGATGCCCATCAGGGCCAGCACCAGCCCTGCGGTGATGCCAAAAAACCAGTGCAACTGGAACAGGGTTTTCTTCAACACGTCACTCGCCGTCCGTTCGGAAATTGTCATCACGGCGCGCATTATGCCGTGGGTTATCAAGAAGCGTTTTGCGTAACACACGAAAGCCCCGTTCAACTGAATGAACAGGGCCGAGCCTCGCGGCGCATTCCCTGTGGGAGCGAGCCTGCTCGCGAAAGCGGTGTGTCAGTCAGCATCGATGTTGCTGAAAGATTGCCTTCGCGAGCAGGCTCGCTCCCACAGGTTTTCACATCGGTCAGAAGTGGAAATTGGTGCTCAACAGCGCCGTACGTCCCGCCGCCTGGTTGGCGAAGTGGGTCGAGAAGGCTTTGTCGTAATAGGTTTCGTCGGTCAGGTTCTGCACGTTGAGTTGCAGGTCGACGTTCTTGGTCAGCTTGTAGGCCGCCATCGCGTCGTAACGCACGTACGAATCGACCATCGTCGTGTTGGCGACACTGCCGTAGACGTCGTCGACGTAGAACGCGCCACCACCGATCGTCAGCTTTGGCGTGACCTGGTACGTGGTCCACAGGCTGGCGCTGTTTTTCGGCGTGTTCGGCAGATCGTTGCCGTCGTTGGCGCGACCCAACGGACCACCGTCAACCTGTTCGCTGTCCATGAAGGCGTAACCGGCGAAGACTTGCCATTTGTCGGTGATCATGCCGCTGGCCGACAGTTCGAAGCCTTGCACGCGGGTCTTGCCGGCGTTCTCGTAGGAGCTGGTGTCGACTTGCACGCGAGCGTTTTCCTTCTCGGTGCGGAAGATGTCGGCGGTCAGCGACAGGCGGTCATTGAGCAGATCCCACTTGGTGCCGATCTCGTAGTTCTTGGTGGTTTCCGGCTCCATGTCGCTGCTCAGCAGGTTGCCGCTGCGATCCGGTGTGCCGCCCAGCGGGTTGCCTTCCTGACCTTCGCCCAAGGTGTTGCCCGGCGGTGTCGCCGAGGTCGCATAAGAGGCGTAGATGCTGCCGTTTTCCGCCGGCTTGTAGACCACGCCGAACTGACCGGTGACGAATTCGCTGGTGTCATCGCCCTTGGAGGTGGTGCGGCCAGCGGCGTTGTAAGTTTTGTAATCGGTGTCGAAGTGGTCGTAGCGCAGGCCCATGTTCACCAGCCATTGCTCGGACAATTCCAGCGTGTCGAACACGTACAGCGCGTAGGTGTCGGCCTGGGTGTCGGTGCCGGCGTAGTTGCGCGAGATTGCGCCGTTCCACGGATCGTTCGGATTCGGGTTCGACAGCGAGGTGCAGTTGTAACCGCTGGCGGCGCCGATCAGGCCCGGGTTGCAGTTGGTGGTGACGGCGCTGGTGCGCGGCGTGGTGTCGGTGTTGACGTTGTACGAGGATTTCTCGCTCTGCTCACGGGTGTATTCGACACCGGTGGAGAAGCTGTTCTTGAAACCGGCCACGTAGAAGGTGCCGAACAGGTCGGTCTGGTTGGTGGTGGTTTCGGTGTTGCTCACCCGCGTGTTGGCCCGACGCCAGACGCTGCCGTTGTTGACGTTGCCCTTGCTGTCGTCCGGCTGGGTGAGAATGTAATCCTGCATGCTGCTGCCGTGGCGCAGGGTGTTCTTGATAGTCAGCGCGTCGTTGAGGTCGTGCTCGATGGCGAAGGTCGCGGTGTCGGTGCGGCCCTTGCGGAAGTCACGATCCAGACCATAGAAGTTGTCGTGATCGCCACCGGCGTACGGCTTGTCCGGGTTGGACTTGGTGCGTGCGGCCGAACCACCGGTGGGAATGGTGTACGGGATGCCCGAGTCCGGGGTGTCGTTGCTTTCCAGATGGTAGTAGTCGAGGTTGACGCGGGTATCGGTGCCCAGGCCGAAGGCCAGCGACGGCGCGATGCCCCAACGGTCGTAATCGACCTTGTCGCGACCGGCGACGTTGCTCTCGTGGCTCATCAGGTTGAGACGGCCGGCAGCGCTGTCGCTGAACTGATAGTTGCCGTCGAGTGTGTAGCGCTGGGTCTGGTCGGAGCCGTAGGTGAAGCCGCCGTCGAACGAGTTGCCCAGGTGCGCTTTCTTGCTCACCAGGTTGATGCTGCCGCCGGCCGCGCCGCGACCGCCAATCGCCGAGTTCGGGCCTTTGCTGACTTCGATGTTTTCCACGGCGAAGATTTCGCGGCTCTGCGAACCGGTGTCGCGCACGCCGTCCAGGTAAGTGTCACCCTGAGCATCGAAGCCGCGAATGAACGGGCGATCGCCCTGCGGGTTGCCGCCTTCACCGGCGCCGAAGGTGATGCCCGGCACAGTGCGCAGCGCGTCCTGCATGTTCAGCGCGCCGGTGTCCTTGAGCACTTGCTGCGGGATGACGGTGACCGAGCGCGGCGTGTCGACCAGCGGCGCGGTGTACTTGGGCGAGGAGGCTTTTTCGACCTGATAGGAGGTCGAGTCCTGGGCTTCACCAGTGATGGCGGTGGCATCCAGGGCAATGGCGTTGCCGGAAGTTTTGCTCTCGGTTTTTTCCGCCGCGAAGACCATCTGCCCAGCGGAGCCGGCGGTGATTGCGACACCGATTGCCGAGGCGAGCAGACGTGGTGAACTGACCGGTAATTGTGCGTGTTGACGTGCCATTTTTATTCCCCTCCCCAAGGATTTGAGGCGGCGGAATATAGGGTAAACAGGTATTCGTATCAATTGCGAAACATTGTTATTCGCATTGAATTTACATTCTTTACAATTTGCCCTTACGGTTTCTGCTTGTTCATCCGTCTTGGGGGTTTTACACGGTCAATAAGAATCAATACCATTGCCGCCTTCTTGCCATCAGGTGACATCGCCATGCTGCTGCACATTCCCGGGCTGTTCGCAAAAGATGAAGTGCAGCGCATCCGCCAGGCCCTTGAGCAAGCGGATTGGGCCGACGGCAAGATCACCGCCGGCTTCCAGTCGGCCAAGGCCAAGCACAATCTGCAACTGCCCGAAGGCCACCCGCTGGCGAAGGAAATCGGCGCGGCGATGCTGGAGCGGTTGTGGAAAAATCCGCTGTTCATGTCTGCCGCACTGCCGCACAAAGTCTTCCCGCCGCTAGTGAACTGCTACACGGCCGGCGGCAGTTTTGATTTCCACATCGACAATGCCGTGCGCCAGCCCAAGGGCAGCATCGAGCGGGTGCGCACCGATTTGTCGGCTACGCTGTTTTTCAGCGAGCCGGAAGATTACGACGGCGGCGAACTGGAGATTCAGGACACCTACGGCACCCAGCGCGTGAAGCTGCCGGCCGGCGACATGGTGTTGTATCCGGGCACCAGTTTGCACAAGGTCAATGCGGTCACACGTGGTGCGCGTTATGCCTCGTTTTTCTGGACGCAGAGCCTGGTGCGCGAAGACAGCCAGCGCGCGCTGCTGTTCGAAATGGACGGGGCGATTCAGCAGCTTACGCAGGACATGCCTGATCACCCTTCGCTGATCCGCCTCACTGGCACTTATCACAACCTGCTGCGGCGCTGGGTCGAGGTATGAGTTTCCAGTTGCGCCGCGAGGAAGTTCTCGACGCCGCCGGGTTGACGGCAATGCTTGAAGAAAGCCCGGCCCGCGCTGCGCAGGCGATTTTGCTGGCGGCGGGCGAGGGCGAGGTTGAAGCGCAGGCGCTGCTTGGGCAGATCCTGCTGGACGGTCAGGGCATCGCGCAGGATCAACCGCTTGCATTGCGCTGGTTCGGCATCGCCGCCGGTCGCGGGCATCTGATGGCGCGCAACATGCTCGGGCGTTGTCATGAGCATGGTTGGGGTTGTGCGGCGGATGCCTCGGTCGCGGCGCAGCATTATCGAATCGCTGCCGAGGCGGGGCTGGACTGGGCGATGTACAACTTTGCCAATCTACTGGCCACCGGGCGCGGGGTGACGGTTGATCATCAGCATGCGCTGGCGTTGTACCGGCGCGCGGCTGAGTTGGGTCACGCGAAATCGATGAATCTGCTGGGGCGCTATCTGGAGGAAGGGCAGGTGTGTCAGGCGGATCCGCTGGCGGCGCGTGACTGGTATCGGCGTTCGGCTGAGGGAGGGGATTTTCGTGGGCAGTTCAGTTATGCGGCGGTGTTGGCGGCTGAGGGGCGGGTTGATGAAGCGGTTGTTTGGCTTGAGAAAGCCTTGGCCGGCGGCAATCTGAATTTCCTGCGGGTGGCGAGTGAAACGCTGTTAAGTGCTACAGATCCAAAAATCCAGGGGATGGCTGCTCGGTTCTCGCTTCGCTATGCAGAATTGCAGCGCGTCTGAATTCGCAAGCCCTCACCCTCTCCCGGAGGGAGAGGGGACTGATTGGGGGATGTTTAAGAGGTACGCCGACCTGAAAGTGCTTTGCCGAATCCATAATCGACTCGATCCTTCTGGTCGGTGCATGATGCGCTACACCTCGGTCGGCTCCCTCTCCCTTGGGAGAGGGCTGGGGTGAGGGGCCTCGGTTTCAAGTACCCCGCAAAACTTCAAGTCGAACGCACAGACACAAAAAAGCCCATGACACGTCATGGGCTTTTCACTTGCAGCTAGCAGCTAGAAACTTGCCGCTGCCTCTTAAACGTAAAACGACTTCAGCGGCGGGAAGCCATTGAACTCGACCGCGCTGTAACTGGTGGTATACGCACCGGTCGACAACCAGTACAGACGATCACCAATCGCCAGGTTCAGCGGCAGGCCATACTTGTAGTTCTCGTACATGATGTCGGCGCTGTCGCAGGTCGGGCCGGCGATGACGACTTCTTCCATCTCGCCTTTCTTCTCGGTCCAGATCGGGAACTTGATCGCTTCGTCCATGGTTTCGATCAGGCCGGAGAACTTGCCCACATCCGTGTAAACCCAACGCTCGACAGCAGTGCGCGACTTGCGCGCAACCAACACCACTTCGCTGACCAGAATACCGGCGTTGGCAATCAGCGAACGGCCCGGCTCGAGGATGATTTCCGGCAGGTCGTCACCGAAATCTTCCTTGAGGAAGCGAATAATCTCTTCGGCGTAGGTTTCCAGGCTGTTGGTGCGGGTGATGTAGTTGGCCGGGAAGCCGCCGCCCATGTTGATCAGCTTCAGGTGAATGCCGTCTTCTTCTTTCAGACGCTCGAAAATTACTTTGACCTTGGCGATCGCCGCGTCCCAGACGCTGATGTCGCGCTGTTGCGAGCCGACGTGGAACGAGATGCCGTACGGCACCAGACCGAGGTCGCGAGCGAGGATCAGCAAGTCCATGGCCATGTCGGTCTGGCAGCCGAACTTGCGCGACAGCGGCCAGTCAGCAGTGGTCGAGCCTTCAGTGAGGATGCGCACATAGACTTTCGAACCCGGTGCAGCCTTGGCGATGTTGCGCAGGTCGGCTTCCGAGTCGGTGGAGAACAGACGCACGCCTTTCTCGTAGAAGTAGCGGATGTCCTTGGATTTCTTGATGGTGTTGCCGTAGCTGATACGGTCCGGGCTGACGCCGCGATCCATGACTTTGTCCAGCTCGTAGATCGAGGCGATATCGAAGCTCGAACCCTTGTCTTTGAGCAGGTCGATGATCTCGACGGCCGGGTTGGCCTTGACCGCGTAGTAGACCTTGGCGAATTCGAAACCGGCGCGCAGGTCATCGTAGGCCTGGGCGATCATCGCGGTGTCGATCACCACGAACGGGGTTTCCTGTTTGTCGGCGAACGCCTTCATTTTGTCGAATGTAGCGCGCGCGAAATAGTCTTCGACCTGGATCGACATGCTGGGTGCTCCTATGGGCAAACTCGTAAAAACAATGGGTGCATGAACGCCCTCCGTATCCCCACTTTGGTTCGCCTACTTCCCAAGGCATTGCCGCCGAAAGCAAAAAGGCCCAGAGATGTGCAGCTATCCCTTGGCCTTGCTGTCTCGTCGTCAGTACTTGAGCCGGATGGATCGTTTCCAGCATGGACGTTCGGCGCGAACTTTAGGGCGTGAGGGGCGCGAGATCAACTAAAAATGTCGCGTTTTTGCACGCTTCTGACGTGCGTCGCGTTCATCACTCCTTCTACCCGACCGAGATGACGGGCAGATGTTCCCGGCGAATTTTCGAGTGTTAAAAATACCTGCACGTTCGTGGCTTTTGTCGGCTAGATCGTTGGTAAGTGTGATGGCGGCAACATCGGCGACGTTGGCAGCGAGAGAGTCTTTTGAAGGGGGATTTGAACCTTGAAGAAGCTGAATTGACGACGCTCTTGCAGGAGAGGCTGTTGAGATTCTTTGTCACCCAGTGAAGATCAACAAAATTACGTAGATCCTGTGGGAGCGAGCCTGCTCGCGAAGGCATTTTCACAGCCGCCATCAGCGTCGACTGATATTGCGCTTTCGCGAGCAGGCTCGCTCCCACAGGGATCGGGTTTCAACCGCGTAGATGGTTTACGCGACCACGGTCTCAGCCGGCGAGACGATACTGGTCTTCATCCCCCGCGAACGTCCCGAGCTGAGGTATGCCGCAATCGACTCCTGCGTCACTTCCCCGAGGAATACCCGTTCGGCATCCATCACCGGCAGCCAGGCGCGGTTGAACTCGTACATGCGCGACAGCAGGATGCGCAGGTGCTCGTCGTACGCTGCGGTGGCGTTGAACTCACGAAGGAATTGCGCGCAGGTGCCGGTCTGGCGGTGCAGGTCGCGACGGCGCACGTAACCCAGTGCCTTGTTCTCGGCGCAGGTGACCACCACGTAGCGACGGTCATGTTCGTCCATCAACTCCAGCGCATCGGCCACTGGTGTTTCCGGGCTGACCGACGGCGCGTTGTCAGCCGCGTCTTCGGCTTTCACCAACAGCAGGCGTTTGAGCGTGCTGTCCTGGCCGACGAAGTTGCTGACGAAATCATCCGCCGGATGCGCCAGCAGGGTGTCCGGATGGTCGATCTGCAGCAGCTTGCCGGCGCGGAAAATGGCGATCTTGTCGCCCAGCTTGATCGCTTCGTCGATGTCGTGGCTGACCATGATCACGGTCTTGTTCAGCGCGCGCTGCATCTCGAAGAATTCGTTCTGGATCATCTCGCGGTTGATCGGGTCGACCGCGCCAAACGGTTCGTCCATCAACAGCAGCGGGGCGTCAGCCGCAAGCGCACGAATCACACCGATACGCTGTTGCTGACCACCGGACAATTCACGCGGGTAGCGATGCAGATACTGCTTGGGCTCGAGCTTGATCATGCTCATCAGTTCGCGAGCGCGGTCGTGGCATTTCTGTTTGTCCCAGCCGAGCAGTTTCGGCACCACGACGATGTTCTCTTCGATGGTCATGTTCGGGAACAGGCCGATCTGCTGAATCACGTAGCCGATGTTGCGGCGCAGGGTCACCTCGTCGAGATCGGTGGTGTCTTCACCGTTGATGAGGATCTTGCCCGAAGTCGGTTTGATCAGGCGGTTGATCATTTTCAGCGTGGTGCTTTTGCCGCAACCCGATGGCCCGAGGAACACGCAGATCTCGCCTTCATTGACGGTCAGGCTTACCGAATCCACGGCTTTGACATCTTTGCCGTTGCTTTGGAAAGTTTTGCTGAGGTTTTGAAGTTCGATCATTTCAGGAGTCCTTTTGGAGTCAACGAGCGTTGCAGCCATTGGAGAAACAGGTCGGCGAAGATCGCCAGAAGACTGACCAGCAGCGCGCCGACGATAAGCATCGACATGTCACTGCGGCTGATGGAGGCGAGGATCAACACACCGAGGCCGCCGGCGCCGATGGTGGCGGCGATGGTCATCACGCCGATGTTCATCACCACGGCGGTGCGCACGCCAGCGAGGATCACTGGCACCGCAATCGGCAGTTCGACCATGCGCAGGCGCTGGCCGAAGGTCATGCCGATGCCGCGCGCGGCTTCGCGGATGCCCGGTTCAACGCCGGTCAGGGCGAGGTAGGTGTTGCGCATGATCGGCAGCAGCGAATAAAGGAACACGGCGGTGATCGCCGGCAGCGGCCCCAGGCCCTGGCCGAACTTGGAATAGAACGGCAGCAGCAGACCGAACAGGGCGATCGACGGCACGGTCAGCAGCACCGTGGCACTGGCTTGCAGCGGGCCGGCGAGGGTGGGAAAGCGTGTCATCAGGATGCCCAGCGGCACGCCGATGACGATCGCCAGGGTCACGGCGATGCCGACCAGAGTGATGTGCTGCCAGGTCAGGTGCATTACCTGCTGCCAGTCGAGATGGGAAAAGGCGTTCAGAAATTCCATGACTTCTCCTCTCTTAATTCAGTGGATGCTGGCGCAGGAAATCGGCGGCAACGGACGAAGGGCTTTCATGATCGACGTCGACCCGCGCGTTGAGTTGGCGCATGGTTTCGTCGTCGAACAGTTCGGCCAGCGGCTTGAGTTGTTCGGCCAGTTTCGGGTTGGCATCCAGCGTGGCCTGACGCACCACGGGAGCGGCGGTGTAGTCGGGGAAGTAATGCTTGTCGTCCTCCAGCAATTTCAGGCCGAAGGCGTTGAGGCGGCCATCGGTGGTGTAGACCAGACCGGCAAACACCTGACCGTTACGCAGCGCGGTGTAGACCAGGCCGGCGTCCATCTGCCGGATGTTCTTGCGGGTCAGGTTCATGTCGTAGAGCTTGACCATGCCGTCGAGACCGTCGGAGCGGTTGGCGAACTCGGTGTCCAGCGCCACCAAGTGGTTGGTCTTGGCCTCGGCGCGCAGCACTTCGTTGAGCTGGCTGATGTTGCCGATCTGCGGATATTGCTCGGCGATTTTTTTCGGCAGAGCGAGGGCGTAGGTGTTGCTGAATTTCGACGGCGTCAGCCAGATCAGGCCTTTCTTCGCGTCGAGCTCTCTGACCCGGGCGTAGGACTGCGCGCTGTCGAGTTTTTCAGTGACGTGGTTATAGGCCACCAGCGACACGCCGGTGTATTCCCAGAGCAGGTCCAATTGGCCACTTTCGTGGGCGCTGCGCGCGAGGTTGCTGCCCAGACCGCCGGTGATTTGCGCGTCGTAGCCTTTGCTGCGCAGGTATTGCGCGGTGATTTCGGCGAGCAGGGTCTGCTCGGTGAAGACCCGGGCGCCGAGGCGGATGACCGGTTTTTCAGCGGCTTGCGCGATTCCTGCGAACAGCAGGACGCAGCCTAAGATCAAGCTAAGTCGTTTCATAAATATTCCTTCGCAAAGCCTTAAGACGGGCGCAGACCGCGTTCCAGCCATAGGCGGCTGGCGAGGGTGACCACGCCATCGAGCAACAGCGCCAACAGCGCGGTGCACGCGGCGCCGAGCAGCAGTTGTGGCTGATTGTTCAGGGCGATGCCAGGGAAGATCAGGCTGCCGAGGCTGTTGGCGCCGATCAGGAACGCCAGCGGCGCAGTGCCGACGTTGATCGCCAGTGCGACACGCACGCCACCGACGATGATCGGCACGGCGTTGGGCAATTCGACTTTCCACAGCACTTGGCGCGGCGTCATGCCGATGCCGACAGCGGCTTCTTTCAGCGAGCCCTGAACATTTTTCAGGCCTTCATAGGTGTTGCGCACGATCGGCAACAGCGAGGCGAGGAACAGCGCGAAGATCGCCGGGCCACTGCCGATGCCGAGGATGCCCAGCGCAATCGCGAGCACGGCAAGCGGTGGCACGGTATTGCCGATATTGAAGATTTGCATGAAGCGTTCGGCGCGGCCGACCATGCTCGGGCGGCTGAGGAAGATACCGGCGGGAATGCCCACGACAAGGGCGGCCAGCATGGAAGCGAGGACGAGAATCAGATGAGCTTGCAGGTAAAACAACAAATCGTCGCGGTAGTGTTCGATCGTGTTGATGCCGATCCAGTGGACCAGCAGGGCCAGGAGCGCGATCACCACCGCACCTCCCATCAGCCCTTTGCCATAGCGGATAGCCACAGGCGGACTCCTTTTTTTGTAGTCGGCGAGCGCAGTCCCGTGTGGCATGCCAAGCCTTGGCTGCCGGGAGCGTCGTTCGCGAAAAGTAGCCGTTTTTCAGAGCCGGCAAAGCGGTCTGAAAGCGAGCCATGAGCGCAGCCTCGTCAGGCTAACTTGCTGATTTTTCAGCCCCTGACGAAAGTTCGTAACAGGGGATGGACGTCTCCGTGCCTTAAAAGGTTCCCACGTTAGACACTATTTGGCCACCCTGTTGGAGCTGCCGAAGGCTGCGATCTTTTGACTTTGCTGCTGAAAACAAGATCAAAAGATCGCAGCCTTCGGCAGCTCCTACGGGGTTTTGCGCGGCCGAGGGACGGTGGTTCGGCGATCACTTTTTAAGCTATACTCGCCGCCCTTTTTTGAATCACCGCCAGGCGATTTCCCATGACCCAACAGGCCGCCGAAGTCGCGAAACGCCGCACTTTCGCCATTATTTCCCACCCCGATGCCGGTAAAACCACGATCACCGAAAAGCTCCTGTTGATGGGCAAGGCGATTGCAGTGGCCGGTACGGTGAAATCCCGTAAATCCGATCGCCATGCGACATCCGACTGGATGGAGATGGAGAAGCAGCGGGGTATTTCCATTACCACGTCGGTCATGCAGTTCCCCTATCGCGAACACATGATCAACCTGCTCGACACCCCGGGCCACGAAGACTTCTCCGAAGACACCTACCGCACCCTGACAGCGGTGGACTCGGCCTTGATGGTGCTCGACGGCGGTAAGGGCGTAGAGCCACGGACCATTGCGCTGATGGACGTCTGCCGTCTGCGTGACACGCCGATCGTCAGCTTCATCAACAAACTCGACCGTGACATCCGCGACCCGATCGAACTGCTCGACGAAATCGAAGCAGTCCTGAAGATCAAGGCTGCGCCGATCACCTGGCCGATCGGTTGCTACCGCGATTTCAAGGGCGTGTATCACCTGGCCGACGACTACATCATCGTTTACACCGCCGGTCATGGTCACGAGCGCACCGAAACCAAGATCATCGAGAAACTCGACTCGGACGAGGCGCGCGCGCACCTGGGCGATGAGTACGAGCGCTTCATCGAACAGCTGGAACTGGTGCAGGGCGCCTGCCACGAATTCAACCAGCAGGAATTCCTCGACGGCCAACTGACCCCGGTGTTCTTCGGTACCGCATTGGGCAACTTCGGTGTCGACCACGTGCTCGATGCTGTCGTCGATTGGGCGCCGCGTCCGCTGGCCCGTGTGGCCAATGAGCGTACCGTCGAGCCGGTGGAAGAGAAGTTCTCGGGCTTCATCTTCAAGATCCAGGCGAACATGGACCCGAAACACCGCGACCGCATCGCCTTCATGCGTATCTGCTCCGGCAAGTACGAGAAAGGCATGAAGATGCGCCACGTGCGCACCGGCAAGGACGTGCGCATCGGCGACGCCCTGACGTTCTTCTCCTCCGAGCGTGAACAGCTCGAAGAAGCCTACGCTGGCGACATCATCGGTCTGCACAACCACGGTACGATCCAGATCGGCGACACCTTCAGCGAAGGCGAAGTCCTTGGTTTCACCGGTATTCCGCACTTCGCCCCGGAACTGTTCCGTCGCGTGCGTCTGCGTGATCCGCTGAAGTCCAAGCAGTTGCGTCAGGGCCTGCAGCAGTTGGCGGAAGAGGGCGCGACGCAGGTGTTCTTCCCCGAGCGCAGCAACGACATCATTCTTGGTGCCGTCGGTGTGCTGCAGTTCGATGTGGTCGCCAGCCGTTTGAAAGAGGAATACAAGGTCGAGTGCTCGTATGAGCCGATCACTGTGTATTCGGCGCGCTGGATCGAGTGCGACGACAAGAAGAAGCTTGAGGAGTTTTCCAACAAGGCGGTGGAGAACCTCGCGCTCGATGGCGGTGGTCACCTGACTTACCTGGCGCCGACGCGGGTGAATCTGGCGTTGATGGAAGAGCGCTGGCCGGATGTGAAATTCCGCGCGACGCGGGAGCATCATTAAGGTTTGAGGTGTTTTTCTGAAAGCCCCTGAGGTGTAGGCCTTGGGGGCTTTTTTATGGGCTGCCGCTTTTGGTCTTGGCGGCCGTTGGGCCGACCAGGCTGTTGGGGTTTTGGGTGAATATCCGTTGCTGCGGGGGCTGCGGCTGGCGGTTTCGCCCTTACGGCGACTTACTTTTTTACAAGCGCCTAAAAAAGTAAGCAAAAAACGCTTGCTCCTGCGTTCGGCCCTCGCAGGCTCGGGTTCCTTCGCTCCGGGATCGATCCGGGCGCAGCGGCTACGGTTTGCTTCGCTGCACCTCCTTCCGCTGTGTTCGACTTCGTCGAACGGTCGCTGCGCTCCCACGCCCGGATCAATCCCTCCACTCAGCCTTCCGACGTCGCCCGTGGATCAAAAGCAAGATCAAAGGCACTCGAGCTTGCGCTCATTGTTTTGAGTGGTGAGAAGCGTGTGGTCTGCTTTGGATCTGTGTTGGATTCGCCCCTCATCGGAACGCCGCCCGCCCAGCCCTCTCCCGAGGGAGAGGGGGCCGATTGATGATCTGTCCAAATCCCGAGTTCGGCTCGGTATTTCAGGTCGGCGTACCTTGCCCAAGCGACCCGGTCAGTCCCCTCTCCCTCCGGGAGAGGGTTAGGGTGAGGGGCTTTTGATCTTTAACGCCGCGTGAAAAATCAAGTTGAATCCGGGCGCGGCGATTTTTCCGTAAGGCGTTTTCCCTCTACGTCGTAGCCATGCTCTGCTTTTACTTCCGCTGACCTCACCCCCACGACATTCCAATCCAAGCCGTCTACTGTTCATCAAACCCTCGCGCCCATCGGACGTTACATGCTCAAAGGACTGACCCAACTCCTGCGCCCCAACGGCTATTTCACCCCCATGGCCTGGGTCCTCGCGGCTCTATTGTTCATCAACCGCCTCAGCGCCATGGTCAAACTCTTCATGGCGTTGTACTTGCGTCAGGAACTGGGGCTGGCGATTGAAACCGTCGGCTGGTTGCTGTCGGCCTATGGCGCGGGGTTGTTGGTCGGTTCGATGCTCGGTGGCTGGCTCAGTGATCACGTGCGCACGGCGCGGCTGACGGCGGCGCTGTTTTTCGTTTCGGTGTGGGTGTTGATGCTGTTGGGGCTGGAGACGCAGGTGCCTTGGCTCGCCGGTTTGCTATTGCTTAGCGGTGTCATCGATGGGGCGATTCGGACGTTGCATCAGCGGCTGATCATGGAGTATTGCGAAGTCGCGCAACGCTCGCGTGCGCAGGCCCTTAGTCGGGTCGCGCGTAATCTGGGCATGGCCGCTGCCGGGGTGGCGGGTGGGGTGTTGGCGCAGGCGGATTTTCGTTGGGTGTTTTTTGCCAGTGCAGCGATGACGATGCTGGCGTTGCTGTGGTTCGCGCGCACGACGTGGCGGCGGCCGGTGCTGGTGGTTGGAGACGAATCCGCCGATGGCTCGAGCGTGCCGCTTCGCGACAAGCCGTTCCTCTGGTTGCTGGCGGCGACGGCCGTGCTCGGCATCGCGTTCGACACGGTCTACAGCACGCTGGGTAATTATCTGCGTGACTACTACCACCTGAGCACAGAGGCGATCGGCTGGCAGTTCGGGCTCAATGCGCTGTTGGTGATCGCTTTACAAATCCCGCTATCGCACGCGGTCGAGCGTTGGGGCTCGCGTTGGCAGATGCTCGTTGGCAGTGTCCTGTTGGCCTGTGGGCTGGGCATGTTGCCGTTCGGTTCCGGCTTGGCTTTTGTCTGTCTGTCGACGCTGATCTGGACGCTGGGCGAGGCGCTGTTCATGCCGCCACTGAATGTGCTGGCGATGCACTTTGCGCAGAGCGGCAAGAGCGGTCAGTACTTCGGGCTGTTCTTCATGAGCTGGAGTGCCAGCGCGTTGTTGTCGCCGGTGCTCAGCGGTCAGCTGTATGGCCAGTTTGGCGGGCACAGCGTCTGGCTGATGAGTGCGCTGCTGGTGCTGATGTCCATTCCACTGACCTGGCAGGCCACACGCGGCGCTTAGCAGTATCGGTTATCGGGGTTATTCGAAAGCAATCTGTGCATCGAGGGCATTTCTCCCCGCACCGCCGCGTCCTAAGTGGTGAGCCGGTCGGATCGCGACTAGATTTCACACGGAGCCAGTCCGGCAAGCATGTCTTAGCGCAACAGGATGGAGTCGGCCATGAAAAGCAGATTGCTACGGGTTTTGATGTTGTTGAAAGTGATGGTGATGCTGTCCCTCGGCACGGCAACGGCCTGGGCCGAGTGCGAGGATCACGAATCTCAGGCGTTCAATGGGCAGGTCGGGCATAGCGGGCTGATGCTGGCCAAATCCGAGTCGGAGCCGGGGGATATGAATCAGGGTGGCAGCGCCGAAGATGATGACTCGACGACCGACGAGCCGGACACCGATGATCCGGGTGACGAAGGCGATAGCCAGACATAGATCGCCGGCCAAAGAAAAACCCCTTCTGCCTCGACTGATGCGCAATGGAGGTGGAAGGGGTTTTGTTATCGCGTGAACTCTTGAATCAACACGAATTCCCTGTGGGAGCGAGCCTGCTCGCGAAAGCGGTTAATCAGTCACCGATGATGTTGACCGAAATGACGCCTTCGCGAGCAGGCTCGCTCCCACATGAGATATTTCGTGGGCCTACGCCGCGCCGTCGAGAAACTGCTCGGCGTAGTGGCAGGCCACCTGCCGATTATCCAGCTCACGCAACAGCGGTTCTTCCGTGCTGCAGCGTTCGGTCGCGTACGGGCAGCGCTTGTGGAAAGCGCAGCCCGGTGGCGGGTTCAGCGGGTTGGGCAGTTCGCCGACGATTTTGATTTTCGGCTTGTTCGGGTCCGGGTGAATGGTCGGGGTCGCCGACAACAGCGCCTGGGTGTACGGGTGCAGCGGGCGTTCGTAGATGTCGTTCTTCGGACCCAATTCCACCGGGCGGCCGAGGTACATCACCATCACGTCATCGGCCACGTGCTGCACCACCGCGAGGTTGTGCGAGATGAACACGTAGGCGGTGTTGAACTCCTGCTGCAAATCCATGAACAGGTTCAGCACTTGGGCCTGAATCGATACGTCCAGTGCCGAAGTCGGTTCGTCCGCGACCAGCACTTTCGGTTGCAGCATCATTGCCCGCGCCAGAGCGATACGCTGGCGCTGACCGCCGGAGAACATGTGCGGATAGCGCTGGTAATGCTCGGGCCGCAAGCCGACCTGCTTCATCATCGCCTGGACTTTCTCGCGACGTTCGCTGGCCGACAGCTTGGTGTTGATCAGCAACGGCTCGGCCAATTGATCACCGATTTTCTGCCGTGGGTTCAACGACGCATACGGGCTCTGAAACACCATCTGCACGTCTTTGCGCAGTTGCTTGCGCTCGGCCTTGTCGGCGCCGGCGACTTCCTGGCCGGCGATCTGCAGCGAACCCGATGACGGCTCCTCAATCAGCGTCAGGGCGCGGGCGAGAGTGGATTTGCCGCAGCCCGACTCACCCACTACGGCGAGGGTCTTGCCGGCTTCCAGTTCGAACGACACGCCGTTGAGCGCGCGCACGGTGGCGTGGCCCTTGAACAGGCCACGGGAGACTTCGTAGTGACGGGTCAGGTCGCGGGCGGTAAGTACGACGGCCATTACGCCACCTCCTGATTCAGCGGGTAGAAGCAGCGGGCGAGGCTGTTGGCTTTCGGATCAAGGCCCGGACGCTGGGTGCGGCAGTTGTCCTGCACGTACGGGCAGCGCGGCGACAGCAGGCACCCCTGCGGACGGTCATAACGGCCCGGGACGATGCCCGGCAAGGTCGACAGGCGTGAGGCGCCGAGGCTGTGCTCGGGAATCGCCTTGAGCAGTGCTTCGCTGTACGGGTGCGCCGGGATGTCGAACAGCTGCGGCACCTGGCCGACTTCCACGGCTTGACCGGCGTACATCACGCAGACGCGCTGGGCAGTTTCCGCCACGACCGCGAGGTCGTGAGTGATCAGCACCAGGCCCATGTTCTGTTCTTTCTGCAACGCCAGCAGCAGATCCATGATCTGCGCCTGAATCGTCACGTCCAGCGCGGTGGTCGGTTCGTCGGCGATCAACAGTTTCGGCTCGCCGGCAATCGCCATGGCGATCGCAACACGCTGGCTCATACCGCCAGACAGTTGATGCGGGTAGGCGTCCATACGGCTGGCGGCGCCCGGGATCTCGACCTTTTCCAGCAGTTCGATGGCACGCTTGCGCGCTTGCTTGCCGGACATTTTCAGGTGCAGGCGCAGCACTTCCTCGATCTGGAAACCGACGGTGTAGCTCGGGTTCAGCGCGGTCATCGGATCCTGGAAGACCATCGACAGGTCTTTGCCGACGATCTGCCGACGCTGACGGTTGCTCAGTTTGAGCATGTCCTTGCCGTCGAAGCTGAGCGAGTCAGCGGTGACGATGCCGGGGTGCTCGATCAGGCCCATCAGCGCCATCATGGTCACGGATTTACCCGAACCCGACTCGCCAACGATGGCCAGCACTTCGCCTTTGTCGACTTTCAGGTCGAGGCCGTCGACCACCGGTGTCGCGGTCTTGTCGCCGAAGCGGACGTTGAGATTCTTGATTTCTAACAGTGACATTTGAATCTCCTCAGGCGGCGTTCTTGAGTTTCGGGTCCAGCGCATCGCGCAGGCCGTCGCCCATCAAGTTGATTGCCAGCACGCTGAGCAAAATGGTCAGACCAGGCAGGCTCACCACCCACCAGGCGCGTTCGATGTAGTCGCGGGCCGAGGCCAGCATGGTGCCCCACTCAGGGGTTGGCGGTTGTACGCCGAGGCCGAGGAAGCCCAGTGCGGCGGCATCGAGAATCGCCGAAGAGAAGCTCAGGGTTGCCTGCACGATCAGCGGCGCCATGCAGTTGGGCAGCACGGTGATGAACATCAGGCGTGGCAGACCGGCACCGGCCAGACGCGCGGCGGTGACGTAGTCGCGGTTCAGTTCGCCCATCACGGCAGCACGGGTCAGACGCACGTAGGACGGCAGGGAAACCACAGCAATCGCGATCACGGTGTTGATCAGGCCAGGGCCGAGGATGGCGACAATCGCCACGGCCAGCAGCAGCGACGGCAGGGCCAGCATGATGTCCATCAGACGCATGATGGTCGGGCCGACCACTTTCGGGAAGAAACCGGCAAACAGACCCAGCAGGATCCCCGGAATCAGCGACATCACCACCGACGACAAGCCGATCAGCAGCGACAGGCGCGAACCCTGGATCAGACGCGACAGCAGGTCACGGCCGAGTTCGTCGGTGCCGAGCAGGAACTGCATCTGCCCGCCTTCGAGCCACGCCGGTGGCGTCAGCAGGAAGTCACGGTATTGCTCGCTCGGATTATGCGGCGCGACCCACGGCGCGAAAATCGCGCAGAAGATGATCAGCAGCATGAACAGCAGGCCGGCAACGGCGCCCTTGTTCTTCGAGAACGCTTGCCAGAATTCTTTGTACGGCGACGGGTACAGCAGGCTTTGATCCACGGCGGACGTGGCGTTGGCTACTGAGGATGTTGGAGTGCTCATGGGTATTGACCTCAGCGCTGATGACGGATGCGTGGGTTGGCAAAGCCGTAGAGGATGTCCACCACGAAGTTGACCAGAATCACCAGGCAGGCGATTAACAGGATGCCGTTTTGCACCACCGGATAGTCCCGGGCGCCGATGGCTTCGATCAGCCATTTACCGATGCCGGGCCAGGAGAAGATGGTTTCGGTCAGGACCGCACCGGCCAGCAGCGTGCCGACCTGCAGGCCGACCACGGTCAGCACCGGAATCAGCGCATTGCGCAGACCGTGCACGAACACCACGCGCGACGGCGACAGGCCTTTGGCCTTGGCGGTGCGGATGTAGTCTTCGCGCAGCACTTCGAGCATCGACGAACGGGTCATCCGCGCGATTACCGCCAGCGGAATGGTGCCGAGCACGATGGCCGGCAGGATCAGGTGATGCAGGGCGTCGAAGAACGCGCCGACGTCATCGGCCAGCAGCGTGTCGATCAGCATGAAGCCGGTTTTCGGCTCGATGTCATACAGCAGGTCGATGCGCCCGGACACCGGGGTCCAGCCCAGGCTCACCGAGAAGAACATGATCAGGATCAGGCCCCACCAGAAGATCGGCATCGAATAGCCCGCGAGGGAGATGCCCATCACCCCGTGGTCGAACAGCGATCCTCGTTTGAGTGCCGCGATCACCCCGGCCAGAAGCCCGAGGATGCCAGCGAACAGCAGGGCGGCCATGGACAGTTCCAGGGTCGCCGGGAAAAGAGAGGTGAACTCGGTCCACACGCTTTCACGGGTACGCAACGACTCACCGAGATCGCCCTGGGCCAGTTTGCCGATGTAGTCCAGATACTGGGCATACAGCGGCTTGTTCAGCCCCAGGCGTTCCATTGCCTGAGCGTGCATTTCGGGGTCGACCCGACGTTCGCCCATCATCACTTCCACGGGGTCGCCCGGAATCATGCGAATCAACGCGAAAGTCAGCAAGGTGATGCCGAAAAACGTGGGGATCAACAACCCCAGTCGGCGGGCAATAAAACTAAACATCTTGTGTGGTACCTCATCAGCCGGTTAGGCGTGCCCGGTGTTCCATAGGTCAGGAGCACCGGGCGTTTCTTATCTACTTCACCTGGGTGGTGGCGAAGTTATTAGTGGTGAGAGGGCTGATGTGGTAGCCCTCTACATTGTTGCGCATTGCAGTGAACATCCGAGTATGGGCCATGCTGATCCATGGCTGGTCCTGATTAAACAGCACTTGGGCCTGTTCGTAGAGCGCGGCGCGTTCGGCCGGATCTACTTTAGCCCGCGCTTCATCCAGCAGTGCCTGGAATTTCTCGTTGCACCAGCGTGCGTAGTTTTCGCCGTTCTTGGCGGCCTCGCAACTGAGCATAGGCGTCAGGAAGTTATCCGGGTCGCCGTTGTCGCCCGCCCATCCGGCCGAGACCATGTCGTGCTCGCCGGCCTTGGCGCGCTTGAGCATCTCGCCCCATTCCATCACGCGGATGTCGATCTTGATCCCGACTTTCGCCAGGTCAGCCTGCATCATTTGCGCGCCAAGCATCGGGTTGGGGTTGGTCGGACCGCCGCCGTTACGGGTGAACAGGGTGAAGGTAGTGCCTTCCGGAACCCCGGCTTCCTTGAGCAGCGCGCGCGCCTTGTCGAGGTCGCGTGGCGGGTTTTTCAGATCATGGTTGTAGCCGAGCAGGGTCGGCGGGTACGGGTTGACCGCCACCGACGCGTTGCCCTTGCCGAACAGCGCGTTGACGTAGGCTTCCTTGTCGAACGCGATGTCGATGGCTTTGCGCACGCGTACGTCGCTCATGTACTTGTGCTGGGTGTTCATGGCGATGTACGAAACGGTCATCGCGTCCAGCTCGTCGACTTTCAGCTTGCTGTCTTTCTTGATGCTCGGGATGTCATCCGGTTTCGGATACAGCGCGACCTGGCACTCGTTGGCCTTGAGCTTTTGCAGGCGCACGTTGTTGTCGGTGGCGATCGCCAGGATCAACGCGTCGGCCGGTGGCTTGCCACGGAAATAATCCGGGTTGGCCTTGAAGCGCACCTGCGCATCCTTGGCGTAGCGCTGGAAGATAAACGGGCCGGTGCCGATCGGCTTGTTGTTAAGATCGCCGGTCTTGTTGGCCTTGAGCAACTGGTCGGCGTACTCGGCCGGGTAGATCGACGAGAAGGCCATGGCGATGTCGGCCAGGAACGGCGCTTCGCGACGGGTCAGGGTGAACTTGACCGTGTTGTCGTCGACTTTTTCTACGCTTTTGAGCAGTTCCTTGAAGCCCATGCTTTCAAAGTACGGGAAGCCTACGCTCGACAGTTTGTGCCACGGGTGATTCGGGTCCAGCTGACGCTGGAAGCTCCAGACCACGTCGTCGGCATTCATGTCGCGGGTCGGCTTGAAATATTCGGTGGTGTGAAACTTGACGCCTTTGCGCAGGTGGAAGGTGTAGGTCAGGCCATCTTCGCTGATGTCCCAGGACTCGGCGAGCGCCGGGATCACTTCGGTGGTGCCGGGCTTGAAATCGGCCAGGCGATTGAAGATGGTTTCGGCCACAGCGTCCGCCGTGACTGCAGTTGTGTACTGGACCATATCGAAGCCTTCCGGGCTGGCTTCGGTGCAGACCACCAAGGGTTTGGCCGAGGCGCCGACAGCGACACTCAGCAACGCAGCCGCGATGGCCGCACGTAGGGGAAGCATTTTCATCGATAACCCTCTGCAATCGGTTGAAGACAGAAAACCGAACGGCCGACTCATCATGAGTCAGCCGTCGGTTGGCGTTTTTACAGAATGTTGAACGGGATGGTGGTTACGAGACGGAACTCGTTGATGCTGCCGTCCGATTGGAACTCGCTCGCACGGTGGGCTGTGTAGGTGCCGCGAATCGTGGTGGCTTTCAGAGGACCGCTTTGTACCGCATAGGTCGCACCGATGCCGTATTCATAGTGGTGCTCGCCATCCTGTTCCTGGATGCCGTCGTAGCCTTTGCCTTCAACGCCTTTGTTGCCGTTGTAGTGCGTGCCATCGATTCCCCAGCCGCGAGCTTGATAGATGTTGAATTTCAGGCCCGGCACACCGTACTCGGCCATATTGATGGCGTATGAAACCTGGAAGGATTTCTCGTTCGGGCCGTTGAAGTCCGACAGCAGGGAGTTGGCTAGGTAGATACCGTTAGTCTCGTGCAGGTAATCGAAGTACTCGTTACCGTTTACTTGCTGGTAGGAGAAGGTCAGGTTATGCGCTTGGTGGGTCAGTCCGAACGACAGCGAGTAGGTGTCGTTGTCGATGTCGCCCAGCAGCTTCTTACCTTCGTCGACGGTTTTGTAGTAGTTGAAACCGGTAGTCAGGGCGAGGACGCTGCTGTCACCCAGTTCATGGGTGGCGCCGAAGTAGTACTGGTTCCACAGATCTTCAACTTGCGTGCCCCATAGACTGGTTTTCAGACTTTCGAGCGGCTGATAGCTGATACCGGCGGTGTTGACCTTGTCGGATTCGACACGGCCGTTGGCATACTCGGCGCGGAATTTCTGCAGGCTTTGTTCCGATCGTGGCGAGACGCGATCAAAAGTGGCCAAGTCGAAGGACAGATTGTTCAACTCTTCACTGTGCAGGGAGACACCCTCGAAGCTCGAAGGCAGTGCACGGTTGCCGATCACGTCGACCTGCGGGCTGCTGAAGCTCATACGACCGGCAGTCAGAGTGGTGTTGGAAACGCGCGCCTTGATGTTGGCAAGGCCTACCTTGCTCCACTGATCTACGGCTTCACCGTTATTCTTGTGCGTCAGGGTGCGGTTGTTACCCGATCCCACGCCCGTCTTTGGGGCGCCGCCATTTCCGGAAGCCAGATTTTCACGATCACGTTCAAGCGCAATTGCGTTATATGCCGCAACTTCGGTGCTGATACCTACAGTGCCCTCGGTGAAACCCGAGTTGTACTTGACGATGGTCCCTTGCACCCAGTTGATCCGACGGTCAGTTTCGGCCGGAGAACCATTTTTTTTATAGGAGAATTTGCCGCCGCGCTTCAGTTGCTCGTTGGCGTACCAGTTACGTGTCGTACCGGTGATCGACTGTCCTTCGACGAACCCAGTGGCCTCAGCCTGGGCGCTCTTGGTGTTGACGGTCACCGGAGTGAACGCCTGGCTCTGGGTTTCCGCATAAGCCGTGGCGGTGATGCTGCTGATGGCCAGGGCCAGTATCGCGGTGCTGCTCAGTTTCATGGGTGAAGCTCCTTTACTTTCTTTTTATCCCGGCTTTTTTTGGTATGCCGGTTATTGGTTTAGAACTCGTTCACACATCGCAAACGTTTGCAAAAAGCCGGATTGGCGAATTTAGGCAAAGCGCTTGCGTGAGGGGAGTAGACGGCTCCCCTCAGCATTGCGGCTAATCGGTTGGTTTAATCGATACTGACACCCGAGAACACGTTGCGGCCGAACGGGCTGACTTTGAATCCTTCAACCCGGGTGCTTAACGGCTGGTTGACCGTCGAGTGGGCGACAGGCGTGATCGGCACTTGCTGTTTAAGCAATTGCTGGGCCTGTTTATAAAGCACGGTGCGCTGGTCGCGGTCGGTGACGACCTTGGCCTGTTTGATCAGCTTGTCGTAAGCCGGATCGCACCACATGGAGTAGTTGTTGCCGCCGATGGCGTCACAGCTGTACAGCGTGCCCAGCCAGTTGTCCGGATCCCCGTTGTCACCGGTCCAGCCAATCAGGCTGACGTCGTGCTCGCCGTTCTTGGTGCGCTTGATGTACTCGCCCCATTCGTAGCTGACGATCTTCACTTTCAGACCGATCTTGGCCCAGTCGGACTGGAGCATTTCGGCCATCAGTTTGGCGTTCGGGTTGTACGGACGCTGCACCGGCATTGCCCACAGGGTGATCTCGGTGCCTTCTTTCACGCCGGCAGCCTTGAGCAGTTCCTTGGCTTTTTCCGGGTTGTAGGCGGCGTCCTTGATGGTGTCGTCGTAGGACCACTGGGTCGGTGGCATGGCGTTGACGGCCAGTTGGCCGGCGCCTTGATAAACAGCGTTGAGAATTCCCTGTTTATTCACCGCCATGTCCAGCGCCTGACGCACTTCCAGTTGATCGAACGGCTTGTGGCGCACGTTGTAGGCGATGTAGCCGAGGTTGAAGCCCGGCTTGGAAATCAGTTGCAGTTTCGGGTCGGCCTTCAGCGCTTCAACATCGGCAGGACGCGGGTGCAGGGTGATCTGGCACTCGTTGGCCTTGAGCTTCTGCACGCGTACCGAAGCGTCGGTGTTGATCGCGAAAATCAGGTTCTTCAGCTTGACCCGGCTCGGATCCCAATACTGCGGGTTGCCGGTGTAGCGGATGTTCGAGTCTTTCTGGTAGCTCTTGAATACGAACGGCCCGGTGCCGATCGGCTTCTGGTTGATGTCGCTCGGCTTGCCGTCGGCCAGCAGCTTGTCGGCGTATTCGGCAGACAGAATGGCGGCGAAGCTCATGGCGATGTTCTGGATGAACGCGGCGTCAACACTGTTGAGCGTGAACTCCACGGTCAGCGGCCCGGTCTTCTCGACCTTGGCGATGTTCTTGTTCAGGCTCATCCCGTTGAAGTACGGAAACTCGGTGGGATAGGCCTTGCGGAACGGCTGTTGCGCATCGAGCATGCGATTGAACGTGAACAGCACGTCGTCGGCGTTGAAATCGCGGCTCGGCTTGAAGTAAGGGGTTGTATGAAATTTCACGCCTTCACGCAGGTGAAAGGTGTATTTCAGGCCATCTTCGGAAATGTCCCACTTGGTTGCCAGACCGGGTACGACATTGGTCGCGCCTTTTTCGAACTCCACCAGGCGGTTGTACAGCGGCTCGGCGGCGTCGTTGTCGGTGGCCGTCGTGTATTGCGCGGTATCGAAACCCGCCGGGCTGCCTTCCGAGCAGAACACCAGGCTGTCGCTGGCGGCGTAGCTTGCAGACGTGGCGGCCAACAGGCCGGCGCCCAACAGTGCGGAAAAAACCAAGGTATGGCGCATGACGCTCCCTCTTTTTTTAGTGTTATGCAATGCACCTGGATCCCGATCCCGGGACTTTCTGGTCGCATTGAGCTCAATCCAAATACGTACGGCAAAACCGGTGGCCCACGCAGACACTGGTCAGTACGCGACGGTAGGCACCGTGCCTCTGGCAGTAAATACGTAATTGCCTTAATGCTCGTAGGAAAAGTCGACGCGCCTATACCGAAGCAATCATCTGCGGCGGATTTGGGTGTAGGCCTTTTCCTTTTTTCCCGGTAGATAAAGCAACGGCGACGTCAGAAACGCCGCCGTTGCAATGTCTTACTTGCTGACGCTGACGCCGTAGAAGGAATTCAGGCCAAATGGGCTGATCTTGAAATCCTGCACGTTGGCGCGCATGGGTTGATACACCGTCGAGTGAGCGATAGGTGTCATTGGAACTGCATCTTTGAGGACGTGTTGCGCCTGTTTGTACAGCTCGGTGCGCTTGCCCTGGTCGGTAGTGCGTTTGGCTTCTTTCACCAGGCCGTCGAACTTCTTGTCGCACCACTTGGAGAAGTTGTTGCCGCTCAGCGAGTCGCAGCCGAACAGAACGTTGAGCCAGTTGTCCGGATCACCATTGTCACCGCTCCAGCCAATGATCATGGCCTGGTTCTCGCCACCTTTGGAACGCTTGATGTACTCGCCCCACTCGTAGCTGGTGATCTTCACTTTCAAGCCGATCTTGGCCCAGTCGGACTGGAGCATTTCAGCCATCAGTTTGGCGTTCGGGTTGTACGGACGCTGCACCGGCATCGCCCACAGGACGATCTCGGTACCTTCCTTGACGCCGGCTTCCTTGAGCAGCTGTTTGGCTTTCTCAGGGTCGTACTTGGCATCCTTGATCGTGGTGTCGTAGGACCACTGGGTCGGTGGCATGGCGTTGACCGCCAGTTGGCCGGCGCCCTGGTAAACCGAATCGATGATCTGCGGCTTGTTCACGGCCATGTCCAGCGCCTGGCGCACACGCAGGTCAGCCAGTGGGTTGGCCTCGTTGCTGCCCTTGACCTTGTCCATCACGTTGTAAGCGATGTAGCCCAGGTTGAAGCCAGCCTGATCCGGCATCTTCAGGGACTTGTCTTCTTTCAGCGCTTTCAGATCGGCCGGACGCGGGAACAGGGTGACCTGGCACTCGTTCTTTTTCAGCTTCTGGATACGCACCGACGGGTCGGTGGTGATGGCGAAGATCAGGTTGTCGATCTTCACGTCTTCAGGTTTCCAGTAATCCTTGTTGCCGGTGTAACGGATGTTCGAGTCTTTCTGGTAGCTCTTGAACACGAACGGGCCGGTGCCGATCGGCTTCTGGTTGATGTCGGCGGCTTTGCCATCCTTGAGCAGTTGGGCCGCGTATTCGGCGGACTGCACGGACGCGAAGCTCATGGCCATGTTCTGGATGAACGCGGCGTCGACTTCTTTCAGGGTGAACTTGACGGTGTGGTCGTCGACTTTATCGATCTTGGTGATGTTGGTATCCATCCCCATGTCGGTGAAGTACGGGAATTCGGTCGGGTACGCCTTACGGAACGGGTCATCCTTGTTAATCATGCGATTGAAGGTGAACAGCACGTCGTCGGCGTTGAACTCACGAGTCGGCTTGAAATACGGGGTGGTGTGGAACTTGACGCCTTCACGCAGGTGGAAGGTGTAGGTCAGGCCATCGTCGGAAATGTCCCACTTGGTCGCCAGGCCAGGAATCACGGCGGTGCCGCCGCGCTCGAACTGGGTCAGGCGGTTGAACATGGTTTCGGCTGAGGCGTCGAAGTCGGTTCCGGTGGTGTACTGGCCTGGATCAAAACCGGCCGGGCTCCCTTCGGAGCAGAACACCAGGTTAGTCGCAGCGGTGGCGAAAGGTGCGGAGGCTAACAAGCCTGCGCCGACTAGAAACGGAATGACCGCGTGTTTAAGCATGTTGGCCTCATGATTTGTTGTCATTTTTTAGTTGTGAGGTACGACCTCGTGAGTCGTGCCTGCGGATACTTATGCAGGCCCCATACCCAATGCAAGATCCAGAGCGGTCGGCGGCGTTAAACGGTGGCACGAACGTACCTTAATGTCGCATCCGTATAACTTTTGACGCATTTGACCGTTTGCGGGTGGTTTTTGCGGTGCATTCGGGGCACTGAAATGGTGCGCTGGAGGTGTCGGGTGCGCTTGGGTGGGGCTTGGTGTTACTTATTTATACCCTTGGGGATGGGCGGGGTTGAGGGGTTTTCGCGGTGGGCTTTGGTGGGGTGGATTGGGGCAGGGATTGGGGAGTTTTACTTGGTGCAACTGGGTGTTTCGATTGGTGGCACCTTGGCGGCCTTTGGGCCGACCAGGGTGTTGGTTGGTTTGGGTGAATATCCGTTTTTTGCGGTGTGGCGGCTGGCGGTTTCGCCCTTACGGCGACTTACTTTTTTACAAGCGCCTAAAAAAGTAAGCAAAAAACGCTAGCTCCTACGTTCGGCCCACTCGCTGGGGCTCGGGGTCCCTTCGCTCCGGGACTGATCCGGGCGCAGCGGCTCCGGTTTGCTTCGCTGCACCTCCTTCCGCTGTGTTCGACTTCGTCGAACGGTCGCTGCGCTCCCACACCCGGATCAATCCCTCCACTCAGCCTTCCGACGTCGCCGGTGGATCAAGATCAAGAGCAGGCGAGCTGACACTCGGCCTATTGAGTGGTGAAAAGCGGGTGTTCGGCGTTATTTTTGTTGTGGATTTGCCCCTCACCCCAGCCCTCTCCCCGAGGAGAGGGGGCTGATTTGTGTGCTTTTCAAATCCTGAGTTCAACTCGGAGTTTCACGTTGGCGTATCTCCCCCAAACACCTCGGTCAGTCCCCTCTCCCTCTGGGAGAGGGTTAGGGTGAGGGTTTGCTTTTTGGCTGTTTAAATCCGCTGCGAAACAGCCAGAACCTTCCCACAAGGTTTTCAGGTTGTCCGTCGGACGTGCGCTCTCTAGGCTTGGGTCGTCGCTGGTTGTTCAGCGATCGGGTGTGAGAACCCGACATTCATAGTCATTCAGTGCCCAGATCCGCATAATTGCCGCCAGCAAGTTTGCTGCCTGCAAGTGCGTTATGGCGGCTCTGTGCGGGCGGGCTTATGTCCGGCCGGGTGCCTATGACCGGTTTTCTCACCCCGCACAAAGCTGCCACCTCTTCGTCGTGTGAGAAACGGCATCGAGATGGCTCAACCTCATAGGTGAAGCGCATGAGCAAACCAGTCCCCGACCCACCCGAAGAAACCTCAACCCCCCTTGAAGCCGCGCTGCGTGCCGACGATCTCGCGAAGAACCGCGAAGCCATCAAGCGTGCCCTCGATTTCTATCTCTGCCCGCCACCCGGCAAACCCCATCAGGCCAGCACGATGTTTCTGGTCCGGCCCGACATCGACACCGAAAGCCTGCTGGCTCACGCCTGTGAGTCCCTTGCTTCAGCCAATACGCTGGCCAGCGATTTTGCCGATCAGCTTGGTAGGCCGCAGCGCAATACGGCGCTGGCGATTCAGCAGATCATCATGCTGGCGGAGCTGGCGGTGAATCGGGCGCTGGATCGGGTTGATCCGCACGCTTGAGATCGCGTCATCGTTCTTCGCGAGCAGGCTCGCTCCCACATGGAAATGCGTTCAACCTGTGGGAGCTGGCTTGCCAGCGATAGCGGTGGATCATTCACTACAAAACCCGGGCACAAAAAAAACCGGCAACCATTGACTGATTGCCGGTCCTTCATTCAGCCAAGCTCAAATCACTGCATCAACACTTCAATCGAGCCATCAGCGGTCATGCTGACCTGGCTGGTGCCGGCTTCTACTTCCGGGGTCACCGGGGCGGAATCCATGGCCGCGGCTTTCATCATCATCGGCGCGCGCAGGTACGGTTGTGGGTAACCGTTGCTGTTGAGGTTCAGGTTGACGATTTTGTAGCCTTTGCCGCCCAGGGCGTCGGTGGCCAGTTGGGCGCGGGTCTTGAAGGCGGTGACGGCTTCTTTGAGCAACTGGTCTTCGCTGGCCTTGCGGGTCGGGTCGGCGATGGCGAAGTCCATGCCGCCCATTTTCAGGTCGGTCAGCAGCTCGCCGGTGAGTTTGGACAGGGCGGCGAAGTCGGTGCTTTCCAGGCGCAGTTCGGCGCGTTCGCGCCAGCCGGTGATCTTCTGGCCTTTGGTGTCGTAGATCGGATAGCTGTTGCGGCTGCCCGTGCGCAGGGTGATGTCTTTGACTTGTTTGGCCTGGGCGGTGGCCTTGTTCATGGTGGTGCTGATGGCGGCGGCGAGTTTGGCCGGGTCGGTGTTCTGCTCTTCGGTATAGAGCGTCACGATCATCTGGTCGCGGGCCACTTCCTGGCTGACTTCGGCGCGCAAGGAAATCTGGTTGTAGTGCAGCTCATCGGCGGCCAGCGCCGGGAGGCTGGCGACGCTGCCGACGGTCAGGGCGAGGAGGGCGGCGCTGCGGCGAAATGTGTGCATGAAGGCTCCTTGAATGAGGCGCAGGTGATGGGTCGCGGCCTGCGTGAACCATCAGACTCTAACTTCTATGATCCGGTTCGCCCAGTTACAACTTCTATACAGATGCCTGCGCGCAGTGGGGAGTGCTTCTGTGGCGAGGGGATTTATCCCCGTTCGGCTGCGCAGCAGTCGCAAATCCGGCTGATGCGGTATGTCTGGTTAAATGAGGTCGCATGATTTGGGGGCGGCTCCGCCACCCAGCGGGGATAAATCCCCTCGCCACAATTGATCTCCAATAGCCCTCGGAATCTTCTTCAACTCAGATGAATTCTCCATCGTCGCCATGTGGTCGTTTGCCGCACTTTCGCCTCTGAACCCCGCGCCTTGGTTATACTCCGTGCGATCCGCCTGGAGCGCTCATCAGGAGAGCTCATGCTCGCCCCCGTACAACTGACTTCCGCCACTCGCCAGAACCTCTGGCGGCTGACTTTCATCCGCACACTTGTGCTCGCCGCGCAGGCCGGGTCCGTGGGTCTGGCCTACTGGCTGCAATTGCTGCCGTTGCCGTGGGTGCAATTGGCGATGACCCTGGGCTGTTCGATTCTGCTCTGCGTGTTCACTGCCGTGCGCCTGCGCACATCGTGGCCGGTGACCGAGCTCGAATACGCGCTGCAACTGGCTTGCGATCTGGTGATTCACAGTGCGCTGCTGTATTTCTCCGGCGGTTCGACCAACCCCTTTGTTTCCTATTATCTGGTGCCGTTGACCATCGCGGCGGTGACCTTGCCGTGGCGTTATTCGGTGATTCTGTCGGGCATCGCGCTGGCGCTGTACACGCTGATGCTGACGCGTTTCTATCCGCTGGAAACCTTGCCGGTCGCCCGTGAGAATCTGCAGATCTACGGCATGTGGCTGAGCTTTGCCCTGGCCGCTGCGGTGATCACCTTCTTCGCCGCGCGCATGGCTGAAGAACTGCGTCGGCAGGAAGAGCTGCGCGCGATTCGTCGGGAGGAAGGGCTGCGTGATCAGCAGCTGCTCGCCGTTGCGACCCAGGCCGCCGGTGCCGCGCATGAGTTGGGTACGCCGCTGGCGACCATGAGCGTGTTGCTCAAGGAAATGCAGCAGGATCACCCCGATGCGTTGCTGCAGGACGATCTGAAAGTGCTGCAGGATCAGGTCAAGCTGTGCAAGGAAACCTTGCAGCAACTGGTTCGCGCCGCCGAGGCCAATCGGCGTCTGGCGGTCGAGATGCAGGACGTTACCGGCTGGCTCGACGAAGCGCTGAACCGCTGGCACCTGATGCGCCCGGAAGCCAGTTATCGCTTCCAGCGTCTCGGTCAGGGGGCGGTGCCGCGCATGGCGCCGCCGCCGGATCTGACCCAGGCCTTGCTGAATCTGCTCAACAATGCAGCCGACGCCTGCCCGGAAAATCTCCAGGTGACCCTCGACTGGGACGCAGAGACTTTGACCATCAGCATTCGCGACCACGGCGCCGGTGTGCCGCTGGCCATCGCCGAGCAGATCGGCAAGCCGTTTTTTACCACCAAGGGCAAAGGTTTCGGCCTGGGCCTGTTTTTGAGCAAGGCCAGCGTGACACGCGCCGGCGGCTCAGTGAAACTCTATAGTCATGAGGAAGGCGGCACGCTCACCGAGCTGCGCCTGCCCCACGGCGCCCGAGGAGACCAACATGAGTGACGAAATCCAAGTCGAAGGCGAAGAACTGCCGCATCTGCTGCTGGTCGACGACGACGCGACCTTCACCCGCGTCATGGCCCGCGCCATGGCCCGTCGCGGCTTTCGCGTCAGCACCGCCGGTTCCGCTGAAGAAGGCCTGACCATCGCCCAGGCCGATCTGCCTGATTACGCCGCGCTGGACCTGAAAATGGACGGCGACTCCGGTCTGGTCCTGCTGCCCAAGCTGCTGGAACTCGATCCGGAAATGCGCGTGGTGATCCTCACCGGTTATTCGAGCATTGCCACGGCAGTCGAGGCGATCAAGCGTGGCGCCTGCAACTACCTGTGCAAACCCGCCGATGCCGACGACGTGCTGGCCGCGCTGCTGTCTGAGCACGCCGATCTCGACAGTCTGGTGCCGGAAAACCCGATGTCGGTCGATCGTCTGCAATGGGAGCACATCCAGCGCGTGCTCACCGAGCACGAAGGCAATATTTCCGCCACGGCCCGCGCGCTGGGCATGCACCGCCGCACCTTGCAGCGCAAACTGCAGAAGCGCCCGGTGCGTCGCTGAACCTGCGCTGAACGACTATCGCCAGCCCTCGCGATAAAACGCGCCGATCATCTATGATCGGCGCGTGTCCGTTCTTTTTACTATCGAGCCTTATCCATGAATCAGAACGCTGAATATTCCGCGGTCAACGATGCTGTGCGCGGGCAGTTTTTTCGCAAAGTCTGGGCGATGACCACGCCTTACTGGCGCAGCGAAGAGAAGGGCAAGGCCTGGACGTTGCTGATTGCCGTAATTGCGCTGACGCTGTTCAGCGTAGCGATCTCGGTGTGGATCAACAGTTGGTACAAGGATTTCTACAACGCTTTGCAGAGAAAGGATGAAGCCGCGTTCTGGCAGTTGATCCTGTATTTCTGCGGCATCGCGACGGTGGCGATTCTCGGCGCGGTGTATCGGTTGTATCTGACGCAGATGCTGACGATCCGCTGGCGGGCGTGGCTGACCGAAAAGCACTTCAAGCGCTGGCTGGACCACAAGAATTACTACCAGCTGGAGCAGGGCGGTTATACCGATAACCCCGACCAGCGGATTTCCGAAGACCTCAACACTTACACCGCCAACACCCTGAGCCTGGGCCTCGGGCTGCTGCGCACGATTGTCAGTCTGGTGTCGTTCTCGATCATTTTGTGGGGCGTGTCGGGCAGTATCGAAGTGTTCGGCATCGAGATTCCCGGCTACATGTTCTGGTGCGCACTGTTGTACGCGGCGGTCGGCAGTTGGCTGACGCATTTGATCGGTCGCCGTCTGATCGGTCTGAACAACAAGCAACAACGCTTCGAAGCAGACCTGCGTTTTTCCATGGTGCGCGTGCGTGAGAATGCGGAAAGCATCGCCTTGTACAACGGCGAACCCAATGAAAACCGCCGCTTGAGCAATCGCTTCGGACTGGTCTGGCACAATTTCTGGGACATCATGCGCGTGTCCAAGCGCCTGACGTTCTTCACCTCCGGCTACGGGCAGATCGCAATCATTTTCCCGTTTGTCGTCGCCGCACCGCGCTATCTGTCCGGCAAGATCGAACTGGGCGAGCTGATGCAAATCAACTCGGCGTTCGGCAACGTGCAGGAGAATTTCAGCTGGTTCATCACCGCCTACTCGGATCTCGCCGCGTGGCGCGCCACCTGTGATCGTTTGCTGAGTTTCCGTCAGGCCATGAGCGACAACGAACAACGCACCCCGGCCATTGACGTGCAGAACCAGGGCAGTGAGTTGCAGGTGCACAACCTCGGCCTCGATCTGGCCGATGGTCGTCACCTGCTGACCGACGCCGACATGACCGTTGAACCGGGTGAGCGCGTGATGCTCAGCGGGCGGTCCGGCAGCGGCAAGTCGACACTGCTGCGAGCGATGGGGCATTTGTGGCCGGCGGGGCACGGCAATATTCGTTTGCCGGCGGCGCGTTATCTGTTCCTGCCGCAGAAGCCTTATCTGCCGATCGGCACATTGCGTGAAGCGTTGAGTTATCCACAACCGGGCGACACCTACGCGCCAGAACGTTATGCACAGGTGCTGGAAACCTGTCGTCTGCCACATTTGATTGGGCGGCTGGATGAAGCCAATCACTGGCAGCGCATGCTTTCACCGGGCGAGCAACAACGCCTGGCCTTCGCCCGCGCGCTTCTCTACGCACCGCAATGGCTGTACATGGACGAGGCTACATCGGCGATGGATGAAGAGGACGAGGCGACCTTGTATCAGGCGTTGATCGATGAGATTCCGGGGCTGAGCATTGTCAGCGTCGGTCACCGAAGCAGTTTGAAACGATTCCATCCACGGCACGTGCGGATCGACAGCGGTCGTCTGGTCGAACAGGCCATAACTGTCTGAACACCCACCTGTGGGAGCGAGCCTGCTCGCGAAGGGGTCATATCGGTCGACGAATCTGTCGTCTGAACCACCGCTTTCGCGAGCAGGCTCGCTCCCACAGTGGGGCAATGTGATCTGCCCGGTGATCGTACAACCCGCTTGAGCTATGATGGCGCCAAGCCGAACTTTCGAGACAAGATGCAGACCATGGAAAAGCTGATCGACACCCCGCGCCTCCCCCGCAAGCGCCGCAGCCTCGCCCAGGAATTGGTGACGGTGTTGAGCGAGCAGATCCGCGATGGCCTGCTCAAGCGTGGCGACAAGTTGCCCACCGAGTCGGCGATCATGGAAGCCCATGGCGTCAGCCGCACCGTGGTCCGCGAGGCAATTTCCCGTCTGCAGGCCGCCGGCCAGGTAGAAACCCGCCACGGCATCGGCACCTTTGTTCTCGATACGCCGAGCCCGAGCGGTTTCCGCATTGATCCGGCCACCGTTGTCACCCTGCGTGACGTGCTGGCGATTCTCGAATTGCGCATCAGCCTCGAAGTCGAATCCGCCGGCCTTGCCGCGCAACGCCGCAGCCCCGAACAACTGGCAACCATGCGCGCCGCCCTCGACGCCTTGAACGAAAGCGCCTCCCATGCCAGCGATGCGGTGTCGTCGGACTTCGCTTTCCACCTGGAAATTGCCCTGTCCACCGGCAACCGCTACTTCACCGACATCATGACGCACCTGGGCACCAGCATCATTCCGCGTACGCGGCTGAACTCGGCGCGCTTGGCCCACGACGATCAACAGCATTACATGAGCCGCCTGAGCCGCGAGCACGAGGAAATCTACGACGCGATTGCCCGTCAGGACTCCGATGCCGCGCGTGCGGCGATGCGTCTGCACCTGACCAATAGCCGTGAAAGACTGCGCCAGGCTCATGAAGAGGCGCAGGCGCAGCGAAGCTGAGTCTTACGCCTCTATGCGCATTCGCAGCGGCAGCGAATACGGCTCCATGCTCGACTCATCGCGAAACTTGTAACGCAGCTCCACCTCGCGGTTCAGGTACGGTTGCAATGCCTCTTTCGGCAGCTGCACCTCGATGTCGAGCAACTTTTCCATTTCATCCTCGGCGTCGTCCCAGGCGCCAGTGTCCACCTCATCACCTTCCCATTCAGGTTCCTCGGCATCGCTGCCGAGGACCGCGTAGACGCTCCAGTTTGCTGCGAAATCGCTGGAATCCGGGACCTGCACGGTGAGGATGTCCGGCAATTGCGAGAGCTGAAGCGTCACGCAATCGTCTTGCGCAGGGGCGACGTGGGTGAGGGTGGGGGCGGCAAAATGCATCGACATAGCGGCTTCCTTTGTGTGGTCCGCCACGATCCTTCGTGGCAGTCGACGTACTTTACGAGCCGCAGGTCGCCTCAGAATTAAACGAATCCAGACCAGATATTTCAGCCCTCGAACGCGTCAAGCGCGAGCCTTGTAGCCATTTCATAAAGCGCAAAAGCCAATCTTGTCCGACAAAAAAGCCCTGCCAACGATGAAATGCAGTTGACGGTTATTTTTTAAGTTGTACGATGACCTACAACTTCGGCGAAGGCTGAATGGTCCACTCACAATAAAACGTTGCTACCAGGGTGTTCGAATAATGAATCCACAAGAACTGAAGTCCATCCTCTCTGCCGGCCTGCTGTCTTTCCCGGTGACCGATTTCAACGCGCAGGGCGATTTCAACCGCGCGGGCTACATCAAACGCCTGGAATGGCTGGCTCCGTATGGCGCTTCGGCTCTGTTCGCCGCCGGTGGCACCGGTGAGTTCTTCTCCCTGGCCGCCAGCGAATACTCGGAAATCATCAAGACTGCCGTCGACACCTGCGCATCCAGCGTGCCAATCCTCGCTGGCGTTGGTGGTTCGACCCGCCAGGCCATCGAATACGCTCAGGAAGCCGAGCGTCTGGGCGCCAAAGGTCTGCTGCTGCTGCCGCACTACCTGACCGAAGCGAGCCAGGACGGTGTTGCCGCCCACGTTGAAGCCGTGTGCAAATCGGTGAAGATCGGCGTGGTCGTCTACAACCGCAACGTTTGCCGTCTCACCGCGCCGCTGCTGGAACGTCTGGCCGAGCGCTGCCCGAACCTGATCGGCTACAAGGATGGCCTGGGCGATATCGAGTTGATGGTGTCGATCCGTCGCCGCCTCGGTGATCGCTTCAGCTACCTGGGTGGTCTGCCGACCGCTGAAGTCTACGCCGCTGCCTACAAGGCTTTGGGCGTGCCGGTGTACTCCTCGGCGGTGTTCAACTTCATCCCGAAAACCGCGATGGACTTCTACCACGCGATCGCTCGCGAAGATCACGCCTCCGTCGGCAAGATCATCGACGACTTCTTCCTGCCGTACCTGGACATCCGCAACCGCAAGGCCGGTTACGCCGTGAGTATCGTCAAGGCAGGTGCAAAAATCGCCGGCTATGACGCAGGTCCGGTGCGTGCGCCGCTGACCGACCTGACCGGCGAAGAGTACGAAATGCTCGCCGCGCTGATCGACAAGCAAGGCGCGCAGTAAACGAGAAAAGCGAGGCCGCTGAGCAATCAGCGGCTTTTTGCGTGATGGCTTTTAGAGTTGAGGGCTGCCCTGTGACAACTGCAAAACGCTACGACAACTACATCAATGGCGAATGGGTCGCCGGTGCCGATTACTCGGCCAACATCAACCCGTCCGAACTCAGCGACACCATCGGCGACTACGCCAAGGCTGACCTGACCCAGGTCAACGCCGCAATCGACGCTGCCCGCGCTGCGTTTCCGGCGTACTCCACGTCGGGCATCCAGGCTCGTCACGATTCGCTGGATAAAGTCGGCACGGAAATTCTCGCCCGTCGCGAAGAGCTTGGCACCCTGCTGGCCCGTGAAGAAGGCAAGACCCTGCCGGAGGCGATCGGTGAAGTGACCCGCGCCGGCAACATTTTCAAGTTCTTCGCCGGTGAATGCCTGCGTCTGTCCGGTGACTACGTGCCGTCGGTACGCCCGGGCGTCAACGTCGAAGTCACTCGCGAAGCCCTGGGCGTGGTCGGTCTGATCACGCCGTGGAACTTCCCGATCGCCATCCCGGCGTGGAAAATTGCTCCGGCCCTGGCCTACGGCAACTGCGTCGTGCTCAAGCCTGCCGATCTGGTGCCGGGCTGCGCCTGGGCGCTGGCGGAAATCATCTCCCGCGCGGGCTTCCCGGCCGGTGTATTCAACCTGGTAATGGGCAGCGGTCGCGTGGTTGGCGAGGCGTTGGTCAACAGCCCGAAAGTCGACGGCATCAGCTTCACCGGTTCGGTGGGCGTTGGCCGCCAGATCGCCGTCAACTGCGTTTCGCGCCAGGCCAAGGTGCAGCTGGAAATGGGCGGCAAGAACCCACAGATCATTCTCGACGACGCCGACCTCAAGCAAGCGGTCGAGCTGTCGGTACAGAGCGCGTTCTACTCCACCGGCCAGCGCTGCACAGCGTCGAGCCGTCTGATCGTCACCGCCGGCATTCACGACAAGTTCGTTGAAGCGATGGCCGAGCGCATGAAGTCGATCAAGGTCGGCCACGCGCTGAAGGCCGGCACCGACATCGGTCCGGTGGTCTCCCAGGCGCAGCTGGAACAGGACATGAAGTACATCGACATCGGCCAGTCCGAAGGTGCACGTCTGGTCAGCGGCGGCGGTGTGGTGACTTGCGACACCGAGGGCTACTTCCTCGCGCCAACGCTGTTCGCCGACAGCGAAGCGTCGATGCGCATCAGCCGCGAAGAGATCTTCGGCCCGGTGGCCAACATTGTTCGTGTGGCCGATTACGAAGCCGCGCTGGCAATGGCCAACGACACCGAATTCGGCTTGTCGGCCGGCATCGCCACCACCTCGCTGAAGTACGCCAACCACTTCAAGCGCCACTCCCAGGCCGGGATGGTGATGGTCAACCTGCCGACCGCCGGTGTGGATTACCACGTACCGTTCGGCGGGCGTAAAGGTTCGTCCTACGGCTCCCGTGAGCAGGGCCGCTATGCACAAGAGTTCTACACCGTGGTGAAAACCGCCTATGTAGGCTCCTGATACACGCAATACCCCTGTAGGAGCTGCCGAAGGCTGCGATCTTTTGATCTTTTTTTTCAAGATCAAGATCAAAAGATCGCAGCCTTCGGCAGCTCCTACAGGCAATAAATGCAAGACCAAAGAAGCTTCACCCCGCATAAAAATAATCAGTGGGAGTACATCTGCATGCAATCCTCCAAGCCGACTCACGTCCGCTATTTGATCCTGCTCATGCTGTTTCTGGTGACCACGATCAACTACGCCGACCGTGCCACGATCGCCATTGCCGGCTCCAGCCTGCAAAAGGACCTTGGCATTGACGCCGTCACCCTCGGCTACATCTTCTCCGCATTCGGTTGGGCTTACGTGGCCGGGCAAATTCCCGGTGGCTGGCTGCTCGATCGCTTCGGCTCGAAAAAAGTCTATGCCCTGAGCATTTTCACCTGGTCGCTGTTCACCGTGCTGCAAGGCTTCGTCGGTGAATTCGGCATGTCCACGGCAGTGGTTGCGCTGTTCATGCTGCGTTTCCTGGTGGGCCTGGCCGAGGCGCCATCGTTCCCCGGCAACGCGCGCATCGTGGCGGCGTGGTTCCCGACCGCTGAACGCGGAACCGCTTCGGCGATCTTCAATTCGGCGCAATACTTTGCCACCGTGCTGTTCGCGCCGTTGATGGGCTGGATCGTCTACAGCTTCGGCTGGGAGCACGTGTTCATCGTCATGGGTATCCTCGGTATCGTGTTCTCGCTGGTGTGGCTGAAAGTCATCTACAGCCCGCGCGAACACCCACGCGTCAACGAGGCCGAGTTCAAGCACATCGCTGACAACGGCGGCATGGTCGACATGGATCAGAAGGGCAAGAAGTCCGACGGTCCGAAGTGGGATTACATCCGTCAGCTGCTGACCAACCGCATGATGCTGGGAGTGTATCTGGGCCAGTACTGCATCAACGGCATCACCTATTTCTTCCTGACCTGGTTCCCGGTGTATCTGGTGCAAGAGCGTGGCATGACCATTCTCAAGGCCGGTTTCATCGCTTCGTTGCCGGCCATTTGCGGCTTTATCGGCGGCGTGCTCGGCGGGGTGATTTCCGACTACCTGCTGCGCAAGGGCCATTCGCTGACCTTCGCCCGCAAGGCGCCGATCATCGCCGGCCTGCTGGTGTCGAGCAGCATCGTCGCGTGCAACTATGTTGACGTGGAATGGATGGTGGTGGGCTTCATGGCTCTGGCATTCTTCGGCAAAGGCGTTGGCGCACTGGGCTGGGCGGTGGTTTCCGACACTTCGCCGAAACAGATCGCCGGTCTGAGCGGTGGCTTGTTCAACACCTTCGGCAACATCGCTTCGATCACCACGCCGATCGTCATCGGCTACATCATCAGCTCCACCGGCTCGTTCAAGTGGGCGCTGGTGTTTGTCGGTGCCAACGCACTGGTCGCGGTGTTCAGCTATCTGGTAATCGTCGGCCCGATCAAGCGTGTGGTCTTGAAAGAGCCGCCAGCCAAGGGCGGCAATGAAGCCACCGGCAATTTGTCTCAAGCGCATTCCTGAGGAGCGGCGTCATGCAGTTGATTGAACATTCCGACTCGCCGCGCTACATCCGCCTGCACGAGCGGGACAACGTTGTAGTGGTGGTCAACGATCAGGGCGTACCGGCCGGTACTGAGTTCGCCGACGGCCTGGTCACCTTGGATTTCGTACCGCAGAGCCACAAGGTCACCTTGGAGGATATTCCCGAAGGCGGCCCGGTGATTCGTTACGGGCAGATCATCGGCTATGCCTTGCAGCCGATCCGTCGCGGCAGTTGGGTCAAGGAAGATCAACTGCGCATGCCCACCGCGCCGCCGCTGGACAGCTTGCCGCTGTCCACCGATGTGCCGGATGCGCAGGCACCGCTGGAAGGCTTCACGTTCGAGGGTTATCGCAACGCCGACGGCACCGTCGGCACGCGCAACATTCTCGGCATCACCACCACCGTGCAGTGCGTCACCGGCGTGCTCGATCACGCGGTCAAGCGCATCAAGGAAGAGCTGCTGCCGAAGTACCCGCACGTCGATGACGTGGTGGCGCTGACCCACAGTTATGGCTGCGGTGTGGCGATTACCGCGACCGACGCCTACATCCCGATTCGTACCGTGCGCAATCTGGCGCGCAACCCGAACCTGGGCGGCGAAGCACTGGTGATCGGTCTGGGCTGCGAGAAATTGCAGGCCGGGCAGGTGATGCACGAGGACGATGCCTCGGTGGATCTCAGCGATCCGTGGTTGTACCGCTTGCAGGATTCCAGTCACGGCTTCACCGAAATGATTGAGCAGATCATGGAACTGGCTGAAGTGCGCTTGAAGAAACTCGACCAGCGCCGCCGCGAAACCGTGCCGGCCTCCGAGCTGATTCTCGGTATGCAGTGCGGCGGCAGCGATGCGTTTTCCGGCATCACCGCCAACCCGGCGCTGGGTTATGCCTCGGACTTGCTGTTGCGTGCGGGGGCGACGGTGATGTTTTCCGAAGTCACCGAAGTGCGCGATGCGATCTACCTGCTGACGTCGCGGGCGCAGACGCAAACCGTCGCCGAAGAGCTGGTACGCGAGATGGACTGGTACGACCGTTACCTGGCCAAGGGCGAGGCCGATCGCAGCGCCAACACCACGCCGGGCAACAAGAAGGGCGGGTTGTCGAACATTGTCGAGAAGTCGCTGGGCTCGATCGTCAAGTCCGGCAGCAGCGCGATCAATGGCGTGCTCGGCCCGGGCGAGCGTTTCAAGCACAAGGGCCTGATTTTCTGCGCGACGCCGGCCAGCGATTTTGTCTGCGGTACGTTGCAACTGGCAGCAGGGATGAACCTGCACGTGTTCACCACCGGTCGCGGCACGCCTTACGGGCTGGCCATGGCGCCGGTGGTCAAGGTTTCGACGCGGACTGAACTGGCGCAGCGCTGGCCGGACCTGATCGACATCGACGCCGGACGCATTGCCACCGGGCGCGCGACCATCGAAGAACTCGGCTGGGAGTTGTTTCACTATTACCTGGATGTTGCCAGTGGCAAGCAACAGACCTGGGCGGAGAAACACAAGCTGCACAACGACATCACCTTGTTCAACCCGGCGCCGATTACCTGATCGTTTCATGGAAGATCAAAAGCCCCTCACCCCAGCCCTCTCCCGGAGGGAGAGGGGGCCGACCGAGTTGTTTGGCGCTATACATCGACCTGACAAATCGGGTCGATTATGGATTCGACGATGTCATTTCAGGTCGGTGGATTGTTTAAATATCCCCCGATCGGTTCCCTCTCCCTTTGGGAGAGGGCTAGGGTGAGGGGCTTTTGCTTTATCATTGCCCCCCTGACTAAGCTCACCCAAGGCTCTCCGGCATGCTGGCAATCTTTCTTGAAACCCTGAACATCACCGCGCCGGTGTTTGCCATGCTGTTTCTCGGTGTGCTGCTCAAGCGCATCGACTGGATCAACGACAACTTCATCCACACCGCCTCGTCGCTGGTGTTCAACGTGACCATGCCGGCGCTGCTGTTTCTCGGCATCCTCCACGCCGACCTGCACGCCGCGCTGCAACCTTCGCTACTGATCTACTTTTCCCTCGCAACGCTGGTGAGTTTCGCTGTGGCCTGGGGGTGGGCGATTTTCAGGTGTCCGCGCGAAGATCGCGGCATCTACACCCAGGGTGCGTTTCGCGGCAACAACGGCGTGATAGGCCTGGCGCTCGCCGCGAGCATGTACGGCGAGTACGGCATTTCCCTCGGGGCGATTCTCGCGGCGCTGGTGATCCTGTTCTACAACACCCTGTCGACCATCGTGCTGGCGGTATACAGCCCGGTGATCAAGTCCGATCCGTGGAGCATCTGCAAAAGCGTGTTCAGCAACCCGCTGATCATCAGCGTGATTTCGGCAGCGCCGTTTGCCTATTTCAAGATCGGACTGCCGGGCTGGCTGGAGACCTCCGGCCAGTATCTGGCGCAGACCACGTTGCCACTGGCGCTGATCTGTATCGGCGGCACGCTGTCACTGGCGGCGCTGCGCAAGAGCGGCAACATGGCGCTCAGTTCCAGCCTGGTGAAGATGATCGGTCTGCCGGTGCTGGCGACACTGGGGGCATGGCTGTGGGGCTTTCGCGGCGCGGAGCTGGGGATTCTGTTTCTCTACTTTGGCAGCCCGACGGCGGCGGCGAGTTTCGTCATGGCCCGGGCGGCGCAGGGCAATCATGAGCTTGCAGCAGCGATTATCGTGATGACCACGTTGATGGCGGCTATTACCACCAATGTCGGGATCTTTGTGTTGCAGTGGGGTGGGTGGATCTGACCAAGGATTTGCAGTGTCTGTCAGGGCCTCTTCGCGAGCAGGCTCGCTCCCACAGGGAAACGCATTCCAACTGTGGGAGCGAGCCTGCTCGCGAAGGCGGTCACTGCGGTTTCTGATAGCTGTCGATCACTTCCTGCGCCGCGCGAAACGCATCGATCGCCGCTGGCACGCCGGCATACACCGCGCAATGCAGCAGTGCTTCGCGAATCTCTTCCACCGTGCAGCCGTTGTTCAGCGCACCGCGCACGTGGCCCTTCAACTCTTGCGGACACTTCAACGCGGTCAGCGCGGCGAGGGTAATCAGGCTGCGGGTTTTCAGCGGCAGCCCCTCACGATTCCACACGCCACCCCAGGCGTGTTCATTGACGAAATCCTGCAACGGCTGGGTGAACTCGGTGGCGTTGCCCAAGGCGCGATCAACGAACGCATCGCCCATGACCTGACGACGGATTTCAACCCCGGACTGCTTCGACTCGCTCATGGCACATCTCTCTTGTGGTGTTGGCGACGCCAGGCGCGGATCGACGTGAACAGCAGAAACGTCAGCAGCGCCGGCAGGACATAAAACAGCATCAAGCGCTCGAGTTTGCCGGCCAGCGGCATGCCGGTGGTGAACGACACCACATGCAGCCCGTAGACCAGATACAAACCGAGCAGCAGCAAGCCTTCGGCTCGAGTCACGCGGTAGCCCGAGTAAAACACTGGCAGACACAGCGCAGCGACGCCGAGCATCACTGGCAAGTCAAAATCCAGCGCGTTGGGAGAGACGGAAAGCGGCGTCGGTGCGAGCAGCGCGGTCAGCCCGAGCACTCCGAGCAGGTTAAACAGATTGGCGCCGATCACGTTGCCCACGGCAATGTCACGCTGCCCGCGCAACGCAGCGATCAGCGAGGTCGCCAGTTCCGGCAGCGAGGTGCCGACCGCAACCACGGTCAGGCCGATGACCCGTTCCGACAGGCCCAGGTCGGTGGCCACGACCACGGCGGCGCCGAGCAGCAAACGCCCGGCGAACACCAGCATGGCCAGGCCAGCGAGAATCATCAGCACACTGATCAACCAGGATTGCTGCGTCTCGGTTGGTCGCTCTGTATGAGGGCGCGTCGAATGTCGCGACTGACGCAACAGCAAGCCGAGGTACAGCGCCAAAGCGCCGAGCAGCACGACGCCGTCGAAACGCCCGAGGTCTTTATTCCAGGCGAGGATGAATACCAGCAGGCTGGCACCGATCATCAGCGGGATATCCAGGCGCACCAGTTGCCGCGACACGCGCAGCGGGATGATCAGTGCCGAGAGGCCAAGGGTTACGAGGATATTGAAGATGCCGCTGCCGACCACGCTGCCGACGGCGATGTCCGGGTTGTCGGTCAACGCCGCTTGCAGGCTGACGGTCATCTGCGGCGCGCTGCTGCCGAGGGCGACGATGGTCAGGCCGATGATCAACGGACGCACATGCAGGCGCTCGGCCAGACGCACGGCGGCGCGCACCATCAGCTCGGCGCCGATGAGCAAAAGACACAGGCCGCTGAGCAGTTCGATGACGTTGATCAGCGGCAGATCGGCTAGTCCGAAAATGGTCGGCGCTCCATCAGTCGAGGGCCTGCACGCGAACCCGTGCGGTGCCGCTGCGCAGCATGCCGATCTCATCGGCGGCCTCGCGTGACAGATCGATCAGCCGGCCACGGGTGTGCGGGCCACGGTCATTGATGCGGACCACGACTGATTCATCGTTTTTCAGATTGGTGACCTTCACCCGCGTGCCGAACGGCAACTGGCGGTGGGCGGCGGTCAGGGAATGCTGGTTGAACGCTTCGCCGCTGGCGGTGCGTTTACCGTGATGCCTGGCTCCGTAATAGGAGGCGACGCCGGTCTGGTCATAACCGTGCGGGTCGATGGTGTCGGTACTGGCGCAACCGGCCAGCAGAGAGAGCAGGGCGCTGCTCAGCAACAGACGCTTCATTCAAAGGTATCCCGGATCAAATGTAGGAGGGACCTGTGGCGAGGGGATTTATCCCCGTTGGACTGCGCAGCAGTCCCAAAACTGAGAACTCGGTTTATCTGGTGCAAATCAAGCTCAGCAATTAGGGCCGCTTCGCGGCCCAACGGGGATAAATCCCCTCGCCACAGGTCCCTTCCACAGGGGATGGAGCCAGGCTTTGGATCTGGCTCCATTGGTGGTCAGCCTTCGAGCTTGCTTTTCAGCAGTTCGTTCACCTGCTGCGGGTTGGCCTTGCCTTTCGAGGCTTTCATGGCCTGGCCGACGAAGAAGCCGAACATCTTGCCGCGTTTGGCTTCGTCTGCCGCGCGGTACTGTTCGACCTGTTCGGCGTTGGCCGCGAGCATTTCGTCGAGCACGGCCGAGATCGCGCCGGTGTCGGTGACTTGCTTGAGGCCGCGCTTCTCGATGATCTCGTCAGCACTGCCTTCACCATTGGCCATCGCTTCGAACACCACCTTGGCGATCTTGCCGGAGATGGTGTTGTCCTTGATGCGCTGCAGCATGCCGCCCAGTTGCTCGGCGGAGACTGGCGAATCCTCGATGTCCAGGCCCTGCTTGTTGAGCAGGCTGCCCAACTCGACCATCACCCAGTTCGCCGCCAGTTTCGCGTCGCCGCCGATGGCTGCGACTTTCTCGAAGTAATCCGCCTGTTCACGGCTGGTGGCCAGCACGTTGGCGTCGTAGGCCGACAGACCGAACTGGCTCTGGAAGCGTTCGCGCTTTTGCGGTGGCAGTTCCGGCAGGGTCGCACGCACTTCACCGAGGAACGACTCTTCGATGACCACCGGCAGCAGGTCCGGATCGGGGAAGTAACGGTAGTCGTTGGCTTCCTCTTTCGAACGCATCGGACGGGTCTCGTCCTTGTTCGGATCGTACAGGCGGGTCTGCTGGATCACTTTGCCGCCGTCTTCGATCAGCTCGATCTGGCGCTGGATCTCGGAGTTGATCGCCTTCTCGATGAAACGGAACGAGTTGACGTTCTTGATCTCGCAGCGAGTGCCGAACTCGACCTGGCCTTTCGGCCGTACCGAGACGTTGCAGTCGCAACGCAGCGAGCCTTCGGCCATGTTGCCGTCGCAGATGCCCAGGTAACGCACCAGCGCGTGGATCGCCTTGACGTAAGCCACGGCTTCCTTGGCGCTGCGCATGTCCGGTTCGGAAACGATTTCCAGCAGCGGCGTGCCGGCACGGTTCAGGTCGATGCCGGTGGCACCGTTGAATTCTTCGTGCAGGCTCTTGCCGGCGTCTTCTTCCAGGTGCGCACGGGTGATGCCGACGCGTTTGACCGTGCCGTCTTCCAGGGCGATGTCCAGGTGGCCTTTGCCAACGATCGGCAATTCCATCTGGCTGATCTGGTAGCCCTTCGGCAGATCCGGGTAGAAATAGTTTTTCCGGGCGAACACGTTGTGCTGGCCGATCTCGGCGTCAATTGCCAGACCGAACATCACCGCCATGCGCACCGCTTCCTGGTTGAGCACCGGCAGCACGCCGGGCATGCCCAGGTCGATCAGGCTGGCCTGGGTGTTCGGCTCGGAACCGAATGTGGTGGAACTACCGGAAAAGATTTTCGACCGGGTGGTGAGCTGAGTGTGAATCTCCAGCCCGATCACGACTTCCCATTGCATGTGTGTCTCCTCAGAAGCCGGTTGGGGTGCGGGTGTGCCAGTCAGTGTTGAGCTGATACTGGTGGGCAACGTTCAACAGGCGGCCCTCCTGGAAGTACGGCGCGAGCAACTGCACGCCCACCGGCAGACCGTCGACAAAACCGGCCGGCATCGACAGGCCCGGCAGGCCAGCGAGGTTGGCGGTGATGGTGTAGACGTCTTCCAGATAGGCAGCGACCGGGTCGCTGTTCTTCGCGCCAAGCTTCCAGGCCGGGTTCGGCGTGGTCGGGCCGAGGATGATGTCGACTTCATTGAACGCAGCCATGAAATCGTTCTTCACCAGACGGCGGATCTTCTGCGCTTTCAGGTAGTAGGCGTCGTAGTAACCGGCGGACAGCGCGTAGGCACCGACCATGATCCGGCGCTGTACTTCCGCGCCGAAGCCTTCGCCACGGGAGCGCTTGTACAGGTCGATGAGGTTTTCCGGGTTTTCGCAGCGGTGGCCGAAACGCACGCCGTCGAAACGCGACAGGTTGGAAGACGCTTCTGCCGGGGCGATCACGTAGTACGCAGGAATGGCGTGCTGCATGTTCGGCAGGCTGATTTCCTTGATCACCGCACCGAGCTTCTGCAACTGCTGGATGCTGTTCTGGATCAGCTCGGCAATGCGCGGGTCGAGACCGGCGCTGAAGTATTCCTTCGGCACGCCGATGCGAAGGCCTTGCAGCGACTCGCCCAGGCCGGCGGAGTAATCCGGCACCGGCTCATCGATGCTGGTGGAGTCGTTCGGGTCGAAGCCGGCCATGCCTTGCAGCAGAATCGCGCAATCTTCGGCCGTGCGCGCCAACGGACCGCCCTGATCAAGGCTGGACGCGTAGGCAATCATGCCCCAGCGCGAAACGCGACCGTAGGTCGGCTTCAAACCGGTGAGGTTGGTGAATGCTGCCGGCTGGCGGATCGAACCGCCGGTGTCGGTGGCGGTGGCGGCAGGCAGCAGGCGAGCGGCCACGGCGGCGGCCGAACCACCGGACGAACCGCCCGGCACGTGTTCCAGGTTCCACGGGTTTTTCACCGCGCCGTACCAGCTCGACTCGTTGGCCGAACCCATGGCGAATTCGTCCATGTTGGTCTTGCCCAGGGTCACGGCGCCGGCAGCGGCCAGTTTCGCAACGACAGTGGCGTCATACGGGGCTTTGAAGTTGTCGAGCATCTTCGAGCCGCAGCTGGTGCGGATGCCCAGGGTGCAGAACAGGTCCTTGTGGGCGATCGGCGCGCCGAGCAGGGCGCCGCTCTCACCATTGGCCCGGCGTGCATCGGCGGCTTTCGCCTGCTCGATGGCCAGATCCTCGGTGAGGCTGATGAAACTGTTGAGCTGCGGATCGAGCTGGGTAATACGCGCCAGCAGGACTTTGGTCAGCTCTTCGGAGGAAAACTTTTTATCGGCGAGACCGCGGGCGATCTCGGCCAGAGTCATTTGATGCATTGCAGGCTCTTTCCCTTTAGTCGATGACTTTCGGAACCAGATACAGGCCGTTTTCGACCGCTGGTGCGATGGACTGGTAGGCCTCGCGATTATTCGTCTCGGTCACCACGTCGGCGCGCAGGCGCTGACTGGCTTCCAGGGGGTGGGCCAGCGGCTCGATACCGTCGGTATCAACGGCCTGCATTTCGTCGACCAGCCCGAGAATGCTGTTGAGGGCGGAAGTAATGTGCGGAAGATCGGCATCGTTGAGGCCAAGGCAGGCCAGATGCGCGATTTTTTCCACGTCGGAGCGTTCTAGCGCCATCGGGATTCTCCAGTGGAAAACAGAACGGACGGCGTCCGTGTGTTAGATTGTCGGAACACTACCGCACTTCTACGGTCATAAGGCCGCGATTGTGGGGCTTGGTGCACAGAAAAGCGGCCAATTTAACATATTGGCGCCTTGCCCAAAATCCCTGTCGTTGTTAGAGTTTGCCGCACTTTTTTACCCACGCGTTGCCTAGGGTCCCTTTCCCATGTTCAAGAAACTGCGTGGCATGTTTTCCAGCGATCTTTCCATTGACCTGGGCACTGCCAACACCCTTATTTACGTGCGCGAGCGCGGTATCGTCCTGAATGAGCCATCGGTTGTGGCCATTCGGACACACGGTAACCAGAAAAGTGTCGTTGCTGTCGGCACCGAGGCCAAGCGCATGCTCGGCCGTACGCCGGGCAACATTGCTGCCATTCGTCCGATGAAGGATGGCGTGATCGCCGACTTCAGCGTCTGCGAAAAGATGCTGCAGTACTTTATCAACAAGGTTCACGAAAACAGTTTCCTGCAGCCCAGCCCTCGTGTGCTGATCTGCGTTCCATGCAAGTCCACCCAGGTTGAGCGTCGCGCCATCCGTGAATCGGCCCTTGGCGCCGGTGCCCGTGAAGTGTTCCTGATCGAAGAGCCGATGGCTGCTGCGATCGGTGCCGGTCTGCCGGTTGAAGAAGCGCGCGGTTCGATGGTCGTGGATATCGGTGGTGGTACCACCGAGATCGCCCTGATCTCCCTGAACGGTGTGGTTTACGCCGAATCCGTACGTGTCGGCGGCGACCGTTTCGACGAAGCGATCATCACCTACGTGCGCCGCAACTACGGCAGCCTGATCGGTGAATCCACCGCTGAGCGCATCAAGCAGGAAATCGGTACGGCCTACCCGGGCGGCGAAGTACGCGAAGTCGATGTTCGCGGTCGCAACCTGGCCGAAGGCGTTCCACGCGCATTCACCCTGAACTCCAACGAAGTGCTCGAGGCTCTGCAAGAGTCGCTGGCCACCATCGTTCAGGCGGTGAAAAGCGCGCTGGAGCAATCGCCGCCGGAACTGGCTTCCGACATCGCCGAGCGTGGCCTGGTGCTGACCGGTGGTGGCGCGCTGCTGCGTGACCTCGACAAGTTGCTGGCCCAGGAAACGGGTCTGCCGGTGATCGTTGCCGAAGATCCGCTGACTTGCGTTGCTCGCGGCGGTGGCCGTGCGCTGGAAATGATGGATAAGCACACCATGGATCTGCTTTCGAGCGAATAAGCTTCGAATGCAATACGTGGGTGAACGCACAGGCAGCACTTTGCAGTGCTGCCTGTTGGCGTTTATCTTCTGTCAGTCTTCATCCAGGCCGGTTTGATGCCGTATGAATAAACAGAACATTTGCCTGGGAGGAGCGGCTTATTAAACCGCTTTTCACCAAAGGCCCTTCGTTGGGCGTGCGCCTGTTGGTGCTGGCCGTGCTCGCGGTCGCGCTGATGGTGGTCGATGCACGTTTCGACCTGCTCAAGCCCGCGCGCAAGCAAGCGTCGCTGGTGCTCATGGATGCCTACTGGATCACTGACCTGCCCGGCCGCTTGTGGGAAGGGGTCGCCAGTCAGTTCGGCAGCCGCACCGAGCTCGTCGCCGAAAACGAAAAACTCAAGACCGAAAACCTGCTGTTGCAGGGGCGCATGCAAAAGCTCGCTGCCCTGACCGAGCAGAACGTTCGGCTGCGCGAGTTGCTCAACTCCTCCGCACTGGTCAATGAAAAGGTCGAAGTGGCCGAGCTGATCGGCATGGACCCCAACCCCTTCACCCATCGCATCATCATCAACAAAGGTGAGCGCGACGGCGTCGTGCTCGGCCAACCGGTGCTCGATGCACGCGGGCTGATGGGCCAGGTGGTTGAGTTGATGCCGTACACCTCGCGGGTCCTGCTGCTGACCGACACCACTCATAGCATTCCGGTGCAGGTGAATCGTAACGGTCTGCGCGCGATTGCCAGTGGCACCGGCAACCCTGAGCGCCTGGAATTGCGTCATGTCGCCGACACGGCGGACATCAAGGAAGGCGATCTGCTGGTCAGCTCCGGCCTTGGCCAGCGTTTTCCGGCCGGTTATCCGGTGGCCACGGTCAAGGAAGTCATCCACGATTCCGGCCAACCGTTTGCCATTGTCCGCGCCGTGCCGACTGCCGCCCTGAACCGCAGCCGCTATCTGCTGCTGGTGTTCAGCGACAGCCGCACTGCCGAGGAACGCGCCAATGACGCGGCCCAGGCGCAGGAACAGCTCGATGCCCACGGCGGCGGCCCGATGTTGCCGGCCAGCGTGCCGAAACCGTTGATCATGCCTGCCACGCCGTCGACCGCTACCGCAGCGCCGGCCGCTGAAGCAGCGGCGCCTGCCACCACGCCTGCCAAGCCTGCCGCGAGCAAACCGCCCGCTGCCGCTCCGGCCGCTGCCAAACCGCCCGCCGCGAGCAAACCACCGGCGAAACCGCCAGCGACTACCGGGGGACGAGAATAATGGTCGGCGCGAAAAAATCCGGAAACGGCTGGATGATCTGGCTGACGTTCTTCGTCGGCATCCTGCTCAGCGTTTCACCGTTGCCGATCTTCATGGAAATCCTTCGCCCGCTGTGGCTGGCCTTGCTCGTGACCTTCTGGGCGCTGTACATGCCGCACACGGTCGGCATGGTCACCGCCTTCTGTCTGGGACTGGCCGAAGATGTCCTGCAGGGCGACCTGCTCGGGCAGAACGCGCTGATCCTGACCCTGATTACTTTCCTCGTGTTGTCGTTGCAGCAGCGTCTGCGCATGTTCCCGATGTGGCAGCAGTGCCTGGTGATCCTGGTGATCTTCGGCCTCGCACAGTTGGCGCAACTGTGGCTGAGCGCTCTGACCGGCAACCGTCAGCCAACCCTGGCGCTGGTCTTGCCGGCGCTGGTCAGTGCCTTGCTCTGGCCGTGGGTCAGCTTCGCCCTTCGCGGGATGTGCCGACGCTACAGAATCTATTGAGCCGGTGAAGCAGGGCACTGAACAGGGAGATGTTTTGATGAAACTGCTTTACCTCGCCTCCGGCTCACCGCGTCGCCGTGAATTGCTCACGCAGATCGGCGTGCAGTTCTCCGCCATCAGCGCGGACATCGACGAAACCCCGCTTCCTGAAGAATCCCCTTCGGCCTATGTCGAACGCCTTGCGCGTGGCAAGGCTGAGGCCGGTCGCTGTTCGGTCGTCTCTGATCAGCCGTTCTGCGTGCTTGGCGCCGACACCGCAGTGGTGCTCGACGGCAAAATACTTGGCAAACCGGTGGACGAAGCCGACGCATGCGCCATGCTGATGATGTTGTCCGGCAACGAACACGAAGTGCTGACCGCCATCGCCGTACTTGAAGGCGAGCGCTGCGAGTCGCGGGTGGTGCGCAGTCGCGTGCGTTTCCGCAGCATCAGCTGCGATGAGGCCGGCGCCTACTGGGCCAGTGGCGAACCGCGCGACAAGGCCGGCGGCTATGGCATTCAGGGCCTGGGTGCGGTGTTTGTCGCCGGGCTCGACGGCAGCTATTCGGCGGTGGTCGGCTTGCCGTTGTGCGAAACCTGCGAGGTGTTGGGCCATTTCGGCATACCCTGTTGGCAAAACCTGAACACGCCCTGAGCGTCGTACGAATCCAGATGCGGCCACTATCGTGAACATGCCTGAACGAGATCCTGCCATGAGTGAAGAGATTCTGATCAACATCACGCCGATGGAGTCGCGCGTGGCGGTGGTCGAAAACGGTGTGCTGCAAGAAGTCCACGTCGAGCGCACGCAGAAACGCGGGATCGTCGGCAACATCTATAAAGGCAAGATCGTTCGCGTCCTGCCGGGCATGCAGGCGGCATTTGTTGACATCGGCCTCGATCGTGCAGCTTTCATTCACGCCGCCGAAATCTCCCTGCGTGAAGGCCCGGCGGTGGAAAGCATCAGTTCGCTGGTGCACGAAGGCCAAAGTCTGGTGGTGCAAGTCACCAAAGACCCGATCGGCTCTAAAGGCGCACGCCTGACCACGCAACTGTCGATTCCTTCGCGTTATCTGGTGTACATGCCGCGCACCGCCCACGTCGGCATTTCCCTGAAGATCGAAGACGAAGCCGAGCGCGAGCGCCTCAAGCAGGTGGTCAGTGATTGCGTGGCCAAAGAAGGCATCAAGGAGGCCGGCGGTTTCATTCTGCGCACGGCCGCGGAAGGCGCGGGCGCTGATGAAATTCTCATGGACATCCGCTACCTGCGGCGCCTCTGGGACCAGATCAACGAGCAGATCAAGACCATCGCCGCGCCGAGCGTGATTTACGAAGACCTCGGCCTGGCCCTGCGCACCCTGCGTGACCTGGTCAATCCGAAAATCGAAAAGATCCGCATCGATTCCCGGGAAACCTTCCAGAAAACCACGCAGTTTGTCGCCGAACTGATGCCGGAAATCGCCGATCGTCTGGAACACTATCCGGGCGAGCGGCCGATCTTCGATCTGTACGGTGTCGAAGACGAAATCCAGCGCGCGCTGGAGCGCAAGGTGCCGCTGAAGTCCGGGGGGTATCTGGTGATCGATCCGGCGGAAGCCATGACCACCATCGACGTCAACACCGGGGCGTTCGTCGGTCATCGCAACCTCGAAGAAACCATTTTCAAGACCAATCTCGAAGCGGCCACGGCGATCGCCCGGCAGATGCGCCTGCGCAATCTCGGCGGGATCATCATCATCGACTTCATCGACATGGAAGATGAAGAGCACCAGCGTCAGGTCCTGCGCACTCTGGAGAAACAGCTGGAGCGCGACCACGCCAAGACCAACATCATCGGCATCACCGAGTTGGGCCTGGTGCAGATGACCCGCAAGCGCACCCGCGAAAGCCTTGAGCAGGTGCTGTGCGAACCGTGCAGCAGTTGTCAGGGACGCGGCAAGCTGAAGACCGCCGAAACCATCTGTTACGAGATCTTCCGCGAGATTCTGCGCGAGGCGCGGGCCTATCAGGCCGAGGGTTATCGGGTGCTGGCCAACCAGAAAGTGGTCGATCGTCTGCTTGATGAAGAGTCCGGTAACGTCGCCGAGCTTGAAGGCTTCATCGGTCGCACCATACGCTTCCAGGTGGAAACCATGTATTCCCAGGAACAATATGACGTGGTGCTGCTCTGAAACCCTGCATCACCCTTCATTCAACGCGGCTGGCCTCAGCTTTTCGCAGTTTTTTTGCCATGGGAGCCAACTGACATGGAGCGTCTGACACGCATTCTGGCCGCACTCACCCGCTGGGGGCTGGGCCTGTGCGCGTTGGTTCTGGTGTTGATGGCGTTGTACGTCAGCCTCGGCCGCGAGCTGACGCCACTGGTGGCCGAATACCGCGCCGACATCGAAGACAAGGCCAGCGCCGCCCTCGGCATGCCCTTGCAGATCGGTGAGCTGGAAGGCAACTGGAGCGGTTTCGCGCCGATCCTGCTGGCCCATGACGTGATGGTCGGCGACGGCGCCAACGCGCTGCGCCTCGACCGCGTACGGGTAGTGCCGGATATGTGGGGCAGCGTGTTGGCCCGCGAAGTACGCCTCGCGCATATCGAACTCAACGGTTTGAAGATCAGCCTCAAGGAAGCCGAAGACGGTACCTGGGCGCTGGAAGGGCTGCCGGTGCAGAAGGATCAGCCGTTCGATGCGGCGCAACTGTTCCAGCGCTCGCAGATGATCAGACAATTGTCGGTGCTCGACAGCCAGGTGACTCTGCAACCGCTCGATCACCCGCCCATGACGCTCACCTATGTCGGCCTCAATCTGCGTACCGGCGCCAGCCGCCAGCGTCTCGACGCGCGTCTGACCTTGCCCGATGGCCAGCCTGTCGCGCTGAGCCTGCGCAGCCAGCTGCGTCCCGATCAATGGCAGAACAGCGCCATCGAGGGTTATGCCAGCCTGCCGCAGAGCGACTGGTCGAAATGGCTTCCCGAGCGCCTGACCCAGCAATGGAATTTTTCCGAGATCAAGGCCGGCGGCGAACTCTGGGTCGATTGGTCCGAAGGCGCTTTGCAAAGCGCCGCGTTGCGCCTGAATGCGCCGCAAGTGACCGGTGCCTACGCCGAGCGCAAGCCGATCCAGATCAACAATCTGGCGCTCAACGCCTATTACCGCAACACAGCCGAAGGGGTGAAAGTCACCCTCGATTCACTGGCGATGAGCTTCGGCGAAACCCGCTGGGAATCCCATGTGCAGGTGCAGCAGACTCGCGCCAGCGCCAAGGCTGAAGAGCTCTGGCATCTGCAGGCCGATCGCCTCGATCTGACCCCGATCACGCCGCTGCTCAATGCGCTGGGGCCGTTGCCACAAAGCTTCGCCACAGTGGTCGAGCGTTTGAAGGTAACCGGCGGCCTGCGTAATGTGCTGCTGGACTTCCGCCCGACCGCCACCGATGGCAGCAAATTCGGCTTTGCCGCCAACCTCGACAATGTCGGTTTCGATGCCTACCACGGCGCTCCGGCGGCGCGCAACATCAGTGGCAGCCTGAGCGGCAACCTCGACGGCGGCGAGTTGCGCCTCGACAGCAAGGATTTCGTCCTGCACCTCGATCCGATTTTCGCCAAGCCATGGCAATACCTGCAGGCCAATGCGCGGCTGACCTGGAAGCTCGACAAGGATGGCTTCACCCTGATTGCGCCATACCTCAAGGTATTGGGCGAGGAGGGCAAGATTGCCGGCGATTTCCTCATTCGCCTGCACTTTGACCATAGCCAGGAAGACTACATGGACCTGCGCGTCGGCCTGGTTGATGGCGACGGTCGCTACACCGCGAAATACCTGCCGGCGGTGTTGAGCCCGGCGCTTGATGAGTGGCTGCGCACAGCGATCCTCAAAGGCGCAGTGGACCAGGGCTTCTTCCAGTATCAGGGCTCGCTGAGCAAGAACGCTGGCGAGGCTGATCGCAGCATCAGCCTGTTCTTCAAAGTGCACGACGCCGAGCTGGCGTTTCAGCCGGGCTGGCCGCATGTGAGCAAAGTCAGCGGCGATGTGTTCATCGAAGACAGCGGCGTGCGCATCTGGGCCAGCAAAGGCCAGTTGCTCGACACCCAAGTCAGCGATGTCTTCGTCAATATTCCTCATGTACCGGCCGGGCAGAACTCGCATTTGTTCCTGGATGGCGCATTTGCCGGTGGCCTGGGCGACGGCTTGAAGATTCTTCAGGATGCGCCGATCGGCACTGGTGAGACCTTTGCCGGTTGGGAGGGCGCGGGTGATCTGAATGGCAAGCTCAAGCTGGATATTCCGCTGGCCAAGGGCGAGCAGCCGAAAATCCTCGTCGATTTCAAAACGGCCAACGCGCGGCTGAAACTGGCCGAACCGAAGCTCGAACTGAGCCAGCTCAAGGGCGATTTCCGCTTCGACAGCAATAAAGGCCTCAGCGGCCAGAACATCTCTGCACGGGCCTTCGACAAACCGGTCACTGCGCAGATCTTCGCTGATGGCAGCCCCAACCAGATCAAGACCCGGGTTGCGGCGTCGGGGCAGGTTGAAGTGAAAAAGCTCACCGATTGGCTGGGCGTGACCCAGCCGTTGCCGGTGTCCGGGACGATTCCGTATCAGTTGCAGCTGAATCTTTCCGGGGCCGACAGCCAGTTGTTGGTCAGCTCCAGCCTCAAAGGCGTGGCGGTGGATCTGCCGGCGCCGTTCGGCATGACCGCCGATGTCGGACGCGACACGGTATTCCGCATGACCTTGCAAGGGCAGGAGCGGCGGTACTGGTTCAACTACGATCAACTGGCCAATTTCACTTTTGCCGCGCCGCCGAGCAATTTCGCCGACGGCCGTGGCGAACTGTTTCTCGGTGCTGGCGAAGCGGTGTTGCCGGGCGCCAAGGGCCTGCGCATACGCGGGGTGCTGTCGGAACTGGACGTCGCGCCGTGGCAGGATCTGGCCAGCAAGTACGCTGGCGGGGATCCGGGCGGCAGCGCCAAACAACTGCTCAGCAGTGCTGACATCAAGGTCGGCAAATTGACCGCGTTCGGCACCACGCTGGATCAGGCTTCGGTGCAGATCAATCGCAAGCCAGGCGCGTGGAACCTGGCGCTCGACAGCCAACAGGCCAAGGGCAGCGCCAGCCTGCCGGATGCCAAGGGCGTACCGATTGCGGTGAATCTGCAATACGTGAAACTGCCGGCGCCGGACCCGGCGGTGCAGGCTGACGAGAACGCGCCTGATCCATTGGCGTCGGTCGACCCGACGAAAATCCCGGCGCTGGATATCACCCTCAATCAGTTGTTCCTCGGCCCCGATCTGGTCGGTGGCTGGTCGCTGAAAGTGCGGCCGACCGCCAAGGGCATCGCGTTGAACAACCTCGACATGGGCCTCAAGGGTATCCTGCTGCAAGGCAACGGCGGCTGGGAAGGCGCGCCGGGGGCGACCAGCAGTTGGTACAAGGGCCGCATTGGCGGCAAGAATCTGGCCGACGTGCTCAAAGGCTGGGGCTTCGCGCCGAGCGTGACCAGCGAAGAATTCCATATGGATGTCGACGGCCGTTGGCCGGGCTCGCCGGCGTGGCTGGCGACCAAGCGCTTCTCCGGCACCCTCGATGCCTCGCTGAACAAAGGCCAGTTCGTTGAAGTGGAAGGCGGTGCTCAGGCGCTGCGGGTGTTCGGCCTGCTCAACTTCAACTCGATCGGCCGGCGCCTGCGTCTGGACTTCTCCGACCTGTTCGGCAAAGGCCTGAGCTACGACCGGGTCAAAGGTTTGCTGGTGGCGAACAATGGTGTCTACGTGACACGTGAGCCGATTCGCCTGACCGGGCCTTCGAGCAATCTGGAATTGGACGGCACGCTGGATCTGGTCGGTGACAAGGTCGATGCGAAATTGCTGGTGACACTGCCGGTGACCAACAACCTGCCGATCGCCGCGCTGCTCGTCGGCGCACCGGCGGTCGGCGGCGCGCTGTTCCTCATCGACAAGCTGATCGGCGACCGCGTCGCGCGCTTCGCCAGCGTCAAGTACACCGTCAAAGGCCCATGGAAAGAGCCGAAAATCACCTTCGACAAGCCTTTTTAACTAGCAGACACTACCCCTGTAGGAGCTGCCGAAGGCTGCGATCTTTTGATCTGGCTCTTAAAAAAAATCAACAGATCGCAGCCTTCGGCAGCTCCTACACAGTCATATGCAAATCCCGAGGAGCGGCCATGTCTTTAGCGGTGATTCAAATGGTCAGCCAGAGCGACGTGCCGGCCAATCTGGCCCAGGCCCGGCGCCTGCTTGAACAGGCCGCCGCCGGCGGGGCGAAACTCGCGGTGCTGCCGGAAAACTTCGCCGCCATGGGCCGTCGCGACGTCGCCGATATCGGCCGCGCCGAGGCCTTGGGCGAAGGGCCGATCCTGCCATGGTTGAAACAGACCGCCCGCGACCTCACCTTATGGATAGTCGCCGGCACGTTGCCGTTGCCACCGTTGGGTCAACCCACGGCCAAAGCCAATGCCTGCTCATTGCTGATCAACGAGCACGGCGAGGTGGTCGCGCGCTATGACAAGCTGCATCTGTTCGATGTCGATGTCGCCGACAATCGCGGCCGGTACCGTGAATCCGATGACTATGCTTATGGCGGTAATGTAGTGGTGGCGGATACGCCGGTGGGGCGAGTCGGTCTGAGCGTGTGTTACGACTTGCGTTTCCCGGAGCTGTACAGTGAATTGCGTGCCGCCGGTGCCGAATTGATTACTGCACCGTCGGCGTTTACGGCCGTGACCGGCGCCGCGCACTGGGATGTACTGATCCGCGCGCGGGCCATCGAAACACAGTGTTATATCCTGGCGGCCGCGCAGGGCGGCAGCCATCCCGGACCGCGTGAAACCTTCGGGCATGCGGCGATTGTCGACCCGTGGGGGCGCGTACTGGCCCAACAGGATCAAGGCGAGGCGGTGTTGCTGGCCGCCCGCGACAGCGATGAACAAGCGTCCATCCGGGCGCGCATGCCGGTGACGCGTCATCGGCGGTTTTTCTCGCAGGGCGCCCAGCGGCCTGCTTCAGAACACGAATTTAAGGCGTAAACCTATGAGCGAGTTGTTGTCCTCAGTCAGTGATCACCTGTTGGCACCCGGCGGTGTCACGATCGAGAGCCTGCAAGGCGTGCTCGGCGATCTGGCCGGACCGGGCATCGATGCCGCCGACCTGTATTTCCAGGGCCAGATTTCCGAGTCATGGGCGTTGGAAGACGGCATCGTCAAGGAAGGCAGCTTCAACCTCGATCAGGGTGTCGGCGTGCGTGCACAGTCCGGTGAGAAGACCGGTTTTGCCTACAGCAACGCGATCACCCTCGAGGCCCTCGGCGCAGCGGCCCGCGCCGCGCGTTCGATCTCCCGTGCCGGACAGAACGGCACCGTGCAGGCATTCACCAGCCAGGACGTCGCGCAGCTGTACGCGCCGGATAACCCGCTGGAAGTGCTCAGCCGCGCGGAAAAAGTCGAGTTGCTCAAACGCATCGACGTCGCCACCCGCGCACTCGATCCACGGATTCAGCAGGTCAGCGTGAGCATGGCCGGGGTCTGGGAGCGGATTCTGGTGGCCTCCACCGACGGTGGCCTGGCCGCCGACGTGCGACCGCTGGTGCGCTTCAATGTCAGCGTCATCGTTGAGCAGAACGGCCGGCGCGAACGCGGCGGGCATGGCGGCGGCGGGCGTACCGATTACCGCTACTTCCTCGCCGAAGACCGCGCCATGGGTTATGCCCGCGAAGCGCTGCGCCAGGCACTGGTCAACCTTGAAGCAATTCCAGCGCCGGCCGGTACCTTGCCGGTGGTGCTGGGTTCCGGCTGGTCCGGGGTGCTGCTGCACGAAGCGGTCGGTCACGGTCTGGAAGGCGATTTCAACCGCAAGGGCAGCTCGGCCTATAGCGGGCGCATGGGCGAAATGGTTGCCTCCAAGCTTTGCACCATCGTCGATGACGGCACCTTGAGCGGTCGTCGCGGTTCGCTGAGCGTCGATGACGAAGGCACACCAACCGAGTGCACCACGCTGATCGAAAACGGCGTGCTCAAGGGCTACATGCAAGACAAGCTCAATGCGCGGCTGATGGGCGTGGCGCGCACCGGTAACGGTCGTCGCGAATCCTATGCGCATCTGCCGATGCCACGCATGACCAACACCTACATGCTCGGTGGCGAAAGTGATCCGGCGGAAATCATCGCTTCGGTGAAGAAGGGCATCTACTGCGCCAACCTCGGCGGCGGTCAGGTCGATATCACCAGCGGCAAGTTCGTGTTCTCGACGAGCGAGGCTTATCTGATCGAGGACGGCAAGATCACCGCACCGGTCAAAGGCGCGACATTGATCGGCAACGGCCCCGAGGCGATGAGCCGGGTGTCGATGGTTGGTAACGATCTGGCGCTGGATAGCGGTGTGGGTACGTGCGGTAAGGATGGGCAGTCGGTGCCGGTGGGTGTCGGCCAGCCAACGCTGAAAATCGATGCGATTACCGTGGGTGGCACGGGCGCATAAGAACGGTGGGGCTTTCGGGTGGCGCGCAGGACGGCCACCCGGTGGCGATTTTCAACGCAGGCCGCGTTGAGTCTCGTCCAGCTCCCGAATGTATTTGAAGATCTTGCGGCTCGAAGCAGGTGGTTTGTTTTGCGCAACCTCATGCTGGGCCTGACGGATCAGGGAACGCAATTGCTGGCGATCGGCGTCCGGGTACTCGATGACGAATTTCTCCAGCACGGCGTCATCGCCCGCGATCAGGCGGTCACGCCAGCGTTCCAGATTATGGAAACGCTCGTTGTACTGGCGAGTGGAGGCATCGAGTTGATCGAGCAGAGTCAGAATCGCGTCAGTGTCCTGGTCGCGCATCAGTTTGCCGATGAACTGCAAATGCCGTTTACGCGCGATGTTCGCGGTGTGCTTGGGCGCATCGGCCAATGCCCGGCGCAAAGCGTCGGTCAACGGCAGTTTGGCGACCAGATCAGGCTTGAGTGTGGTCAGGCGCTCGCCGAGGTCAACCAGCGCATGCAACTCGCGTTTGACCTGAGATTTGCTTTTTTCTCCCGTATCGAGGGAGTCGTCGTAAGAATCAACCATGGTGGCAGTCCGCAAAGAAACGCCGCCATGATAACCAGTCGGGGGCCGCTTGTCCGGCCCGGTCGCTCGATGACCCCAGCCGAAAGCAGAATTTGAGTGGAGATGAGCATGAGTGCAGTTCAAAGCGTCGGCCCGCAGGCATTGCCGGCACTGCAAGAACAGGTCGAGCAGATCATCGCCGAAGCCAAGCGCCAAGGCGCCAGCGCCTGTGAAGTCGCGGTGTCGCTGGAGCAGGGGCTGTCGACCTCGGTGCGTCAGCGCGAGGTCGAAACCGTTGAATTCAATCGTGATCAGGGTTTTGGCATCACCCTGTACGTCGGCCAGCGCAAAGGCTCGGCCAGCACCTCGGCCACCGGGCCGGAGGCGATTCGTGAAACCGTCGCTGCAGCACTCGCGATAGCCAAACACACCTCCGAGGACGAAGCCTCGGGTCTGGCCGACGCCGCACTGATGGCCAGGGATGTGCAGGACTTCGACCTGTTCCACGAATGGGACATCACCCCGGAACAGGCCATCGAGAAGGCTTTGCTCTGCGAGGCAGCGGCGTTCGATGCCGATGCGCGGATCAAGAACGCCGACGGCACCACCCTCAGCACCCATCAGGGCTGCCGGGTTTATGGCAACAGCCACGGTTTCATCGGCGGTTACGCGTCGACCCGGCACAGCCTGAGTTGCGTGATGATCGCCGAAGCTGACGGGCAGATGCAGCGCGATTACTGGTATGACGTCAATCGCCAGGGCAGTCTGCTCGCCGATCCGGTGAGCATCGGCCAGCGTGCCGCGCAACGGGCGGCGAGCCGTCTGGGCGCGCGGCCGGTGCCGACCTGCGAAGTGCCGGTGCTGTTTTCCGCCGAACTGGCGGGCGGTCTGTTCGGCAGCTTCCTCTCGGCAGTATCCGGCGGCAGCCTGTATCGCAAATCGTCGTTTCTGGAAGGCACACTGGGGCAGAAGCTGTTCCCGGAATGGCTGACCATTGATGAGCGTCCGCATCTGATGCGTGCCATGGGCAGTGCTTCCTACGACGGTGATGGCCTGGCGACTTACGCGAAACCGTTCGTCGAAAAGGGCGAGTTGGTCTCCTACATCCTCGGCACCTATTCCGGACGGAAACTGGGCATGCCGAGCACCGCCAACGCGGGCGGGGTGCACAACCTGTTCGTCACCCATGGCGACGAGGATCAGGCAGCACTGCTCAAGCGCATGGGCCGGGGATTGCTGGTCACCGAGTTGATGGGCCATGGCCTGAACATGGTCACCGGTGACTATTCGCGCGGCGCTGCGGGCTTCTGGGTGGAAAACGGCGAGATCCAGTTCGCCGTGCAGGAAGTGACCATCGCCGGCAACATGCGTGACATGTTCAAGCAGATTGTCGCAGTGGGTAATGATCTGGAACTGCGCAGCAACATTCGCACCGGGTCTGTGTTGATCGAGCGGATGACTGTCGCCGGCAGCTAAGCCGCGAATCCGCCAACAAAAAAAGGCGCGCCATCCGTTGTGGATGGCGCGCCTTTTTTATTCGCTTCGCACAAATCCCCTGTGGGAGCGAGCCTGCTCGCGAAAGCGGTGGATCAGTTGCAAATGTGCTGGCTGACACGGCGCATTCGCGAGCAGGCTCGCTCCCACAAATGAACAGCGCAAACTCGAACGCTTGTTTTGGTTCTCATTATCATCTAATAATAAATCTCATTTCCGGACGAGTCACGGATCATGAGTTCTGCCTTGCACGAGCAGCCCTACCTCGAAAGCCGGCGCTGGATGAGTCGCCAGATCCGTTGCGCGCTAACGCCTGCAAGGAAGGCTGTGCGGTGATCGACGTCGCCCTGGAACACACCCGCCTGTCGCGCAGCCAGCTGAAAGAGTTGCTCAACCCCGAGAAACTCACCGCCGGCGGCGTGTAAACCCCGCAACCGCTTTGGAGGCTCATCATGGAGCACTGGAAACGCACGATCGAACGGGCCAATCGCTGCTTCATGCTGGGCGAACTGATCGACGCCCGCGAGGCTTACCTGCAAGCCCTGGCCCTGGCGCAAGTGTTGTTCGAACGCTGGGCGGATGCCGACGAAGCGGTGGCGGCCTGCGTCGTCTCACATCACAACCTGGCTGACCTGCATCTGCGCCTGAACCAACCGGAGGAGAGCGCCGAATATCTCTGTGCCATCCATCAACGTTTGTTGCAGACCATGCAGGACGAGCGCTTGCGTCCGGCCCTGCGTGAGGCGGCGCTGCGCCAGAGCAGCAAGACCTATGTCGAACTGTTGAACTTCATCAGCGAGCACGGCGAATACCCACGCACCCAGCGCCTGCTGCATCCGGACACCGGCAATGCCCGCCGCGCCTCAACTTCTCATCAGTATGGAGTCCATTGAAATGGCTTTTACCTTGCCTGCCTTGCCTTACGCCTACGATGCCCTCGAGCCGCACATCGATGCGCAGACCATGGAAATCCATTACACCAAGCATCACCAGACCTACATCAACAACCTCAACGCCGCCGTGGAAGGCACCGAGTTCGCCGAGTGGCCGGTGGAAAAACTCGTCGCCAGCGTGCAGCAACTGCCGGAAAAACTTCGCGCGGCGGTGATCAATCAGGGCGGCGGCCACGCCAACCATTCGCTGTTCTGGGAAGTGATGGTGCCCAACGGTGGCGGCAAGCCCAGCGGCGCGCTGGCCAAGGCCATCGACGAGCAACTGGGCGGACTCGACAGTTTCAGGGAAGCGTTCACCAAAGCCGCGCTGACCCGTTTTGGCAGCGGCTGGGCGTGGCTGAGCGTGACACCGGAGAAAAAACTGGTCGTGGAAAGCAGCGGCAACCAGGACAGCCCGTTGATGAACGGCAACACCCCGATCCTTGGCCTCGATGTCTGGGAGCACGCTTACTACCTGCGTTACCAGAACCGTCGCCCGGAATACATCAACGCGTTCTACAACGTGATCAACTGGCCGGAAGTTGCTGCGCGCTATCAGGCCGCACTGGTTTAAGCCTTCAATAAAAACAATCAGGGCTGACTATGGGCACGGAAACACTGGCGATTGGCAGTGGGCGCATGTTTCGTTACGCGGTGGGTTCGCTTTTGCTGTTGGCGGGTATGACTTTACTGGTCGCCCACGCTTTGCAATGGCTGAATCTGGAACCGAGGCTGTTACGTGCCTTGCAGGGCGGTGCCATCTGCGCCTTGGGCACGGCGCTTGGCGCGGTGCCGGTGCTGGTGATCCGCCGCATGCCGCAGGCACTCAGCGACACCTTGCTGGGATTTGGTGCCGGGGTGATGCTGGCGGCGACGGCGTTTTCGTTGATCGTGCCGGGCATAGCTGCAGCTGAGAGCCTTGGCCTGACGCCGTGGGCCGCCAGTGGCCTGATCTGCTTCGGCATCCTGCTCGGTGCGTTCGGTCTGTATCTGGTGGATCGGCGCATTTGCGGTGCCTCGCCGGAAATGCTCGTCGGCACGCTGGAGCATCCGGTAATTCCACCGCGAATCTGGCTGTTCGTGTTCGCCATCATCGCGCACAACATTCCGGAAGGCATGGCGGTTGGCGTATCTGCCGGAGGCGGGATGGCGGACGCCGACAGTCTGGCGATGGGCATTGCGTTGCAGGATGTGCCGGAAGGACTGGTGATTGCTCTGGTGCTGGCCGGGGCGGGAATGTCGCGGGTCAGGGCGTTTCTGATCGGCGCGGCGTCGGGGCTGGTCGAACCGATATTTGCGCTGCTGTGTGCGTGGCTCGTGAGTCTGGCTCAGGTGCTGTTGCCGTTGGGGCTGGCACTGGCGGCGGGGGCGATGTTGCTGGTGGTGACCCACGAAGTGATCCCGGAATCGCGCCGTCATGGGCATGACAAGCTGGCCAGTCTGGGCCTTCTGATCGGGTTTTGTCTGATGATGGTGATGGATACGGCGTTGGGGTGAATGGAGGCGAGGAACAGTGTCCCCGCCTCGAGGATTATTCACCTTCGTCGAAATACCTTTCGATCAGATCGACCAATGCGTCCATGGCTTCCTGAGCCTGTTCGCCTTCGGTGCTCAAATGGATCTTGGTGCCTTTACCCGCCGCGAGCATCATCATTGCCATGATGCTCTTGCCGTCGACAGTCGTTTCAGGTGTGCGTCCCACTCGGATCGTGCAGTCTGGATACTGACCCGCCACGCCGACAAATTTGGCCGATGCCCGGGCATGCAGGCCCAGCTTATTGATGATTTCGATTTCACGAGCAGGCATCGCGGTGTAAATCCTTTAGGTGAGGTCGCGGTGGCGAACCTGGACGTTCTTCAGGGTTTTCTGCAGGGCCTGACCCAGTCGTTCGGTCAGGTAGACGGAGCGGTGATGCCCGCCGGTGCAGCCAATGGCAATGGTGACGTAGGCGCGGTTGCTGGCGGCGAAGCGTGGCAGCCACTTGTTCAGGTAGGCGTAGATGTCCTGATACATTTCTTCGACATCCGGCTGCTGCGCCAGGTACTCGGCCACCGGTGCATCAAGGCCCGACTGAGCGCGCAGCTCCGGTTTCCAGTACGGATTGGGCAGGCAGCGCACGTCGAACACCAGGTCGGCGTCGACCGGCATGCCGCGCTTGAAGCCGAACGACTCGACCAGAAACGCCGTACCGGGCTCCGGTTGATTCAACAGGCGCAACTTGATGGTGTCGCGCAGTTGATACAGATTCAGACTGGTGGTGTTGATCTTCAGGTCGGCCAGATCGGCGATCGGACCGAGCAGGGCGGTTTCGTCGTGAATCGCCTCGGCCAGTGAGCGATTGGCGTTGCTCAGCGGGTGACGACGACGGGTCTCGGAAAAACGCTTGAGCAGGGTTTCTTCATCGGCGTCCAGGTACAGCACATCGCACTTGATATGCTTGGCACGCACGTCTTCGAGCAACTCAGGGAAACGTGACAGATGGCTGGGCAGGTTGCGCGCATCGATCGACACGGCGACCAGCGGCTGCGCCAGTTCTGTGTGAATCAGCGCTCGCTCGGCCAGTTCCGGCAGCAAACCGGCCGGCAGATTGTCGATGCAGTAGTAGCCGTTGTCCTCAAGGACATTCAGGGCGGTACTTTTACCCGAGCCCGAACGGCCACTGACAATGATCAAACGCATGATTAGTGCCCGTTCTGCTCGTCCAGTACGACCTGGTACAAGGCTTCATTGCTCGGAGCGCTGCGCAATTTGTCGCGCACTTCCTTGCGGTCGAGCATGCTGGCGATCTGGCGCAACAACTCCAGATGCGCGTCGGTTGCGGCTTCCGGGACCAGCAGTACGAACAACAGGTCCACCGGAGCGCCGTCGATGGCGTCGAAATCGATCGGGGCTTCGAGGTGCAGCAGGGCGCTCACTGGCCCCGCGCAGCCCTTGAGGCGGCAGTGGGGAATGGCGATGCCGTTGCCAAAACCGGTGGAGCCGAGTTTTTCACGGGCGATCAGCGCCTCGAAGACATCCTGCATCGCCAGATCCGGCACTTCGCGGTGGATCAGGTTGGCAATCTGTTCGAGGGCTTTTTTCTTGCTGCCGCCCGGCGCGTTCACTTGGGAACGGCCGGGGGTCAGGATGGTTTCAAGTCGGATCATGGATAGGGGTGTTAACGACCGGTCGCGCCCTGGAGGAGGCTCTGGGTCTTTTCCTTATGCTTTTTGAGTTGGCGATCCAGCTTGTCGGTAAGTGAGTCGATCGCAGCGTACATGTCGGTATCTTCTGCGTTTGCGACCACTTCACTGCCGGGGATATGCAAGGTGGCTTCGATCTTCTGTTTCAGCTTTTCGACGCACATCGTGACCTGCACGTTGGTGATCTTGTCGAAATGTCGCTCCAGTCGCTGGAGTTTTTCCTCGATGTAGGAACGCAGAGGTTGGGTCACTTCCAGTTGGTGTCCACTGATGTTGACTTGCATACAGCTTCTCCTTCGTTGCCAGTGCATAAAGCGGCAGGCCGAAAAGCCTGCCACTGGAACGCTGTAACGTGGCTTACATCAACCGCTTGCGTTCGCTCGAAGGCGCGATTCCGAGGGATTCGCGGTACTTGGCGACGGTGCGGCGAGCCACCTGAATGCCTTGTGCCTCCAGTAAACCAGCGATCTTGCTGTCACTCAACGGCTTTTTCTGATTTTCCGCAGCGACCAGTTTCTTGATGATCGCGCGGATCGCCGTGGACGAGCATTCGCCGCCTTCGGAGGTGCTGACGTGGCTGGAGAAAAAGTATTTCAGCTCATAAATACCGCGCGGGGTATGCATGAATTTTTGTGTGGTCACCCGGGAAATCGTCGATTCGTGCATGCCGACCGCTTCGGCGATGTCATGCAATACCAACGGCTTCATTGCTTCGTCGCCGTACTCGAGGAAGCCGCGCTGATGTTCGACGATCTGCGTGGCCACTTTCATCAGGGTTTCGTTGCGGCTCTGCAGGCTCTTGATGAACCAGCGGGCCTCCTGCAACTGGTTGCGCATGAAAGTGTTGTCGGCGCTGGTGTCGGCACGCTTCACAAAACCGGCGTACTGGGCGTTGACGCGCAGGCGAGGCACCGATTCCTGGTTCAGCTCGACCAGCCAGCGCTCGTTGTCCTTGCGCACGATCACGTCGGGAATGACGTATTCGGCTTCGGTCGACTCGATCTGTGAGCCGGGACGCGGATTGAGGCTCTGCACCAGTTCGATGACCTGGCGCAGCTCGTCTTCCTTGAGCTTCATCCGGCGCATCAACTGGCTGTAATCGCGGCTGCCGAGCAGGTCGATGTAATCGGCGACCAGACGCTTGGCCTCGGTCAGCCACGGCGTCTTCGCGGGCAGCTGGCGCAATTGCAGCAGCAGGCATTCGCTGAGGTTGCGTGCGCCGATACCGGCGGGCTCGAATTGCTGGATGCGATGCAGGACAGCTTCGATTTCGTCGAGCTCGATGTCCAGTTCCGGGTCGAACGCTTCAAGAATCTCTTCGAGTGTTTCGTCCAGATAGCCCTGATTGTTGATGCAGTCGATCAGAGTCACGGCGATCAGGCGATCGGTGTCGGACATCGGTGCCAGGTTCAGTTGCCAGAGCAGATGGCTTTGCAGGCTCTCGCCGGCCGACGTGCGGGTGGTGAAATCCCACTCATCGTCATCGCTGCTCGGCAGGCTGCTGGCGCTGGTCTGGTAGACGTCTTCCCAGGCAGTATCCACTGGCAGTTCGTTGGGGATACGCTCGTTCCAATCGCCATCCTCGAGGTTATCCACCGTCGGGGCGGTTTCCTGGTAGGAGGGTTCCTGGATTTCGGCGGGCTTCTGTTCGGCGTTGTCGGCCAGCGGATCGGCATTGTCGAAGTCGTCGCCTTCTTCCTGGCGCTCGAGCATCGGATTGGATTCCAGAGCCTCCTGGATCTCCTGTTGCAGGTCCAGGGTCGACAATTGGAGCAGGCGGATGGCCTGTTGCAGCTGCGGTGTCATCGTCAGCTGCTGGCCCATTCTCAAGACTAGCGATGGTTTCATGGCAGGGGCTTAACACCTTATTCGCCGGCGCTTTGCGCCATCCACTACAGGGCGCCGAAGCGCCAAACTTAAGCAAATTATATGCCTGAAACTGAAGTGTTTGCCTAGAGCGCTGTAACAATTAAAGCGGATAAATGCGCCTTGAATCGATACAGCGCTGTCGCGCTTACAGGCGGAACTCGTGACCCAGATACACTTCCTTGACCAGATCGTTGGCCAGGATGGTCTCGGCATCGCCTTCAGCGATCAGTTGACCGTCGTTGACGATGTAAGCGGTTTCGCAGATATCCAGCGTCTCACGCACGTTGTGGTCGGTGATCAGCACACCGATGCCCTTGGCCTTGAGGTGATGGATGATCTGCTTGATGTCGCCGACCGAGATCGGGTCGACACCGGCGAACGGTTCGTCGAGCAGGATGAACTTGGGTGCAGTGGCCAGGGCGCGAGCGATTTCCACCCGGCGACGCTCACCGCCGGACAGGCTCATGCCGAGGTTGTCGCGGATGTGGCTGATGTGGAATTCCTGCAGCAGGCTTTCCAGCTCCTTGCGACGACCGGCCTTGTCCAGCTCCGGACGGGTCTCGAGGATCGCCATGATGTTGTCGGCGACCGACAGTTTGCGGAAGATCGACGCTTCTTGCGGCAGATAGCCGATACCGGCCTTGGCGCGGCCGTGCATCGGCTGGTGGCTGACGTCCAGATCATCGATCAGCACACGGCCCTGATCTGCCTGCACCAGGCCAACGATCATGTAGAAGCACGTAGTCTTGCCGGCGCCGTTCGGGCCGAGCAAGCCGACGATCTGCCCGCTGTCGATCGACAGGCTGACGTCACGCACGACCTGGCGGCTTTTATAGGCCTTGGCCAGATGCTGAGCTTTCAGAGTTGCCATTACTGGGATTTCTCTTCGGTTTTCTTCTTCGGCTGGATCACCATGTCGATGCGCGGACGCGATTCGGTGACCTTGCTGCCCGTGGCGCGACCGGCGCTGGCCAGTTTCTTCACGGTGTCGTAGACGATTTTTTCGCCCTGGGTGACGTTGTTATCCTTGTCGATAACCTTGGCCTTGTCGATCAGCACCACCCGGTTCTGCTGGGCGTGGTATTGAATCGTCACGCCGTAGCCCTTGACCGGGTTGGCGTCGCCCTGGGTCTGCAACTGCTCGAAGTAAGCCAGGTTGCCTACCGAGGTCACCACGTCGATGTCGCCATTGGGCGCGCGCGTCATGGTCACGGTGTTGCCTTTAACGATCATCGAGCCTTGGGTAATGATCACGTCACCTTTATAGGTGGCGATGCCATTCTTGTCGTCCAGTTGGGCGTCGTCGGCCTGAATGCGGATAGGCTGCTGCTGATCGTTCGGCAGGGACCAGGCGCTCGCGCTTCCCAGTGCTGCGCCCAGACTGAGCAAAATAGGGAGGGTTTTAACGAGCCTCATACTGTCCTCTTACGTTCGATTGCAGGTGTATCCTGCTGTCCTTCAGGTACGCTTTCATTCCGACGCCAGTCGATACGCCGCCAGCGCCCTCGATTCTAACGGGTTGCGCGGTCTGCGCATATTCTTGCTGCGGGAACACGGTCATGCGGGTGCTGGTGATCAGGGTGCCGCGCTGTTTCTCATCGGTGCGCTGTACGCGTACCGAATCGATCAATTCAACTTCGGTGCCGCCCGAATTCACTTCGCCGCGCTCGCTGGTCACGTGCCACGGGAAGTCGGTGCCGCGGTACATGTTCAAATCAGGCTTGGTTACCAGAGTGACATCGGTGGCCTTGACGTGCTCGGCCTTGTCGGAGGTCATCTCGTACTGCACCTTGCCGTCGGGCAGGTATTGAATGGTATGCGTGTTGGTCGCGTACCAGTCGATCGGATTCTCGGCGGCCGAGACCGGCGGCTTGTCGAGGAAGCGCTCCGGGCTGATGTTCCAGTAGCCGACCGCAGCGAAAATCGCCGCGATGCAGCCGAACAGCAGGAAATTGCGAAACTTTTTGCTAAACATGGTCAGGCTCACAGGTACGCGGCGTTGGCCGCTTCGAGGCGGCCCTGGGCGCGCAGGATCAATTCGCAGAATTCGCGGGCGGCACCTTCGCCGCCACGGGCGCGGGTAACGCCGTGGGCGTGTTCGCGGACGAAATCGGCAGCGTTGGCCACCGCCATGCCCAGCCCTACACGGCGGATCACCGGCAAGTCTGGCAGATCGTCACCGAGATAGGCGACTTCTTCATAGCTTAGGCCCAGTTGCGCGAGCAGACCGTCGAGTACCACCAGTTTGTCCTCGCGCCCCTGAAACAGATGCGGGATGCCGAGGTTTTTCGCGCGGCGCTCGACCACCGGGGTCTTGCGACCACTGATGATCGCCGTCTGCACGCCGGCATTCATCAGCATCTTGATGCCCTGGCCGTCGAGCGTGTTGAAGGTCTTGAACTCGCTGCCGTCTTCGAGGAAGTACAGGCGCCCGTCGGTGAGCACACCGTCGACGTCGAACACTGCCAGTTTGATCGCTTTGCCGCGTTGCAGCAGATCGTTGCTCATTACATGACTCCTGCGCGCAGCAGATCGGAGAGGTTGAAGGCGCCGATCGGGCGATCCTCCTCGTCGACGACTACCAGGGCGTTGATTCGATGGTCTTCCATGATTTTCAGGGCTTCGGCGGCGAGCATGTCGGGCCGGGCGGTCTTGCCGTGTGCAGTCATCACCTGGTCGATGGTGGCGCTGCGGATGTCGATGGCGCGATCCAGCGTGCGGCGCAAATCACCGTCGGTGAAGATCCCGGCGAGCTTGCCATCGGCCTCAATAATAGCGGTCATGCCCAGACCCTTGCGGGTCATTTCCATCAGCGCGTCCTTGAGCAGGGTACCGCGTTGTACCTGCGGCAGCTCCTGTCCGGCGTGCATGACGTTTTCGACTTTCAGCAGCAGGCGACGGCCAAGGGCACCGCCAGGATGCGAGAACGCGAAATCTTCAGCGGTGAAACCACGAGCTTCCAGCAGCGCCACGGCCAGGGCATCGCCCATGACCAGTGCGGCCGTGGTCGAAGAGGTCGGTGCCAGATTCAGCGGGCAGGCTTCGTGCTCGACATGCACATTGAGATTGACCTCGGCAGCCTTCGCCAATGGCGACTGTGGATTGCCGGTGACGCTGATCAGCTGGATACCCAGGCGTTTGATCAATGGCAGCAGCGTTACGATTTCGTTGGTCGAGCCGGAGTTCGACAGGGCCAGAATCACATCGTCGCGGGTGATCATGCCCATGTCGCCGTGGCTGGCTTCGGCCGGATGCACGAAAAACGCAGGAGTACCGGTGCTGGCCAGGGTGGCGGCGATCTTGTTGCCGACGTGCCCGGATTTGCCCATGCCGACCACGACCACACGGCCCTTGCTGGCCAGAATCATCTCGCAAGCGCGTACGAAATCGGCGTCGATATGGGCCATCAAGCCTTGGACGGCTTCCACTTCGAGGCGGATGGTGCGTTGTGCCGATTGAATCAGGTCGCGGGTTTTGCTCATGTCAGAATCGTATGGGCCGATGAAAAGGCGGCGATTATAGCGGTTATGTGGCAAAGCCTCACGCAAGTTCGACGTGCTTTGTCATTACTGGTTACCAAAACCCTCTGAAACTCGCTCAGGCCCTCTTCGGTCGGCGATCTTGGCCGGGTTCTCGCTTGGGCGCTCAGCCTTTGGAGTGATATAGTTCGCCGCCAGTTCGGCCTGCCCGGGATGCAGGTGTTTCCGAGGAAAGTCTGGCATCCCAGTGAGAGGCTGCATCGCAAGGAGTTTAGATGAGTGCCGATAACGCCTACGCGGTCGAGCTGAAGGGAGTCTCCTTCAAGCGCGGTGCGCGGAGCATTTTCAATAACGTCGATATCCGCATCCCGCGCGGCAAGGTCACCGGCATCATGGGGCCTTCCGGCTGCGGCAAGACTACGCTGCTGCGCCTGATGGGCGCGCAGTTGCGGCCGTCCGGCGGCGAAGTCTGGGTCAACGGGCAGAACCTGCCGACGCTGTCGCGCAGTGATCTGTTCGATGCGCGCAAGCACATGGGCGTGCTGTTTCAGAGCGGTGCGCTGTTCACCGACCTCGATGTGTTCGAGAACGTGGCCTTTCCGCTGCGGGTGCACACGCAACTGCCGGAAGACATGATTCGCGACATCGTCCTGCTGAAATTGCAGGCCGTGGGGCTGCGTGGCGCCATCGACCTGATGCCGGACGAACTGTCCGGCGGCATGAAGCGCCGCGTGGCGCTGGCCCGGGCGATTGCCCTCGATCCGCAAATTCTCATGTACGACGAGCCCTTCGTGGGCCAGGACCCGATCGCCATGGGCGTGCTGGTGCGCCTGATCCGCCTGCTCAACGATGCACTGGGAATCACCAGCATCGTGGTCTCGCACGACCTGGCGGAAACGGCGAGCATTGCCGACTACATCTATGTCGTGGGCGATGGTCAGGTGCTGGGGCAGGGCACGCCGGATGAGCTGATGAATTCGGATGACCCGCGTATCCGTCAGTTCATGACCGGTGATCCCGATGGCCCGGTGCCGTATCACTTTCCAGCGACGGATTACCGCGCAGATCTTCTGGGGAAGCGTTGATGCGCAGAATTTCATTGATGGAACGCGTGCGTCGGTTCGGCGAATCGGCGATCGACGCGGTCGCGGTGTTTGGTCGGGCGACCCTGTTCCTGTTTCACGCCCTGCTGGGCCGTGGCGGTATCAGCGGTGGGTTCGGCCTGTTGGTCAAGCAACTGCATTCGGTCGGCGTCATGTCGCTGGTGATCATCGTGGTCTCCGGCATTTTCATCGGCATGGTCCTGGCGTTGCAGGGCTTCAGCATTCTTTCCAGCTATGGTTCAGAGCAGGCGGTGGGGCAGATGGTCGCCCTGACACTGCTGCGTGAACTGGGGCCGGTGGTCACGGCGTTGCTGTTTGCCGGCCGGGCCGGTTCGGCGTTGACCGCCGAGATCGGCAACATGAAATCCACCGAGCAGCTGTCCAGCCTGGAAATGATCGGTGTCGATCCGCTCAAGTACATCATTGCCCCGCGCCTGTGGGCCGGCTTCATTTCCCTGCCGGTGCTGGCGATGATCTTCAGCGTCGTCGGCATCTGGGGCGGTTCGTGGGTCGCAGTCGACTGGCTGGGCGTTTATGAAGGCTCGTACTGGGCGAACATGCAGAACAGCGTCAACTTCACCAGTGATGTGCTCAATGGCGTGATCAAAAGTGTCGTTTTCGCCTTTGTGGTGACCTGGATCGCCGTATTCCAAGGCTATGACTGTGAACCCACTTCCGAGGGGATCAGTCGTGCCACCACCAAGACCGTGGTGTTTGCCTCGCTGGCAGTGCTCGGCCTGGACTTTATTCTGACCGCTTTGATGTTTGGAGATTTCTGATGCAAAACCGCACCCTGGAAATCGGTGTCGGCCTGTTCCTGCTGGCAGGGATCCTGGCTTTGCTGCTGCTCGCCTTGCGCGTCAGCGGCCTGTCTCCGACTTCGTCCACCGACACTTACAAGTTGTATGCGTATTTCGACAATATCGCCGGTCTGACGGTCAGAGCCAAAGTGACCATGGCCGGTGTGACCATCGGCAAGGTCACCGCTATTGATCTGGATCGCGACAGCTTCACCGGTCGGGTCACGCTGCAAGTGGATAAAAAGGTCGACAACCTGCCGGTCGATTCGACTGCATCTATCCTCACCGCGGGTCTGCTGGGCGAGAAATACATCGGTATCAGCGTCGGTGGTGAAGACACCCAGTTGAAAGACGGTGGAACCATCCACGACACGCAGTCGTCACTGGTACTGGAAGACCTGATCGGTAAATTCCTGCTCAATACCGTTAGCAAAGACGCCAAATGAGGAGCTTTTGAATGATCTCTATCTTGCGACGTGGCCTGTTGGTGTTGCTCGCGGCCCTGCCGTTGATGGCTAACGCTGCACCGGGGCAATCGGCTCATGACCTGATTCAGGACACCACGAACCGGATGCTTGCCGACTTGCAGGCAAATAAAGAGAAGTACAAGCAGGATCCGCAGGATTTCTATGCGGCGCTCAACAGCATTGTGGGGCCGGTGGTGGATGCCGAGGGCATCTCCAAAAGCATCATGACCGTGAAGTATTCGCGCAAGGCCACGCCTGAGCAGATGCAGCGCTTTCAGGAAAACTTCAAGCGCGGTCTGTTCCAGTTCTATGGCAACGCTCTGCTGGAATACAACAACCAGGGCATCACGGTTGATCCGGCCAAAGACGAATCGGGCGACCGCACCAGCGTCAACATGACCGTCAAGGGCAGCAATGGCGCGATCTATCCGGTGCAGTACACGCTTGAGAAGATCAGCGGCGAGTGGAAGCTGCGTAACGTGATCATCAACGGCATCAACATCGGCAAGCTGTTCCGTGACCAGTTCGCCGACGCCATGCAACGCAATGGCAACGATCTGGACAAGACCATCGATGGCTGGGCCGGTGAAGTGGCCAAGGCCAAGCAGGAAACCGACAAAGCCGCCGCGAAGCCAGCGCAATGAGTGAGGCGGCAGTTCGTATGAGTGATGTCGACGAGCTGGTGCTCAGCGGCGTGCTGGATTACCGCACCGGGCCTGAGCTGCGCAAGGAAGGGCAGGCGCTGATCAAGTCGAGCAAGGCGTCCGCGCTGGTCATCGATTGTTCGGCGGTGCAGAAGTCCAGCAGCGTCGGCCTGTCGTTGCTGCTGTGCTTCATGCGCGATGCGCAGGCGGCCGGCAAGGCAGTCAGCATCCGTGCGATGCCTGATGACATGCGCGAAATCGCTCAGGTCAGTGAACTGACCGAGCTGTTGGCGCAACCCTGAACCATCATCTATAAAGAAGCCCCCCGTCAGAGTCCTGCGTTGCGGGGTTCGCAGGCGCGGGGCTTTTTTGTATGATGTCCGACCCGTGCGCACAGGGCGCCGATTGAGGTTGAGCATGCAGGCCGTAGAAGTGAAGAGCTTCCTTGAAGGAAAGCTGCCAGGAACGCTGGTAGAAGTTGAAGGCGAAGGCTGCAACTTCCAGCTGAACGTGATTAGCGATGAACTGGCGGCGTTGAGCCCGGTGAAGCGTCAGCAGCAGGTCTATGCCCATTTGAACCCATGGATCACCGATGGCAGCATCCATGCGGTCACTATGAAATTTTTCAGCCGCGCGGCCTGGGCCGAGCGCACCTGAGCCCTAGGGCGTCGAGATACTAATGGATAAATTGATTATTACCGGTGGCGCTCGTCTTGATGGCGAGATCCGCATTTCCGGCGCGAAGAACTCCGCCCTGCCGATTCTGGCCGCGACCTTGCTGTGCGATGGCCCGGTCACCGTTGGCAACCTGCCGCACCTGCACGACATCACCACCATGATCGAGCTGTTCGGGCGCATGGGCATTGAGCCGGTAATCGACGAGAAGCTCAGCGTCGAAATCGACCCGCGCACCATCAAGACCCTGATCGCGCCGTACGAACTGGTGAAAACCATGCGTGCGTCGATCCTTGTGCTCGGCCCGATGGTCGCGCGTTTCGGTGAAGCCGAAGTCGCACTGCCTGGCGGTTGCGCCATCGGTTCGCGTCCGGTCGACCTGCACATCCGCGGTCTGGAAGCCATGGGCGCGGTCATCGACGTCGAAGGCGGCTACATCAAGGCCAAGGCACCTGAAGGTGGTTTGCGCGGCGCGCACTTCTTCTTCGACACCGTCAGCGTGACCGGTACCGAGAACATCATGATGGCCGCTGCACTGGCCAAAGGCCGCAGCGTGTTGCAGAACGCCGCGCGCGAACCTGAAGTGGTCGACCTGGCGAACTTCCTCAATGCCATGGGCGCCAAGGTTTCCGGCGCCGGCACCGACACCATCACCATCGATGGCGTCGAGCGTCTGGGTTCGGCGTTCTACAAGGTCATGCCTGACCGTATCGAAACCGGCACCTATCTGGTCGCTGCTGCCGTGACCGGTGGCCGCGTGAAGGTCAAGGACACCGATCCGACCATTCTCGAAGCGGTGCTGGAAAAGCTGCGTGAAGCCGGTGCGGAAATCACCTGCGGTGAAGACTGGATCGAGCTGAACATGCACGGCAAGCGCCCGAAGGCGGTCAACGTGCGCACCGCGCCGTACCCGGCGTTCCCGACTGACATGCAGGCGCAGTTCATCTCGCTCAATGCCATTGCCGAAGGCACTGGTGCGGTGATCGAGACGATCTTCGAAAACCGCTTCATGCACGTGTACGAGCTGCACCGCATGGGCGCGCATATCCAGGTTGAAGGCAACACTGCCATCGTCACCGGTATCGAGAAGCTCAAGGGCGCGCCAGTCATGGCCACCGACCTGCGCGCATCGGCCAGTCTGGTGATCTCGGCGCTGGTTGCCGAAGGCGACACGCTGATCGACCGCATCTACCACATAGACCGTGGTTACGAGTGCATCGAAGAAAAACTGCAAATGCTGGGTGCCAAGATCCGTCGCGTTCCGGGCTGATCGCTGCATCGGGACACAGGGACGTGTCCGCTGAATTCGTTTCGAGTCGAGGGTGTACGCACCCTCGATGTGTGTCCGGCGCCGATTGCGACCGGGCATGAGTACCTTGATAAGGACTGACGTTTCCCATGTTGACCATCGCACTGTCCAAGGGCCGCATCCTTGACGACACCCTGCCGCTTCTCGCTGAAGCGGGCATCGTGCCGACCGAGAATCCGGACAAGAGCCGCAAGCTGATCATTCCCACGACCCAGGACGACGTGCGTCTGCTGATCGTGCGTGCCACCGACGTGCCGACCTATGTCGAGCATGGCGCGGCCGACCTCGGCGTTGCCGGTAAGGACGTGCTGATGGAATACAGCGGCCAGGGCCTGTATGAGCCGCTGGACCTGCAGATCGCCCAGTGCAAGCTGATGACCGCCGGCAAGATCGGCGCGGCCGAGCCCAAGGGCCGTCTGCGCGTGGCGACCAAGTTCGTTAACGTTGCCAAGCGTTATTACGCCGAGCAGGGCCGTCAGGTCGACATCATCAAGCTGTACGGCTCGATGGAACTGGCGCCGCTGATCGGGCTGGCCGACAAGATCATCGACGTGGTCGACACCGGTAACACCCTGCGCGCCAACGGCCTGGAGCCACAGGAACTGATCGCCACGATCAGCTCGCGTCTGGTGGTCAACAAGGCTTCAATGAAAATGCAGCACGCCCGAATCCAGGCGTTGATCGACACCCTGCGCAACGCAGTGGAATCGCGACACCGCGGCTGATCTACCAGCGCGGCCCGAGGCCGCGCCGTCTATCCGCCTCATAGCCAGAATTCTCAGGTGCCCAAGCGGATCGAATGCTAGTTTCGGGCGCCTGAGTTTTTTGCCAATTCCTATGAGGCTCTCGCTATGACCGCACCGACTGCAATTCGCCGACTCAACGCTGCTGACCCGGATTTCGCGCATCATCTGGATCATCTGCTGAGCTGGGAAAGTGTGTCTGACGACTCGGTCAATCAGCGCGTACTGGACATCATCAAGGCTGTGCGCGAGCGCGGTGACGCGGCGCTGGTCGAGTTCACCCAGAAGTTCGACGGCCTCGAAGTCGCCTCGATGGCCGACCTGATCCTGCCGCGCGAGCGTCTCGAACTGGCCCTGACCCGCATCACCGTGCCGCAACGCGAGGCCTTGGAAAAAGCCGCCGCTCGCGTGCGCAGTTATCACGAAAAACAGAAGCAGGATTCCTGGAGCTACACCGAGGCTGACGGCACGGTGCTCGGCCAGAAAGTCACGCCACTGGATCGCGCAGGCCTTTACGTGCCGGGCGGCAAGGCCTCGTATCCGTCGTCGGTATTGATGAACGCGATTCCGGCCAAGGTCGCCGGCGTGACCGAAGTGGTCATGGTCGTGCCGACCCCGCGCGGTGAAATCAACGAGCTGGTGCTGGCCGCTGCCTGCATCGCCGGTGTCGACCGCGTGTTCACCATCGGCGGCGCGCAAGCAGTTGCCGCACTGGCGTACGGCACCGAAAGCGTGCCGCGTGTCGACAAGGTTGTCGGCCCGGGCAATATCTATGTCGCCACCGCCAAGCGCCATGTGTTCGGTCAGGTCGGCATCGACATGATTGCCGGCCCTTCGGAAATTCTTGTGGTCTGCGACGGCCAGACCGATCCGGACTGGATCGCCATGGACCTTTTCTCCCAGGCCGAGCACGACGAAGACGCGCAAGCGATTCTGGTCAGCCCCGATGCCGAGTTCCTCGACAAGGTAGCCGCGAGCATCGACAAACTGCTGCCGACCATGGACCGCGCGACCATCATCGAAACTTCGATCAATGGCCGTGGTGCGCTGATCCAGGTCACTGACATGGCCCAGGCCATCGAAGTCGCCAATCGTATCGCCCCGGAACACCTGGAGTTGTCGGTCGCCGATCCACAAGCCTGGTTGCCGCAGATTCGTCACGCCGGTGCGATCTTCATGGGCCGCCACACTTCCGAAGCGTTGGGCGATTACTGCGCCGGTCCGAACCACGTGTTGCCGACTTCCGGCACCGCGCGGTTCTCCTCGCCGCTTGGCGTCTACGACTTCCAGAAGCGCTCGTCGATCATCTTCTGCTCCGAGGCCGGCGCTTCCGAACTGGGCAAAACTGCATCGGTACTGGCCCGTGGTGAATCGCTGAGCGCCCACGCGCGCAGCGCCGAATACCGCATCAAAGACCAAGACTTTCTGAAAGGGCAGGGGAACTGAGCGATGAGTAAATTCTGGAGCCCGTTCGTCAAGGATCTGGTGCCCTACGTGCCGGGCGAACAGCCGAAGCTGACCAAACTGGTCAAGCTCAATACCAACGAAAATCCGTATGGCCCGTCGCCAAAAGCGCTGGCGGCGATGCAAGCCGAACTCAACGACAACTTGCGCCTGTATCCGGACCCGAACAGTGATCTGCTGAAAAACGCCGTGGCCGAATATTACGGCGTGCAAACCAGTCAGGTGTTCCTTGGCAACGGTTCGGACGAAGTGCTCGCGCACATCTTCCACGGTCTGCTGCAACACGATCAGCCGCTGCTGTTCCCGGACATCAGCTACAGCTTCTATCCGGTCTACTGCGGTCTGTACGGCATTGAATTCGATGCGGTGCCACTGGATGCGCAATTCCAGATCAACCCGGCCGACTACGCCAAACCGAATGGCGGGATCATTTTCCCCAACCCGAACGCCCCGACCGGATGCCTGCTGGCGCTGGACGCCGTCGAGCAAATCCTCAAGGCCAGTCCAGATTCGGTTGTAGTCGTGGATGAGGCGTACATCGACTTCGGTGGCGAGACGGCGATCAATCTGGTGGATCGCTATCCGAACCTGCTGGTGACGCAGACGCTGTCCAAGTCACGCTCGCTGGCCGGCCTGCGTGTCGGTCTGGCGGTAGGGCACCCGGATCTGATCGAGGCGTTGGAGCGGATCAAGAACAGCTTCAACTCCTATCCACTGGATCGTCTGGCGATTGTCGGCGCGGCGGCGGCTTTCGAAGATCGCGAGTATTTCGACAAGACCTGTCGTCAGGTGATCGAGAGCCGCGAATGGGTGGTGGCGCAGTTGCAGGCTAAAGGCTTTGAAGTGCTGCCGTCGGCGGCCAACTTCATCTTCGCTCGCCACCCGCAGCATGATGCGGCGGGCATGGCGGCCAAGCTGCGCGAGCAGGGCGTGATCGTGCGGCACTTCAAGCAGGAACGGATTGCGCAGTTCTTGCGGATATCGGTGGGTACGCCGGAGCAGAATCAGGCGTTGATCGACGGCCTTGGCGACCTCTAAAAGCAAAAGCCCCTCACCCTAGCCCTCTCCCAGAGGGAGAGGGGACTGAATGGGGAATATTGCAGAGGTTCACCGACTTGAACGATTTGTATTGAATCCATAATCAACTCGGTTTTCAGGTCGATGTATCCCGCAAGACAACTCGGTCGGCCCCCTCTCCCAGAGGGAGAGGGGACTGAACGGGGAATATTGCAGAGGTTCACCGACTTGAACGATTTGTATTGAATCCATAATCAACTCGGTCTTTCAGGTCGATGTATCCCGCAAGACAACTCGGTCGGCCCCCTCTCCCAGAGGGAGAGGGGACTGAATGGGGAATATTGCAGAGGTTCACCGACTTGAACGATTTGTATTGAATCCATAATCAACTCGGTCTTTCAGGTCGATGTATCCCGCAAGACAACTCGGTCGGCCCCCTCTCCCAGAGTGAGAGGGGACTGAATGGGAATATTGCAGAGGTTCACCGACTTGAACGATTTGTATTGAATCCATAATCAACTCGGTCTTTCAGGTCGATGTATCCCGCAAGACAACTCGGTCGGCCCCCTCTCCCAGAGGGAGAGGGGACTGAACGGGGAATATTGCAGAGGTTCACCGACTTGAACGATTTGTATTGAATCCATAATCAACTCGGTCTTTCAGGTCGATGTATCCCGCAAGACAACTCGGTCGGCCCCCTCTCCCAGAGGGAGAGGGGACTGAATGGGGAATATTGCAGAGGTTCACCGACTTGAACGATTTGTATTGAATCCATAATCAACTCGGTCTTTCAGGTCGATGTATCCCGCAAGACAACTCGGTCGGCCCCCTCTCCCAGAGGGAGAGGGGGCTGAATGGGGAATATTGCAGAGGTTCACCGACTTGAACGATTTGTATTGAATCCATAATCAACTCGGTCTTTCAGGTCGATGTATCCCGCAAGACAACTCGGTCGGCTCCCTCTCCCGCCGGGAGAGGGCTGGGGTGAGGGTGTGCTTTTATTCGTGATGCGGCTCGCCAAGGAACGTCAGTGAACTGAACAACCCACGACTGTCCACATCCACACTGTCCTTCACCGGCACTTCAACCTGCGCCGCAATCACATTCAACCCTTCATTACGCACCAGCACCTGCGCACGCCCGTCCTTGTCGGTCTCGGTGCTCAGGGTGTTTGGCGCGCTGCGATAGTCGCCATATAACTTCACACCTGCCGCCGGTTTGCCATCGAGCAGCACCCGCACCGGTAACGATTTGCCCGGCCCGACCGTCAGCGGATCGACCTCCGGCAGGATCAGCAGTTTGATCTGGTCCAGTTTCGGCAATTTCGCCCCCGGCTGATAGATCGACAGGCTGTACTTGAAGGTCTGCGTGGCCTCGGTGGCGCCGGGCACTTTGCTGCGTCCCTCGTTGATCCACTTCTTGTCCGCCGTCTGCGACCACATGCCATTGTTCAGCGCCACGGCCATCAGCGCCGGCGGCTTCAATGGTTTCAAACGGGCATGATCGGCCAGGCGCTCGACGCTGACCGGGATCATTTTGCCGCTTGCGTCATAAGCCCAGGCACCGCTGACTTTTTGTGCCTTGAAGGCGTTGTCTTCGGCGCCGTGACCGTAGACCACCTCGATGTTGCCGCGTCGTTCCTCTGTCCACAGGCCGTGGGCCGACACTTGGCCGGTGAATAGCGCAGCGATGAGCAGAAGGGATTTGCCGTAGTGCATGATGACGTCCTTTTACAGGTTGAGTGTCAGGCTGACGGTGAAATTGCGCGGCTCGCCGGGGTTGACCCAGTAGTTGCTGTAGGAGCGCTCGTAATATTTCTCGTCGAAGATGTTGTTCAGGTTCAGGCCGACCGTGACGTTGTCGCTGGCCTTGTAATGTGCGAGCAAGTCGACGGTCTGGTAGGCCGGCAATTCGAAGTCGCTGCCGGATTCGCCCGAGCGATCGCCGACGTAGGTGAACGCTGCGCCGACGTCTGAACCGCGCAGACGGCCATCCTGAAATTCATACACACCCAGCAGACTGCCGCTGCGTTTCGCCACGCCGAGGATGCGGCTGCCGGTAGGAATGGTCGCGTCGCCCTTGGTCACCTCGGCGTCGATGTAGGCGAAGGCGCCGATGACCCGCACCGCGTCGGTCACCTGGCCGCTCACTTGCCAATCGAAGCCCTGACTGCGCGCCTTGCCCATCGCGCGGCTGGTGTCAGTGCCCGGATCAAGGGCGAGGACGTTTTCCTTGTCGATGTGGAAGAAGGCGAGGGTGCTGCTCACCCGCTCATCGAAGAGTTCGTTCTTGATCCCCACTTCGTAACCGACACCTTCTTCCGGGTCGAAGGATTTGCCCGATGCATCCAGGCCGTTGTTCGGTTTGAACGAAGTCGAGGCGTTGGCGAACAGGCCGGTATTAGGCGTGAGCTGATAGAGCAGGCCGGCGCGTTGAGTCAGCGCGTCGTGGCGTTGCTGACTTTTGGCGTTGCGGCTGTGATCGTCGATGCGCTGATCGAAGTGCTCGAAGCGCGCGCCGAGCATGCCGCGCAGCTTGTCGGTGAAGATGATCTGGTCCTGCAGATTCAGCGCATGACTTTCGACGTGTTCGAAGAAGTCGGTGCCCGAGCGTGCGCCGTTGGGTTTCGGCTGGCCGTAGACCGGCTTATAGATGTCGATGGCGTAGGGGCCGCCAGCAATGGTGGTGACGCGTTCGTCCTTGCGGTAATTCTCGTACTCGGTGCCGATCAGCAATTCATGCTGCCACGGCCCGAGGTCGAACAGACCGCGCAGTTCCAGTTGGGTGATGCTGTCGTGCCAACTCGTGTCGCGTTCGCGCAAGCGGCGGTTGACCGTATGGCCGTCGGCGTTCAGCGCGCGTTGTTCCGTGGCGTCGCCCCAGAGCTTGCCTTCCTTGTAGTGGCTGGCCAGACGCAGTTTCCAGCTGTCGTTCAGATGGTGTTCAAGAGTGGCCTGGAGCAGGTTGTTGTGGTTGTCGATGTTGCCGTCGTTGGGCTCGCCCAAGAACGTCGAGCGCGATACGCCGCTCCATTTGTTGTTCGGCGCCACAACGCCACGATCGAACGTCGAGTTGTGACGGACGATTTCGCTCTCCACCAGCAGCGATGTGTCCGGGCTCAACTGCCGACTGATCGAGGGCGCAACGAAGACCCGCTGGCTGTCGACGTGGTCGCGAAAGCTGTTGTTGTCTTCTACGGCGAGGTTGATGCGCGAGAGCAAATCGCCCTGATCATCGAGGGGCGTGTTGACGTCCAGCGCGGTGCGGTAGCGGTCCCAACTGCCGGCGCTGGTTTGCACAGTGGTGAACGCTTCGGGCTGCGGTTTCTTGGTGACGATGTTCACCGTACCGCCGGGATCGCCCCGGCCGTACAGGCTGGCGGCCGGGCCTTTGAGCACTTCGATGCGCTCGATGTTGGCCGCATCTGGCGTGCTCGGGTAGCCGCGATTGGCGCTGAAACCGTCCTTGTAGAACTCGGACGTGGTGAAGCCGCGCACGCTGTATTCGTACAGGGTCAGGCCGCCGAAGTTGTTCTGCTTCGATACGCCGCCAGCAAAATCCAGCGCACGTTCGACGCTGCTGCTGCCCAGATCCGAGAGCACGCTGGCCGGGACCACGCTGATGGCTTGTGGGATATCGCGTATCGCCGTGTCGGTTTTGGTCGCACTGGCCGAGCGAGTCGCGCGATAACCGCTGACCGGGCCGGTGGGTGATTCGTAGTCGGAGGTGACGCTGATGGCTTCCAGCTCAACGGGCTGCGGCTCATCGGCGAAGGCGGGATCGCAGAGCAAACCCAGAGTCAGGCCCAACAGTGAGGCCTTTTTGCGAGACGACATGTTATGTTGTTCCAATTGCTAGAATTGAAACAATATAACATGCCCGTTGAGAATGTCTGTTATTCGCGCCGCTGGCGCGAAAACATTTTTACTCTTCTTTTTCTTTCACCGGTGCCGGTGGTGGACGCAGGCCGATTTCAGCCGTCAGCTTCAGTTCCTTGCCGTTGCGCATGACCTGAATTGTCACCTTGTCGGTCGGTTTGATCCGCGCCACCTGGTTCATCGAGCGGCGACCATCGCCGGCGGGCTCGCCATCGATGCTCAGAATCACATCGCCCAGTTGCAGGCCGGCTTTCTGCGCCGGGCCGTCACGGAAGATTCCGGCGACGACGATCCCAGGGCGCCCGGACAAGCCAAACGACTCCGCCAGTTCCTGAGTCAGCGGTTGCACTTCGATGCCCAGCCAGCCACGAATCACCTGGCCGTGCTCGATAATCGACTTCATCACTTCCATCGCCAGTTTCACCGGAATGGCAAAGCCGATGCCTTGCGAGCCGCCGGACTTGGAAAAGATCGCCGTGTTGATTCCGGTGAGGTTGCCGTTGGCATCGACCAGCGCACCGCCGGAGTTGCCCGGGTTGATCGCCGCATCGGTCTGGATGAAGTCTTCGTAGTTGTTCAGGCCCAACTGATTGCGGCCGGTGGCGCTGATGATGCCCATGGTCACGGTCTGACCGACGCCGAACGGGTTGCCGATAGCGAGCGCGACGTCACCGATGCGAATGCTGTCGGAGCGGCCGACGGTGATTGCCGGGAGGTTTTTCAGGTCGATCTTCAGGACAGCCAGGTCAGTCTCAGGATCGCTGCCAATCACCCGTGCGAGTGTTTCGCGACCGTCCTTCAATGCCACGACAATCTGGTCGGCGCCGCTGGTGACGTGGTTGTTGGTGAGGATGTAGCCTTCCGGGCTCATGATCACCCCGGAACCGAGGCTCGATTCCATGCGCTTCTGTTTCGGCGAGTTGTCACCGAAGAAACGGCGGAACTGCGGATCCTCGAACAAGGGATGCGCCGGTTTGTTGATGACCTTGGTGGTGTACAGGTTGACCACCGACGGCGCGGCGATGCCCACCGCATCCGCATAGGACACCGGCCCCTGTTGCACGATGGTGGTCTGTGGCGCCTGTTGCAGATTGACATCGAGGCTCGGCAGCCCGACCCACTCGGGGTAACGCTGAATAATCAACAGAGCGATAAGCACACCGGCCAACAGCGGCCAGCCAAAAAAACGCAGCGCCTTGAGCATTAAGCACGTTCCTGGAAAGGTTGCAGGCGAGGTCAGACCGCCCATAATGTCGCGCATTATACGAGGCCGCGCGCGCCTCTGAACGGGATATTTAGGAGTCTTTCATGGCCGTTGCCCTCAGCACCCTCGTCGAAGAAGCCGACCGTTACCTGGGCAGTGCGAAAATTGCCGATTATTGCCCCAACGGATTACAGGTCGAAGGCCGCCCGCAGGTGATGCGCATCGTCAGTGGCGTCACCGCCAGCCAGGCGTTGCTCGATGCCGCCGTCGAGGCCGAGGCCGACCTGATCCTGGTCCACCACGGGTATTTCTGGAAAGGCGAAAACCCCTGCGTCACCGGCATGAAACAGCGCCGCTTGAAAACCTTGCTCAAGCACGACATCAGTCTGCTCGCTTATCACCTGCCGCTGGATCTGCACCCGGACGTTGGCAACAACGTGCAACTGGCGCGTCAGCTCGACATCACTGTTGAAGGGCCGTTGGACCCGAGCAACCCGAAAGTCGTCGGGCTGGTCGGTTCGCTGAATGAGCCGATGACTGCGCGGGATTTCGCGCGCAAGGTGCAAGAAGTCATGGGCCGCGAGCCGCTGCTGATCGAAGGCAGCGGCATGATCCGCCGCGTCGGCTGGTGCACTGGCGGCGGCCAGGGTTATATCGATCAGGGCGTGGCGGCGGGGGTCGATCTGTTCATCAGTGGCGAGGCCTCCGAGCAGACTTTCCACAGTGCCAGGGAAAACGACATCAGCTTCATTGCCGCCGGCCATCACGCCACCGAACGCTATGGCGTGCAGGCGCTGGGCGAGTATCTGGCGAAGCGCTTTGCCCTTGAGCACATCTTCATCGATTGCCCCAACCCGATCTGAGCTCACCGCAAACTCCTGTGGGAGCGAGCCTGCTCGCGAAGGCGTCAGACCTTCAATACAAAGGTGCCTGACACTCCGCCTTCGCGAGCAGGCTCGCTCCCACGTTCGGCCCTGACGGCCGAACTGGTGGGCATATTCATATACCCTTTCGATCTAGTTGGCGTCCTGATTAGAAGAGGTCGCTGTGCTAGGATTCCTCGCTCGAACACGGCCCGCTGGCCGTTCATAAGAAAGCTTTCGTGAGTAGCCATGGTCGACAAACTGACGCATCTGAAACAGCTGGAGGCGGAAAGCATCCACATCATCCGCGAGGTGGCCGCCGAGTTCGATAACCCGGTGATGCTGTACTCCATCGGTAAAGACTCCGCCGTGATGCTGCACCTGGCACGCAAGGCGTTCTTCCCGGGCAAACTGCCGTTTCCGGTGATGCACGTCGACACCCGCTGGAAATTCCAGGAAATGTACAAGTTCCGCGACAAGATGGTCGAAGACTTGGGCCTGGACCTGATTACCCACATCAACCCCGATGGCGTGGCGCAGAACATCAACCCGTTCACCCACGGCAGCGCCAAGCACACCGACATCATGAAAACCGAAGGCCTGAAACAGGCACTCGACAAGCATGGTTTCGACGCAGCGTTCGGCGGCGCCCGTCGCGATGAAGAGAAATCCCGCGCCAAAGAGCGCGTGTACTCGTTCCGTGACAGCAAGCACCGCTGGGACCCGAAAAACCAGCGTCCGGAGCTGTGGAACGTCTACAACGGCAAGGTCAACAAGGGCGAATCCATTCGTGTGTTCCCGTTGTCGAACTGGACCGAGCTGGACATCTGGCAGTACATCTATCTCGAAGGCATTCCGATTGTGCCCCTGTACTTCGCCGCCGAACGCGAAGTGATCGAGAAGAACGGCACGCTGATCATGATCGACGACGAGCGCATCCTCGAGCACCTGTCCGATGAAGACAAAGCGCGCATCGTGAAAAAGAAAGTGCGGTTCCGCACCCTTGGCTGCTACCCGTTGACGGGCGCGGTGGAGTCCGAGGCCGAAAGCCTGACGGACATCATTCAGGAAATGCTCCTGACGCGAACTTCCGAGCGCCAGGGCCGGGTCATCGACCACGATGGCGCAGGCTCGATGGAAGACAAAAAACGTCAAGGCTATTTCTAAGGGGCTGTCATGTCGCATGTTTCTGATTTGATCAGCGAGGACATCCTCGCCTACCTGGGCCAGCACGAACGTAAAGAGCTGCTGCGCTTTTTGACCTGCGGTAACGTCGATGACGGCAAGAGCACCCTGATCGGGCGCCTGCTGCACGACTCGAAGATGATCTACGAAGATCACCTCGAAGCGATCACCCGCGATTCGAAGAAAGTCGGCACCACCGGTGACGACATCGACCTGGCATTGCTGGTCGACGGTCTGCAGGCCGAGCGTGAGCAGGGCATCACCATTGATGTCGCTTACCGCTATTTCTCCACCGCCAAGCGCAAATTCATCATCGCCGACACCCCCGGCCATGAGCAGTACACCCGCAACATGGCCACCGGTGCGTCCACCTGTGACCTGGCGATCATTCTGGTCGACGCCCGTTACGGCGTGCAGACCCAGACCCGTCGTCACAGCTTCATTGCTTCGTTGCTGGGCATCAAACACATCGTCGTTGCCATCAACAAGATGGACTTGAAGGACTTCAACGAAGGCGTGTTCGAGTCGATCAAGGCCGACTACCTGAAGTTCGCCGAAGGCTTGAAGATGAAGCCGACCAGCATGCACTTCGTGCCGATGTCTGCCCTTAAAGGCGACAACGTGGTGAACAAGTCCGAGCGCTCGCCGTGGTACACCGGCCAGTCGCTGATGGAAATTCTCGAGACAGTGGAAGTGGCGGGCGATCGCAACTTCACCGATCTGCGTTTCCCGGTGCAGTACGTCAACCGTCCGAACCTGAATTTCCGTGGTTTCGCCGGCACCCTGGCCAGCGGCATCGTGCACAAGGGCGACGAAGTCGTGGTGCTGCCGTCGGGCAAGAGCAGCCGGGTGAAATCCATCGTCACCTTCGAAGGTGAACTGGAGCACGCAGGTCCCGGTCAGGCGGTAACCCTGACCATGGAAGACGAAATCGATATCTCCCGTGGCGACCTGTTGGTGCATGCCGACAACGTGCCGCCGGTCACCGACAGCTTCGAAGCGATGCTGGTGTGGATGGCTGAAGAGCCGATGCTGCCGGGCAAGAAATACGACATCAAACGCGCCACCAGTTACGTGCCGGGCTCCATCGCCAGCATCGTCAACAAGGTCGACGTGAACACATTGGAAGAAGGCCCGGCGAGCGCGTTGCAGCTCAACGAAATCGGCAAGGTAAAGATCGCGCTCGACGCGCCGATCGCCCTCGACGGTTACGAAAGCAACCGCACCACCGGCGCGTTCATCGTCATCGATCGCCTGACCAACGGCACCGTTGGCGCCGGCATGATCGTCGCTCAGCCAGTGGCCCATGGCACCGCCACCCACCACGGCAAACTGGCCCACGTGGCGACCGAAGAACGTGCCCAGCGCTTCGGCCAGCAACCGGCCACCGTGCTGTTCAGCGGCCTGTCCGGCGCGGGTAAAAGCACCCTGGCGTATGCGGTCGAGCGCAAGCTGTTCGACATGGGCCGCGCGGTGTTTGTACTGGATGGCCAGAACCTGCGTCATGACTTGAACAAAGGTCTGCCACAGGATCGCGCCGGGCGTACCGAGAACTGGCGTCGAGCCGCCCACGTGGCGCGTCAGTTCAACGAAGCGGGGCTGCTGACCCTGGCCGCGTTCGTCGCGCCAAGTGCCGAAGGTCGCGAGCAGGCCAAGGAACTGATCGGCAAGGATCGCTTGCTGACGGTCTACGTGCAGGCCTCGCCGACCGTGTGCGCCGAGCGTGATCCGCAAGGGCTGTACGCTGCTGGCGGCGACAATATCCCGGGCGAATCCTTCCCGTACGACGTGCCGCTCAACGCCGACCTGGTGATCGACACGCAGTCGCTGAGTCTGGAAGAAAGCGTCAAGCAAGTGCTGGAGCTGTTGCGGCAGCGTGGCGCGATTTAAGCGTTAGCCATCAATGAAAAGCCCGCCGGTGAGTGATCATCGGCGGGCTTTTTAGTGTTGGGTGATCCTTCCCACGCTCCGCGTGGGAATGCCTCATTGGACGCTCCGCGTCCGCTTCGGCAGGGACGCGGAGCGTCCCGGGCTGCATTCCCACGCGGAGCGTGGGAACGATCAACTGTGGAGCGAGCCTGCTCGCGAAAGCTTTATCTCATTCAACATCTTTGCAAGCTGATCCACCGCTTTCGCGAGCAGGCTCGCTCCCACAGGGGTCAGTGTTTGGGTGGATATTCGCGGTGCATCTGCTCCAGCAACGCATCCTTGTCCAGCCACAGCTGATTGATCCAGCCCTGGAACTGCAATCTATACTCGCCGTCCTGGTCGTAGTTCTTGCCGATGAATGCCGGCGGGATTTTGATTTCCTCAAAATGCACCACCACATCGCGCACATTGCCGCAGAGCAAATCCCAGAACCCTGGACGCCCCGCTGGATAATGAATCGTCACGTTGACGATCGACTCCAGCTGTTCGCCCATCGCATCCAGCACAAAGGCGATCCCGCCGGCCTTGGGCTTGAGCAGGTACTTGAACGGTGACTGCTGCTGCGCATGCTTGCCTTCGGTGAAGCGTGTGCCTTCGACGAAGTTGAAAATCCCCACCGGGTTATGGCGGAATTTCGCGCAGGTCTTGCGCGTGGTTTCCAGGTCCTTGCCTTTCTTCTCCGGGTGTTTTTCCAGGTACGCCTTGGAGTAGCGCTTCATGAACGGAAAGCCCAGCGCCCACCAGGCCAGCCCGATTACCGGGACCCAGATCAGCTCCTGCTTGAGGAAAAACTTCAGCGGTTGAATCTTGCGGTTGAGCACGTATTGCAGCACCAGAATATCCACCCAGCTCTGGTGGTTGCTGGTGATCAGGTACGAGTGCTGATAGTCGAGGCCTTGCAGGCCGCTGACGTGCCAGCGGGTGCGCCGTACCAGATTCATCCAGCCCTTGTTGTTGCTGATCCACGCCTCGTGGGTGTGGCTCATCAGCCAACCGGCAATGCGCTGGGTAAAGGCAAACGGCAGGGCCTTGACCAGCGCCACACAGAACAGAAACGAGCACAGCAGAATCGTGTTGAGCGCCAACAGCAGCGAGGCGATCACGCCGCGCACGGGGGCGGGTAGAAAATCCAGCATTTACACATCCATAGGTCGGTTGGCGGCTTGAATCGCGGTGAGCGCGATGGTGTAGACGATGTCATCGACTTGCGCGCCGCGCGGCAGGTCGTTCACCGGTTTGCGCAGGCCTTGCAGCATCGGCCCGAGGCTGACGCAATCGGCGCTGCGCTGCACGGCTTTGTGCGTAGTGTTGCCGGTGTTCAGATCGGGGAACACAAACACCGTGGCGCGCCCGGCGACCTGACTGTTCGGCGCCAGTTGCCGGGCGACGTCGGCGTTGGCGGCGGCGTCGTACTGCAACGGGCCGTCGATCAGCAGCGAGTTTTGTTGCTCATGAGCCAGCAGAGTCGCCTCGCGGACTTTCTCGACTTCTTCACCGCGGGCCGATTCGCCGCTGGAATAGCTGATCATCGCCACCCGTGGAGTGATACCGAATGCGGCCGCCGAGTCAGCGCTTTGCAGGGCGATTTCGGCCAGTTCTGCGGCGCTCGGGTGCGGGTTCATCACGCAGTCGCCGTAGACCAGCACTTCTTCCGGGAACAGCATGAAGAACACCGACGACACCAGCGTGCAGCCCGGTGCGGTCTTGATCAATTGCAAGGCCGGGCGGATGGTGTTGGCGGTGGTGTTGATCACACCCGAAACCAGGCCGTCGACCTCATCCAGCGCAAGCATCATGGTGCCGATCACCACGGTGTCTTCCAGTTGCTGCTCGGCCATCGGTGCGTTGAGGCTTTTGCTCTTGCGCAGGGCGACCATCGGCTCGACGTAACGCTCGCGGATGCGGTCCGGGTCAAGGATTTCCAGACCCGGCGGCAGCACGATACCTTGCGCGCGGGCGACCGCTTCGACGTCTTCGGGCTTGGCCAACAGCACGCAGCGGGCGATCCCGCGTTCCTGACAGATCGCCGCCGCTTGCACGGTGAACGGCTCGCTGCCTTCGGGCAAGACGATGCGCTTGTTCGCCGCTTGCGCTCGCTGGATCAATTGATAGCGGAACACTGCCGGCGACAGGCGCATCTCCCGAGGCGTACCGCAGCGCTGATGCAGCCAGTTGGCGTCGAGGTGGCTGGCGACGAAATCGGTGATGATCTCCGCGCGCTCGCGGTCATCGATCGGGATTTCCTTGTTCAGGCCATTGAGCAGATTGGCGGTGTCGTAGGAGCCGGTGCTCACCGACAACACCGGCAGACCGGCCTGCAACGCGCCCCGGCACAGGTCCATGATGCGCGGGTCGGGCAGGGTGTCACTGGTCAGCAACAGGCCGGCCAGCGGCACGCCGTTGATCGCTGCGAGGCTGACGGCGAGGATGATGTCGTCGCGATCGCCCGGCGTCACCACCAGCACGCCGGGCTTGAGCAGCTCGACGGTGTTGCGCATGGTTCGTGCGCAAATGATGATTTTGCTCATGCGCCGGGTTTCGTAGTCGCCCGCGTTGAGCACTTGCGCGCCCATCAGGTCGGCGACGTCGCGGGTGCGTGGCGCATTGAGTTCCGGCTGAAACGGGATGCAGCCAAGCAAGCGGAAATCACCGCTGCGCAGCAACGGCGAATGCTCCTTCAGACGCGTGGCGAAGGCGTCCATGCTCTCGTCGGTCTTGACCTTGTTGAGGATCACCCCGAGGACTTTCGGATCTTTCGGGCCACCGAACAATTGAGCCTGAAGCTCGACACGGCCAGAAAGCTCGGCGAGCACTTCGTTTTCCGGCGCCGAGACCAGAATCACCTCGGCATCCAGACTCTTGGCCAGGTGCAGATTGACCCGCGCGGCGTAACTGGCGCTGCGGGTCGGCACCATGCCTTCGACCACCAGCACGTCTTTGCCAACCGCCGCTTGTTGATACAGGGCGATGATTTCTTCGAGCAGTTCGTCGAGCTGACCGTCGCCGAGCATGCGTTCAACGTGCGCCAGGCCTAACGGCTGCGGCGGTTTCAGACCGTGGGTGCGCGCCACCAGTTCGGTGGATCGCTCAGGGCCGGTGTCGCCGGGGTGCGGCTGGGCGATCGGTTTGAAGAAGCCGACTTTCAGCCCGGCGCGTTCAAGCGTGCGCACCAGCCCGAGGCTGATGGAGGTCAGACCCACGCCAAAATCGGTGGGGGCGATAAAAAAAGTTTGCATGGGAATTCTCTATGCAAGGGTGTCAGCCTATGTCTGGCCGACTACCGAAATTCAGTCGCCAAGGTTATCGCTAACCGAGCCTTGTGCACACCAACCGCAGGCAAAGGGTTGACCTGTTTTTTCAATACGTTGCGCCGGATCCAGGACCCAGGCGCGGGTTTGCCACGGCGGCTGGTGGCGCAGGTGCTGGGTGTGGCCACAGGAAAGCTCGACCACCCAATGGCCATCTTCGTCCTGATGAAAGCCGGTGATGGTCGAAACCCGTTTGTCCGGGTTGTGGTCGCTTTCACGCGATTGCTTCGCTAAACTTGGCCTTTCTATATTCTTATGCAAAAGGTCTCGCCCCATGCTGATCGCCGCCAATAAGGCTGTCTCCATCGACTATACCCTGACCAACGACGCTGGTGAGGTCATCGACAGCTCCGCCGGCGGCGCTCCGCTGGTTTACCTGCAAGGTGCAGGCAACATCATCCCGGGCCTGGAAAAAGCCCTGGAAGGCAAAGCTGTCGGCGACGAGCTGGAAGTGGCCGTTGAGCCGGAAGATGCTTACGGCGAATACGCCGCCGAGCTGGTCAGCACCCTGAGCCGCAGCATGTTCGAAGGCGTTGACGAGCTGGAAGTCGGCATGCAGTTCCACGCTTCGGCGCCGGACGGCCAGATGCAGATCGTCACCATTCGTGACCTGGACGGCGACGACGTCACCGTTGATGGCAACCACCCTCTGGCCGGTCAGCGCCTGAACTTCAAGGTTAAGATCGTTGATATCCGTGACGCCAGCCAGGAAGAAATCGCTCATGGTCACGTCCATGGCGAAGGTGGCCATCACCACTGATTTTCTGCGCTAAGCTTCGAGTACTGGAGAGGCGCCTGTGGGCGCCTTTTTAGTCCGCGGCTGTCCTTGGTGGCCTCGCCAAGTGGCTGTTTCGAGTAGAACACGAGAATCCTGGAGTTCGGCATGAGTGCTTTTCACGACCTTAAGTTGACCGCCCTGGATGGTCAGGAGCTACCGCTGGCGCCGTTCAAGGGCCAAGTCGTGCTGGTGGTCAACGTGGCCTCCAAATGCGGCTTGACCCCCCAGTACGCGGCACTGGAAAACCTCTACCAGCAATACAAGGCCAAAGGCTTCACTGTGCTGGGCCTGCCGTGCAACCAGTTTGCCGGTCAAGAGCCAGGCTCGGAAAAGGAAATCCAGGAATTCTGCAGCCTCAACTATGGCGTGACGTTCCCGTTGGCGAGCAAACTCGAAGTCAACGGCCACGAACGGCATCAGTTGTATCGCCTGCTGGCGGGCGAGGGCGCCGAGTTTCCCGGCGACATCACCTGGAATTTCGAGAAGTTTCTGCTCGGCAAGGACGGCCGGGTGCTGGCGCGGTTCTCGCCGCGCACGGCGCCGGATGATCCGACCATCGTGCATGCGATTGAAAAAGCGCTGGGCTGAAAAGTAGCATCAAAAGATCGCAGCCCTCGGCAGCTCCTACAGGGAGAACACCAATCTCGTGTAGGAGCTGCCGAAGGCTGCGATCTTTTGCTTTTCAATCTTTTGATCCTTAATCACCAAAATCAATAATGCTGTTCAGAGCTCTCGACTCTTAATATTATCGGCGTCATATCGATTCATGCCTGTAGCCAACGTTTTCGTGGAGCCTCTCGATGCCTGTTCAAGCCCTGTTCAAACCGTTCCACCTCGGTGCCCTCGAACTGCCGACCCGCGTGGTCATGGCGCCGATGACCCGCTCGTTCTCCCCGGGCGGCGTGCCGAATTCAAAAGTCATTGAGTACTACCGTCGACGTGCGGCCGCTGGGGTTGGCCTGATCATCACCGAAGGCACCACGGTCGGCCACATCGCGTCCAATGGCTATCCAAACGTGCCGCAATTTTTCGGTGACGCGCCGCTGGCCGGCTGGAAAAAAGTTGTCGACGCCGTGCACGCCGAGGGCGGCAAGATCGTTCCGCAACTGTGGCATGTCGGCAGCGTACGTCGCCTTGGCACCGAGCCGGACGCCAGCGTGCCGGGCTACGGTCCGTCGGAAAAACTCAAGGACGGTCAGGTCGTGGTTCACGGCATGACCAAACAGGACATCCAGGACGTGATCGCCGCGTTTGCCCAGGCGGCCAAAGATGCGCAAAGCATCGGCATGGACGGTGTGGAAATCCATGGCGCTCACGGTTATCTGATCGACCAGTTCTTCTGGGAAGGCAGCAATCAGCGCACCGACGAATACGGTGGCAGCCTGGCCAACCGTTCGCGTTTTGCCATCGAATTGATTCAAGCAGTACGCGCGGCTGTCGGTGAGGGTTTCCCGATCATCTTCCGCTTCTCGCAGTGGAAGCAGCAGGATTACACCGCGCGTCTGGTGCAAACACCCGAAGCGCTGAGCGAGTTTCTCAAGCCGCTGTCTGACGCTGGCGTGGACATTTTCCACTGCTCGACCCGACGCTTCTGGGAGCCGGAGTTCGACGGCTCGGATCTGAACCTCGCTGGCTGGACCCGCAAGCTGACCGGCAAACCGACCATCACCGTGGGCAGCGTCGGCCTGGACGGCGAGTTCCTGCAGTTCATGGTCAACACCGACAAGGTCGCGCAACCGGCCAGCCTGGAAAATCTGCTGGAGCGTCTGAACAAAGAAGAGTTCGACCTGGTAGCAGTGGGCCGCGCGCTGCTGGTCGATCCGGACTGGGCGCAGAAAGTCCGTGAAGGACGTGAGCAGGATATTCTGCCGTTCAGTCGTGAGGCGTTGATGACCCTGGTTTAAGCAGCGCCAGTTCGACCTTTTCGCGAGCAGGCTTGCTCCCACCCTCTACTGCATTTCATATGACGGAATGCGGTGTCCATGTGGGAGCGAGCCTGCTCGCGAACGCTGTTTATATGTCGACGCAAATCTATGGTTGTGTCTGCGCCCCAGGCACCACCAACTCCCCCGCACAAGCCCCCCGCAAATACCCCTCGAATTGCTCGATAATCGCCGCCCAGCCCTGGCGACTGCCATGCTGCCGCGCATTCAGCCGCACACAACGCAACCGTTCATCTTCCTCCAGCAACCACGCCGCCGCTTCGCAAAACGCCTGCTCATCGCCGGGCATTGCCGAAACGCCGTTGTAGCCATGGCGAATATGCTGCGCCGCCGCTGCCTGGTCATAAGCAATAACGCCAAGTCCCGAAGCCAGGGCTTCCAGCACCACATTGCCGAAAGTTTCGGTGAGGCTGGGAAATACAAACAGATCCCCTGAGGCATAGTGCGCCGCCAGTACTTCACCCCGCTGCGCGCCGCAGAAGATCGCTTCCGGCAATTCTTTTTCCAGCGCCGAACGCTGCGGGCCGTCACCGACCACGATCAGCTTCAGATGGCGCTGTGGATAAGTCTCACACAGGGTTTCAAAGCAGCGTTTGAGCAGGCCCAGATTTTTCTCCGGGGCGAGCCTTCCTACGTGGATGACCGCGATATCCGTGTCAGAGAGCCCCCATTGCTCACGCAACGCGCTCTGACGTTTGCTCGGATGAAACAACTGGCTGTCCACACCCCGCGACAACAACGCCAGCCGCTCGAAATGCCGCCGCTCCAACTCCAGGCGCTGACTGGCGCTCGGCACTAAAGTCATTGCCGAACGATTGTGAAACCAGCGCAGGTAGTGGGTAAGCATCCGCGTCAGCAGACCGAGGCCGTACTGGCTGGTGTATTGCTGGAAGTTGGTGTGAAAGCCGCTCACCACCGCAATCCCCAGGCGCCGTGCGGCACGCAGTGCCGACAATCCCAGCGGGCCTTCCGTGGCGATGTACAGCACATCGGGGCGCTGGCGTTTCCAGCGCCGCAGCAGTTTATGCATCGACGACTGGCCCCATTGCAGCCCCGGATAGCCCGGCAGCGGCCATCCGCGACACAGCAACAGTGCATCGTCTTCGCTGCGTTGTGGATCACCGGCCTGGCGCGGGCGCACCAGCTCCACCTGATGCCCTCTTGCGCGCAAACCCTCGCACAAGCGGCCAAGGGTATTGGCCACGCCGTTGATTTCCGGTGGGAAGGTTTCGCTGATGAGGGTGATATGTAGAGCTGTCGTCATGACCTCAGTGTCGGCTGAGGCCATGTCGACGTTGTGACATTTGGATGATGGATTTGTGACGCGGTCAGTGCTGTATCACCAGATTTTCGGCACCACGTTCACGCACCCAGAACAACGTCGCCCCGGCTACCGCCGCCGGCATCATCAGGATGTTGACCACCGGAATCAGCAACACCAGATAGACGATCCCGCCAAAACTCATGCTCTGCCAGCGCTTCTGCCGCAGCCAGGCGAGCATCTCGTTCCAGCCGAGTTTGTGGTTATCCGCCGGGTAGTCGATGTACTGGATGGCCATCATCCACACGCCGAACAGCAGCCATAACGGCGCGGCGACGATATTTACCACCGGGATGAACGAAAGGATGAACAGGCCAATGGCGCGCGGCAGGAAGTAGCCGAGCTTGCGCATTTCACGGGAGAGGGTGCGCGGGATCATCGCGATCAGTTCGCCCCAGCTGAACGCCGGGAAATCATCGGTGCCGCGCACCACCACTTCAACTTTTTCCGCGAGGAAACCGTTGAACGGTGCGGCAATGATGTTGGCGAGCATGGTGAAGGTGAAAAACACCATCAAGGCCACGAGGACCACGAACAGCGGCCAGAGGATATAGCTGAGGAAACTCAGCCATTCAGGCAATGACGGCATCAGCGTGTCGACCCACAGGCTGAACTGGTGGCCGGCCAGATAGATCAATCCGACGAACAGCACCAGGTTGATAGCCAGCGGCAACAACACGAACAGGCGCAGGCCAGGGCTCAGGACCAGTTTGAGGCCTTCGCGCAGGTATTGCGGGCCTGACAGAACAGGGGCGGGCATAAGGTGCTCCGAAGCAAGGGAAAACGCGCCGACGTTACCGGCTTTGCCACAGCGGCGAAAGCGCGGCAGAGCAATCGACATTCACTGTAACAAAGAGGTCTATCTCGTCAGCGTCTCGGCATAGAGACCACCTATGAGCTGGATTGTTAAACCGTATTTCCTTAATCTTGCCCCCCTCGATACGCTGCACCCAACTTTTTACAGGACTGTCGAGTTCAAGCCTTCCCCAAGGTGTCCACGGTCCTTTTTTATTCCGCCGGCCGTCCGGCGTCCGCGCCAGATTTTTTCATGGCCGGCCAACAGGAGCAGATTCATGTCTGAAGTCCGTCATTCGCGAGTGATCATTCTCGGTTCCGGCCCCGCCGGTTACAGCGCTGCGGTCTACGCGGCCCGCGCCAACCTCAAGCCACTGCTGATCACCGGCATGCAGGCCGGCGGTCAACTGACCACCACCACCGAAGTCGACAACTGGCCGGGCGATGTCCACGGCCTGACCGGTCCGGTGCTGATGGAGCGCATGCGCGAGCACGCCGAGCGTTTCGAGACCGAGATCGTTTTCGATCACATCAACGCCGTGGACTTCGCTGCCAAGCCGTACACCCTGACCGGCGACAGCGCCGTCTATACCTGCGATGCACTGATCATCGCCACCGGCGCCAGTGCGCGTTACCTGGGCCTGCCGTCGGAAGAAGCGTTCATGGGCAAAGGCGTGTCGGCCTGCGCGACCTGCGACGGTTTCTTCTACCGCAACAAGCCGGTCGCCGTGGTTGGCGGTGGCAACACCGCTGTCGAAGAAGCGCTGTATCTGGCCAACATCGCCAGCACTGTGACCCTGATCCACCGTCGCGAAACCTTCCGCGCCGAGAAGATCCTGATCGACAAGCTCAACGCTCGTGTGGCTGAAGGCAAGATCATTCTCAAGTTGAACGCCAACCTGGACGAAGTCCTCGGCGACAACATGGGCGTGACCGGTGCGCGCCTGCGCAACAACGATGGCAGCTTCGACGAGATCAAAGTCGACGGCGTGTTCATCGCCATCGGCCACACCCCGAACACTTCGCTGTTCGAAGGTCAGTTGACGCTCAAAGACGGTTACCTGGTTGTGCAGGGCGGCCGTGAAGGCAATGCGACTGCCACTAGCGTCGAAGGCATCTTCGCTGCCGGTGACGTGGCTGACCACGTTTACCGTCAGGCCATCACCTCGGCCGGCGCCGGTTGCATGGCGGCACTGGACACCGAGCGCTACCTGGACGGCTTGCAGAACGCCACGTTCTAAGACCGCAGGGCATAAAAAAAACCGGCCAGATTGGCCGGTTTTTTTGTGCCCGAGATTCGCAGTCGCCACGCATCCAGTGTGGGAGCGAGCCTGCTCGCGAAAGCGGTGTATCAGTCGACATCAACGTTGAATGTCAGTCCGTCTTCGCGAGCAGGCTCGCTCCCACAGGGGGCATGTGTGGCTGTTGGGATCAGCGGCGGTTCAGGGGTTGGGCGCTGAATTTCACCCCGGCCAGGCCGTGCTTGATCAACGCGCGGATATTGCCGTGATCGCTGCCCTCAGGCGTCGCCAGCACCGAACGGTAATGCTCGCCGAACGCCAGCAGCGCTTCTTCATCGCTCAGACCTTCCAGCAGTGCCAGGCCCAGGGTCTTGCACGAGCCTTCGTTCTGCCCGGCAGCATTTTCCACGCCGCCGTTGTTGAATGCTTGCGGCTGGTAGTCGTAACCGGCGGCGATGAACGCCAGGGTGTCGGCGAAAGCATGCTCGCCACTCTTGAGGCTGGCGCGCAGGGTGTTCAGATCAGTCATTGGGTTTTCCTTTGGCAAACGCTGCTTGCTGCTCGGCGCTGGCTTCTTGCTGGTATTGGGCTTTCCACTCGGCGTAGGGCATGCCGTACACCACTTCGCGGGCGTCATCGAGGCTGACCTCGATCTGACGTTGGTCGGCTTCGGCCTTGTACCATTTCGACAGGCAGTTGCGGCAGAACCCGGCGAGGTTCATCAGGTCGATGTTCTGCACGTCCTTGCGGCTGTCGAGGTGGGCGACCAGTCGGCGAAAGGCGGCGGCTTCGAGTTCCAGGCGTTGTTGATCAGTCATGGGGGGTCTCTTCGAGACAGCTTCAAGCGGCAAGCTTCAAGCTGCAAGATGGGTGTCTGTGAGCAAAGTTTACAGCTTGCGGCTTGAGGCTTGAAGCTAGCGGCTCGCTGCGAGCGTAATCGATACCGATTCGGCGAAGCGCAGCGCGTGGGGCTTGTCGACTTCGACTTCGGCGTACAGCACCGATGCATTGGTCATCACCAGGTCGAGCAATTCCTGAGTCAGGCGTTCGAGCAGCGCGAAGCGGTTGCCTTCGACGTGGGCGATGATTGCCTTGGTGATGGTGCGGTAATTCAGCGCATGGTCGATATCGTTGTCGCGCACCGCCTCCTGCGCTGCGTACAGAATGGTCAGGTTGATCAGCACATCCTGCTTGTTGAGGATTTCGTCCTCGTTGATGCCGATAAAGGTGCGCAGGCGCAGATCCTTGACCCGGATGCGCGCCATTCCCGGTTGAAGTTGTGGCATTGATTTGCTCCGTCCAGTCTATTGCAGGCGTTCAGGTGGATCTTACTCGACTCGCGGCTGAAGCGGGACGGCCTATTTGACGTGCCGGCCGCCGTTGACGGTCAGGGTCGTGCCAGTGACATAGGGATTGTCGAGCAGATAGCGCAGGCTCTGGTAGATCACCTCGCTGCCGGGCTCGATACCCAAGGCGGACTTGGCCAGCGCCTTGGTGCGGTACGCCGCGTCATCGTCGAGGTTGAACAATAACAGCGCGGGGGCGATGCCGTTGACCTTGATGGCGGGCGCAAAGCGCGCGGCAAACGACAGGGTCAGACTGTCGAGCCCGGCCTTGCTGGCGCAATAACCGATGTGCTTGCTGCTGCCTTTGCGGGTGACATCGTCGCTGATGTGGATGATGTCGGCAGGCGTCGAGCGCTGCAGCAACTCGGCGCAGTGCAGGTTGATCAGGTAAGGCGCGAGCATGTGAATGTTGAACATGCGATTGAAGGCTTGTGCTTCGCTGCCCTGGGTTTCCGCCAGCCATTCGGAGGCGTTGTGCACGACGGCGCGCAAGCTGTCGGTGTGGGCTTTCAGCGCATCGATGAAGGCAAGAATCCCGGCCTCGCTGGAAAAGTCCGCGAACAGCGCTGTCGCGCCAAGATCGCGAAGGGCCTGTACGCCCGGTCGCTCGGTGCGGTAAGTGAAAATCAGCGGGTGGCCATCCTCGATCAAGCGCTGCGCGCAGTGCAAACCGACACGCTGGCCGGCGCCGGTGATGAGGATCGGGGCTGCGGAATCTGGCATGGGCGGCTCGCATCGCGGTTGAAGCGAAAACTATAACAGGCTCGCCGCCCGCTGCAGATCAGCGATTCTGCGCCGACGGTGCGCCAGCCAATGGCCTCGTCGGCGTGCTGTTCAACCAGTTCGCCAGCAGACGCGTCGACAACGGGATGAAGAAATACACCATCAGCGGCGTCAGGCACGCCGTGCCGATCAAGATGCGCGGCAACAGGCTCAGCTCAGCGAGGAGCGGGCCGAGGGCAAAGTTGAATATCAGCGACACCGGAAAAAACGCCAGCCAGATCGCCACGGCCTGTTTCCAGCGCGGCGGGCGTTGGCCGGCAGCACCAAACCAGCCTTCAATGCCGCTGACCCGGTGCTCTTTAGGATGTTCGAACAAATCGCTGCCGCGGTTAAGCCAGGCGGTACGCGACGCCGAGTATTCCCACGCATGCAGGGTCTGCTCATCGACAAAGCGAAAGATGATCTGGAATTCGTTGTCACCGGGCGGTGGCGCGAGGACGCCGGAGCCGAGGTAGCCGGGGAAGTCGGTGGCCAGTTGCTCGCCTTCGCGCAACCAGGCGATAAGATCGTGATAACGGCCATCAGCGACGCGACGCGCTACCATTAGCGTGACGGGGGAAGTAGACATTTTGTATCTCCGTATTTCGAGTGCGTCGCTCCGGGTAAGAACTTCGCCTGACGCAAGCCGGGGTAGAGGCTTGCGCTTTACAACAAGCAAGGATTATTCCTGAATTTGCCGATTAAACCAGCCACTTTCGTCGCAGATCACTACTTGAAGGTTTCCAGTCCATCATGTTTAAAATGGGATCCAATGAACCGACATGGAAGTTGACCGCCAGATGCCTGTAATCACGGACCCTCGCCCGGCTTCGACAGCACTCGGCACGATCGAGCGCGAAGAGCTTTTTCCCATCCGCGAAGTGGCGCGCCTGACTGGCGTCAACCCGGTGACCCTGCGTGCCTGGGAGCGCCGTTACGGACTCATCCAGCCGACCCGCACCGAAAGCGGGCATCGTTTGTATTCAATGAACGATATCGAGCGCGTGCGCAGCATTGTCGACTGGATCGATCGCGGCGTGGCCGTGAGCAAAGTCGGCAAGATCCTGGCGAAAACAGAGCCTCTGAAGGTGCTGGCAAACTTCATCCCCGATGACCATGTGCAGGCCGATTACAAGCAATGGCAGGAGCAGGTTCAGCAGGCGGTCAGTGCGTTCGACGATCAGCAGCTGGATCGCGTCTACGGGCAGATTTTCTCGTCGTACGCGCTGCCGGTGGTGTTCGAAGCCATTCTGATGCCGTTGTGGCGTCAACTGCTGCAGCGCCAGGACGCTTTCGGGCAAACCAGCGAATGGTTGTTTCTCGACGGATTTCTCAGGGTGCGTGTACTGCAGCGCATTGTCATGTTGCGTGGTGCGCAACCGCGCCGGGTGATTGTCAGCGCGCTCGCGGGGCAGTGCAGAGAGCTTGAGTTGCTGGTCGCGGCGCTGTTTCTCAGCGGCAACGATTCTGGCGTGCGGGTGCTGACCACGGGCCAGCCGTTCGATGAATTGACGCTGGTCTGCGAAAAGGTCAAGCCTGACGCACTTGTACTGTTTTCCAATCATGCCCCCGGTCCAGAGCTGCCCCGGCGCCTGAATCGTCTGGCACTGAGCCTCGATTGCCAATTGATGTTGGCCGGCGATGCCTCGGAACTGGCCGAAGACAGTCTGGCCGGTTCATCCGTTGCATGTCTGGGGAATGAGGGCGCAACGATGCGTCAACGCATGAAGCAATTCATGGCAGGCAAGCTGGATACCTGAGACTCAGGCGTGCAGGGCGGGGTGGGTCAGGCGATGCTGTTGAAGGATGAACTGGCGCAGGCGCTCGGTTTCGTCGGCATCGGTCTGGCTCAGTTCGTAAGCGAAGAAACCTTGCTCGGTTTCACGCTCGAAATGGCCGCGCAACGAGATGCGCTCATAACCGGAAGGGCTGAACCACAGGGCGAAATGTTTCGGTGGTTTGGTCTTGTTGCGCACTTCCAGCAACACACCTTTGTGCGACACCTCGTGCACCCACAGCGTGCCGGGCTGGCCTTTGGCGTTTTCCAATGCCACCGGCTCCTCGAGTACGAGACGCCATGGGCGCACCATCGGCCCGTCTTCGTAGATGCTCGGCACCCCGAGACGCAGATGCAGTGCGTGGAACTCGTCTTCCACCAGATGCAGCGGGAAGGTCATCTGCTGATTTTCGAAGTTGGCCTGGATCGTCACCTGCTCGTGAGCAGCCAGACGTGTCAGCAGGTCACGGATCTGCGAACCACCATTAACCAGCAGACTCGACGTTGCATCCCGCACGTTCAGTTGCGGGTTGTGCTGCATTGTCTGGATGAAATCCAGCTCGTCCTGGGTGAGGAGGGCGTCGCGCTGCATGGCTAACTCGAAGTGAATAGTTACAAAGTCATTGGTGATTGTAGTTAATGACCGTCAGTTCGCGGTTTTGTTTGCGCCGTTCGTCGCTTTGAGTGCCGCCAGCTCGCTTTGCAGCGCCGCCAGTTGAGCTTCGAGCTGCGCAACCCGCTGCTGCGCCTTGACCTGAACCGTCACATCTTTCTGCACACCGATGAAATAGGTCTGCCCGTCATCGGCATTTTTTATCGTCGACAATGACAATTCGTTCCAAAACGGCGTGCCATCCTTGCGATAGTTGCGCAGGATTTCCCGGCAGGAACCGCCTTCACGCAATGTCTCGCGAATCAGTTGCAGACTTGGTTGATCACGGTCTCCAGCCTGCAAAAAACGACAGTCCTGGTAGAGGATTTCCTCACTGCTGTAACCGGTCATGCGCTCGAAGGCAGGGTTGACGTAAATAAGGATGTTGTCCTGCTCGCCTTCCTTTTCAGCGACCACGATTCCGTCATTCGACGCATTGATCACCATTTGCAGCAGGCTGGCGTTGATCATCCGAGAATCCCTTCCGTTATGTCAGTGGCAGGCATTCTAGAAGAAAGCCGCGGACTGTCTATAGGCCATCAGCTTCCATTGAGAGCCAATCGCAACTTCGCGGCATGGGCTGTTACTATCGCGACTCTTTTTTTTCAGTTCCAGGATCAGATTGATGAAAGTCGCCATCCTCTCAGGTTCGGTCTACGGCACCGCCGAAGAAGTCGCCCGCCACGCCCAGAACCTGCTGAAAGCCGCCGGCTTTGAAACCTTCTACAACTCGCGGGCCGCGCTGGCCGATATTCAGGCGTTCGCTCCTGAGGCTCTTTTGGCCGTCACTTCGACCACTGGCATGGGCGAGCTGCCGGACAACCTGCAACCGTTGTATTCGATGCTGCGCGATCAGTTGCCTGCTTCGTTGCGGGGCCTGCCCGGCGCGGTGATTGCCCTCGGTGATGCCAGCTACGGCGACACCTTCTGCGGCGGTGGCGAGCAGATGCGCGAACTGTTTGCCGAACTGGGCGTAAACGAGGTTCAGGAAATGTTGCGCATCGACGCCAGCGAAAGCGTCACGCCGGAAACCGATGCCGAGCCGTGGCTGGCGCAGTTGATCGAAGCGCTCAAGGGCTGATTGCGGGCAATAATCGCTGCACCTTCCAAGCGTTGTTGAATTGCAACGGATCCAGGCTGTTTGCCCGGCTGACTCGTTCAGTCATCAAGCTGGCTGCCAATGCAACTACGCGATGCCCTGCGCCTGACTAGACTGCTGACACGAGCAGAACAAGAAGAACGCAGAGGTGCATACAGTGAGCGTAGCCCCCGTCCAATCGTCGCCGAACGTCAAAGATCAGGTCAGCGCTGCCGAGTGGCAGACCCGCGTTGATCTTGCCGCCTGTTACCGTCTGGTGGCGCTGCACGGCTGGGACGATCTGATCTTCACGCATATCTCGGCCAAGGTGCCCGGCACCGAAGATTTCCTGATCAATCCGTTTGGCCTGATGTTCCACGAGATTACCGCCTCAAGCCTGGTGAAAGTCGATCAGGCCGGCAACAAACTCATGGACAGCCCCTACGAAATCAACCCCGCCGGCTACACCATTCACAGCGCCGTCCACGAAGTGCGCCACGATGTGGTTTGCGTGCTGCATACGCACACTGCGTCAGGCGTTGCAGTGTCGGCGCAAAGGCAGGGGGTGTTGCCGATCAGTCAACAGTCGTTGTTCGTGTTGTCGAGCCTGGCCTATCACGCCTACGAGGGCGTGGCCCTGAATCATGAAGAAAAGGCGCGCCTGCAAGCCGATCTTGGCGACAACAGTTTCCTCATGCTGCACAACCACGGTCTGCTCACCTGCGGCGGGACTATCGCCGACACTTTTCTGATGATGTTCACTTTCCAGCGGGCCTGCGACATTCAGGTCATGGCGCAGACTGGAGGGACCGAACTGATCGCCATCGAACCGCAGATTCTCGCCGGCGCCAAAGCGATGATTGCCGGCGTCACCAAGAGCGCGCAGGGCATGGGCGGCGCGCTGGCGTGGCCGGCGCTGCTGCGCAAACTCGACCTGCAGGATCCGGGGTATAAATTCTAATGCCACTTGCCGAGATTCCTTTGTGTGTCTGGCGCAAGCGCAGCCGGACTTTTGTCTTTCGTGGCCAGTCGATCCGCTACTGGACAGTCGGGCAGGGTGAACCGCTGTTGTTGATTCACGGTTTCCCCACCGCCAGTTGGGATTGGCATTACCTGTGGCAGCCACTGGCCCAGCGTTATCAGGTGATCGCCTGCGATATGCTCGGTTTCGGCGATTCGGCAAAACCGCGCAATCACACCTATAGCCTGCTGGAACAGGCCGATCTGCAACAGGCGCTGCTCGCCCATCTGCAGGTTGAACAAGCGGTGCATATTCTTGCCCACGACTATGGCGACAGCGTTGCTCAGGAACTGCTCGCGCGGCACTACGAAAAGCGCATTGAAGTGGCCAGTTGCGTATTCCTTAATGGCGGTCTGTTTCCGGAAACTCATCGTCCACTGCTGATGCAGAAACTGCTGCTCAGTCCGATTGGCTGGCTGCTTGGTCGCGCATTCAGTCGTGAGGCGTTGGTCAAAGGTTTCCGGCAGATCTTCGGCCCGCAGACCCAGCCGACTGAAAGCGAACTGGATGATTACTGGAGTCTGGTCGACAGCAACCATGGCCCGCGCATCCTGCATAAATTGATCACTTATATCCCCGAGCGCCGGGTGCAACGTGAGCGCTGGGTGACGGCCATGCAGCAGGGTGACATTCCCTTGCGGGTGATCGACGGCGCATTTGACCCGATCTCCGGCGTGCACATGGTCGAGCGATATCGCGAACTGATCCCTGATGCAGACACCGTGCTCTTACCCGGCATCGGCCACTATCCGCAAACCGAGGCGCCGGTGCTGGTACTCAAGCACTATCTGGCGTTCCGCGATCGTCTGGTATTGCCTCCGCGCAAAGTGGCGTACTCCTGATTCTCGCCGAGAGCACGGGCTCTCGGCGTCCTGACACTCGATCATCCCTCAGCCTTATCGCCCACCATTCAGCCGCAGCCGTGTTCGTTGTGACCCAAAGCGCCGTGCCTGACACTCGGGGCAATATCCCTTGGCCTGCTGGAGTTGCCGCGATGAATGAACCTGTGCGTTTCGAAGATAAAGTCGTGATAGTGACCGGCGCCGGTGGCGGCCTCGGTCGTGCGCATGCGCTGCTGTTCGCCAGGCAGGGCGCCAAAGTGCTGGTCAACGATCTCGGTGGCTCGACGCAGGGCGAGGGCGCCAACGCTTCGGCTGCCGACCGCGTAGTGGCGCAAATCCGCGAGGCCGGCGGTATTGCCGAAGCCAACCACGACTCGGTGACTGACGGCGACAAACTGGTACAGAACGCCCTTGATGCCTTCGGCCGCGTCGACGTCGTAGTCAACAATGCCGGGATCCTGCGCGACAAGTCGTTTCACAAGATGGACGACGCCGACTGGGATCTGGTCTATCGCGTCCACGTCGAAGGCGCCTACAAGGTTACCCGTGCCGCCTGGCCGCATCTGCGCGAGCAAAACTACGGTCGCGTGATTTTCACTGCATCGACTTCAGGCATCTATGGCAATTTCGGCCAATCCAACTACGGCATGGCCAAACTCGGGCTGTACGGGTTGACCCGAACGCTGGCGATCGAAGGACGCAAGAACAACATTCTGGTCAACGCCATCGCCCCGACCGGCGGCACGCGCATGACCGAGGGCCTGATCCCGCCGCAAGTATTCGAGCAACTGAAGCCGGAACTGGTCAGCCCGCTGGTGGTGTATCTGGCCAGCGAGCAATGCCAGGAAACGTCCGGCCTGTTCGAAGTCGGCGGCGGCTGGATGGGCAAGGTGCGCTGGGAGCGCAGCCTCGGTGCCGGCTTCGATCCGCGCGAGGGGTTCTCGCCGGAAGACGTCGCGGCGCACTGGCAGCAGATTTGTGATTTCGAAGGGGCGGCGCATCCGAAGGACAATATTGAAGCGTTGAAGGAAATGATGGCGAATTTGCAGAAGTATTCGATTTGAAGGTAACGGAGCCACCAGCCTTCGCGGCTGGTGGCTCCAGTTTTCAAATGTATCTTTGTTCTGTCATGAACTTGGGCGGCTTCCAGTTAGGTCCTTTGATAGCGAGGCCCTTTTCCCCCTCCAGCAAAATCCCGGCAGCGAAGAGCCGAGAGTACGACGCTTCCAGGGTCCCATACTCGTTGATCAGGTCTCGATTGTGGCGTCTGATCATCATGTCCAGATGTGGCGTTGCCTGAAGTAACGCGAACACAGTGACTATGTCATTTCATCTCCAGTCTCGTCTGGGTTGAAACCACGCCCGCTGTGCTTTCCCTTTTCGGTTGCCCCCTCATAAGGACTACTGAACACCACATAAAGCGGCTCTATCCCCGAATCAGCCGGAAACACGATGATGAATCGATCCCAGCCTTCGACCAGGATCGGGTTCAGATCCAGCAGCCCTTCAACCGGAAAAATGGAAGCGCCGGAATAGGCGGGCGAATCGGTATCCGCTATTGGCAAGGCGGTCGATTGGTCTCCCGGCGAGATAGCCGGAGTCCAGGTCAGCAAGTCGGTGGGCGAGTTCGATAGCGCGACCTGGTATACGTCGTTGAGCAAATCGTATGCGGCATTGAGGACCATCACACTTGAGCGAATATGGAAGTCATCACTCGTAGCGACGAACACTTGCGTGCCAGCCCCGAGTCGCCTGACCCCTAGCCCGACCTGCATCTCCAAAGTGCCCTGCCGGTCTGCGATTTCACGCAGCGTCTCGGCCGGCTCGGACGACAACTCGGCCAGTGGAACGCTCATCGCAAAGCGTTCGCCGTTGCCCAGAGGTGACGGCATCAACAGTGCTGCGAATCCCATCAGTACCGGACTGCCGAACAGCGTCGTGCCCGTCGCTGTCAGGGTCGCTTTTGCCGTACGTAGCGCATTGAGTATTCCCGCCGAGGTAGCCGGGCCGAGCGGGACGGCTGTCGAAGCGAAAGAAACGGCCGGGCCGTTGCGGGCCACTGCTCCATAAGCCGGAAAGACATGCTTGCGTTCCTCCTGTAACCGAGCCTGTTCTGCCGCATTGGCCAGCGCCGCTGCTTCAGCTTTGGCTTGTGCCTCGGCCTGGGCGATTTTCAACTCAGCCAGCCGCTCTTTCTTCCGAGCTTCAGCCTCAGCATTCAGGCGCGCGGTCTCAGCCGCCAGTCGAGCCTGTTCGGTATCCCGACGCTGTTTCTCCGCCAACGCGGCCAGACGCGCCTGTTCGCGTACGCGGATTTCTTCCTGCTCCCGGCGCACCGCTTCGGCAATGTCACGCTGGCGCGGATCCAGTTCTAACGGTGGAGGCTTTGGCATATTCATATCCTTGTGAATGTGCGTTTTCACTCGCTCGAAAGTGCGCACGGGTGGCGATGACATCCGTGTCACCAGCGAATGGTTGAGGTGTTTCAAGTTACATCAGAGTGGCGGTAATCAAATCCGAGAAGCCCGTCGGTAACAGGGCGTTATGTCGAAAGGGTTTTCGCGGGTTTTCATCGATGCAGAGGGAATTCGTCCGAGCTTCGAAGAAATGTCTGACGCGCTGATCGGAAGCGCTCCCGAACCGCTAACCAGCCTTTTTAAACGCCCATAAAAAAGGCCGCTGCAAACGCAGCGGCCAAGGTAAGACGTTGGATCAAGGAGCTACAAATCAACGTCAGTGAACACCGGGGCGGTAAACCGAAAACATCGATTTATCCAGAATCTGTAGCCAGTCGCTCGCGATTCAGCGTGGCGAGCTTGGCGCTTTGCGGCGTGTGCCGAGGAAAGCGCGCTCAGAATAAGGTCTCAAGCCTGTAGGAAAAATACCGATTCCAGACATGCACTGTTACGGGGCGCGCAACAGTGGCGTGCGCATGGATGGCGCTGATGACGCGCTATCCAGCCAGTCCATGAACCGCCCAGGCCCCGCCGTACAAGGCCATTCATCCTTTCGAGCGACAACGCAAATACCTCCTTGGTGCGCTTATCGACCGCTTCACCCGGCAGTAGGGTGGGGCCTTCTGTCACTCACCGGGGAAGACGCATGACAAAAACAACAATGCGCGCCATCTTCACACCGCAGGCGCTGGCCGCTGCGGTGGCTCTGGGTTGCGGCGCCCAGGCGCACGCGGTCGCCTTCAACATCGGCGAAATCGAAGGCACCTTCGACTCGTCACTTTCGGTCGGCGCGAGCTGGGGTCTGCGCGATGCCGACAACTCGCTGGTCGGCACGGTCAATGGCGGCAGCGGACAATCGTCCACCGGTGATGACGGGCGCCTGAATTTCAAGAAGGGCGAAACCTTTTCGAAGATCTTCAAGGGCATCCATGACCTCGAACTGAAGTACGGTGATACCGGCATGTTCGTGCGGGGCAAATACTGGTACGACTTCGAACTCAAGGACGAAGACCGCGAGTTCAAACAGATCAGCGACAGCGGCCGCAAGGAAGGCGCCAAGTCTTCCGGCGCGCAGATCCTCGATGCCTTCGTCTATCACAACTACGCCATCGCCGATTTGCCCGGCACCGTGCGGGCCGGCAAGCAGGTGGTGAGCTGGGGCGAAAGTACCTTCATCGGCAACTCGATCAACAGCATCAACCCGGTCGACGTCTCGGCATTCCGCCGTCCCGGTGCCGAGATCAAGGAAGGCCTGATTCCGGTGAACATGCTGTTTGGTTCGCAGAGCCTGACCGACAAACTCTCGGTCGAAGGCTTCTACCAACTGGAGTGGGACCAGACCGTTCTCGACAACTGCGGCACGTTCTTCGGCGTCGACGTGGCGGCGGACGGTTGCAACAACGGCTACACCGTCGGCAGCCCAGCGGTGGCGCCACTGGTGCCGCTGACCACCGCGTTCGGCCAAGGCATCCAGGTCACCCGGGAGGGCGTGGTGATCCCCCGTGGCGGCGATCGTGATGCGCGCGATTCCGGGCAGTGGGGCACGGCGCTGCGCTGGCTCGGCGACGACACCGAGTACGGCCTCTACTTCATGAACTACCACAGCCGTACGCCGACGGTCGGCACCACCACGGCGGGGCTGTCGACACTGGCGGCGTTGCCAGGCATGGTCGGCATTGCGAACGGCCTTGCGCCTGGCAGCGGTGCGGGGCTGGCGCAGAGCGTGATGCTCGGGCGCGGTCAGTATTACCTCGAATATCCGGAAGACATTCGCCTGTACGGCGCGAGTTTCTCCACCACCCTGCCCACCGGCACCGCATGGACCGGCGAGATCAGCTACCGGCCGAACGCGCCGGTGCAGGTCAACACCAACGACCTGACCCTGGCGCTGGTCAATCCGATTGCCGGCGGCACCGCATCGCCACTCGCCACTTCGCCGGGTGCCGACAACAAAGGCTACCGGCGCAAGGAAGTCACGCAAATCCAGAGCACCCTCACACACTTCTTCGATCAGGTGCTCGGCGCCGAACGCTTGACTGTGGTCGGCGAAGCAGCGGTGGTGCATGTCGGTGGTCTGGAGTCACGCAGTGAGCTGCGTTATGGCCGTGATTCGGTCTACGGCCAGTATGGTTTCGGCGGCGATACCGACGGCTTCGTCACCTCGACTTCGTGGGGCTATCGCGCCCGGGCGATTCTCGATTACGCCAACGTCATCGGCGGGATCAACCTCAAGCCCAACCTGTCGTGGTCCCATGACGTCGCCGGTTACGGCCCCAACGGTCTGTTCAACGAAGGTGCGAAAGCCATCAGCTTCGGCGTCGATGCCGACTACCGCAACACCTACACCGCAAGCCTGAGTTACACCGACTTTTTCGGTGGCGACTACAACGTCCTCGAAGACCGTGACTTCGTGGCCCTGAGCTTCGGCGTGAACTTCTGATCTGCCCGAGAAGGATGACTGCAATGCGCAAAACGATTCTGCAATGTGGCGTGCTGGCCTTGAGTCTGCTGGCCGCCAACGTAATGGCGGCGGTGTCGCCGGATGAGGCGAACAAACTTGGCACCAGCCTGACCCCGCTCGGCGCTGAGAAGGCCGGCAATGCGGACGGTTCGATCCCGGCCTGGACCGGCGGCATCCCGAAAAACGCCGGTGCGGTGGACAGCAAGGGCTTCCTCGCCGACCCGTTTGCCAACGAAAAACCGTTGTTCACCATCACCGCCGCGAACGTCGAACAGTACAAAGGCAAGCTCTCCGATGGCCAGGTGGCGATGTTCAAACGTTACCCGGAAACCTACAAGATCCCGGTCTACCCGACCCACCGCACCGTGGGGGCGCCAGCGGAAATCTACGAGTCGGCCAAGCGCAGCGCGCTGAACGTCAACGCAATCAACGATGGCAACGGCCTGGCCAATTTCACCGGCAACCGCTACTACGCCTTCCCGATTCCGAAGAACGGCGTCGAGGTGCTGTGGAACCACATCACCCGCTACCACGGCGGCAATCTGCGGCGGATCATCACTCAGGTCACACCGCAGACCAACGGCAGCTACACGCCGATCCGCTTCGAAGAAGAGATCGCCGTGCCGCAACTGATGAAAGACATCGACCCGGATAAAGCCGCCAACGTACTGACCTTCTTCAAGCAATCGGTGACCGCCCCGGCGCGGCTGGCCGGTAACGTGCTGCTGGTGCACGAAACTCTCGATCAGGTGAAGGAACCGCGTCTGGCGTGGATCTACAACGCCGGTCAGCGCCGGGTCCGGCGCGCACCGCAAGTGGCCTATGACGGCCCGGGTACAGCGGCCGATGGCCTGAGGACTTCCGACAACTTCGACATGTTCTCCGGTGCTCCGGATCGCTATGACTGGAAACTGGTCGGCAAGAAGGAAATGTACATTCCCTACAACAGCTACAAGCTCGACTCGCCGAAGCTCAAGTACGACGACATCGTCAAGGCCGGGCACATCAATCAGGACCTGACCCGTTACGAACTGCACCGCGTCTGGGAAGTGATCGGCACGGTGAAACCGAACGAGCGGCACATCTACGCCAAGCGCCACATGTACATCGACGAGGACAGCTGGCAAGTGGCACTGGCCGATCACTACGACGGTCGCGGGCAACTGTGGCGCGTTGCCGAAGGTCACGCGCAGTACTACTACGATCATCAGGCTCAGGCTTACACGCTGGAAGCGCTCTACGACATCATTGCCGGCCGCTACATTGCGTTGGGCATGAAGAACGAAGAGAAGCACAGCTTCGAATTCGGTTTTGAAGCCAAGGCTGCCGATTACACACCTTCGGCCCTGCGCGCCGAGGGCGTGCGCTAACGGCTCTGCTGTACCGCTGGACAAAAGGCGACCGCACGGTCGCCTTTTTTATGGCCATCAATCAGCGTGCTGAATACTCGTCAACAAGGGCGCGGGAGAGGGCTAGGGTGAGCGCACAACGATAAGAAGGCTCACCCGATGACCGCCATGACCCCGTGCCTGGATCGACCCGGATTTTTGCCCAGGCTTTCTTCGCATCATCAACCTCGCAGCCGTTTGAGCGCACCTTTGCTGACATCGAACGCACGGGTCAGGCTGTTGTGCGCGCCCGCAGGCAGCGGCAAAACCGCACTGCTCACCGAATGTCTCCTTCAGGTGCGCGCGGAGTGCGAGGCAATCTGGCTGCCGCTGGCGGGAGCGACGCTCAGCAGCGAAGAATTCTGCCTGCGTCTGACGCGGGCGCTCGGGCTGGTCGAAGGCCTTGACGATACGCAACTGATGGCGGAGCTGGCCCATTGGTCGAGGCCGACGTCGCTGTTTATCGACGATTACAGTCGGCTGCCGGATCCGGCTGTGGATGCTCTGCTGGATCGCTTGCTGGCGGTCAGCAGCCCGGCGCTCACCTGGTGGATCAGCACTCGCCGCCGGCCGCAGTGCAACTGGCCGCGCCTGTTGCTCGATGACGAACTCTACGAATTCGAGAGTGCCAGCCTGGCGCTGACTCACGATGAAGTTGTATCGGTGTTGCACCATTTGCCGCCTGACCAGGCGGACCGCGTCGCCACCCGTATCATCCAGCGTACTGGCGGTTGGTGCGCGGGGTCGCGCATGGCGCTCCTGCAGAAATGCGACTGGTCGCAAAACCTGCAACCGCAGCAGCGTGTCGACACTCTGCTCGATTATCTGCAGCATGAACTGTTCAGCAACCTGACGCCGGAGCAGGACGAGGCATGGCGTGTGCTGGCTCACCTGCCACGGTTCAACGCGCCGTTATGCGAGCATTTGTTCGGCCCTGGCGAAGGCGCTCAGCTGCTGCGTGATCTGCAAGTGCTGGGCTGCTTCATCGAGCCTTGGCAAGCGTCCGCTGACTGGCTCCAGGTGTTCCGCCCGCTGTCGCGAATCATCCAGGAGTCGCACTGGCCGTGTGCGCGTTCCTGGCACCGGCGCGCCTGTCAGTGGTTCAGCGCGACGCAGGATTGGCGAGCGGCGTTCGAGCAAGCGTTGTTGGCCGAGGAATACGAAACTGCCGTCAGCCTGTTGCAGCATTTCGGCTTCGAAGACTTGTTCGAAGACCAGACCGTCGTCCTGCTGTTGCGTTTGCACGAGCAGCAAAGCCAGCAGCTGACCCTGATGACACCACAGCTGATCGTGCTGGTCACGGGCGCCTTATTGTTTGCCGGCCGGTTCGAACAGGCCGGGCAATGCCTGGCTCATCTCGGCCGCTTCATGCCGCAGCCGACAGCGCAACTGGAGCAGCAACTGCTGGCCCGCTGGCAGGCGCAACAGGGATGGCTGTTTCACCTGCAAGGGCAAATGGAGCCGGCACGCGCCTGCTTTCAGGAGGCTTTGTCTGCACTGGCTGACGGTGCCTGGCAGGCGCGTTTGATGTGCCTGTCGGGACTGACCCAGCAGGCGTTACTGTGCGGCGAGCTGGATCAGGCACATGCCCTCAACCGCGAGGCGCTGTGCCTGGCGCGGGCTCATGGCTCCTTGCTGTTCGAAGGCTTGCTTGAGCTTGACCATGCGCAATGGCTCGAGCAGCGGGGCGCGCCTTTGCGTGCCGAAAGCCTGCTGGTGGAGATCGAGCACTTGCTGCGCCAGCGCGCCACGCTGCCCGTGCCACTGCTCGGCCGGATTGCCCTGCGGCGCGGACGACTGGCGCTGTGCATGGGCCTTGAAGAGCAGGCTGCGCAGTTGTTCAGCCAGGGCCTTGAAGATTGCTTGCGCAGCCAGGACAAGAGGGTCTTGTACGGCTACCTCGGGCAAGCGCAACTGGCCGGCAATCGCGGCGATTATGCCGGCGCTTTCGAACGCCTGCGCGAGGCCGAAAGGGTCATGCAGCAACGGCAGATTCCCGATACGGTCTATCGCGGTGTTGTGTTGCAGGTGAGCAGCCAGTTCTGGTTGCAGCAGGGCCGACCGCATCTTGTGCAAGAAGCGTTGAGCCGACTGTTACGGCATTACCGGGGACCTTCGGCGTTGCAGGCGCCACCCGCGACGTTCGAACTGATTATTCGCATCGAATACCTGCTGGCCTGCGCGAATGCGCAATCGGTCCCGGACGAAAGCGCTTTGCCAACCATTGAGCGATTGTTGAAGCGCGCTCAGGCCAAAGGCATGTTGGCGGCGGAAACGGAATTGTTGCTGGCCTTCGCCCAGTTGGCCGAGGCGCACGGTGACACGGTGGCGGCGCAGCAAGCGTTCCAGCGAGCCGCAACGCTGGCGCAGCGTTGCCGATTGCAGCAAGCCGTGCGCGAGTGGGAATTACGCCGAGGTAGCCTCACTGGGGCTGGCAAGGAGGTCTCTGCCTGGCCACGGGATAACGATGAACAGGCGCCTGGCCTCAGTCGGCGCGAACGGGAAGTGCTGATGTTGATTGCTCAAGGGGCTTCTAATCAGCAAGTTGCCGAACAACTGTTTATTTCATTACATACAGTAAAAACTCATGCGAGGAGGATTAACGGTAAGTTGGGTGTGGAACGCAGAACCCAGGCTGTGGCGAAAGCCAAGTTGATGGGGATACTGGTTTAGTTTTGTAAATTTCAGTAGCACAACATGGTGTTCGTTGTTGGGTGGCATGTTTTGTAATTTGTTCGAGCTTCATGTCGGCTGAAAAAGAAACTACCTTGCAATTATCGGCGGTGGCTGCACTTGCAGCTCTGGATAATCAAGTAAGGAAAGTTTGTGGCCAAGTTATATAAAAGTTTGATGCGTGGTTCTTTCGGTGAGCAGGTTACCTGGCGGGAAGAGTGGGAAAAGGCAACACAGGCTAAAATAGATCTGTTCAAGATCATCGACGCCATGCCGAGCGTGCTGGATATTCTGCGCAGCATGCTTGAGGGTGAATTGAAGCGTCTGGGCAAAACAGTTGATATCGACAAGGTCTATATCAATACGGATCCTGCTTTCCCTGCCGATGAAAATCGGCCATCAGGCACTCTTTGGGAGGTGACGGTTCATTGTCTGAATAACCATATAAGTCCTGCCTATATTATGGGTGGTGATGGGGTTTTTGTTCTGCCGGATACGTTCAGTGAGCAATTCAAAGTCAAGGTGCTCAATACCATTGTTGTTGAAGATCTGATCGCTGCTGTAACTGCCGGACTGGAAAAAACATTGCGAGCCGAGATCGCAAAGTTCTGGGCTGCGCCAGCGAAACCCGTCCATGCCGACAATGCACCGCTGTCGAACAAACAGGCTTTCATCAAGGCCTATGCCGTGGTCACCGGTGCAGAGCTGTCGCTGTCGGTCATGGCCAACAACTTCGATGCCCGATTGGGCGAGCGATTCGCTCATCTGCTGGAAGCAGATGCCGGTCGCGCAGCGTTTGAAGTCAACCTGCAACCGGCACAGGATTATCTTCTGGTGCGCCAGCCCTGTTTCGTTCTGGACAACGCCGAGCGTGCGGTCGCAGAGATGCAACTGGTCAACGAGTCGACTTCCTATCTGCTGCACACGCCGGAAAACGGCTTCGAGTTCTTTGAAAGAAATACCGATTTGCACAGCAAACTTCAGCAGAGACTTTCCCTGCGTAGCGAGCAGATCAGTTACCCGAAAGCCACGCAAAGTCCTCATGTCTTTTGTGTCGACACTCACCTCAAAGGTCAGCTTGAAAATGTTTCATCCTTGATCAGTGGCCGGGAACAACTGGAAAAACCACTGATCTCCATGCTTCAAGAGAATCAAGGCCTGCATGTGCTGCGTTACGGCATCGACACCCGTTTCTATCTGCTCTGGGCGGCACTGAAGCGCACCGACTGGCCGCTTTGGCTGCATGCCGCTGGTAGCGATGTTCAACAACGTTATAGCGAGCTTGAAGAATCCAAAGACCAGTATGAGGCTGCATATTCGAGCGCGTTCGATACGTGTTTTTCTTTCAAGGACTATGTGCTGCGCACGTTCGCCGCATGGGCGCAGAGGGCCTTTGACCAACGTCTGGATCCAGAAGCGATCAGTGTCCATAGCTCGTACACTTTGCAAGTTGCCGGACGGACCATCGAACAGGAAGAAACCCGGACGCTGACGGAGTTTCTTGTTTTCGGTCTGCACGACAATGGTTACAAAGCGACTCTGACCATCATCGGCGCTCCCGACGGAAGTCGGCTGACGGCAGTAGCGCTCGAGCAGTGGCTGGAAAATCGTAACCTGCGCCTGGAGTTTACCGGCAGTCTTGCATACTCGCCGTCGGTTGCTTGGCAGGAGGCCTATCGCAACTATCTCTTCAGCCAGATGGAGTTTGCAGTTTTTGTAGCTCGCCAGTCCGGGAAGCTGGATTCCACCGATGCGAACATCATCGCGCGAGCCATGGCCAACGACCCTGCGGTGACTATTCAGGGCTTGAAAATCAGGCTGCAAGTCCCAGCATTGAAAGATGTTCTGATGATTTCGGCCAAAGAATACGCACCGTCGCTGATGTTGGTCAAAACAGCTGACGGGCAATTCGAACTGCAGAAATTTTCCGATATCTACGCGGCGAACCGCTGGCTGGAGTCGGCATTGTCGGCGGATCGTGAATACGCCGCATTGGTGATCCATCCCGACTACCTGCACGAGGCGGGTGAGTTGCTTGGCAGCGCTGGTACTCAACTGAGCTACCGCTACACGCTTGATAGCCGGCCGGTCGATCTTTATCTGAACGCCAAGGCACCTTTGGCGGACTACGTAAATGTCGCCTACCGAGCCGAAGTTGCGCTGCACAAGGCCATTGCACCGGCAGCTTATCGGGCGCTTGGCATTGAGGGGCGCAAGCGCTATTCGCGTCTGACAACCGAACTCAAGGCGCTGTCCACGGTTGATGCAAGAGACAATGGTTTTCCGACATTCGAGCAGTTCACCTATGACGCGGTGAAAGCCCAGATAGAAGACCTGTTGCGTTCGCGCGGCAGCAACATTTCGGTCAATCCCGACCAGATCATTATTCAGACCGAAGAGTTTCGTAAGAGCGTTACCGACGTCTTGCTTGAGGGACTCGCTTTCGAAGCGGTGCATCCGGCCTATGAAACCAAGTACAGCCCCAAATATTACTTGGTGAATGGACATCCCCTCGTTGAAAAACTGGATATCCGGGATTTGTCTTCGCTATCGAAAACCTTCCGCCCTGGTGACCGATACAGCGCGATGCTGGAAGAGCAATATCTGAACAAGGCTCATCCTGATCACGCTTTCAAGCGCGCGGTACACGCCCGGAAAATCCGCTGTGAGATGTATCGCAATGCGTTTGCCGATTTCACCAACGGCAGATTATCGACAGAGTCTTTCTCTGCTGTCCAAGGGGTCATCGATAACCTGAAAGAGAGTGGCGGTTATCAGTCGGTAGGGACCAGCACCGCCGAAGGTGATATCGGGCTGTACAAATTCAATATTGGCGCGCTGGGTCTGACGACTCCTGGGGACCGCGCGGTTGGCGGCGTTTATATTTTTCGACTGAAGTTGTCGTCAGGTTTCTTCGACTTGCTCTATACGCCTGACGCACCGGATCAAGTCAACTTCCGACCGATCGCTGAGTTCATTCCTTCGATTCGTTTTCGAAAAGGCCCATTCAGGAGCTATTACAGCGAGCGGATACTGCTGGTTGACCAGAAAGTGACCAATGACTACTTCGATAATCTGGTCGCAACGGTTGATACCCGACCGGTCATTCGCACACAGCAGCGTTCGTTACTGCCCGATCTGTTCACTTTCCATGACGAGCGAGTGCGCCGTGTATTGAGTGACATCGACGAACGGACCACCAGTCTCAACGAAATAATCGCCAGTGTGGTTTATGAAAATCTGTTGAAGGCCGCAAACATTGTCAGCCTGCTGGTGCCACCCGTAGGCACTGTGGTGGTGGCTGTGCAGGTGATGAAAAGCATCTACGACGCGTCTCAGTCGCACCGGCGCGGTGATTATTCCGCCGCGCTGGGGCATGTGCAGGATGTATTGAGCGGACTGCTGACATTGGGTCAGGCTGCAGCGGCGGGGGCGCCGGCTAAAGAACTTACCCGTGCGCAACGCTCGTTTCTCAGTCTGTTTGAAGACGCCCGCACGGTCGCGGAGCTGGTTACGTATTACACCGGCCATGAAGACCCCGCCGATGAACTGATCGGGTTCTTCAAGTCACTGATGCAAGAGGCTGAGTCTGCATTAAGCAAGACCACGGTTCGCTGAGCCGTTTCGAGCGCTCATAGTCTGATTTATCTTTCGTAACCCATGCGCCAACTCACGGCCCGGGTCGCAGCCAACAACCGCTGCGCCGCCGGGCCGTTTTCGTCGGCGTGGAACAGTGAGGTCGGGCCGACGATGGTCAGCACCGCAGCGATCTGCCCGACCGCGTTGAACACTGGCGCAGAAAGCGCATCCACACCCGGCATCAACAAACCATGCACGTGATGCAGACCGCGTTCGCGGATCTGTTCACACAGCGCTGCATAGGCTTTTTCGTCCTTGAGGGGATGCTTTTCGACAGCGATCTCCTGCTCGCGCAATTCATCGGTTTCCCGGTGCGGCAGGTAAGCACTGAACACCAGCCCGGTGGACGAGCTGAGCAGCGGCAGCACCGAACCCAACTGCGTCACCACCGTCACCGCGCGCACCGCCGGTTCAATGTGCACTACGGTTGCGCCCTGATTGCCCCACACCGCGAGAAAGCAGGTTTCGTTGAGTTCATCGCGCAGCTCGGACAGCGGCAGGGCGGCAACTTTCAGCACGTCCATGCTGTTGAGCGCGGCCAGGCCCACGCGCAGTGCTTCGCGACCGAGGCCGTAATGGTTGGTGGCGGTGTTCTGTTCGGCAAATCCGGAGGCTATCAACGCCTGCAAATAGCGATGCACCTTGCTTGCCGGCATCTGCACATGTTCGGCCAGACGCGACAGCGAAGTCGACGGTGACAACTCGGCCAAAGCCTTGAGGATGTCGGTGCCGACTTCGGCGGAGCGGACTTTCTGTTTGCCGTTGCTGTCGCTGGTTTTTTCCATGGGGCTGGCGGTTCCGGTTCGAATGGGCGTCTTTATAGCTTGACGCTGGATAGCGAGCAAATTACGTTATGCGTAATCAGATTACGATAATAACAACCCCGGCGTGCCGAGAACTCTGAGCCAGAGCGATGGGCCACTGCCGACTCCCTGTTCAGGAGGCTCCATGAACCCCGATTCAACCGCGCAGGACCTGGTTTACCAGTCCGGCTTCGGCAACGAATTCAGCACTGAAGCGTTGCCCGGCGCGCTGCCCGTTGGCCAGAATTCCCCGCAGAAAGCCCCGTACGGCCTGTATACCGAGCTGTTCTCCGGCACCGCGTTCACCATGCCGCGCAGCGAAGCGCGGCGCACCTGGATGTACCGGATTCAGCCGTCGGCCAACCACCCGGCGTTCGTCAAACTGGAACGGCAACTGGCCGGCGGACCTTTGGGTGAAGTGACGCCCAATCGCCTGCGCTGGAATCCACTGGAGTTGCCGACCGAGCCAACGGATTTCATCGATGGTCTGGTCAGCATGGCGGCCAATGCTGGCGCCGAAAAACCTTCCGGCATCAGCATTTATAACTACACCGCCAACCGTTCAATGGAGCGTGTGTTCTTTAACGCCGATGGGGAAATGCTGCTGGTGCCGCAACTCGGTCGCCTGCGTATCGCCACCGAACTGGGCGTACTCGAAGTGGCGCCGCTGGAAATCGTCGTTCTGCCGCGTGGCCTGAAATTTCGCGTCGAACTGCTCGATCCACAGGCTCGCGGCTACCTCGCCGAGAACCACGGCGCGCCGCTGCGCCTGCCGGATCTGGGGCCGATCGGCAGCAACGGTCTGGCCAATCCACGGGATTTCCTCACCCCGGTCGCTGCCTACGAAAACCTGCAGCAACCGACTACTTTGGTGCAGAAATTCCTTGGCCAGTTGTGGGCCACCGAACTCAATCACTCACCGCTCAATGTGGTCGCCTGGCACGGCAACAACGTGCCGTACAAATACGACCTGCGCCGTTTCAACACCATCGGCACGGTGAGTTTCGATCACCCTGATCCTTCAATTTTCACTGTACTGACCTCGCCGACCAGCGTGCACGGTCTGGCCAACCTCGATTTCGTGATCTTCCCGCCGCGCTGGATGGTCGCCGAAAACACCTTCCGGCCACCGTGGTTCCATCGCAACCTGATGAACGAATTCATGGGCCTGATCCAGGGCGAATACGACGCCAAGGCCGAAGGCTTCGTGCCCGGCGGCGCGTCGCTGCACAGCTGCATGAGCGCCCACGGCCCGGACGGCGAAACCTGCACCAGGGCGATCAACGCCGAGCTTGCACCTGCAAAAATCGATAACACCATGGCCTTCATGTTCGAGACCAGCCAGGTGCTTCGTCCAAGTCGTTTCGCCCTCGAATGCCCACAGTTGCAACCCAGTTACGACGCTTGCTGGGCGACGCTGCCCGCCACGTTCGACCCGACCCGGAGATAACCCATGACACAGAATTCCATCCCCCGCAGTTGGGTCGCTTCGGCCAACGGTCACAGCGATTTCCCCTTGCAGAATCTGCCGCTGGGCGTGTTCAGCCTGGACGGTTCGGCGCCTCGCGCGGGCGTAGCGATCGGCGAGCACATTTTCGATTTGCAGGTGGCGCTTGAGGCCGGTCTGTTCGACGGTGTCGCACGCAGTGCGGTGGAAGCCATGCACGGCGGGCAGTTGAACGCGTTCTTTGAACTTGGCCGTGAGGCGCGGGTTGCCCTGCGCGAACGCCTGATCGAACTGTTCAGTGAAGGCAGCACCCTGCGTGGCAACATCGAAGCGCAAGGCGCGAAACTCTTGCCGTTGGCTGCCGATTGCCAGATGCACCTGCCGGCACGGATCAGCGATTACACCGACTTCTACGTCGGCATCGAGCACGCGCAGAACGTCGGCAAACTGTTCCGCCCGGATAACCCGCTGCTGCCGAACTACAAGCACGTGCCGATCGGTTACCACGGTCGCGCTTCCACGGTGCGAGCGTCCGGCACCGACGTGCGCCGGCCGAAAGGCCAGACGCTGCCGGCCGGCCAGACCGAACCGGTATTCGGTCCATGCGCGCGTCTGGATTACGAACTGGAACTGGGTATCTGGATCGGCCAGGGCAATGAGATGGGCGAGCCGATTGCCATCGGTGACGCTGCCGAGCACATCGCCGGTTTCTGCCTGCTCAACGACTGGTCGGCGCGGGATATCCAGGCTTGGGAATACCAGCCACTCGGCCCATTCCTGTCGAAGAGTTTCATCACCAGCGTCTCGCCGTGGGTGGTGACGGCTGAAGCACTGGAACCATTCCGCACGGCGCAACCGGCCCGCCCTGAAGGTGATCCGCAGCCGCTGCCGTATCTGCTCGACAAGCGCGATCAGGATGGCGGCGCCTTCGACATCGAGCTGGAAGTGCTGTTGCGTACCGAAACCATGCGCGAGCAGAACCTGCCCGCCCATCGCCTGACCCTGAGCAACACCCGCTACATGTACTGGACCGTCGCGCAAATGGTTGCGCATCACAGCGTCAACGGTTGCCAGTTGCAGGCCGGCGATCTGTTCGGTTCGGGCACTTTGTCCGGCCCGGAAAACGGCCAGTTTGGCAGCCTGCTGGAGATTACCGAGGGCGGTAAGAAACCGATCGAACTGGCTTCCGGCGAAGTGCGCAAATTCCTTGAGGACGGTGACGAAATCATCCTGCGTGCCCGCTGCGCCCGCGACGGTTTTGCCTCGATCGGCTTCGGCGAATGTCGCGGCACCGTGATCGCTGCGCGCTGACGGGAGCGGCTTATGGATCTCTATGGCTATTACCGTTCCACTTCGTCGTATCGGGTGCGCATTGCGCTGGCGTTGAAGGGCCTCGATTACCAGGCGTTGCCGGTCAACCTGATCGCACCGTCGGGCGGTGAACATCGGCAACCGGCGTATCTGGCGCTCAATCCGCAGGGCCGGGTGCCGACCTTGCGCACCGATGATGGTGCGCTGCTGATTCAATCGCCGGCGATCATCGAGTATCTGGAAGAGCGATACCCGCAGGTGCCGTTGCTGCCGGATGATCTGCTGGCGCGCGCGCAGGTGCGCGGTGTCGCGGCGGTGATCGGCTGCGATGTGCACCCGCTGCATAACGTCAGCGTGCTCAATCGCCTGCGCCAGGCGGGGCAGAATGAGGCGCAAGTGGTGGAGTGGATCAGCCATTGGATCAGCCAAGGGCTGGCAACGGTGGAGCAGTTGATCGGCGACAGCGGTTTCTGTTTTGGCGAATGGCCGTGCGTGGCAGATGTGTATCTGATTCCGCAGTTGTATGCGGCTGAGCGGTTCAACGTCAGCCTGGAGGCGTATCCGAAAATTTGCCGTGTGGCTGCGTTGGCGGCTGAACATCCGGCGTTTATCAAGGCGCATCCTGCCAATCAACCAGACACCCCGTAATTCCTGTGGGAGCGAGCCTGCTCGCGAAGACGGAGTGTCAGTGGCCTTTCATTCAGCTGACACACCGCTTTCGCGAGCAGGCTCGCTCCCACACAGGTTTGTGTGGGCCTCAAGGATGGTGGCAGCCTGCGGAAGGTAGTTAATGCACGACGGAGTTGGGCGGCAGATGGCCGAGGCGTTCGGTCAGGCGCAGGCGCTGGATCGGGTCTTCGCTGAGCAATAATGCATGCTCCAGATCGAAGCGTTCAGCGTTCGGGCAATCCAGCCGTTGATACAGACTGGCCCGGGCCATGTAATCGGAGGCCTTCGCATCGCCCAGTTCGAGCACTCGTCCTGCGTCGATCAGCGCGGCGATGTGATCGTCGTGGGTCAGGTGCAATTGGCGCAGGTTGCGTGACAGACGTTGCAGCATCTGCACCGGCGTTGCGCTCAGCAAATGTTCGGCGCTGAGCTGCATGTTCGGCCCGTATTGGCGTTGCAACAGTTCTCGGCAGTCATTGGGATACAGTCGCCGCCCGCCGCAAGGATCGAGCAAGTGGTCGGCGCCGGGTACCCGCAGCAGAAAATGTCCGGGGAAGTTGACCCCGACCAGAGGAATCTCCAACCCACGCGCCAATTCCAGTGCGATCAACGCCAATGCCAACGGCTGACCGCGTTGGGTGTGCAACACGCGATGCAGCAGCGCCGCCTGCGGGCGCAGCGGCAGGAAATCATCCTGCGCGAAACCGAGATCGACCATGCGTCGCAACAGCGGTTGCGCCAGTTCGCTGACCGGCAGCATCGGCAGCCCATAGCTGACGCGTAGTTGCAGATCCTTGAAGGTGCGCAACCATGCCTCGGGCTCGAGGGTTTTGTCGTGCTCGGCACTTATCCACAGCGCAGCTTCCAGCAGGGCCGGCGGTGAACGATGCAGGCATTCGAAAAAGCGTTGGCGCGCACTCATCTGAATCTCCCTCCAATGCCTCGTTTTAGCCCCGTCCGGGTTGTTCGTCCAGTGCCGGGCTCACTGAGCGCGAGTTATAGCGGCGCAGCATTGTCCGCTCGGCGGCTCATGCCGGTGTGCGCCAGCAATTTTCAGGGGCAAGCCTATACTGGCGTTCTACAAGAAGTGATTCGGGAGCCTGTCGATGTTCGCTCTCATGCAAAGCACTCGCCTGGAATCGCTGCACCTGAGCGTGGACCCGGCCACCGGGTTGAAGGCGGTCATTGCCATTCATAACAGCCATCTGGGGCCAGCCCTGGGTGGGTGCCGTTACCTTGCCTATCCCAACGACGAATCTGCGGTCGAGGACGCCATTCGCCTGGCGCAAAACATGAGCTACAAAGCGGCGCTCGCCGGCCTCGCGCAAGGTGGCGGGGTGGCGGTGATCGTGCGCCCGGCCCATGTCGAGAATCGCGCCGCGTTGTTCGAGGCTTTCGGACGTTGCATCGAGCAACTCGACGGCCGCTATATCACCGCCATCGACAGCGGTACGTCAGTGGCGGACATGGACTGCATTGCCCAGCAGACCCGCCACGTTACCAGCACCACTTCGGCAGGCGACCCGGCGCCGCATGCGGCCATGGGCGTGTTCGCCGGCATACGCGCCACGGCGATGGCGCGCCTGGGCAGCGACAACCTCGAAGGTCTGCGCGTTGCCATCCAGGGGCTTGGCAATGTCGGTTTTGCGCTGGCCGAGCAACTGCACGCGGCAGGCGCCGAGTTGCTCGTCAGTGACATCGACCACGGCAAGGTGCAACTGGCGATGGAGCAGCTCAATGCTCACCCGATCGCCAACGACGCATTGCTCAGCACGCCGTGCGACATTCTCGCGCCGTGCGGGTTGGGCGGTGTGCTCAACAGTCACAGCGTTTCACAGCTGCGCTGCTCGGCGGTGGCCGGTTCGGCGAACAATCAACTTTCCCATCTGGATGTGGCGGATCAACTGGAACGGCGCGGGATTCTTTATGCGCCGGATTATGTGATCAATGCCGGCGGGCTGATTTACGTATCGCTTAAACATCGCGGTGAGGAGTTGCCGACGATTACGGCGCATCTGTCGAAAATCAGTTCGCGGCTGACCGAAGTCTTCGCCCATGCTCAGGCGGAAAAACGTTCGCCGGCGCGGGTGGCGGATGAGTTGGCCGAAAAGGTTTTGTATCGCTGAAAGCAAAAGATCGCAGCCTTCGGCAGCTCCTACATTCCGAGTGCAGGAGCTGCCGAAGGCTGCGATCTTTCTAATTACTTCGGCGCTTTCGCTGGTTTGGCTGGCTTCGCCGGCGCCTCATCAGGTTCTGCCGCTTCAGCTTTTTCGACAGGCTCGGCCGGCGCATTGATCAGCTCCGACAGCGCATCGGGCTGGCTCTTGAACGCTCTGGCGAACACATCGCGATTCTTCGCCATGTAGATCCCGGCTTCTTCCACTTGCTGTTCAGTCAGGGACGGAACGGCTTTTTGCAGCACATCGGCCAGATATTCGGCCAGTTCGAGCATTTTGTCATGACGATCAGCTTCGGCTTTATCCATGAACAAGCGCTCCAGATCTCGGCTGCTGCGGTATACCACTTCGACGGCCATTCACCACCTCACATGCCTTCACATTAAGTTGTCTTGACGACTACTGTATCCATATACAGCGAAAAGGATAAGCGAATCCCTGCGCCATGGGTAGTGGCTTTTCAATGTAGACCGGATTCGGGGTTTGTCAGGGGTACGGTGTGGCTGCTATTCGCGAGCAGGCTCGCTCCCACGGGGATTGTGCAAAGCCGCGAGCCTGCGACCAAACGCCACGGCGCGGGATTTGCGGCGGATCGCCATGATGCGTGGCCCTGAACCTGCATGAAAACCGTTGCTACAAGGCGCGCGCGCAAAACCGTCACGTGCGATACGCATCATCCGCCCGAAACGGGCTAAGGAAACTCATCGTGAAAATAAATTGGGCCGAGAAACTGCGGCGTAACGTGCATCAACTGGCCGAGTCCCTGGGCAACCTGTTCGTCGAAACCTTTCACTATCTGGCGCTGTTCGCCATCGGTGCGGTGACAGCGTGGGCGGCGGTGATGGAGTTTCTCGGGATGCTCGAAGTCGGGCACATCAAGATCGATGACATTCTGTTGCTGTTCATCTATCTGGAACTGGGCGCGATGGTCGGGATTTATTTCAAGACCAACCACATGCCGGTGCGCTTCCTGATCTACGTGGCGATCACCGCGCTGACGCGCCTGCTGATCTCCAACGTCTCGCACCACAACCCACCGGACATGGGCATTATCTACCTGTGCGGCGGCATTCTGCTGCTGGCGTTTGCGATCCTGGTGGTGCGTTACGCTTCGTCGCAATTCCCCTCAGTGAAGATCGAGAACCCGCAGCGCAAGCTCGGCACGGGCTCCAGCGAACATCCTGAAGTGGAGAAGGGCGAGCTTTAAAGGCCCGCCGCCTGGCCGGGCTGGCCCTTGACGCGTGGCGGTGGCGGGGTGAGCCCGGCGCCGCTGGTCATGGCTTCGAGAATCGACATGGCGCTGTGGCCCTGTTCGATGGCGATGCCGAACTGGATGCTTTGCACCAGCCTCTTCAAACGCTCGGGATCGTTGCGCTGTTCGGCACTGATCATGCGCTTGGCCACAATGCGGCCGGCGTTGGACAGGGTCAGCATGATGCTGCCGTCCAGGCCCTGAATGCTCAGATTGATCTGATAGTCCGGCGCGAAAGCATCGGTAATGATCTGAAATGGGTTGTCCATGATGCGTCACCGCCTGATTGAACGTGCAGTTGTTGACCGGCCATGATCTGATTTGGTTCGCAACACCAGACCACTGGCATCTCGTTCGCTGAGGTTTGCAATGTCCGTTTGCCTCAAGGGTGATGTAGCAAGGGGCATGCCGGAAAAATTGTCGAACAATAAACACGGCGAAAAAAACGGCGAGCCTCGGGGCTCGCCGTTTTTTGTGGCGCGTTTTCAGGGCAGGAATCAGCCGATGATCGCTGACAGTGCAGTCAGGCCGATCAGCATTCCACCCAGTTCACCGCCAGCCCGCCCCGCGAGGTTTCCTTGTACTTGTCGTGCATGTCGGCGCCGGTGTCGCGCATGGTGCGGATCACCCGGTCGAGGGAAATGAAATGATTGCCGTCGCCGCGCAGGGCCATTTGCGTGGCGTTGATCGCCTTCACCGCCGCGATGGCATTGCGCTCGATGCACGGCACTTGCACCAGGCCACCGACCGGATCGCAGGTCAGGCCGAGGTTGTGTTCCAGGCCGATTTCGGCAGCGTTCTCCAGTTGCTCCGGTGTCGCGCCGAGGACGTCGGCGAGGCCGGCGGCGGCCATTGCGCAAGCTGAACCGACTTCGCCCTGACAGCCGACCTCGGCACCGGAGATGGAGGCGTTTTTCTTGCACAAAATGCCCACGGCGGCTGCACCGAGAAAGAACGCGACGACGTCATCGTCAGACGCGTCCGGATTGAATTTCATGTAGTAGTGCAGAACGGCCGGAATGATGCCGGCGGCGCCATTGGTCGGCGCGGTGACCATGCGCCCACCGGCCGCGTTTTCTTCGTTGACGGCAAGGGCGAACAGGTTGACCCATTCCATTGCCGACAGGGTCGAACTGATCACATTCGGTTTGCCGATTTCCAGCAGGCTGCGATGCAGTTTCGCCGCGCGGCGCGGTACTTTCAGACCGCCGGGCAGGATGCCTTCGTGGCGCAAACCTTGTTCGACGCACTCGCGCATCACTGACCAGATGTGCAGCAGGCCTTGGCGAATCTCGGCATCGCTGCGCCAGGCGCGTTCGTTGGCCATCATCAGTTCGGACACGCGCAGATTGTGTTGTTTGCAGAGGGCGAGCAGTTCGGCGGCGCTGGAAAAATCGTACGGCAACACCACGTCGCTGGTTGGCGCCACGCCAGACTCGGCTTCAGCCGCTTCGACGATGAAACCGCCGCCCACCGAGTAATAGGTTTGCGCGAACAGCTCGGCGCTTTCGCCAAAGGCGCTCAGCGACATGGCGTTGGGGTGGTAGGGCAAGCTCTCGTCGAGCAGCAGCAGATCGCTCTGCCAGTCAAACGCAATCGAGCGTTGACCGGCGAGGGACAGTTGTCCGGTTTCGCGCAGTTGCTGAATGCGTGGATCGATGGTCGAAGGATCGATGCTGTCCGGCCACTCGCCCATCAGGCCCATGACCGTCGCGCGATCGGTGGCATGGCCAACGCCGGTCGCAGACAGTGAGCCGTACAGACGGATTTCCACCCGTCGCACGTCATAGAGCAGATGCTGGTCGATCAGGGCCTGGGCAAAGGTCGCCGCTGCGCGCATCGGGCCGACGGTATGGGAACTGGACGGACCGATGCCCACTTTGAATAGATCGAAAACACTGATAGCCATGCTAAACCCTTACAAGCAATGGAGTAGGAATCGCTGCCATTTTTTGTCGGACAAGCGCAATGTCGGCGATACTGCCTGCCTCGGTTCGAGGTGACCAACGAAACCTCCTAAGACAGCCTTTAGCAGGACTAAACAATGAGTCGTCAATTGCATGCCCAGACCTATGTCTGGCTGCAGGTGTTTGCCTGTGCCGCGCGGCACCTGTCGTTCACCCGTTGTGCCGAAGAGCTGCACATCACCCCGGGCGCGGTCAGCCAGCAGATCCGCCAATTGGAAGAGCGCCTGGGCTTTCGCCTGTTTCATCGGCGCGCGCGGGGTGTTGAGTTGAGTGCACAGGGGCAGCGGCTGGCGATTACCGTCAATGAAGCCTATGGCAGCATCGATGCGGAATTGCGCCGGCTGGACGCCGGGATGATCAGCGGGACTCTGCGGTTGCGTTCGATCCCGTCGTTTCTCGGCAAGTGGCTGACCCCGCGCCTGCCGCGCTTGCAGCAACGCTTTCCGGACATCCAGTTGCGCCTGGTGGCCGAGGACAGCAGCGTGCCCTTGCATGAGGGCGATTTCGATCTGGCCATCGACCTCAACGATGGCAGTTACCCCGGATTGTTATCCACAGCCTTGCTCGACGAGCAGATTTTCCCGGTGTGCGCGCCGAGCCTGTTACGTGGGCGACCGCCGTTGCACGGGCCCGCGGATCTGGTGCATTTCCCGTTGCTGCACGACATCACCGCCTGGCGTGGCAGTTACGAATACGCGGAATGGGAGTTCTATTTGAATGCGATCGGCTTCGAAGGCGCCGATGTGCGGCGCGGCCACACGTTCAATCGCAATCACTTGACCATCGAAGCGGCGATCGCTGGCATGGGCGTGGCGATTGCCCGGCGCACGTTGCTCAACGATGAGCTGGAGCGCGGCACTTTGATCGTGCCGTTCGGCTTGTCGGTGCCCAACCATAAACGCTACGTGCTGCTATATGCGCCGGGGGCGTTGAGCCATCCGGGCGTGCGCGCTGTGCATGACTGGCTGGTGGAAGAGGCGGGAATTTTTCGCAGCCTGCACCCGCTGAATGAGCAACAGATGTGAGCAGATTTTTCTGCGGAGCGGGTCGACCCAACTCCCGACATTAACAGCGCCCAGCTCGGTTGTCCGGCTTTTTTTGCGAATGAATATTTTTCTTTTTTCAGGGGTTGAAATGTTCGTCGCTCGGGCCGATTGTTGTAACCAGGAGGTCAGGAAATTCAACTCAAGGCCTCCAGCGAGCTAGCTGAAATAAGGGATGAACTATGCAAATCCAAGTCAACAGCGATAACCATATTCAAAGCAGTAAGCGACTGGAGGAGTGGGTACGTACAACTATTGAGAGCACGCTCGACCGTTATGAAGAAGACCTGACCCGTGTCGAAGTCCACCTGAGCGACGAGAACGGCGAGAAACCAGGTCCCCATGACTTGCGCTGCCAACTGGAAGCGCGGCCAAAAGGCCACCAACCGATTTCCGTGACTCATAAAGCCGATTCGCTGGAACAGGCGATCGACGGTGCTGCCGAGAAACTCGAGCACAAACTGGATCATCTGTTCGGCAAACTGCGAGGTAAACCACGCGCCGCTGTAGTGCCATTTACCGGCAAAGCCAACGACAAGCTGTTGGCGGAAGAATTTGACGAGAACGAACAGGCAGCGATCAACAGTTGATGCGCTGATTTCACAAGTAACCAAAGGAGAACGGGCCTGCTGATGCAGGCCCGTTTTTTGTTTGTGGTGTTGGTGATTGCTCGCAGGGTTTAAAACCGTAGCCCCTCACCCCAGCCCTCTCCCGAGGGAGAGGGAGCCGATTCCGGTTGTTTTCAAGTCCAGCGTTCGGCTCGATATTGCAGGCGAGCGTAAATCGTAAATACACCTCGGTCAGTCCCTCACCCTCTGGGGGAAGGGGCCGATTCCGGTTGTTTTCAAGTCCAGCGTTCGGCTCGATATTGCAGGCGAGCGTAAATCGTAAATACACCTCGGTCAGTCCCTCACCCTCTGGGAGAGGGGGCCGATCCCGGTTGTTTTCAAGTCCAGCGTTCGGCTCGATATTGCAGGCGAGCGTAAATCGTAAATACACCTCGGTCAGTCCCTCACCCTCTGGGAGAGGGGGCCGATTCCGGTTGTTTTCAAGTCCAGCGTTCGGCTCGATATTGCAGGCGAGCGTAAATCGTAAATACACCTCGGTCAGTTCCCTCTCCCTTTGGGAGAGGGTTAGGGTGAGGGGCTTTTGATCTTCGATGGGGTGGGGTCAGAACGCCACCGACGTCTGTACATAAACCGTCCGCGGCTCACCTACGTACTTGCCCTTGTTGTTGTCATCGAACGAGCGTGTGAAGTACTGCGTGTTGAAGATGTTCTTCACCCCCACCGCCACATTCAAATCCGACAGTTGCGGTCCGAAGTCATACCCGGCGCGGCTGCTGAACAGCATGTAACCGGGGATCTTGCCGGTGCTGCCATCGGCACTTTCCTTCGAGGTGTTGGCGTTGTCGGCAAACTGGTCGCTCTGGAAGCTGCTGTCCAGATTCAGCTTCCATGGCCCTTCGGTATAACCGACGCCAATCGTGCCTTTGTGCTTGGAGGAAAAAGGCACGCGGTTGCCTTTGTTCGGCCCGTCTTCGCGAATGGTCGCATCGACATAGGCATAACTGACGTAGACATCGAAACCGGCCAGCGCCGGGCTCAAGTCGTCGAGCGCGTAATTGACGCTGGTCTCGATGCCCTGATGGCGGGTTTCGCCGCGAGCGATCACCGAGTCGTTGGTCTGGTTGCTCTCGTACTGGTTGTCGAAGTTGATCAGGAACGCACCGATTTCAGCGCGCAGAGCACCGTTGTCATAGCGCGTGCCGAGTTCCCAGGTGCGGGCCTTTTCCGGCTTTACTTCGCCGCTGCTGACCCGGTTGGGCATCTGGCTGTATTGCACGCTGCCGAACGAGCCTTCGGTGTTGGCGTACAGATTCCAGCTGTCGGTGAGGTGATAGAGCACGTTCAGCGCCGGCAGCGCGGTGTTGTAGTCGCCCTTGTATTTGACGTTGGTCAGGTTGTTGGTCTGTTGCGACTCGATCATCTCGTAGCGCACGCCCGGGGTGATGGTCCATTTGCCGATGTCGATGCGGTCATCGACGAAGAATGCGTTGGCCTCGGTACCACCGCGAGTGTCACGGTCGTTGCGGCTGCTGGTGGTCGGGTATTCGTTGGCGCTGATCGGCGTGCGATAACGCAGTTCGTGGCCGGCCTCATTGATGTAGCGGTAGCCGACGCCGACTTCGTGGCTGCTCGGACCCAGGTCGAAGCCTTGGGCGAAACGGGTTTCCAGACCACGCACCCAATACTCGCGGGGCGACAGCGAAAGAAACGTGCCCTGATCCAGATAACCGCTGCGCAGGGTTTTGGTGAAGAAGGTGTTGGCGGTGAATTCTCGGCGATCTTGCTGATAGCGATAGCCGAAGTTGAACATCGTGCGGCGCCCCCAGAACTGGTCTTTCGGTCGCGTCGACTGATACGGATCGGCATCGTAATCGGCGACATTGAGACCGCCGGGCATGTCGGCCTTGCCCTCGTAATACTGGGCCATGGCGTTGAAGCTGTTGGCGTCGTCGAGCTGGTACTTGCCCTTGAGGATCAGGTCGTCGATCTCGGTATCGCTGTGTTCACGCCAGTCACCACCACGGGTGCCGGAGTACAGCAAGGCGCCACCGAGGCCGTTGGCGTTGGTGCCGCCGGCCAGCAGATTGGCGCTGGTCTTGAAACCGTCGTGGCTCGACGATGGGCTGGTTTCAGTCTGCAAACCTCCCTTGACCGTTGGCTCGTCGGGAATCGCCCGGGTCACGAAGTTGACCACGCCGCCGACGTTCTGCGGGCCGTAACGCACCGCGCCGCCGCCACGCACCACGTCCACGGCATCCATGTTGCCCATGCTGATCGGCGCGAACGAAAGCTGCGGCTGACCATACGGCGCGAACGGCACCGGGATGCCATCCATCAATACTGTCGAGCGTGCGGCCAGGCGTGGATTCAAACCGCGAATGCCGAAATTCAGTGCCATGTCGTGGCTGCCCGTGCCGTTGTTCTCCGGCGCATTCACACCGGGGATGCGATTGAGTACATCGCGGGCCTGGGTCGCGCCCTGGCGTTCGAATTCTTCGCGGCGGATCACATCACGCGCCCCGGGGTGTTCGAAGACGTTGATCTGCGCTGCATCGCCGAGCCAGTCGCCGACCACGGTCGAAGTGCCCAGCTCCAGCGCCGCGTCAGCCAGCGGTTGCAGGCTGAAGGCATTGTCGCCTTCGGCGCGGGCTTGCAGGCCGGTGCCTTCGAGTAAGGCGTCAAGGCCTTGTTGCGCGGTGTAGTTGCCTTCCAGACCACGGCTCTGCACACCGCTGGTGACTTGCGAACCGAAGGAAATCAGCACGCCTGCTTCACGGCCAAACTGGTTCAGCGCGGTTTCCAGCGACGCCGGGGCGATGTGATAAATCTTGGTCTCGGCGCCCAGCGCAGCGGGCAGGGCGGTGAAACTCAGGCTGGCGCCGAGCAGAAGATTGCGCAGGCTGCGGGCCAGTGGCGTAAGGCGGGTGGGCTGCATGTGGATGATCCTGAGAAGGTGGAATCAAGGGGGCTTTCCTTCTCTGTCACGCCAGATCTGAAAAACGGCTCATTTATTTTTTCAGAATCAAAAGATCGCAGCCTTCGGCAGCTCCTACAGAAAAAATGCATTCCAAATGTAGGAGCTGCCGAAGGCTGCGATCTTTTGATCTTGCTTTTTAAACCCGCGCTTCGACGCTCACCCAATAACGGGTAAAGCGCTTCACTTGCACCGGCAGACTGATCTGCAGCAGGTCGAGAATCCGCTCGCTGTCATCCAGCGGATACGTCCCGGAAATCAGCAGGTCGGCAACCTGACTGTCGCACCGCAGCTGCCCGCGCCGGTAGCGGCCAAGCTCTTCGAGGAAATCGCCGAGGCGCATATGGGCGGCGACCAGCATGCCGTCGGTCCATGCACCGCTGTTGGCGTCCAGCGGTTTGGGGTCGCTGACCGAGCTGGCAGTAAAACTCAACTGCCGCGCGATCGGCAGCAGCAGGGGCGCGCGCTGGTTGGCGACGAGTTCGACTCGTCCTTCAAACAGGGCGATCTGCGTGCGATCGGCAAACTGCCGCACATTGACGCGCGCACCTTGGCTTTTCAGCACGCCGTGTGCCGTGCGTATTTCGAACGGATTCGCAGCGCTCAACAGCATTTCGCCCTCAAGCAGACCAATCAACCGCTGCGCACCATCAACATCAACCGAGCTGGCGGTATTGAGCTGCAACGAATCGGCACCGCCCAGGCCAATCTTGCGCCGCTGGCCGACCGGCGTGCGGTAATCGGCGAGCAGCGACGGCAACGGAGTGTGCTCGCGCATGCCCCAGGTCGCCGCTGAGCCGGCACCGAGAATCAGCAACATTTTCAGCGCCTGACGGCGGCTGCCGGATTTCGGTCCGTTCAACGCGGCGTGGGCCAACGGCGACGACACGCCGCGCAAGCGCTGGTTGACCCGTTGCATGTGTTCCCACGCTCGGCGGTGTTCGCTGTGTGCATCCAGCCATTGTTGCCATGCCTGTTGCTGGCGCGAGGTCAGCGTGCCCTGCTGCATTTCCAGCAACCAGTGCACCGCCTGTTCGGCGACTTGCGCGGAGAAATCCGGCGTGCGATTCACAGGGCGAAATAGCAGCGCATGGCCGCTTTGTTCAAATGGCGTTTGACCGTGGCCACCGAGATTCCCAGTTCTGCGGCGATCTGTGGATAAGTCAGACCATCGACCTGAGCGAGCAGGAACGCGCGTTTGATCTGGCGCGGCAAACCGTCGAGCAGCTCATCGAGTTCGACCAATGTCTGCAGGATGATCGCTTTGTGCTCTTCTGACGGCGCGACCATTTCAGGCATCTGCGCCAGTGTCTCGAGGTAGGCGCGTTCCACATCCTGCCGCCGGTAATGGTTGAACAGTACGCGCTTGGCCAGCGTAGTGAGAAAGGCGCGCGGCTCGATGATCACTGGTGGCTCGCGGGCGGTCAGCACCTTGATGAACGTGTCCTGAGCCAGATCCGCTGCGCTGTCCGGGCAGCCGAGCTTGCGCCGCAACCAGCCGGTGAGCCAACTGTGATGGGCATGGTAGAGCGATTCGACGGGATGGGCGGGCGGCAACGAAATGACTCCGGACGCAAAACTTGCGTAGAGAACGTGCATTAGAGAACAAGAACGGTTCGCATTGTAGAGGCTGGCGACAGTGTCCGGCAATCAGATGCTTTTGCGTATGAGAATATTTATCATTAATATTGCTCGCCTGTAGATTCGGCTTGTCGGCCGAACGTTTTTCGTTTCAGGGTCGAAACATGAAAGGCAAACTCGCCACCCTTCCCATGTCCTATCGTCTGGCCGTCACTTCGCGGGTATTGGCGGCGATTTTCGGCGGCTATCTGGTCGCGGCGCTGGCCAGCGTCACCCTGACGTTGTGGCTGCCGCTGAACCGCGCCGAAGCCGTGGTCACCGGCATGACCGTGTCCTTTCTGGTCTATCTCGTTGCCGTGCTCTGGTGCTTTGCCTGCCGCAGCGCATGGTCGGCGTGGGTCGGCTTGCTGGTGCCAAGCGTGATTCTTGCCACCGTTTCCGGTGCCGCGCGCGGACTGGGGCTGGCATGAAAGAGGGTTTCCGCCAGGCGATGGCCTGGCTGCACACCTGGGCCGGGCTGGTGTTCGGCTGGCTGCTGTTCGCGATTTTCCTCACCGGCACGCTCGCTTACTTCAAAGATGAAATCAGCCACTGGATGCAGCCGGAGATCGCTGCACATTCGCTTGATAGCGAAGCGAGCCTGGCGCAGGCGCAAAACTATCTGCAGCAACACGCCGCCATTGCCTCGCGCTGGCTGATCGATCTGCCCGATGCCCGCGACCCCGGCCTGACCGTGCGCTGGCAGCAGGCGCCGGGCAAACCCGGCGAGCGCGGCCGCTTCGAATCCCGAACCCTCGACGCTCAGACCGGGGCCGAAGTACAGGGCCGCGAAAGCATGGGCGGCGAGTTCTTTTACCGTTTCCACTTCCAGTTGCAGATGCCTTATCCATGGGGGCGCTGGCTGGCAACTCTCGCTGCGATGGTGATGTTCGTTGCGTTGATCAGCGGCATCATCACCCACAAGAAAATCTTCAAGGACTTCTTCACTTTCCGCCCGCGCAAGGGCCAGCGTTCCTGGCTCGACGGGCATAACGCCGTGGGTGTGCTGGTGCTGCCGTTTCACTTGATGATCACTTACAGCAGCCTGGTGATTTTCATGTCCATGGTTATGCCGGCGAGCATCGTTGCCTCTTACGGCAGCGACGTACGCAAGTTCTACGACGACGTCTTTCCCGCCTCGAAGACGCCCGAGCGCGCCGATGTCGCCGCACCGCTGACCGCCATGGCGCCGCTACTGGCCAAGGCCAGCGAGCAGTGGTCGGGTGGCCATACCGCGCGCCTGTCGGTGAGCAACCCGGGCGACACCAGCGCCACGGTGGTGCTGTCTCGCGCGGGTGATCGGGTGGTGCATGATTTCGGTCGGGCGGTGACCTTCAATGGCGTCACCGGGCAGCTTCTGAACAGTACCCCCGATCAACCCATGGCGATGGCGGTGGGTGGCGCGTTCTACGGTTTGCACATGGGCCATTTCGCCGGGCCGCTGTTGCGCTGGCTGTATTTCATTTGCGGACTGGCCGGCACGGCGATGATTGGCACCGGGCTGGTGATCTGGCTCGGCAAGCGGCAGCTCAAGCACATGAAAAGCGCGGCGCTGCCGTTCGAATTGCGCCTGGTCGAGGTGCTGAATATCGCCAGCATGGCCGGCCTGGTATCGGCGGTGGCGGTGTTCTTTTTAGCCAATCGACTGTTGCCGGTGAGTCTGGCGGGGCGGGCCGATTGGGAAGTGAATGCGTTTTTTATTGCCTGGGGGCTTAGCCTGTTGCACGCGGTATTGCGTCCGGGACGCAAGGCGTGGATCGAACAGCTGACGCTCGGCGCCGCGCTGTTTATCGCGGTGCCGCTGATCAATGCGCTGACCACACCGTGGAATCTTGGCGCGACCCTGATGCAGCGCGACTGGGCACTGGCCGGATTTGATCTGACGTGTCTGGCGGCGGGGCTTTTTCTCGGCTGGGCTGCGCGCAAGATGCAGCGTACGGGCGACCGCGTCAGCGTTCGCAAAGCAAGTTCTTCGCCTCGCTCGAACACAGTTGAACAGGGGGCCAACTGATGCTGCTGGCCCTGTTGCTCACCTATGCCGGCTTCACCGCGTTGTGCCTGTCGATGCCACGCCATCATGCCGAGTTGCTCGGCGCCAAACCGTCGATGCGCCGCCGTCAGGGTTTGACGCTGGCGGGATGGCTGTTGCTGGCGCTGTCATTGTGGGCTGCGGTGGCGGCCAATGGCTGGAGTTTCGGTCTGGTCGACTGGTTCGCGGTGCTGATGCTCAGCGCTTTGGCATTGGTGCTGTTGCTGCCGTATCGCCCGCGTCTGGCCATGGCACTGGCCGGGTTGAGCCTGTTGGCCAGCCCGGTCGCCGCCTGGGCGCAGTGCTGAAGTGCTGATCGGTCTGCCGCCGGAGTCGCGTGACGATGAAGCGCGTGGCGCGCGTGCGCATTTTCTTCGGGTGTTTCTGTCCCAGCGTGCGCAAATGGAGGCGCTGGTGAATCGGCGCGTCGGTTGTCGGGCGACGGCGGCGGATCTGGTCCAGGATCTGTTTTTGCGCTTCTGGCGTCGGCCGCTGGTCCAGGTCGAAGAACTCAGCACCTATCTGCTGCGCTGCGCCGGCAACATCGCCATCGATCATCTTCGCAGCGAAGGCACGCGCACGCGGGTCAACGAAGGCTGGCAGCCGGACGAACCCGACAGCCACGGCAGCGAACCCCAGGCCGCCCTCGAAGCCGGCAACGATCTGCGCCATGTCGAAGCCGCGTTGCGCGCCTTGCCCGAGCGTACCCGGCAGATCTTTCTGCTCAATCGCATTCATGGGCGCAAGTACGCCGAGATCGCCAAGGCCATGGGCCTGTCCCAAAGTGCCGTGGAAAAACATATGATGCGCGCCCTCGAGGCCTGCAAGGCCAGCCTGCGCGACCCCGCGCCACGCCTGCCAGGGAAAGCACCGTGAAGCCATCCGATCCGATCACACCGACGCCGGCCCAGGAGCAGGCCGCGCTGGCCTGGCTGAGCCTGTTGCACGACCGCCCGAGCACTGGCGATCAACTCACCTTCAGCCAATGGCTGCGGGCCGATCCGGCCCATGCCGAAGCGTACGCGCAGGCGCAGGTGATCTGGGAACTCAGCGAAAGCCCCGCGCGCACGCTGGCCGAGGAAGATACGCTTGCGCTGCAAGGTTATCTGCAGGCGATGGACGCCCCGCGTCGTTCGCCGATGTTGCGTTGGTCTGGAGCGCTGGCGCTGGCCGCGTGTCTGCTATTGATGGTCAGCCTCGGCACAGGGTGGCAGGCGCAGCGCTGGCTCGACGATCTGCGCGCCGATCATGTCTCGGCACCTGGGGAAATCCGCACGGTGACTCTGGCCGATCAGTCGCAAGTGACACTGGATGCCGACAGTGCGATTGCTGTGGATTTCAGTCATGGCCAGCGCCGCGTGAAATTGATCAGAGGTGCTGCTTTCTTCAGCGTCACCCACACCGGCGACCCTTTTGTGGTGGCGGCGGAGCAGGGCGAGGCGCGGGTGCTCGGCACCCAGTTCGAAGTACGTCGGCAACCTCACGGCGCACAAGTGACGGTATTGTCCGGGCGTGTCGCGGTGACGGCAGACGAGCATGCCCAACAGCAGATTCTCACGGCCGGCCAGCAAGTTGCCTACGCCGACGGCTCAGCGGAAAAACTGCATGGCGTGGACAGTGAAGCGCAACTGGCCTGGCGTCAGGGTTGGCTGACTTACTACAAGACCACGCTGGCCGATGTCGTCGAGGATCTGCGCCGCTATTACCCGGGGCGGATTGTGCTGCTCAACGATGAGCTGGCGGCGCGCAAGGTCAGCGGCAGCTTTCCGAGCAAGGATCCGCAAGCGGTGCTCAATTCGCTGCAAGGGGTACTGGGATTTGAGCAGCATCGGGTGTTGGGGCAACTGATTATTTTGCGCTGAGGCAGCCGGCCTCTTCGCGAGCAGGCTCGCTCCCACAGGGTAGGCATTTCAAAGGTGGGAGCGAGCCTGCTCGCGAAGGCGTCAGCCCAGGCAACAAATCCCCCGCAAAATATTTTCAAATTAAAGGTGAGGTAACCCCGAGCCCCATCCGTGTAGTGACTGAAACTGCGAGCCATTCGCATCCGTTGCGGTTCTACACAGGTCATTGAGCAATGAAGTCCAGGGCAAAATCCGGTTCGGTCAAACAGTGGTTGGGCATGTCGGCGTTGAGTTTTTCCGCGTTGGCATTGCTGCCGATGAGTATCGCGCTGGCGGCAGAAGCTGTGAGCAATCAGGCGCAACAGCAATTCAATTTTGCCCTCGCCGCGAAACCGTTGCCGCAAGCCCTGAGCGACTTCAGCCGCGTGACCGGGCAAAGCGTGGTCTACACCGATGAAGCGCCGTACGGCCTCAATGCTCCGGCAGTCAACGGCCAGATGAGCGCCGAACAGGCTCTGCAACGCCTGCTCGGCAATTCCGGCCTGAGCTTTCGCCGCACCGACAGTCATACCCTGGCGCTGGAGCCGTTGCCGACCGAAGGGGCGCTCAATCTCGGCGCCACCACCATCACGTCCACGCGCGACGAATCGATGAGCTATCAGCCGCCGGAAACCAGTTCGGTGATGCGCTCATCGGCGTCGCTGCAAGAAATTCCACAGACGGTCAATGTCATCCCGGCGCAGGTCATTCGCGATCAGGCGCCGCGCAATCTCGATGACGCGCTGGCCAATGTCAGCGGCATCACCCAGGGCAACACTTTGGGCAGTACGCAGGACTCGGTGATGACTCGCGGCTTCGGCGACAACCGCAACGGCTCGATCATGCGCGACGGCATGCCGCTGGTGCAGGGCCGTGGCATGAACGCGACCGTGGATCGCGTCGAAGTGCTCAAAGGCCCGGCCTCGTTGCTCTACGGGATTCAGGATCCGGGTGGCGTGGTCAACCTGGTCAGCAAGAAGCCGGAACTGACCCAGTACAATGCCGTGACCGTGCGCGGTTCGACCTACGGTGACGGCAAGAACGGTAGCGGTGGCGCCTTCGACAGCACCGGTGCGCTGGGCGATTCCGGCTTCGCCTATCGCATGGTCGTCGATCACGAAGACGAAGATTACTGGCGCAACTTCGGCACCCACCGCGAGACGCTGATCGCACCGTCGCTGGCCTGGTACGGCGAGCGCACCAAGCTGTTGTTCGCCTACGAGCACCGCGAGTTTCTCACCCCCTTCGACCGTGGCACGCTGATCGATCCGCGCACCAACCATCCGCTGGATATCTCGCGCAAGCAGCGTCTCGACGAGCCGTTCAACGACATGGAAGGGCGCTCGGACCTCTACCATTTCGAAGCCGACCACGAACTCAACGACGACTGGAAAGCCCACTTCGGCTACAGCTGGAACCGCGAAACCTACGACGCCAGCCAAGTGCGCGTGACGGCGATCGACACCAACAAAGGCACACTGACGCGGAGCATGGACGGCACGCAAAACGCGATCAGCACCGATCGTTTCACCACCGCCAGCCTCGAAGGCAAAGTGAATGTGCTGGGCATGCAGCATGATCTGGTGTTCGGCGTCGATGACGAGTACCGCAAGATCTACCGCGAAGATCTGATCCGGCAGAAAAGCCTGACCACCTTCAGCTATCTCAACCCGGTGTATGGTCGCGAAGTGATGGGCACTACGGTGAGTGCGCCCGACAGTGCGCAGACCGATAAGCTGCGCAGCGATTCGCTGTTCCTGCAGGATTCGATTCACCTCAACGAGCAGTGGATTCTGGTCGCCGGCGGACGTTTTCAGGAGTACGACCAGTACGCCGGCAAAGGCGTGCCGTTCAAGGCCAATACCGACAGCAATGGCCAGAAGTGGGTACCGCGCGCCGGTCTTGTGTATCGCTACACCGACGCCTTATCGTTCTACGGCAGTTACACTGAATCGTTCAAACCCAACTCGACCATCGCCCCGCTGAGCGGCAGCAGTACCGTGCTCGACGGCAGCATCGCGCCGGAAGAAGCCAAGTCGTGGGAGCTGGGTGCGCGACTGGATATGCCGGGCAGCATCACCGGCAATATCGCGTTGTTCGACATCAAGAAACGCAACGTACTGGTGGCCAACTCCGAAGGTCCGACGACGATCTACAGCGCCGCTGGCGAGGTGCGTTCCCGTGGGTTGGAAGTCGACCTGAGCGGGCAACTCAGCGAGCACTGGAACCTCATCGGCAGCTATGCCTACACCGATGCCGAAGTCACCGAAGACCCGGAATACAAAGGCAAGCGCCTGCAAAACGTAGCGAAGAATTCCGGCTCGCTGTCGGCGGTGTATGACTTCGGCAATGTGTTTGGCGGCGATCAGTTGCGTGTCGGGGCGGGCGCGCGCTATGTCGGCGAGCGTGCCGGCAACGCGGTGAATGATTTTGACCTGCCGAGCTATACCGTGGCGGATGCGTTTGCCACTTACGACACCACGGTTGAGGGGCAGAAGGTCAAGTTTCAGTTGAACGTGAAGAACCTGTTTGATCGCACTTATTACACCTCTTCGGCGAGCCGCTTTTTTGTGTCGATGGGGGATTCGCGGCAGGTTTCGCTTTCCAGCACGCTGGAGTTTTGAGGCAAGATCAAAAGCCCCTCACCCTAGCCCTCTCCCGGAGGGAGAGGGGACTGACCGTGGGATATTCCAGAGGTACACCGACTTGAACGTGTTGCTTTGAATCCATAATCGATTCGGTGTTTCAGGTCGACGTACAGTGCAAGACAACTCGGTCAGCCCCCTCTCCCTCTGGGAGAGGGCTGGGGTGAGGGGAAAAGGGCTCAACGCAAAAACGCCTGCCGATACTCGCCCGGCGTCCCACCTAAAACCTGCCTGAACCGATTGGTAAAATGGCTCGCACTGGCAAACCCGCACGCCAGCGCAATCTCCCCCAAGGGCAGCGCCGTGGCGCGCAACAATTCCCGCGCCCGGCTCAAGCGCCGTGCCAGCACATATTGATGCGGCGGCAGGCCGAAGCTCAGGCGAAACATCCGCGCGAAGTGATATTCCGATAGCGCACACAACCCGGCCAGTTGCCCGAGGCTGATGGCTTCACTCAACTGGTTGTCGATGAACTCCACCAGTTGTCGGCGCTGATGTGGCGCCAGTCCGCCCTTCAAGCGCAAGCCCTGTCGCCCACCCACCTGGCTGAGCAAGGTGTGGCTGATCAATTCGTGGGCGAGGCTGCTGGTCAGCAAGCGCTCGGCCGGCTCTTGCCAGTTCAGGTTCAGCAACTGCCGAAAGCGCTGCGCCTGCTGCGGATCTTCAAGAAAAGTCTGTTCGCGTAATTGCATCTCGCGCGGTTCGCGATCGAGCAAAGTGACGCAACCGAGGGCGAATTGTTCGGCGCTGAAATACAGGTGCGCCAAGCGGATGTCGCCATTGATCACCCAGCCCGATTCATGCTCGGCCGGCAGGATGCACAGCTTGTCCGGCCCGCCCTTGCGGCCCGGCTGGCCACGACGGAATGTGCCGGTGCCGCCGGCGACGTAGCACGAAAGTGTGTGATGACTTGGCGCTTCGTATTCCTGGGCATCGTGGTGGTTGGTCCACAAAGCCGCAGACATGCCGTCACCGAGCTCGGCGCTGTGCACAAGGCGTGCATTCGGCGAGCGGTTGAGGGCTTGAAAGACTTGCAGGGTGTCAATTGCGGCCATGTTCGGTTCTCTCCAACGCCTTGCATCCTACTCCGTAGACGCCGCCCTGCCAGCCAGCCGCCAGACAAAAGCGCAAGATTGTGCAAGCGTCGAAGGCTGCCCGAGGCAGACACTCAAGGCCTGTTTAAGGAGTGTTGGCCATGAACCTGTCGTTGTACCTGCTGACCGTGCTGATATGGGGCACCACCTGGATCGCCTTGAAATGGCAATTGGGCGTAGTCGAAATTCCGGTGTCGATTGTCTATCGCTTCGGCCTCGCCGCGTTCGTGTTGTTTGCGTTGTTGCTGCTCAGCCGGCGCCTGCAACCGATGAACCGCCGAGGCCATTTGATCTGCGTGGCCCAAGGGCTCTGTCTGTTCTGCGTGAACTTCATGTGTTTTCTGACCGCCAGCCAGTGGATACCCAGTGGTCTGGTGGCGGTGGTGTTTTCTACGGCGACGTTGTGGAACGCGCTGAATGCGCGGGTGTTCTTCGGCCAGCGCATTGCCCGCAATGTGTTGATGGGCGGTGCGCTGGGGCTGTTCGGTCTGGGGCTGTTGTTCTGGCCGGAACTGGCCGGGCATCAGGCCAGTCCGCAAACCTTGCTGGGGCTGGGTCTGGCGCTGTGTGGCACCTTGTGTTTTTCGGCGGGGAATATGCTTTCGAGCCTGCAACAGAAGGCCGGCCTCAGACCGCTGACCACCAACGCCTGGGGCATGGCCTACGGCGCGGCGATGCTGACGGTGTGGTGTCTGATCAAGGGCATACCCTTCGACATGGATTGGTCGCCGCGTTATGTCGGGGCACTGTTGTATCTGGTGATCCCCGGCTCGGTGATCGGCTTCACCGCGTACCTGACGCTGGTCGGGCGCATGGGCCCGGAGCGGGCGGCTTACTGCACGGTGCTGTTCCCGGTGGTGGCGTTGAACGTGTCGGTGTTTGCCGAAGGTTATCAATGGACCGCACCGGCGCTGGTCGGGCTGGTGTTGGTGATGTTGGGCAACGTGCTGGTGTTTCGTAAACCGAAAGTGCTGTTGTCTGCAGGTCAAGGGAAGTTGGCTTGATAAAGCGAGCGCTGATACTCAGCGCTCAACTTTCAAAGTGATGTAGATCATTACCGGGAAGATGAAATCGACAATATGCCTTGCCCAGTCCTTGGCATTCCAGGATTGCGAAGTGTCCATGTCGAACCATTCGACACCTACAGTTTGCAGGCACACGTAATAAATGAAGATGGCGACCAATATACCCATGATCGAAAACTTCTTGGCTTCATGGAATGCCGCTGGCGATGCATCGATGTAGCGATACAACTGGTAAGTACCGATCAGGCAAAGCACGGTATAGGTGACTTCCATGGTGATGATGAACCAGTAGATCCGGTGATGGATCATCGGCGAATCAATGGCCCGATACATGATGTTTTCGCTGGCGTTGGTGGTGTCCATGCTCAGGATATGTGCAACGTAAGTGTAGTTGGACTCATAGTCAGTGAAGTTATGGATCATCACCAGCAGGCCAAAGAAACTTATATAAGCCATCAAGATGACTTTGCTGTAACGAATGAGTTTGTCGGTGGTCAGGGTGTTCACGAGGTTGGCTCTCCATGGCAATTAATCAATAAGTTGATAAGTTGCGAGAGCTTATATTGCTGTTACTTGGTCTGGCGTTTTTGTTCGGTTGCAAGTTATGTAAGGTGAAGGCCGGCATAATGTTGCGCCGGCCCTTTTTTCAGCCGCGCCAGACTTGCGGGTTGACCAGATCCTGTGGCCGTTCGCCGAGCAGGGCGCTGCGCAGGTTGGCCAGGGCGCGGTTGGCCATGGCTTCGCGGGTCTCGGTGGTGGCCGAGCCGATGTGCGGCAGGGTCACGGCGTTTTTCAACTGGAACAGCGGCGATTCGGCCAGCGGTTCTTTTTCGTAGACGTCCAGCCCGGCGCCGCGGATGCGGTTGTTTTGCAGGGCTTCGATCAGTGCCGGTTCGTCGACCACCGGGCCGCGCGAGATGTTGACCAGAATAGCGCTCGGCTTCATCAGCGCCAGTTCGCGATGGCTGATCAGGTGGCGGGTCTTGTCGCTCAACGGCACTACCAGGCAGACAAAATCGGCTTCGGCCAGCAGTTCATCCAAGCTGCGGAACTGCGCGCCGAGTTCCTCTTCCAGTTCGGTCTTGCGGCTGTTGCCGCTGTAGATGATCGGCATGTTGAAGCCGAAGCGCCCGCGCCGGGCGACAGCGGCGCCGATGTTGCCCATGCCGACGATGCCGAGGGTCTTGCCGTGCACATCAGTGCCGAACAGCGGGGCGCCGACGCTGGCCTGCCATTGCCCGGCCTTGGTCCAGGCGTCGAGTTCGGCGACGCGGCGGGCGCTGCTCATGATCAGGGCGAAGGCGAGGTCGGCGGTGCTTTCGGTGAGCACGTCGGGGGTGTTGGTGAGCATGATCCCGCGTTCGTTGAAGTAGTCGAGGTCGTAGTTGTCGTAGCCGACCGAGACGCTCGAGACCACTTCGAGTTTTGTTGCGCTTTGCAGTTGTGCGCGGCCGAGTTTACGGCCGACGCCGATGAGGCCGTGGGCGTGGGGCAGGGCTTCGTTGAACTGGGCGTTGATATCACCGGTCTTGGGGTTGGGGACGATGACGTCGAATTCTTCTTGCAGGCGTTCGATCATGGGCGGGGTGATGCGGCTGAAGGCCAGGACTGTTTTTTTCATTGGGCTTGGGCTCGTCGGGGCTTGATTGCAAGCACGCTAACATTTTCTCGCTCGGGTTGTCTTGGCGGCCTCTGGGCCGGCCATGCCTTGGGTTTGTCTGGTGTGAATATCCGAAGGTTTCGGGGCGGCGGCTGGCGGTTTCGCCTGACGGCGACTTACTTTTTTACAAGCGCCTAAAAAAGTAAGCAAAAAACGCTAGCTCCTGCGTTCGGCCCTCGCAGGCTCGGGTTCCTTCGCGGCGGGATCGATCCGGGCGCAGCGGCTCCGGTTTGCTTCGCTGCACCTACACTCGCTGTGTACGACTGCGTCGTACGGTCGCTGCGCTCCCACGCCCGGATCAATCCCTCCACTCAGCCTTCCGACGTCGCCGGTGGATCAAGATCAAAAGCACTCGAGCTTGCGCTCATTGTTGAGTGGGGCGGCTGCGCCGCGGGCAGCTGCGCTGCTTTGCCTTTGCTTTTGTGGGAGTGAGCCTGCTCGCGATGGCGGCCTGACAGTCGACCTGTTTCTCGCTGATGTACTCGATTCAAACTGTGGGAGCGAGCCTGCTCGCGAAAGCGTCTCCACTGCCAACCCATCTCTGCCAGATTCACCCCGTCCCTGTGGGAGCTGGCTTGCCAGCGAAGGCGGCCTGACAGCCGACCTGTTTCTCGCTGATGTACTCGATTCAAACTGTGGGAGCGAGCCTGCTCGCGAAAGCGTCTCCACAGCCAACCTCTCTCTGCCAGATTCACCCTGTCCCTGTGGGAGCTGGCTTGCCAGCGAAGGCGGCCTGACAGCCGACTCATATCTTGCTGATGTATACGATCCAGAATTGTGGGAGCGAGCCTGCTCGCGAAGGCGTCTCCACTGCCAACCCATCCCTGCCAGATTCACCCCGTCCCTGTGCGAGCTGGCTTGCCAGCGAAAGCGGCCTGACAGCCGACCTGTTTCTCACTGGTGCACGCATTCCAACTGTGGGAGCGAGCCTGCTCGCGAAAGCGGTTTATCTGACACCTCGAATGTTGAATGTGCCGAAGCCCTCGCGGTCGGGCTCGCTCCCGGGAGGTCAGCTGCGTGACGGGAGCTGATGGATTTCGTAGTTATCCAGCACGCGGTTCACCGCCAGTTCCGCCAGCATGATCACCTGCTGGATGGCCAATATCGTGTGCCGTTGTGGGCTGTCGACGTGGGCGGCGATGTCGCTGCTCATGATGCTGGCCGAGGCGAGGGATTCGCAGGCGTGGGCCAGCAGGCTTTCGTTGTCCTGGTCCGGGGCGACCTGGAACATGGTGCTGGGTTTGTGGTTTTGCTGCGCGCTGGCGGACGGTTTGAGGTAGTGATCCAGCGCACGCTCGGCGGCGTCGTGGAGTTTCGTTGAGTCGGGGGATTGGTAGGGTGAGGTGCTTGCGGATTCGGGGGGATTGGGTGTGGGTTTGAACATGGCAAAGATCCTTTTGGATTTATGGAGCTGCCATTTTTTCGTTTTCCAGGCGAAAGGGGTGGCAGCTGTACGCGGACTGGAAAAACCGGCAAAGGATCAAACCCGGCAGACCCGAAGGTCTCCCACGTACAGCCGCCATAACTGAATACCGGCGCTGAAAGAGCGCGGCATTATGTCATGCGCTGTGATCCTGCGGGTTTTCCAGACCCGGTCGCTGATTCGTCAGCAACCGCCAAATCCTAGCCAGCGCTCTTCCGACGGACAACCTGCAAAACCTGTCGGAAACTTCCCCGTAAACACCGCGATGTAGGAGCTGCCGTAGGCTGCGATCCGTTGATTTTTAAACAACAAGATCAAAAGATCGCAGCCTCGTTGCACTCGTCAGCTCCTGCACGAAGTCAGCGGTGTTTAAAGTCAGGTGGCGACGCGCGCGCCAGCCAGACTCCCGCTCAACTCATACGCGACCAATTCCGCCTGATGCGCCGCCAATATCTCCGGCAACGACCCACGCAAGTACTCCACCCAGGTTTTGATCTTGGCATCCAGGTACTGCCGCGACGGGTAGATCGCGTAGAGGTTGAGTTCCTGCGAGCGGTAGTTCGGCATCACGCGCACCAGGGTGCCGTTGCGCAGGCCTTCGATGGCGGCGTAGACCGGCAGCACGCCGACGCCCATGCCGCTGGTGATGGCGGTTTTCATGGCGTCGGCGGAGTTCACCAGGAACGGCGAGCTGTTGATGGTGACCGTTTCCTGGCCGTCCGGGCCGTCGAAGGCCCATTTCTCCAGGGGGATCACCGGGCTGACCAGGCGCAGGCAGGCGTGGTTGAGCAGGTCGCTGGGTTTCTGTGCGGCGCCGTTGGCTTTCACGTACGCCGGCGAGGCGCAGACGATGCTGTAGGTGATGCCCAGGCGCTGCGAAACGAAGCCCGAGTCTGGCAGTTCGCTGGCCAGCACGATGGACACGTCGTAGCCCTCGTCGAGCAGGTCCGGCACGCGGTTGGCCAGGGTCAGGTCGAAGGTCACGTCGGGGTGGGTCTTGCGGTAGCGGGCGATGGCGTCGATGACGAAGTGCTGACCGATGCCGGTCATGGTGTGCACTTTCAGCTGGCCGGCCGGGCGCGCGTGGGCGTCGCTGGCTTCCGCTTCGGCTTCTTCGACGTAGGCGAGGATCTGTTCGCAGCGCAGCAGGTAGCGCTTGCCGGCTTCGGTCAGGGCGATGCGCCGGGTTGTGCGATTGAGCAGACGGGTTTGCAGATGGGCTTCGAGGTTGGAGACCGCGCGCGAGACGTTGGCGGTGGTGGTGTCCAGTTGCACGGCGGCGGCGGTGAAGCTGCCCGCTTCGGCAACACAACTGAAGGCGCGCATGTTTTGCAAAGTGTCCATGGGGTGCTCTCAAGGGAGATGGCAAATTGTGACACGAAGTTTCAGGGGCTGAGACCCCCGACCAAGGGATTATCTCGTTAACCGTAACAAAGATTCACAGAAATCCCAGCTTATCGCCGCAGAGGCAGCTCCATAGAATTGCGCCGATCCCTGCAGGAGCTGCCGAAGGCTGCGATCTTTTGATGTTGTCTTTAAAAAGATCAAAAGATCGCAGCCTTCGGCAGCTCCTACACAAGTCCCTCGATTGATCCCTTTCTCAGGAATTCGCAGCTGTGCCGCGTCGCATCAACAGAGCGCTTTTGCCGCTCAGTGTTCTGGCTTTAACCCTGGCTCTCGGCGGCTGCATCTCTACCCAAGGCATTGCCCCTCACGGCGAGGCACTCGCGGCCGATTCACTGGCCACCGACGCGGCCATTGCCGAGGCCGCCAAAGACGCCCACTGGCCCAGCGCCCAATGGTGGCAGGCGTTTGGTGATGCGCAACTTAATCGCTGGATCGACCTCGCCGTGCAAGGCAGCCCGAGCATGGCCATGGCCGCTGCGCGGGTGCGTCAGGCCAAGGCCATGGCCGGTGTTGCCGAAGCGGCCGAGGCGTTGCAGATCAATGGCGAGTCGACCCTCAAGCGACACAACTGGCCGACCGATCAGTTCTACGGCCCCGGCGAACTGGCCAATACCACCACATGGGACAACAACGCCGCGCTCGGCTTCAGCTACGCCCTCGACATCTGGGGCCGCGAGCGCAATGCCAGTGAACGCGCGGTGGATCTGGCCCATGTGAGCGTGGCCGAGGCGCGACTGGCGCAGCTGGAACTGCAGAGCAATCTGGTCCGCGCCTACATCGAGTTGTCGCTGCATTACGCCCAGCGCGACATCGTCGCCGCAATGCTCAGGCAGCAACAGCAGATTCTCGATCTGGCGCAGAAGCGTTTGAGCGGTGGCATCGGCACGCATTTCGAAGTCAGCCAGGCCGAAACGCCGCTGCCCGAAACCCATCGCCAACTCGATGCGCTGGACGAGGAAATCGCCCTTAGCCGCAACCAGATTGCAGCGCTGGCCGGTAAAGGCCCGGGCGCTGCGGCGCAACTGCAACGGCCGACGCTGTCCCTCGCGGCGCCGTTGAAGTTGCCCACGGCATTGCCCGCCGAACTGCTCGGGCAGCGTCCGGACGTGGTCGCCAGTCGTTGGCAAGTGGCGGCGCAGGCGCGTGGCATTGATGTTGCCCACGGCGGTTTCTACCCCAACGTCGATCTGGTCGGCAGCCTCGGCTACATGGCCACGGGCGGCGGCGCGCTGGAGTTTCTGACCGGCAAGAAACTCAACTACAACGTCGGCCCGGCGATCTCGTTGCCGATCTTCGACGGCGGCCGACTGCGTGGTGAATTGGGCGAAGCGGCGGCCGGTTATGACATCGCCGTGGCGCACTACAACCAGACTCTGATCAACGCGCTGAAGAACATTTCCGATCAGTTGATCCGCCGCGAGTCGATGGACAAGCAGCAGAACTTCGCCGCCGAGTCCGTGGCCGCAGCACAGAAGACCTACGACATCGCGATGATCGCCTATCAACGCGGCCTCACCGATTACCTCAATGTGCTGAATGCGCAGACCTTGCTGTTCAAGCAACAGCAGGTTCAGCAGCAAGTGCAGGCCGCGCGATTGAGTGCGCATGCCGAGCTGGTGACTGCCTTGGGGGGAGGCCTCGGTGCGGGTAATGACGTGCCGACAGCCGCGCAGACCCAGGCCCCGAAAACCCCGGCGCTCCTGCGTTGAACACAGCATCCATTGTGGGAGCGAGCCTGCTCGCGAAGAGGGCGTATCAGTCAATGAACATGTTGCCTGAGACTGCGCTTTCGCGAGCAGGCTCGCTCCCACAGGTTTCGAGTCCGCATTGCATGCCTGAGTATTTTCAATGACCTCCTTGCCCGCCCCCCTGCGCTGGCTCCACTCCCTGGAATGGCGTCGCGGTTTTTTCGACTGGGCACGCAGCGATGGCGTGACCTGGGTGTATATCTTCAAGGTGTTGCTCGCCGCGTTTCTCACGCTATGGCTGGCGATGCGTCTGGAACTACCGCAACCGCGTACGGCGATGATCACGGTGTTTATCGTCATGCAGCCGCAGAGCGGCCAGGTGTTCGCCAAGAGTTTCTATCGCTTGCTCGGCACGCTGGCCGGGTCGGCGATGATGGTCACGCTGATCGCTTTGTTCGCGCAGAACACCGAGCTGTTTCTCGGCTCGCTGGCGATCTGGGTCGGCATCTGCTCGGCCGGTGCCGCGCGTTGCCGCAATTTTCGCGCGTATGGATTTGTGCTCGCCGGTTACACCGCAGCGATGGTCGGTCTGCCGGCGCTGGCGCACCCGGACGGCGCCTTTATGGCGGCGGTGTGGCGGGTGCTGGAGATCTCGCTGGGCATTCTCTGTTCGACGCTGATCAGCGCGGCGATCCTGCCGCAGACCGCCAGTGCGGCGATGCGCAACGCCTTGTATCAGCGCTTCGGTGTGTTCGCGCTCTTCGTCACCGACGGCTTGCGCGGGCGCAGCAAAGCCGAAGCGTTCGAAGCCAGCAACGTGCGCTTCATTGCTGAAGCCGTCGGCCTGGAAGGGCTGCGCAGCGTGACCGTGTTCGAAGACCCGCACATGCGCCGGCGCAACGGTCGTCTGAGTCGTTTGAACAGCGAGTTCATGGGCATCACCACGCGCTTCAACGCCTTGCATCAATTGCTCGAACGCCTGCACGGCAATGGCGAAGAGCACGTCGTGGCAGCGATCAAACCGGGCTTGCAGGACCTCGCCGAAGTGCTCGACGGCTTCAGCGGTCGCGCGCTGACCAGCCCGGATGCGGCACGTTTGGCGACCGCGTTGGCCACCTACAAGGAAGGTCTGCCGGCACGTGTCCGAACCCTGCGCGGGATCTTTCAGGACACTGCTCCGAGCGAAGCCGAACAACTGGATTTTCACACCGCCTACGAATTGCTCTACCGCTTCGTCGATGACCTGCACAGCTATGCGCAGACCCACGCGTCGCTGGGCGAGCATCGTCACGAACGCGAACGCTGGGACGAGCCGTTCACCCCGCAAACCAACTGGTGGGCGGCGGCCGCTTCGGGGATCCGCGCCTCGTTCATTCTGCTTGTGCTGGGCAGTTACTGGGTCGCCACCGCGTGGCCGAGCGGGGCGACCATGACCCTGATCGCCGCCGCCACCGTCGGTCTTTCCGCCGCCACACCGAACCCGAAACGCATGGCTTTTCAAATGGCCTGCGGGACTTTTCTCGGCGCGCTGATCGGCTTCGTCGAGATGTTTTTCATCTTCCCGTGGATCGACGGTTTCCCCTTGCTCTGCGTGATGCTCGCGCCGGTGATCGTGCTCGGTTCGTTCCTCGCCTCGCGGCCGCAATACGCCGGGGTCGGACTGGGCCTGCTGATTTTTTTCAGCACTGGTTCAGTGCCGGACAATCTCACGATCTACAACCCCTACACCTTCATCAACGACTACATCGCCATGGTCATGGGCATGCTCGTGTGTGCTGCGGCGGGGGCGATTATTCTGCCGCCGAACAGTCGCTGGCTGTGGCAGCGCCTGGAGCAGGATCTGCGCGGGCAAGTGGTCTATGCGATCAGTGGAAAACTCAAAGGCCTGGCCTCGAGTTTCGAGAGCCGCACCCGCGATCTGCTGCATCAGGCCTATGGCCTCGCGGCAGGGCAACCGAAGGTGCAGAAGAGTCTGCTGCGCTGGATGTTCGTGGTGCTGGAAGTCGGCCACGCGATCATCGAGTTGCGCAAGGAGCAGGCGATCCTGCCGGTGCACCCGGCGTATGCCGAATCGCAGCCGTGGCGTCAGGCAATCCGCGTGATGGGGCGTGCGCTGGTGCGCCTGTTTCTGCAGCCGAACGCAAGCAATCTCGAACGCGCACTGGTCGCGGTCGATCACGCCATCAGCCGCGTCGCCGCCACCGATGAGCCGTTCGCGCCGCACTTCGATACCTCCGCGTTGCGCCGGGTGAAAAGCTATCTGCACTTTATTCGCACCTCGTTGCTCGACCCGCAATCACCCCTGGCCGAATTCGCTCCCGCCAGGCCCGAAGGACTTGCCCATGCCTCGTGAAATCGCCTTCCACGGCGTGTACATGCCGACCATGACCCTGATGTTTTTCATTGCTGCGGGATTGGCCTGGGCAGTTGACCGCTTCCTCTCGGGGTTCGACCTGTACCGCTTTTTCTGGCACCCGGCGCTGCTGCGCCTGAGCCTGTTTACCTGTCTGTTCGGCGCCATGGCGCTGACTGTCTACCGTTGAGAACATCTTGATGAAAAAGTTTTTCAGCCTGCTCGCGACCCTGCTGGTGCTGGCCCTGGCGCTGTGGATTGGCCGCACGTTGTGGGAGCACTACATGAACACGCCGTGGACCCGCGATGGCCGCGTTCGCGCCGACATCATCAACGTTGCCGCCGACGTCACCGGCGAAGTGGTCGAAGTGCCGGTGCGTGACAACCAACTGGTGAAAAAGGGCGATCTGCTGATGCGCATCGACCCCGAGCACTACCGCATTGCGGTCAAGCAGGCGCAGTCACTGGTCGCTTCGCGCAAGTCGACCTGGGAAATGCGCAAGGTCAACGCCCATCGCCGCGCCGACCTCGACAATCTGGTGATCTCTAAAGAGAACCGCGACGACGCCAGCAACATCGCCGACGCCGCACTGGCTGATTACCAACACGCCCAGGCGCAACTGGAAGCCGCCGAACTCAACCTCAAACGCACCGAAGTGCGTGCGGCGGTGGACGGTTACGTGACCAACCTCAATGTGCATCGCGGCGATTACGCACGCATCGGCGAGGCGAAGATGGCCGTGGTCGACATGAATTCATTTTGGGTTTACGGCTTTTTCGAAGAAACCAAGTTGCCGCACGTCAAAATCGGTGACCGAGCCGACATGCAATTGATGAGCGGCGAAGTGCTCAAGGGTCATGTCGAAAGCATTTCGCGCGGGATCTACGACCGCGACAACCCGGAAAGCCGCGAACTGATTGCCGACGTGAACCCGACGTTCAACTGGGTGCGGCTGGCGCAGCGCGTGCCGGTGCGGATTCATATTGATGAGGTGCCAGAGGGCGTGTTACTGGCGGCGGGGATTACTTGCACGGTAGTGGTGAAGCAGGACCTGGCAGGCAATTGATCGACCGCGTCGCCCCTGACCAGGGCGACGCGGTGATGCTTCCAGCTACTGGGAAATGTTGTAGCGATACAGACAACCCAGAGGGTTTTCTGGATTGATGTTGAGGGCAACAATCAATTTGCCTGGGGCCTGCTGATAATGAAGCCTGGAGAGCGAGTCGGTGGTCTCCTCGCGATGGATGACGCCACCCGCGTCTGAAAAATCGGAGTTGTAGCCACCGCTCCGGGTTTTCACACAGGCAATATAATTGCCCTTCTCGTCTCCACCAGAAACTACGATGTTATCAGCGAAAGGAACATGGTCCGCCCAGTTGACTCGCCTGTCGCTGCCGAGAGCTGGTGGGAGTGGCATGGCATTCGGACTGCCGAAAACGTCAAAATCGGGCTTACCTTTTTCATCGAAGGCGAACAACATGCCGTATCGCTCACTGACACCGCTGCCCATGTTGGTGTAGCCAGATGCCGTAAATCTATCAGGGGCTCGCTGTCTCACAGTATTGAGTTCGGCACCCATGAAGTTGTACCGGACTACCACAACCCCGGGTCTTTCCGAGAGGCCGAAACTCTCATGGAGCGCGCCACTGTCTGAATTCAACATCACGAGGAGACCGTCCGTGTTCACGTCGGGCTCGTATTTTTCGTAGCCTGCAAATAACAAGAGTCCATTGTCGAGCACGCAACCGTCGCTGAGTGAAGTCGATGCATGCGGCATCCCGTGATTAATTTCAACTCGGCCATCTGTGCCGAATGCCTTCACGGGTGCGCCTTGCGCATCGAATTTGTAAAGGTGCGCCCTGAGCACGTCAGGCGTGTGGTAATCAACGCCGACAATAACGCTGCCATCGGGTAGCGCGAAGACGAATGCCGGGCCTTTTTTCGTAAGCCGTTGTGTGTTTGGGGGATCGATGATGACTTGGCCATTCTCGCCAAAGCTGCTCACTCGATTGCCTTTGCTGTCAAGGCAGAGAATCGCAGCGCTAACCTCGTTCGATTGCTCATTGGCTGTGCTGCCTGCCATGAACAGCCGCCCATCGGCACCTTCTGCAATCGGCCCGCCAGAGGCCTGCTCATTGGCCAGGAACGAACCCGTGACACGCCCTGCGACCCCAAACGCCAGGTCTACGGCACCCAAGTGGTTCAGCTTGGAAATGAAGAAGACGCCTTTGTCGAAGGTACTGGTGACCAGCAACGATTTATCGCGCAGCAGCGTTGACCCCGTGAGGGGCCGGGACTTCGTCGGGTCGTCCTGGAATATATCGTCAAGTTGAAGTTTGCCTTGGCCGCTTCCCCATGTAGCGTCGATTGTCGCCCTGATGTTCGCGGCCTTCTCTGCGATTGCCATATACGTCCCTGCGCGGTTGTCGGGAGGTCGGTTTACTCGCCGGGCGCTAACGCTGTCTTAACACTATTCACCTGGCTTGAACTCACGATAGGCCTTCGCTTAGAGGGCGCCTACTGTCAACTCTGACAGGTCTGGCTACCGCTGGTCGCAACGACTGGGGATCAGAGCCTGGCGCGCAACCCGAACCGCTTCATCAACGTCGATTCGAGTAACCCTTGCGGCAACAACGCCGCCAACAACGGCAACGCCCGGCTGCCGTTGCCGATGCGAACCAGCCGTGGCGGCTTGCTCTGCCGCACCGCTTTCAACAGCTCAGCCGCAAACTCACTGGCCGGTGTTGGCTTGTCCTGCGATGCCTTGGCCCGTGCCCGAATGCCTTCACGCAGGGGAAACCACGGCGATTGCTCGTTGATCAACTGCTCGGCTTCATGTCCGGCATTCTTCGCAAAACTCGATTCGATCGCACCGGGCTGGACTTCCATCACACGGATGCCAAACGGTGCCAGCTCCATGCGCAATGCATCGCTAAGCGCATGCACCGCCGCTTTCGACGCGCAGTAGGCGCCGGCAAACGGTGTGACCAGCACACCCGACACACTGCCGATATTCACCACCAACCCCTTGGCCGGACGCAGCAGCGGAAACAACGCGCGGGTGACGCCAACAATCGAAAACACGTTGGTCTCGAACTGGCGCTGCATCGCCTGCACGCCGCCGTCGAGCAGCGGCCCCATCGCGCCGTAACCGGCGTTGTTGATCAGTACATCGAGGCCGCCATGTTGCTGGCGGAGGCGCTCGGCGAGTTGTTCCAGCGCGGCGCCATCGTTGACGTCCAGCTCGATAGCGGTGAAACCGGCAGCGCTCAGCGCGCTGACATCTTCAGCCTTGCGCGCACTGGCCCAGACTTCGTAGCCAGCGGCTTTGAACGCGTCGGCAAGGGCGCGGCCGATGCCGCTGGAACAACCGGTAATCAACGCAACGGGCATGGCGCATTCCTTGTGCAAACAGTCGGGGGAGGGGATCAGTCGGAGAAACTACCTTGCAAATGCTCGGCGCGAAACTCCAGGGTTTGCGGGCGATAGCCGGGGCGCAGCGGCGGCAGTGGCAAGCAGTCTTCCCAGGTTGCACCGGCCTGCAACTCGCCGGGGCCACGATAGCGTGGGGCAGTGTATTGATTGTCGGCCAGGTTGACCGTATCGCCCGGCGCATAAGCGGCGATGCGCCAGCGCAGCTCGGTCAGCGGCACATTGTTGCCATTGTTCATTTTCAATTGCAGCGGACGGTCGGCCGGGCATTGCTCGGGAGCGTAGGCAATGCGCAGTTCCAGGCGCGCCAGTTGCTTGATCTCGCGGTTGTCCAGCCACACCACCCACATGGCCACGAAACCCAGGCCAATCGCAGCGGCTACCGAAACCGGCAAGGCCTTGGCCGGGTAGCGCAGCAGCAGGATCAACCAGGTAATGACCAGCAGGATGCCGATGAACATGCGTGAGCGCTCCGTGGGTGAGTGAGCCCCATCCTACCGAAGGCTTGGCGCAATGGGTATTCGGGACGAGTTTGTGCGCACCGTTGGTCGGGACTGTAATTTCTGACAGTAGGAATGCGGTTCCGCGCTTGCTCTCATGAGCCAAGGGCACACTGGGACGTTGACGCACTATGGGCATCCACAGCAATACGCCAACGCTTGCCGTGAACGATCCGCGCGGTTTGGCCATCCTCAACGTCAACTACTGGCGCGCCGATGCGGCGCTGGCAAGCGAGCCCCGGATCGAGCGGACGTTGCGCGACAACGCCGGCCGTGCAGTCAAACAATGGGATGCGCGATTGTGGGCGTTGCAGGCGATTGATCCACAAGCGCCCGCCAGCCTCACCACTGTCCATGCCTTGAACGATATCGCGCTGCGCTCGGACAGTACCGATGCGGGAGTCCAGGTCCAGTTGCCGGGTTTGGCCGGCCAGACGCTGTGCAACTGGGACAGCCGTGGCACATGCCGCGAAATTGCATACGATGACTTGTTGCGACCTGTCGCGGTGTTCGAGGAAGGCACCGGCGTACCTCGCCGTTGTTCCGAGCGCCTTGCCTATGGCCGCCTCGGCGCGGGCGATCCGCTGCGCAATCAGCTCGGTCAAGTGATTCGTCATGACGATCCCGGTGGCAGTGTTCTGTTCTCGCAGTTTGCGATCACCGGGCAGTGCAGTGAAAACATCCGTCACTTCACGCTTGAGCCGGTTGCCGCGGATTGGCCAGAGGCTATCGCCGATCGACAGAAGTTGCTCGAACCCCAAGGGGCAACCACACAATGGCGCTATGCCCCGCTGGGACCTGTGCTCGAACAGATCGATGCCGGTGGCAATCGGCAGGCCTTCGCACTGACTCTCCACGGCCAGTTACGCGCAGTTGAAATACGGCTCAAACTTCAGACTCAGAACCATTCGGTCGTCAGTGATATTCGCTACGACGCCTACGGACAAGTCACTCATGAACTGGCAGGCAACGGGGTGCTGACTACGCTGAGCTACCGTCCCGAAGACGGCCGCCTGCTCACTCGCCATGCTCAGGACAATCTAGGCAATGTGCTGCAGCATCTGATCTACGCTTACGACCCGATGGGCAATGTAACGAGTATCGAAGACCAGGCATTGCCCGTGCGCTGGTTCGCCAACCAGCGCATCGAGCCGGTCAGTCGTTACCGCTATGACAGTCTTTATCAGTTGTCCCATGCCACTGGCTGGGAGGCCGGCGTTGCCGGTGGCGGGCCGACCGCTGTCGCCAACTACAGCCAGCGTTATCATTACGACGCCGGCGGCAATTTGCGCGGGCTGACTCACGTCGGCCAACAGAGTCCAGGTCATCAACTGCAGGCCGCACGCTTTAGCAATCGGTGTTTGCCGTGGCACGACGGTAAGCCGCCCTCTGAAGCAGAGATCGCTGCAGCTTTCGATTCGCGGGGTAATTTGCTGTTGCTGGATCAGGGGCGCCGGTTGCAGTGGAATCTGCGTTGCCAGCTGGACTCGGTCGTGGTCGTCTCACGCCGATCAGATGCCGATGATCGTGAAAGCTATCTCTATGACGGCGCCGGTCAGCGGGTATGCAAGATGCGTTCGTCACGGGCCTCTGCACGCAGTCTTCTTGCACAGGTGCGTTATCTGCCAGCGCTGGAATTACGCACCGATACCGGCACCGGTGAGAGCCTGCAGGTGATCATCGTGCGGACCGGACTCAATATCGTACGCGTCCTGCATTGGCAGAGCCCATCGCCGACCGGCGTCAATTATCTCTACCGATACAGTTTCAATGATCATCTGGGCTCAATCAGTCTTGAGCTGGACGCGGATGCGCAGTTGATCAGCCGCGAGCATTTTTATCCATTCGGTGCAACGGCGTGGGCCGAAGAACCCGACGTCAGCTACAAGACCGCGCGGTATTCGGCAAAGGAACGTGACGCCACGGGACTTTACTATTACGGGTTTCGCTATTACGTGCCGTGGCTGCAACGCTGGCTGAACAGCGATCCTGGTGGAGCGATCGACGGCCATAATCGCTATCGCGCGCTGCGCAACAACCCAATGACTTACAGGGACAGCGACGGGCGCAAGCCCGACAAGCCCGACAAGCGTGCTGGCGACCGGGTGTATCACGATCTTGCCGACAAGAAACTGGTCAATCCCGTGCAAGCCGCCGGCATGCAGCCCGTGCGCCGTTACTTCGAGAATGACCCAAATCCCGACGTCCAGGCCTACCGCCGCGAAATACCGGTAGCGCTGGCAGAGCTGGGAGCCCGGGACAACTCCGTGCTCAACACACATCAGGCGCATGTCATTGCCGCCGTCCGGACGCACACCGCGCCACCTTCGGGGGCCGTGCTGTACCACTCCGGTGAATTCGTTTCTTCGACAATGAATCGGGTGTTGGGGGAGGAGACCACCAGCCGGATCATGGGACCCATGTCCGTTGCGTTCAACAGCCCTGTCGAAGAACCGCAAGTGCTTGCAGCCAGGCGCGGTGCCGTGGCCAAAGGCTTCCAGATCGGCGGAAATCTGCTGATGCACGCCGCTAACCCCGCAGCTCAGTTGGTGGGCTCACTGAGTGTGGCAATGGGCAATGCCATGCAGGTTTCCGAGGCTCAGACGCGGATCCAGTACAAACTGCTCAGCACACCCGTTGCCGTGCCTCTTGCCATCTCCTCGAACAGTCCGGCGGTCGACTTGCAGTCCTTCAATCGATCGACCCGGCGGCAGCCGTTGTTCGCAGAACCGGAATCAACGTCCACACCGTTGGCGCAGCAACTGTTTGCAGCCGCGTTTACACAAGGTCCCGCGGGGTTGGCGCAGGCGACGGAAGGCGAGTCGGTCGATGAAGATTCACCACTGGCGAGACGCCGCAATTCAGTCTTCGGCTAGACAAAAAAAGCCCCCGCCCAGCCCGCTGCGGATAGGGAACGCAACGGGCTGGACGAGGGCTTCTTGTTTCAGCAGGCGATTACTGCGCGATGGTTTTCACCGACACGCCGCGTTCGATCGGGGTGGAGCGGCCGTAGATATCTTCGAAACGCTCGATATCGTCTTCACCCAGGTACGAACCCGACTGCACTTCGATGATTTCCAGCGGAATCTTGCCCGGGTTGCGCAGGCGGTGCACCGAGGCGATCGGGATGTAGGTCGACTGGTTTTCGGTGAGCAGGAACACGTTCTCGTCGCAGGTCACTTCGGCGGTGCCGCTGACCACGATCCAGTGTTCGGCGCGGTGGTGGTGCATCTGCAGCGACAGGCACGCGCCCGGCTTGACCGAGATGTGCTTGACCTGGAAACGCCCGCCCATGTCCACCGAGTCGTACGAGCCCCACGGACGATAGACTTCGCAGTGGTTCTGGGTTTCGCTGCGGCCCTGGGCATTGAGGGTGTTGACCATCTGCTTGACGCCCTGGACCTTGTCCTTGTGGGCAATCATCATCGCGTCCTTGGTTTCGACCACGACGATGTTTTCCAGACCGATCACCGAGACCAGTTTGCCGTTGCCGTGGATCATGCAGTTCTTGCTGTCCTGGATGACCACATCGCCTTTGCTGACGTTGCCGTTGGCGTCTTTCTCGTTGACTTCCCACAGCGACGACCAGCAGCCGACATCACTCCAGCCGGCGGTCAGCGGCACCACGCAGGCGCGCTGGGTTTTTTCCATCACCGAGTAGTCGATGGAGTTGTCCGGGCAGCAGGCGAAGGTGGCTTCGTCGAAGGTGATGGTGTCGGCGTCCTGCTGGCTGCGCTCAAGGGTCAGCAGGCAGGTGTCGTAGATGTCCGGATCGTGCTTTTTCAGTTCTTCGAGGAAGCGGCTGGCGCGGAACAGGAACATGCCGCTGTTCCAGTAGTAACCGCCGGATTCGACGTACTCGGTGGCGCGCTTCACATCCGGTTTTTCGACGAAGTGCGAGACGCGGCTGACGCCTTCGGGCAGCAGCGAATCAGCAGTGGATTTGATGTAGCCGTAGCCGGTTTCCGGTTTGGTTGCCGGCACGCCGAACAGCACCATTTCGCCGTTTTCCGCAGCGACGGTGGCCAGGGCCAGCGCACGTTGCAGCGCTTTCTGGTCTTCCAGCACGTGGTCGGCCGGCAGCACCAGCATCAGTTCGTCACGACCTTCATTGACCAGCATCATCGCGGTCAATGCTACGGCCGGCGACGTGTTGCGGCCGAACGGTTCCATCAGGATGCGCTGGCATTCCAGATTGCGCGCGGCCAGTTGCTCGTTGACGATGAAACGGTGCTCTTTGTTGCAGACCACGATTGGCGTGTCCATGCCTTCGAACACCAGACGCTCGAGGGTTTGCTGGAACAGTGTGTGTTCGCCGGTCAGGGCGAGGAATTGCTTGGGGAATTGCTTGCGCGAAAGAGGCCACAGACGCGAACCGCTACCACCTGACAAGATCACCGGAATCATAGTGTTTACTCCATAAAATCAATTTGGTTAGAGCAACGAACGTTGTGTCGTTTCACTCTTGTTTTTGTCTCGTGTCCGAAGACGCCGCATCCCTCGTAGGAGCTGCCGAAGGCTGCGATCTGTTGATCTTGATCTTCAAAACCAAAAGATCGCAGCCTCGTTTCACTCGACAGCTCCTACAGGGATCAGCGTCTCTGCGGGAAATTGGTTAGCGAGTCGACACCGGGCGTTTCACCCAGACTGGCGACAGGTTGCTGCCGTTGCCGGTGACGTACAGCACGGCTGCCTCACCACGCTCCAGGGCGACCGGTTTCACGTCGCCGACTTTCTTGTCGCCTTCGTACAGCGCCAGGCTGACTTTCACCGGGTTGATTTCACGTTCGCCACGGCCCTTGGCAGCGACGTTCGGCACCACTTCGGTCTTGCCGTCGGCAGTTTTCAGGGTCAGCGATTTGTCGCTGAGGTTCTGTACACGCACCAGGGATTTCTGCTTGTTCTTGAACGGTGGCTCTTCGATCAGTTGTGGCGCGCCGGAAGCGTTGTTGACCAGGGTGTAGTAGTGGTCACCAGCGAGTTTGACCGGCAGGGTCTGGCTGCCAACCTTGGCGCTGTAATCGCCGCCCGGCATGAAGCTGAAGTCGCTGCTGGCCAGTGGCGCGATGTCGCTCAGGTTGGTGCTGCCGACAGTCGCGCTGACTTCAGCGTTGCTGGCGTTGTAGACACGCACGAAGGTCGAGCCTTTCGGAGCGGTCGGGCCGTACAGCGCGGCGTCGCCGCCGGCGAAGGCTGGGACGGAAAGTACGCTGAGGCCAGCAACCAGTGCGAAGCTTTTAGCGAGACGACGAGGAGTAGTAGTGAAAGTCATGGTGTACCTCTCTTTCAGTTTTGCGCCCGATCGGGCGTCTCGGATTTAGTGTTGATGGCTACGTTTTGTTGGCGGGCGCCGGCTTGTTTGAGCTCTGCGACCCACTGCGGGTCGGCGTCGCCGATTTCGTTGTTCACAGGCAGATATCGTTCAGGAAACTCCCAGATCAGCACTTGTGGCGGGCTGTTCTTGAAGTCATCGCTTTTCAGGTAGCTGAGCATCGGCAGAATCGGGCCGTGGCCGTCTTCGGCGTAGTTGACGACGTCGCTGTGCAGCGCTTGTTTGAGCGCACCGACGAAGTTCCAGTTGGGGTTGGCGCTGTAGCTGGTGCCGATCAGCGCGACCGGTACTTCGCTGTTGGCGAACAGGGCGTCGTCACCGGCAGGCTGCTCGGCGGCAACGGTGTTGCGTTTGAGCAACGGCTCAGGCGCCGGCATCATGTTTTCGAACAGCGGGTCGAGCGGCAGGAACAGACGCAGATCGCCCTTGTGCGTGACCTTCTCTGCTGGCGTGGTAACGAAGCGCTGTGGCTCGCCGCTCAGCGGGAATTTCTCGGCAATGGTTTTCGCCAGCGTATTGGCGGCGATCTCGGCGCCTTCCGGCGTCCAGTGGGTGTCGGTGCGCAGGAACACCTGCTCACCGTTCTGCTTGGCCTGTTGCAGCGGGCCGAGCAGGTCAGGGGCGAGGATCTTGTCGGCCGCGACACGGGCGTGGAAATCCTGGTACAGATTCTGGTGAATGCTCGAAGGCTTCACTTCACCCAGATGCTCCGGGTACAGACGCACCTTGGCCGGCACGATCGCCATCACCAGTTTCACGCCTTTCTCTTTCAGGGTCTGACGCACGCCTTCGACCAGCGCGTAGTTGCCTTGGAGGTTCTGCTGTTCGTTGACGATCGGGTTGAATTCCTCATCGCTGTACAACCACTGGTCGCGGCCGAGCACAACGCCCGGACGACCTTCGTTGAACAGTTTGAAATCCAGCGCGGCCCAGAGGTTAGTGCCCAGACGCTTGATCGGGAATTCATCGTCGTAGTGGGTTTCCACCGCCTTCGTCCAGCGGCCATTGAGCACCGTCGCGTCGGCGTTGGTGCTGAAGCCGAAGAAGCTGCGAACCGACCACAGACCGAGGACCAACAGCGTCACCAGGAACAGGGCGATGTAGAAGATGCGTAATGAGCGGGTCATGTCAGATCCCTCAGAACTGGAAGTAAAGGAACGGCGAGAAGCTTTGCGCCGAGAGTTTGAGAATCGAGGCGATGAACAGCAGCAGGATCAGCCCGCGCATCACGTAGCGCGACCAGTCAGCGGTCCAGTAAGCCGGTTGCACCTGGGCTTCGACGCCAACGGTGTAACCAGGTTCGTGGATGCTCGCCGGATTTTCCCCAGGTGCTGCCTTGATCAATCCCGGCGTTGCGGTGGCAGGGCCATTGGCCTCGACGTTGACTTCCGGTTTGGTCTTGGCTGGCGGCTGATTGGTGTACAGATCACGCAGGCCGAAGAACGCCAGGGTTGCGTAAGCCACCACCAGAGTCGCTACTTGCAGACCGGTGAGGCTGGCCTGATTGAGTTCCGACAGCGACCAGTCGCCGAAGCTGAACATTGCACCGTACATGCGCCCGGCGACGTGCAGGTTCTCGGCACGGAAGATCACCCAGCCCATCACCACCAGCAGGAAGGTCAGTGCCCAGCGGATCGGGTTGAGGCTGCGCGGCGAAGTGTTCAGGCCGAGCATTTTTTCGATCGCCAGCCACATGCCGTGCCAGGCGCCCCAGATGATGTAAGTGATATTCGCGCCGTGCCACAGACCACCCAGAAGCATGGTCAGGAACAGGTTGCGATAGGTCATCAGCGTGCCTTTACGGTTACCGCCGAGGGTGATGTACAGGTAGTCACGCAGCCAGGTGGAGAGGCTGATGTGCCAGCGGCGCCAGAACTCGGTGATCGACTGGCTGATGTACGGCTGTTTGAAGTTTTCCATGAAGCGGAAACCCATCATCAAGCCCAGACCGATGGCCATGTCGCTGTAACCGGAGAAGTCGAAGTACAGCTGCGCGGTGTACGCCAGCGCACCGAGCCAGGCATCACCCGTGGTCGGATTTTGCAAGGCGAAGCAATGGTCGGCGACCACGGCGAGGGTGTCGGCGATGAAGACCTTCTTGATGAAACCCTGCATGAACCGCGTGCAGCCCTCGGAGAACTTGTCGAGGGTGTGCGTGCGGTTGTTGAACTGATCGGCGAGGTCGCGGAAACGCAGAACCGGGCCGGCAATCAGGTGCGGGAAGATCGCCACGAATGCTGCGAAGTCGATCAGGTTGCGCGTGGCCGGAGTGTCGCCACGGTACACGTCGATGATGTAGCTGATCGATTCGAAGATGTAGAACGAAATACCGATCGGCAGCAGCACGTGGGTGAGGATGAACGGCTCGAGACCGAACGAAGTCATGATTTCGTTGATGCTGTCGACACCGAAGTTGGCGTACTTGAAGTAGCCGAGGATGCACAGGTCGACGGCCACGCCGAGCAGCAGCCAGCGCTGCGCCGGTTTGGTTCTGACGCCAGCGGCACCGACTTTCAGGCCGATCCAGTAGTTCCACAACGTGACCGCTGCGAACAGCGCGAGGAAGTCCACCCGCCACCAGGCGTAGAACACATAGCTGGCGATCAGCAGCAGCAGGTTGCGATAGCGTTGCCCGCTCAGGTAGTACAAGCCGAGAAAGATCGGCAAGAACAGAAACAGGAACACGTTGGATGAAAATACCATCCCGATCTCTCCATGTTTGAACCAACAGTCAAGGGCCAAAGCCCCCCCAAACCCCCCGTGGTAGTGGAGGGGTGACACAGTGTTTGCTTGAGGTCTGGGCTGGCCGTCAAACCGCGCCCCTCACCCCCCGCCCTCTCCCGGAGGGAGAGGGAGCCTGATCTCCATGGTTTTCAAAAATGGAGATCGACTCGGTATTTCATTTCGACGTAACTCGCACAGCCACCTCGGTCAGTCCCCTCTCCCTCCGGGAGAGGGTTAGGGTGAGGGGCTTTTAGCCCTTTTCATGCGACGGGTCGTAGACCTTGGTCAGGTCGCCGCCAAGACGGAAAGTCTTGAACGGTTGCATGTCGCGTTTCTTCTCGATCACATCCGGCGCACAGGTGTAGAGCGTGCAGAACGGTTCGAGCCAGGCGAATTTCATGTCCTCTTTCAGGTCGGTCATGTCCTGCTTTTTGCCGTTCTTTTCTTCGAACTCGTCAGGGTCCTTCACGCCGGCCAACACGCGGTCACCCAGACGCTTCAGTGCGCCATTGTTTTCCTGACGCAGATCGACACCGTTGACCTGGGCGAAACTGGCGATCATCGCCAGCGGCGGCAGGGCGTAGTTGTGATAGGCGAGGGCGCGTTGCTGGCGCTTGAGTTCGTTGGGCAGGAATCCGTCGGCGTCGACCTGGTTGACGCCGACCTTGTATTCCTTCACCGCCCAGTCGAACAGGTCGCGGCGGTTGGTGGCGACGGCGGTGGCCATCACCGACCAGGCGGCCCAGTACGAGTGGTTGTTGGTTTTTTCCAGCGGCAGGTTGTCCCAGTCGCTGACCACCTGATCGGCCATTTTGCTGAACCAGGCTTCGATCACCTGCGCTTCCTGCTGATGCTGGGCCAGCGGATGCGAGTCGGAAAACTTCAGGCGAATGTACGACGAGGCCATGCTGCCCAGTGCCCATTTGCGCATCGACTTGCCGGTGTGGTTGAAGTCTTTGGACATCAACGCGTCAGCCTTGGCCCATGCGGTCAGCCAGTTGAGCGTGCATTCGAGCTGCTCCGGGCGACCGTCGCGCATGAACTGCATGACGCGCTTGGCGGTGCCGCGCTCCAGCGTGGTGATGTCTTTGGTGGTGTCGCGAAAGGCTTTTTCCGACTGCACATTCAGCGTCGCGCGGGCCTTGTCCGAACCTTCGTATTTGCTGCGAAATTGCAGCGGACCGGTGTATGGCGCCGGCATCGCGTCGCAGCCGTCGCTCTTGTCGCCGGTCTTGAATTTATCCACCGGGGCGAAGTAGCCCTGCGGTGGACGCAATGGCGCGGCGGCCTGAGTTGCCCCGGCGAACATCGCCAGGCTCAGGAGTGTCGGTGCCAACAGATTTTTCAGTTTCGGATTTCGCATAGCAGACCTCATTGCCCGAGCTGCGCGGTCTGTTGACCGACGCCCGGGAATACGTTGCGTTTGCAGATTTTCGCTTCGACTTTTTGTGGCGCGGCGCCAGGTCCGGCTTCAGGACCCTGGACTTCGACTGCCAGCAGGTTTTGCGAGGCCCAGTCTTCGTCCGTGCGCAGCTCAAAGGCGAAACGACCGTCGGTGTCGGAGGTTTCCGGTTTCTCGATCTTGATGTCCTCGTGGCGACCGTTCATGTACCAGAGGGTGGCTTGCAGGGTTTTCACCGAGGTGTCGGCGAAGCGGATATCAACCTGATGGTTGGCGTTCTGCAGGTTCAGGTTCTTGCTGTTGACCAGCAGTTCTTGCTTGCTGCCCGGCTTCAGCGTGGCGCTGGCGGACATCTGCGCGTCCTTGCCTTCGCAACCGTTATCCAGCAGCGCCATCATCTGGCGATAGATGGTTTCCTGGTCGAGGCGATACAGCGGCGAGAATTCCCAGATGAGAATCTTCGGCGGGGTCTTTTGGAATTCTTCGCTGCCCAGGTACTGCAGCATCGAACCTTCGAAACCGCCGCCGGGGAAGGCCACGTTGAGGATGTCGGCGCCGATGGCTTCTTCGAGGAAGCCGGCGAAGTTGTAGTTCTTGCCGCTGTGCGACGTACCGACCAGGGTGATCTGCGGATTGCCGGAATCGCCGAACAGATCGCCGTCGCCTGCCTCGCCTTTCGGCTCGGTGGTGAACTGGTCCATGTACTGGATCGCATAGCTGGTGCCGCACAGTTGCCCGGCCATGTTGTGCAGAGTGCCGGTCTTGCCCATGCGCCCGGAGCGCTTGGTCTCGAATTCACGCTTGGGAATGTCGGCGAAGGCCGGGATCTGCTTGACCTTTTCGGCGACGATTTTTGCCGTGCGCTGGGCACCGTAAGGTGTCCAGTGCTGGTCGCCACGGAAGTAGAAATCGTGGGCGGGCAGGGTGTCCGACAGCGATTCGTTGGTCAGTGGCGACAGGTCCGGCACCACGTAGCCCATCTTGGCGAAACGGCCGAGCATGGTCTTGTAGTTGCCCAGCGCTTTTTCGTAATCGAACGCGGCTTTTTCCTGCGGGTTGAGCTTGTTGCGGTTCACCAGGCCACGGGTCGGCTGGTAAACGATCACCAGCTCGACGCCTTTGCTCTTGAACGCATCGTGCAACTGCTGCAGGCGCTTGTAGCCGGCCGGCGTGGTGTTGAACTCGGTGCGCAGGTCTTCCTGGGTACGGAACAGCCAGTCGCCCTGAGCCTGTACCAGGGTGGTGAAGTTCTGCTGATAACGCGTGGTGTAGTTCTTCGCGTCATGGGCCGCCGGGCACAGGTTGCAGCACGGCTCGGCGGTGAACTTCGGTGGCGTGACGCTTGCGCCTTCAGCGTCGGCGCGGGCGTTGCCGGCAGCGAGAATGCCGAGAGTCAGGGCCGAGAGGCTGAGCAGTTTGATCATGTGTGGGTGCATAAAAATTATCCTCAGTCCTGCAATTCGGTCTGGCGTTCGACAGGGTCGATCAGCACGGCTTTCTGCTGGCGCACCAACAGATCGAGAATTTCATCCTGGCGCTCGCCGAGGATGCCGTTGAAGCTGATCCCGCTGGACTTGGTCGGCGCCAGCATCGACACGCGATACAGCTCGACACTCAGCGGCGAGTCGATCGACAGCGGACCGCTGCCATTGGCCGCCAGCTCGCCGCCGACGACGATCAGCGAGACCTGCGCGTCGAACGGGTCGAGCTTGATGTCACGGTCGGTGTCGGTCAGGTCCTTGATGTGGCCGTAGATACCGGTCAGGCCGTTGGTCATGGCAACGTTTTCGTAGAGGCGGATGTTCACGCTGTTACGAATACGAATGCCGTGACGGGTATTGCTGATGACCTTGTTGCCCCACAGCAGGTTGTCGGCAGACTCGTAGAGCGTGATGCCGTCGGTGTGGTTCTTGTAGATCTCGTTGTAGGCAATGATGTTGTTGACGCTGTTACGGTCGATCACCAGGCCCGACAACTTGTTGTCGAAACTCTTGTTGTTGAAGATGAAGCTGTCGTTGACCTCACGGGAAATGATGATCCCGTGCTTCTTCTTCGTGCCATGAACGGTGTTCTCGGCAATGATCAGACGGTGCGAGCGGTCATGCGGGTCGATGCCGTAGACGATGTTGTCTTTGTAGGTGTTGCCCTTGACCACAAAGTCGCTGGTTTCGTAGCAGTAGAAGCCGTACCACATGTCCGAGAACTCGGAGCCGACGATCCAGCCGGTCGGTTCCGGGCGCTTGAGGACTTTGGCCATGTTCGGCGTGTACTGGGAAATACTCACCCCGTACGACTTACTGTTGGCGTAACCGAAGCTGGCCATCTTGCTGTTGACGATGTAGGTCTCGGTGCCGCCCCAGGAGAGCAGGAACGGACGGAATTCCTTCGGCGAACGGAAGGTCGCCGGGCCGTTGTCCTTCTCGCGCCAGCCGGTGACTTTGGTGTCACGCACGAACAGTTTGCCGTCGTTGACCAGGAACGAACCGGCCTCTTGGGACAGGCGCAGTTCCTGGGTCTGACCGTCGATTTCGAGGATGCCTTTCTCGCCGACGACGATCGGCAATTTGGCCAGATACACGCCCGGGGACGTCTCGCTGAAATACTGCTTGGGCAGTTTTTTCGCCAGATCCTTGAGGTTCATGTAGCCGTCGTCGATGAAGATCGCCTGCGGGATGCCGTGCTGACGCACCACCCATTCGGCCATCTTGTTATCGCCGCCGATGAAGTCCTTCAGGGCGTTTTCCTGCATCATCCGGCGCACACTGATCTTGCCCGGTTTGCTGCGCACGATCTTCGCGGCAGCGGCTTCGGCGGTGAAGCCGGAGAGGTCGGGCAGTGTCGGCTTGGCCAGTTTCAGTGCGTCGGTCGGCGCGCTGCTGACGGTGTAGGTCTTGGCCTGTTGCAGTTCTTTGGCCACGGTCGCAGGTTTCGCCGGTTCAACATTGGCGAAGGCGCCGGCGCTGGCCAGCAGCATCGCGCCGGCCAGCAGGCTGAGTGAGCCTGTTCTGGTGCTGATCATGTCGGGCACTCCCTTGGCGGTTTGCATCAGAAGCGCCAGATCACGTCAATGAATGCGCGGTGCATGTAGGAATCAACCTGGCTGCCGTAGGCATCGCCCGGTTTGAACACACCGCCACGGAAACGCACCAGTGCCGAAGGCTCGTCGATCGACTGGCTCAACGCCGCCGGCAACAGGCCTTGCTTGAAGTACTTGGTGACGACCAGGTCCATTTCCTGACCCAGGTCCTTGTTGCCATCTTCAAGCGGCAAGGATGTGCTGGAGAGGATCGCGCCGGTGACGTCGTCGGTGTTGTTTTCCACCGCATTGATGCCGTTGCTGCCGACCGGCTTGTTGCCGTCGACACGCCAGAACTTGTGATAGATCAGGCTGGCGTCGTACTCGTCGTTGACCATCCACGAACCGAACAGGGTGGCGGTCTGCATGTTGTTCATTTCGCCACGGAACGCTTCGCCGAAACGGTGCACGCGCGAGCGGGTACCGGTGTAGTTGGAGCGGTTGCTCTCCAGACCGTTCTGTTCGTAATCGGCACTGGCGCGGGCGTAGGCACCGCCGACTTGCCACTGCGGATCGAGGCGCAGACGCACGCCGACATCGGCTGCCCAGCCGCTGATGTCATCGCTGCGCTTGGCTTGTGTCGGGCGCGTGCCGTCGGCGTTCAGCGCGTTGACCGTGTCGCGGTCGCCGCTCATGCCGGTGATGCTGCCCCAGTAGTTGACGGTGTTGGTGTTGCGCCAGTTGTAGGCGTCGCTGTCAGCGGTCAGGCCGATCCAGCTGATGTCGCCGTTCTCGGTCTTGTCCAGCGAGTCGCGCGGGACGCCCGGCTCGGCGTAATCGAGTTTGCCGTCATCGTGAGTGTGGTGGCCGCGAATGCCGACCCACTGGCCCGGTGTCCACTGGTAAGCAGCGTCGGCGTAGGCGTGCAGGCGATCCTTGTCTTTCGGCGCCAGCTCTTTCAAGTCGGTGCGGTATTCGCTGAAACGCTCGGCAACACCGGCATTGGCGCGCAGCAGGGTGGTGTCGAAGGTCCAGTTCAGCGCTTCGATGTTGGTGTCGCGCCATTGGCCGTCGTCATTGCGCAGACGCTGGCGACCGAACTTGAGCATCTCGCCCGGGTACGGGGTGAGGCCGCTGTAGCCGACCCAGAACTCGCGCATCGCCAGGTAGTTCTTCTTGGTTTTGCGATCACTGTTGTCGGTGGCTTGTTCACCGTCCGATTGTTGCAGGGTGTCGGTCTCGATGATGTCGGTCGAGGTCACTGCCTGACCCATCGCGTAGGCGCTCCACGCGCCGCTTTCGCCGTAGATCCAGGGACGCAGGTCGAGGCCCACGCCATTGACGTCACCGCCGCCGGCAGTGCCGAGGTCACGGTCGTCTTCGGACTGGCCGGTGAGTTTCACTTCCAGACCGAAATTCTTGGTTTCAGTCATCGCAGCCAGTGTCGGGCAAGACCAGAGCAGCGCGAAGGTGAGGCCAATACCGGCCTTCACGAATGGGTTCAGCTTCATAGTTTTTCCTCGCCGTCTTCTTCTTGCAGGGCGTGCAGTTGCAGCGTGTTCGAGTTCAGGGCGCCACGGCTGGCCTGTTCCTGTTGCAACAGGCGGCGGGCTTCGGGCAGGCGCTCGGGCGGCAATTGCGCCTCGAGTGTCGCTGCCAGTTCATCGGCTTGCGGGGTGTTCTGCGCCTTGGCCAGTTGGCTGAATACGTAGGCGTTCAGCGGGTCGGGCTTGGTACCCTTGCCTTGGGAAAACAACTGGGCGATGGCGAAGTCGGCACTGTTCTGGCCGTTGCGCGCAGCGGTCAGCAGGTGGTCCAGAGCCTTCTGCGGATAGACCTTGCCCAGGTAGCCACGACGGTAGATCTGGCCGAGGTAGTAGTCGGCGGCGACTTCGCGGCCAACGGCTTTCTGGAAGTGTTCCTCGGCGACTTTCGCATCGGCCGGGACCATTTTGCCTTCGTAGTAGACCTTGCCCAGCAGCAGTTCGGCGCGCGGCTGGTCGGCGGCGCGACCGTTGTCCAGGTACTTCATCATCTGGTCGACGTCGCCCAGTTCGGGGAAGTCGTAAAGCAGTTGGGCGAGGGTGACCCACGATGCCGGGTAGCCCGGAGCGATCGGCTCGAGCAGCGCCTGCGCGGTTTTTTCGTCAGTCTTGCCCAGGGTCGAATCGGCCAGCACGCGGGCTACGGAGTCGACACGCTGCGCGGTGACGGTGCCACGGCTGTAACCGGCCTGCATCTGCTTGATCAGCTCGGCCTGTTGGTCCGCCTGGCCACGTTTCTGGTAGACGGTGGCCAGTTCGACGTAGCAGATGTCGGTGGTATTGAGCGCGGCCTTGCAGATCTTTTCCACGTCATCCAGATGCTGGTCGTAAGTGCCTTGGGTGCGATACAGCAGCACCTGCGCCAGACCCGCTTCCGGGTAGCCCGACTTGCGCCACTGATCGATCTGCTGCTGCGCGTTGATGTTGGGGAAGCTGTGCGGGTATTGCAGGTACAGCATCGCCAGCGGGATCAACGTGTTGCCTTCGCCATTGGCGGCGGCTTTTTTCAGCAGGGTTTCGGCTTCGTGGTGCTCGGCTTCGGTGGAGCCCGGCTTGGCCACCAGCAAACGACCGAGACGTGCCTGGGCACGCGGCGACACGCTGGCCGCTGCGCGGTAAGTCGCCTCGGCCTGTTTCATCTGCGCCGGGTCACGGCTGTCGACCTGGATATCGGCCAGGCCGACTTGCGCCTCGCTGTAACCCAGATCGGCCAGTTGCTGGTAGTTCTGCGCAGCGGTGGCGGTGTCGCCACGCTTGAGCGCTTCGTTGGCCAGACGCTGATCGGGCAGCCCGGCGCAACCGGCCATAGAAACTGCCAGTGCCAGCGAGCACACCATCAATCCCATGTGGGAGCGAGCCTGCTCGCGAAGCAGTCGACTCGGTACTTCAGACAAACCGCGCTGGCCCTTTCGCGAGCAGGCTCGCTCCCACAGGGTCGGCGGTGTGTTCAAGTTATGCGTAGTCACAGGCATGTCCTCGACTTAAAGACCGGCAGCCATGGCTTTGTCGATCAGCCAGTTCAGGTTCGGGCCACGGTCGCTGTTCACTTCAACCGGGCGGCCGGCGAGGCTGCTGTCGAGCGGCTCGTCAGGCTGGATCTGTACGCGAATGTCGGAGGACAGGTCGGCGCTCTTCAGGCTCGTGCTGCTGACGATCTTGCCGGTGCGGGTCTTGTCTTCGCCGGCGATCTGGAAGCTCACCGGAGTGCCTGGACGCACGTCGCCGAACTGGCGATAGGAGAAGCGTGCTTCAACGTTGGCCTGGGTGTTGCGCGGCACCAACTGGAAGATCACGTCGCCCTTGCTCGCGTACTGCCCGTCAGCCACCAGTTGCTGGGCCACGGTGCAGTCGCACGGCGAAGTCAGGGTGCCGGTCATTTGCTTGCCGAACAGTTCTTCAACCTTGGCCGGGGCCAGTTGGTCTTCGGCCAGATGGCCCTTGAGCACGTCGAGCATGCTGGTGCTGAAGGTCGCCAGCGGTGCGCCTTTGGCGGCAACGCCGTCGGACTTGACCAGGCTCTGTACGGTGCCGTCGCGCGGCATGGTGATGTTCATCCCCGGCACGCTGACCAGACCGGCCTGGGCGTGGCTGACGAAGTACATGCCGTACACCGACTTGAAGATGAAACCGGCGGCGACCAGACCAACAGCGAAAATACCGGCGCTGAAGGTCACGGCTTTCAGGCGGCCGAACGGGGTCATGCCGGTGTCGTTGGTCTTGTTCTTGCGCGCCTTGGTGAAGTTGTCGCGCTGCAGGGTCGCCAGCACTTCGCCGATGCTGACGATGTCGCCGGCCAGGTGCGAAGTGATCAGGTGGCGCAGGGTGGAAATGTCCTGCGGCTCGAGGTTCTGGAACTGGCAGCCGGCGCGGCCGGTGGCGCGGTCAAAGGAACGCACCTGCAGTTCAACGTCCATGGCCAGGCCGAGGTTGTCGATGACAAATTGCAGACGCGCCTTGTACACCTCGCCGATGGTCAGTGGCATCTGCCCGGCGTTGAACGCCAGACCGCCAGCCGACAGATCGAGGACCCGCGCTTCGAGCGGAGTCCGGTCAGGGCCGAAGAAACGCAGCTTGGCCGGGATTTTCACGCGAGCGTGCTGGCGCTGGGCTTCGGATTCATGCACTACGTTGACGTTGACGGCGGTATTCATAGGGGCGATTTCCTTGTTAATTCAATAGGAGCGGGTCAGACCATCATCAGCAGCACGGCGACAAAAATGCTGCCGGCGGAGAAGGTCATGGTCCGAGACGACCAGGTGTTGAACCAACGTTGAAAGCTGGCGAGATCACGGGTCAGGGATGTGGGCTGGCGAGTCCAGGATTGTTGGTCGAGGCGGAAGAACACGTAGATCTTCACCAGGGCGCCAACGATCTGGTTGTAATACAGAATCGCCGGGTAAGCAGGGCCGATGCGGTGACCGGAACACGACAGCAACAGCGTCAGGATCAGGCGGGTGATACCGATCCACAGCAGGTACACGAGGATGAACGCGGTGCCGTACTTGAAGCTGGCGATCAGTGCGACGGTCAGGCCGAGCAGCGAGGTCCACATCGACACGCGCTGGTCGAACAGCACCACCGAGGTGAACGCGCCGAGGCGGCGGATACCCAGGCCCAGTGCGCGCGAGTTCTGGCGCAGGTTGTTGCCGTACCAGCGGAACATCAGCTTGCGGCTGGCCTTGATGAAGCTCTTTTCCGGCGGATGTTCAACGGTGTTGATCGCGGCATCCGGCACGTAGAAGGTGTCGTAACCCAGGCGCATCAGGCTGAACCAGCTCGACTTGTCGTCACCGGTCAGGAACTTGAAGCGGCCCAGGCGCCAGTGTTGCAGCGAGTCGCTTTCAACGTCGGCGATGAACTCCGGATTGGTCACCACGGAGGCTTTGAACACCGACATCCGACCGGTCATGGTCAGTACGCGCTTGGACAGGGCCATCGAGCACATGTTGATGTGGCGCTGGGCGAAACGCAGCTTGTGCCATTCGCTCATGATGTAACCGCCGCGCACTTCGCAGAACTCGTTGGTGGTCAGGCCGCCGACATTGCCGAACAGCTGGAACCACGGCACGGTCTTGCGCACGACGCCTTCGCCGAGCACGGTGTCGCCGTCGATCACGGCCACCACGGCACGGTCGTCCGGCAGGTGACGGGAGATCGCACGGAAACCGAAGGCCAGACCATCGCGCTTGCCGGTGCCGGGAATTCGTACGAAGTCGAGCTTGACCCGCTCCGGCGGATTCATCCGTGCCCACAGCGCCTTGACCAGCAGCTCGTCGGACATTTCCACGATCGAGCAGACAATGGTGGTCGGCAGTTCGCAGTCGATGGCTTCGCGGATCACCGAGCTGTAGACCTGCGCGGTTGTCAGCGCGTCAATACGAAAGCTGGTGACCATCAGAAACACATGCGACGGATCGGCCGCTTTACCCAGCTTGCGTACTTTGCGACGCAGGTGCGGGTAAACGATGTAGAGAAAAATCATGCCGCGCACAAAGTGCGTTGCACCCATCGAGTAGCGCCAGATACCCACGGCGCCAATCAGGAAAATGAAGTCCTTCGACTCGGAGTCGAATGTGGACGTGGGCAGCATCAAGGCCAGGCCCATCAGCAGACTGAGATAAAAAAGCCAGCCGGCTGATTGCAGAAAAAAATGTTTGAGCTTGGTCATAACCGTCATCCGAAGGTGATGGAGGCTTCAAGCCGCAAGCGTGTTGCTTTTGCTTGCGGCTTGAAGCTTGAGGCTTGCCTTACCAGCAAATGCCTTCGGTGCGGCTACCGGCGCTGGTGGCCTTGGACATGAAGCCCACCAGGTCGATGACTTGCTTGCCCTGCGGCACTTCCTGGGCCAGCGAACGGAATTTCTCGTCGCGGTTGCCGAGGATGATCACGTCGGAGTTGTCGATCACCGAGTCGAAGTCGGAGTTGAGCAGGGACGATACGTGCGGAATCTTCGATTCGATGTAGTCCTTGTTCGCACCGTGGACACGGGCGTATTCGACGTTGCTGTCGTAGATGCTCAGGTCGTAACCCTTGCCGATCAGCATTTCCGCCAGTTCGACCAGCGGGCTTTCGCGCAGGTCGTCGGTGCCGGCCTTGAAGCTCAGACCGAGCAGGGCGACTTTGCGTTTTTCATGGCTTTCAACGATGTCGAAAGCGTTCTGCACTTGCGATTCGTTACTGCGCATCAGCGAGTTGAGCAGCGGTGCTTCGACGTCCAGGGAACCGGCGCGGTAGGTCAGCGCACGTACGTCTTTGGGCAGGCACGAGCCGCCGAAGGCGAAGCCCGGACGCATGTAGTACTGGGACAGGTTCAGGGTCTTGTCCTGGCAGACCACTTCCATCACTTCACGACCATCGACGCCGACGGCTTTGGCGATGTTGCCGATCTCGTTGGCGAAGGTCACTTTGGTCGCGTGCCAGACGTTGCAGGTGTACTTGATCATCTCGGCAACGGCGATGTCCTTGCGGATGATCGGGGCGTCGAGTTCTTCGTACAGCGATTGCAGAACGTCGCCCGAGGCGGTATCGAACTCGCCGATAACGGTCATCGGTGGCTGATCGTAGTCAGCGATGGCGGTGGATTCGCGGAGGAATTCCGGGTTGACCGCAACGCCGAAATCGACGCCGGCCTTCTTGCCCGAGCAGTCTTCCAGAATCGGGATGACCACGTTGGCCACGGTGCCTGGCAACACGGTGCTGCGCACGACGATGGTGTGGCGGGTGGTTTTTTCACGCAGGACAAAACCGATCTCGCGGCACACGGCCTCGATGTAGTTCAGTTCCAGGTCGCCGTTCTTTTTGCTTGGCGTGCCGACGCAGATCATCGACAGGTCGGTATCACGAATCGCCTCGGCGAAGTTGGTCGTGCCGCGCAGACGGCCGGTCTGGATACCCTGCTGCAGCAGTTCGCCGAGGCCTGGTTCTACAATCGGCGATTTGCCGGCGTTAATCATGTCGATCTTGTCTTTGGCAACATCGACGCCAACTACGTCATGGCCCCGTGCAGACAGGCAACCGGCACATACTGCGCCAACGTAACCCAAACCAAATATGCTGATGCGCATCGCAATTACCTCTGTATATATCAGGCCTTAGAAGGCCGGAGTTAATGGTGTTCAGCGGTCACTAGTGCACTCGGAAGTGCGGCTTACAGGCGCCACAATGCCGTGTGCAGGCATACAAAGTTCCGAGTGTCTAATAAGTGCACTCAAGATGTGCGCAACTAGGCCTTGTTGTTATGACTTGCCCTGTTATGCAGCCGATCTTCCGTGCGGGAAGACTCTAGTGCAGTCGTGTAGCCTGCTCGACGTCCGGTAGGGGGCCGGTAAATCAAGCAGTTAGGTGCTCAGGCGAGCACGTTTATAGGGGCGCGGCCTTGGCCTTTGTAGGGGATATTAATGGTGCGTATCTCCTGTCCTTCGATTGTTTTGAGACTAGTTAGTCACTCAGGCAAGTTGCTGTGACAACTTGGTTACATGGCTATCAGCTCTGCGTAAGTTATCTCGTACAAACTCGGCGAGAATCGTTACCGGTGGTATGAGCAATGCATTTGGACATAGTTCCAGCCCGCTCATCGTGCCAGTCGAAATTTTTTGAAATATTGATGAAGATGGCACTGGGTGCAAATTGATAGCACTAACGATTTCGCCCTTTAGTTATCGGGGCGAAACCGGGGCCGATAGTTTTGTGCCACTACGGGTAAAAAATTTAGGTGCCACTACTGAAAAAAAACTTCAGTGTCGAGTGAAACTAAAATTAGAAAATAGAGTGTGGTTTTATTGGCGCCATGAATTTGGCGATATGCGGCGGGGGAATTTTGACTTCGGGCGGACTGCACGACTCTTGAGAAAAAGAGTCGTGCAAAGGGCATGCTTTATTCCGGGGCGTGGTCGCGCAAAAACACCAGATTGTCGGGTTTCGACTGCTCGGCGCTGTAGCGATAACCCTGTACATCGAATTGCTTGAGTTGAGACGGGTCGTTGATGCGTTCCTCAATCACAAAACGGCTCATCAGGCCGCGCGCCTTCTTCGCGTAGAAACTGATGATCTTGTACTGGCCGTTCTTCTGATCCTTGAACTCGGTGTTGATGATCCGCGCCTTCAACGCGCTGCGCTTGACCGCGGAAAAGTATTCGTTGGATGCAAGATTGAGCAGTACGTCATCGCCCTGATCGGCCAGCGCTTCATTCAGCCACTCGCTGATGCGCGTACCCCAGAACGCATACAGATCCTTGCCACGGCCGTTGGCCAGTTTGGTGCCCATTTCCAGGCGATAGGGTTGCATCAGGTCCAGCGGCCGCAGCAGGCCATAAAGGCCGGAGAGCATGCGCAAGTGCTTTTGCGCGTAGTCGAATTGCGCCTCGCTGAAGGACTGCGCGTCGAGGCCGGTGTACACATCACCCTTGAAGGCGAGCAGGGCCTGCTTGGCGTTTTCCGGGGTGAAGTTGGGGGTCCAACTGCCGAAACGCGCGGCGTTGAGGCCACCGATTTTGTCGGACACGTGCATCAACTCGCTGATCTGCGCCGGACTCAGCTCGCGCAACTGCTGGATCAATTCCTGGGAATGGTCGAGGTACTGCGGCTGGGTAAAGCGCTGGGTCGCCGGCGGTGTTTCGTAGTCGAGGGTCTTGGCGGGGGAAATCACCATCAGCATGAAGTCGTCTCCTTTAATCGTGGGGGCGATTCTAGGGGGTTGTCCTTGTTGACTCCAGCTATCAAGCCCATAGGTGATCGACGGCTTAACTCAAACCCCTTGTGGGAGCGAGCCTGCTCGCGAAAGCGGATTTACATGATCGTTCCCACGCTCCGCGTGGGAATGCAGCCCGTGACGCTCTGCGTCACAGTCGTCGGACGCGGAGCGTCCGGGGAGGCGTTACCACGCAGAGCGTGGGAACGATCATCCGTGGCTAAGGGGAATAGGACAGGATCAGCTATAGTGCCGCGCGGGTTTTGTTATGGAGACATCCCTTTGCGCATTGTTCTTTTATTCACCGCGTGGCTGCTGAGCTTCGGCGCCATGGCGGCGCCCGGCGATGCGGCAACGCTGGATCGCACGACCTGGCCGGAGCAGCTCAGCAACCCGACCCTGTTCGACGTCGCGTCGCGGGCGGAAATCCTCATGTTCGCTCGCGGCCTGCTCGGCACCGAGTCCATCGACGAGGCGGCACTGGCCCAGCGCCTGGGCCTGCGCACGGTCAATATCGATGCGGTCAATCAGCTGCGCCAGCGCCTCTGGCAGCGCTTGCTCGCCAACTACAACCACGCCCAGCAAAGCTGCGATCAGGACGCCTCGTTCTGCTTCCTCGTCGAAGACCTGCCGACCCTGCGCGAGCAGGCGGCCAAGTTCGTCGTCAGCGACGACAGCTATTACACCAAATGGGCCGAGCCGAGCCGGATCTTCCATTTGCAGTACCTCGACGAGCTGATGCGCAAGGCCGCGCTGTCACCGCAAACCAGTAACGAATTCGATCGTTTCGGCGACTACGAGCGCAACGGCGACGACATGCACGACCGGCTGTTTCTGCTGACGTTCGACAGCGCCGCCAACGTGCAACCGGACAACACCGACTGGCTGACCGAGTACCTGCGAAAATCGAATCTGAGCGCAACGTTCTTTGTACTGGGCAAGGATATTCAGGCGCGACTCGCAGGGCGTTCGGTCAGCAGTCTGCAGGCGAGTTTTTCCCGGCAGTGCGTTGGCGTGCAGGGCTGGGAGTTCCGCTCTCACAGCCATTGGCAGGACTGGCAGGATTCGGTGCGGCGCAGCGCCGATCTGGTGAAGAACAAACTGCCGGAAAACTACGTGCCGCTGTTCCGTCCGCCGGATGGTCAGCGCCGCAGTGACGCACAAGGTTTCTTCAACAGCCAGGGCCTGCAAGTGGGGCTGTGGGACATCGATGCCCAGGACGGTGCCGGCAAACTCAAAGGCCCGGCGAGCGCGCAGCGGGTGCTGACCCTGATGCTGCTGTGGCGGCACGGGGTGATCAATTTCAACATGAAACAGGATGCGGTGAAGACGTCCCTGCCGTGGCTGATCACCCAGACTGCGCAGAGCGGTATCGGCTGGGAAGACTGTCAGGACGCGTTTCGTTGAGAAACGACAAAAAGCCCGGAAACATTGGGCTTGGGGTAATTTTCAGGAGGAATTCGATGCAGGCGGACTTCCGACTTTAGCGGGGTACGGGGAGTCCGCCAAGGGCTTTTCGTCACTCTGCAAAATAAACTTAAAAAAACCGTCAAAGTGCTTTTTTATGTCATCGGTTTTGGAGTATTACGAAGACAGACCGCCGAAACCTGCGACACAGGTGGCGTCTTCCCAGACTCCTATTGTGTGCAGTTCATCCAGGCCCTCGTGGATGAATTCGGCAGTCACCTCGAGGCGCAGCACTGTCACGGTATTGCGTCGAATGGCTCCCACAAAGGTGACCGAGTATGGATGATCACGGACGCAGCCCTTCCTCCAACCAGCCAATCCTGTATGTACTCGATACCAACGTATTGATTCACGATCCAAATGCCCTGCTGAATTTCGAAGAACACCACGTCGCCATCCCGATGACCGTGCTGGAAGAGCTGGACAAGCTCAAGAGCGGCCATCACAGCGTGGCCGCCGAATGCCGCCAGGCGATCCGCCTGATCGACAAGACCCTGGGCGATGCGTCCCCTGAAGACGTTGAACTGGGCGTGCCGATCCAGCGTGGCAAGGGCGGGCCGAAGGGCTTGCTGTCAATTCTGATGAGCAAGCAGGCCGAGTCGAACCTGATTCTGCCCGAACATCTGAACGACAACAAAATCATCAACCAACTGATTGATCTGCATACCCGCGATCCGCAAAAACCGGTGGTGCTGGTCACCAAAGACATCAACATGCGCCTCAAGGCGCGCGCCTGTGGGATCGACGCCGAGGACTACAGCACCGACCAATTGGTCGATGACGTGTCCCTGCTGCCCAACGGCTACCACAACATGACCGGCTCCTTCTGGGACCGCGTGAGCAAGGTCGAAACCCGTCAGGACCACGGCCGCACCTGGCATCAGGTACAACTGATCGACAACCTGCCGGCCGTGCACATCAACGAGTTCATCATCGACGAGCAGGGCTTTGTCGGCTGGATCAAGGAAATCCAGGAAGACCGCCTGCTGATCCTCGACCTGCACCAGGAGCCACTGCTGCATCAGGAGGCCTGGGGCCTGAAGCCGCGCGACATCTATCAGAGTCTGGCGCTGTACGCGTTGCTTGACCCGGACATTCATCTGGTCAACCTGTCCGGCGCCGCCGGTTCCGGTAAAACCATTCTGGCGCTGGCCGCTGCCATCGAGCAGACCATGGTCAGCAAACGTTATCGCCGCATCATCGCCACCCGCAGCGTGCAGGGTCTGGACCAGGAAATCGGCTTCCTGCCCGGCACCGAAGCGGAAAAAATGGAGCCTTGGCTGGGCGCCATCACCGACAACCTCGAAGCCTTGCACATGGATGACGAAAACACCCATGGCAGCGTCGACTACATCCTCAGCAAAGTGCCGTTGCAGTTCAAATCGCTCAACTACATTCGCGGTCGCAGCTTCCAGCAGAGCCTGATCCTGATCGACGAATGCCAGAACCTCACGCCGCACCAGATGAAAACCATCATCACCCGTGCCGGCGCCGGTTCCAAAGTGGTGTGCCTGGGCAACCTGGCGCAGATCGACACCCCTTACCTGTCCGCGACCAGCTCCGGGCTGACCTACCTGACCGAACGTTTCAAGGACTTCCCCAACGGTGTGCACATCACCCTGCAAGGGGTGCCTCGCTCGATCCTGGCCGAATACGCCGAATCGCATCTGTAACCTTTCACCCAGAACCGGGCGGCCCTTAAAGCCGCCCGGTTTTTTTATGGATAAATGCATATCTCCTGTGGGAGCGAGCCTGCTCGCGAATGCGGTGTATCAGTCGACATCTATAGTGAATCTGAATCCGCTTTCGCGAGCAGGCTCGCTCCCACAGGGGGCAACGGTGATTTCATAATCAGTGATGCGGATATCTGACCCACAGGTTTACAATCCACGCTCCTGATCAGGAGTAATCCCGTGCTGACTCATCTCGATTCCCAAGGTCGCGCCAACATGGTCGACGTCACTGAAAAAGCCGTGACGTTCCGTGAAGCGACCGCTCAAGCGCTGGTGCGCATGCTCCCCGCAACCTTGCAGATGATCGTCAGCGGCGGTCATCCCAAGGGTGATGTGTTCGCCGTGGCGCGCATTGCCGGAATTCAGGCGGCGAAGAAGACCAGCGATCTGATTCCCCTGTGCCACCCGCTGATGCTCACCGGCGTCAAAGTCGAACTCAGCGCCGAAGGCGATGACAGCGTGCGTATCGTCGCCCGCTGCAAGCTGTCCGGGCAGACCGGCGTCGAGATGGAAGCGCTGACCGCCGCCAGCGTCGCCGCCCTGACCATTTACGACATGTGCAAAGCCGTCGACCGGGGCATGACCATCGAAAGCGTGCGTCTGCTGGAGAAAGTCGGCGGCAAGAGCGGCCACTTCCAGGCGGAGCAGCCATGAAACTGACCGTGAAATTTTTTGCCCGCTACCGTGAAGCGCTGGGCGTGGATTCGGTTGCGGTTGAAGGCGATTTCGCCACCGTCGATGACGTTCGGGCACTGTTGGCAGAACGTGATGGCGCCGAAGTGCTGAGCGAGCAGAACCTGATGTGCGCACGCAACGAAGACCTCTGCCAGCTCGACGAGCCAGTTGTCGATGGTGATGAAGTGGCGTTTTTCCCCACCGTGACCGGAGGCTGAGCATGGCGATTCGCGTGCAGGCCACGCCGTTCGATCCGGGCGCTGAAGTCAATGCGATGCACGCGGCCAATGTCGGTGTGGGCGCGGTGGTGAGCTTTGTCGGTTACGTGCGCGACTTCAACGACGGGCTCGACGTGGCCGGGATGTTCCTTGAGCACTATCCGGGCATGACCGAAAAAGCCCTCGGCAAGATCGCCGTCGAAGCCGAGCAGCGCTGGCCGCTGTTGAAACTGGAAGTGCTGCACCGCATCGGCGCGCTGGAGCCGGGCGAGCCGATCGTATTCGTCGGTGCCGCCAGCGCCCATCGCCAGGCCGCGTTCGACGCCTGCGCCTTCGTCATGGACTACCTGAAAACCCGCGCGCCGTTCTGGAAAAAAGAAAACACCAGTGACGGCCCGCGTTGGGTCGAAGGGCGTGACAGTGATCATGCGGCTGCGGATCGCTGGAAGAAGTAGTTTCTGTAGCGCCCTCCGGTCAGTCTTCGCGAGCAGGCTCGCTCCCACAATTGGAAAGCGTTCCCCTGTGGGAGCGAGCCTGCTCGCGAAGGCGTCATCTGTGACACCGAAAATCCTTCCCTCTCTACCCGATTGACGATTTGTACCTGAGAGTCCAGTATGGATTTCCAAGTACAAAAAAGCTTCTGTCTTGCAGCTATCAGCTTGCCGCTTGTAGCTGCTCTTCTTCGCCAAACCAACAACAACCCGCGAGAGAACGAACATGAAGAAACTTCCCCTCATCACCGGTCTGGCTCTCAGTCTGCTGGCCTGCTCCAGCGTCTTCGCCGCCGAGAAAACCCTGCGTATCGGCATCGAAGCGGCCTATCCGCCGTTCGCTTCGAAAACCGATAAAGGTGAAATCGTCGGTTTCGACTACGACATCGGCAATGCCCTGTGTGCGCAGATGAAGGTCAAGTGCGTGTGGGTTGAAGGTGAGTTCGACGGGCTGATTCCTTCGCTGAAAGTGAAGAAGATCGACATGGCGCTGTCGTCGATGACCATCAACGAAGATCGCAAGAAGTCGGTGGATTTCAGCCACAAGTACTATTTCACTTCTTCGCGTCTGGTCATGAAGGAAGGCGCGACGGTGGATGATCAGTACGCCAGCCTCAAAGGTAAGAACGTCGGCGTGCAGCGCGCGACCACCACCGATCGTTATGCCACCGAGGTGTTCGAACCCAAGGGCATCAACGTCAAGCGCTACAGCAACAACGAAGAAATCTACATGGACCTGGCGGCGGGGCGCCTCGATGCGATTTTCGCCGACACCATCCCGCTCAATGACTTTCTGTCGATGCCGCGTGGCAAGGGTTATGAGTTTGTCGGGCCGGAGCTGAAGGATCCGAAGTACGTCGGCGAAGGTGCGGGTATTGCCGTGCGCAAGGGCAACGGTGAACTGGTCAGCCAGTTGAACAGCGCCATCGACGGAATTCGCGCGAATGGCGAGTATCAGAAGATTTCCGAGAAGTATTTCAAGACCGATATCTACGGCGATTGATCAAGCGCTTTCGCGAGCAGGCTCGCTCCCACAGGGGTAACGCATTCCAAATGTGGGAGCGAGCCTGCTCGCGAAGAGGCCAGCGCTAGCGATGCAAATCTTCAGCCCTTCAATTCCTTCAAATGTTTGTACACCGTCGCCCGCCCCATGTTCAGCACATTGGCCACGTAGTTCGAGGCGCTCTTGCCCTTGAACGCGCCCTCGGCGTGCAGCGCCAGCACCAGTTCGCGTTTGTGATCGCGGGTCAGCAGGTTCAGGCTCAACTGCCGCTCGCGCAACCAGGCGTGGAGGAAGGTGTTGATGCGTTCCTGCCAGTCATCACGGAACAGCGAGTCCGGCTGCGGAATCAGCTTGCTCGGCGAGAGAAACAGGTCCAGCGCCGCTTTGGCGTTCTCGAACAGGGAAATATTCAGATTGATGCACAGCACCGCCAGCGGCCGACTTTCGCTGTCACGCAGCACGGTGCTCAGGCTGCGAATTTTCTGACCGTCCCAGTTGAGCTTTTCGTACGGGCCGATGTTCCTGTCGCTGACATCCTCGCTGAGCATGTCTTCCAGTGACGAGTCGTCGCCGATCTCGCGCTTGGACAGGTTGTTGGCGATGTAGTCGACCTTCTGCGTGCGCAGGTCGTGCAGCACCACCTCGGCGTGGGGGAAGAACAGCGTGGCAATGGCGTCGGCGATGGCGCGGAAGTTATCCAGCGCCGGGTCGAATTCGGGGGCAGTCATGACAGTGGAGCTCCAGGCAGCGTCAGCGCCCCTTGTGCCGGGGCGCTGCGAGTGTGCCGCAATCTTTTCGACGAGTCGATGCGATCAAACCAGTCGGGCCGGGGAGAGCATGGCGCTGTCCAGACCGAATTGATGCAGGTGCTCGGGGAATGGCTCGCCGCGCACCAGCGCCGCACTGGCCTGGCCCATCGCCGGCGACGTCTGAATGCCGTAGCCGCCCTGCGCGGCGACCCAGAACAGCCCTGGCACCTGCGGATCAAAGCCGCTGAGCAAATCACCGTCGGCAACGAAACTGCGCAGACCGGCCCAGGTGCGGGTCGGACGGCGGATGGTCAGCGTGGTGGCCTCTTCGATCTGATAAATGCCCATGGCGATGTCGAGTTCTTCCGGCTGCACATCGTGCGGTTCGACCGGATCGGCGTTGGCCGGCGAGCCGAGGAACATGCCGGCGTCGGGCTTCATGTAGAAGGATTCGTCGAGGCTGACCAGCATTGGCCAATGATGAGTGTCAACGCCTTCCGGGCCGGCAAAGATAAATGCGGCGCGGCGTTTCGCTTGCAGACCCAGCGGCTGCGCACCGGCCAGGGCAGCGATCTTGTCGGCCCAGGCACCGGCGGCATTGATAAGCACCGGTGCGGTGAATGTCTCGCCGTTGGTCTGCACGATCCACAGGCCATCGGCATCGCGGCTCAAGCCGAGCACTTCGCAATCGGTGCGCACTTCGCCGTGGTTGCGCCGGATGCCGCGCAGGTAGCCTTGATGCAGCGCGTCGGTGTCGATGTCGCAGGCCGATGGATCGTAGATCGCGCCGTGGACTTTTTCCCGGCGCAGGATCGGCAGACGCGCGCAGGCTTCGTCGGCGCTGAGCAGTTGCATCTGCGGCACGGTGGCTTTGGCGCTGAGGTATTGGTTGTTCAGTTCGGCGGGATCACCGATGAAGTCGACGGTCATTTCGCCGCGCGGGGTCAGCAGCGGGTGCTCGCAAAAGCCGCTCGGAGGACTGTCGAAAAACGCGCGGCTCGCCTGAGTCAGTGCGCGGACCTGTGCGGTGCCGTAGGCGGCGGTGTACAGCGCGGCGGAGCGACCGGTGGAGTGATAGCCGGGATGGGTTTCACGCTCGAGCACGATCACTTTGCCGTGCGGCGCCAGCCAGAACCCGGTGGAAGCGCCGGCAATCCCGCCGCCGATGATGATGAAATCTGCGTGGTTCATGTAGGTCTCCAGTGGGTACGCAATATCAAGGCGTTCGCTAGTCCCTTGTGGGAGCGAGCCTGCTCGCGAAAGCGGTGTATCAGTCGACATCTTCGCTGAATGTCAGACCGCATTCGCGAGCAGGCTCGCTCCCACAGGGGATTTTTGGCGTTAGTGGGTTAAGTGATAAACCGCATTGGCGAGGGCAATGTCTTCCAGGCCCAAGCCGATTGAACGGAAGAACACGTGACGGTCGTAACCCGGGCGCGGCACTTTTTCGCTGAGCAAGTCGGCGAGGTCGCCGACAATCGAATCCTTGTTCCAGCCATGCTGTTCGGCGGCAATCAGCATCTCACCTGCCGAACCCGGCGTGGTCAGACGATAGTCGCAGAACACCTGCATGTCGTTGAGACTTTGCGGCGGTACTTCATGGGCGCGGGGGGCGTTGGTGCTGATCGAGGTGATCAGCGCCGGTTTGCTTAACGTTGCAGGATCAATCACCGGCCCGGCCGACGAGGTGCAGAGCATGATCACATCCGCATCGGCGGTGACGGTCTCAAGGCTGTCGGCAATCTTCACTGACGGCACAATGCACTTCAACTCGGCCTGTGTTTGCGCATCTTCCAGCAGCGACGGCGAATACAGGCTGATGCTCTTCCAGTCGCGCAGCGCTTTGGCGTAATGCAGATGCGCTTGAGCAACCTTGCCGCTGCCGATGATCGCCAGTCGCTGGGCATTCAACGGGGCGAGGGCGTCGACCGCCACGGCCGTGGTCGCGGCGGTGCGCGCGGTGGTCAGTTCGCCGGCATCACAGAGCAGCAGCGGCTGGCCGGTTTTCATCGACATCAGCAGGGTCCATGCCGTCACCAGCGCTCCCTGCTCACGGACGATGTACGGCGAAGTCTTCACTCCGTACACGCCGTCCTCGGCCAGTACACCCAAGTAGTTGATGAAGTCGCCGGCACCCTGCGGAAACTCGACCCATTGCTGCGCCGGCTGCACGGCGTTTCCGGCCGCCAGATCGCGGAACAGCTTGTGCAGGATTTGCGGAACATCGATACGCGCCAATAGCTCATGGGCCTGGGCTTGATCGATCACATAGGGCGTACTGGACATTTCGCGCTCCGAAACTAAACTTATTTTTCCATTATGGACTTTTAGTTCTGGCGAGCAACCATCGGGCATAAAAAAAGCGCAGTCCGTTGCCGGCTGCGCTTTTTCATTTCGTGGCGCTTACTGCGGACGCTTGCGCTCAACCGCACGCAGCAGATGCGTCGGCGGGGTTTCACAGCTGATCTTGCGACCAAGCTTTTCTTCGATCGACGGCAACTGGTAAGAGTCGTCCTCGCCGGCAAAGCTGATCGACACGCCATCGGCGCCAGCACGACCGGTACGGCCAATGCGGTGCACGTAATCGTCCGGGACTTCCGGCAGGGTGAAGTTGATCACGTGGCTGATGCCGTCGATGTGGATGCCGCGACCGGCGACATCGGTGGCTACCAGCACGCGGATCTTGCCTTCGCGGAAACCTTCCAGAGTCTTGATGCGCTTGTGCTGCGGCACATCACCGGAGAGTTGCGCGGCGTTGATGCCGTCACGCACCAGGCGTTCTTCGATGCGGCGTACTTCGTCCTTGCGGTTGGCAAACACGATGACTCGCTCCCAACCGTTGTCGTTGACCAGGTTGTAGAGCAGCTTGTATTTGTCGGCAGCGGCCACGGCGTAGATGTGCTGCTCGACGTTCTCGTTGGCAACGTTGGTGATTTCGATTTCGACAATCGCCGGGTCGGTGGTCCATTGCTTGGCCAGATTCATCACGTCTTCGGTGAAGGTCGCGGAGAACAGCAGGGTCTGGCGCTCGGATTTCGGCGGGGTCTGGCGAATGATCTGCCGTACCTGCGGGATGAAACCCATGTCGAGCATGCGGTCAGCTTCGTCCAGGACCATCACTTCGACCATGTCCAGGTGCACGTCGCCGCGCTGGTTGAAGTCGAGCAAGCGGCCCGGCGTGGCGACGAGGATGTCGCAATGCCGCGCTTCGAGGTGCTTGAGCTGTTTGTCGAAGTCCATGCCGCCGACGAACGTCATGACGTTGAGGCCGGTGTACTTGGTCAGGTCAGCGGCGTCCTTGGCGATCTGCACCACCAGTTCGCGGGTCGGCGCGATGATCAGCGCACGCGGCTCGCCCATATAGCGCTCTTTCGGCGGCGGCGTCTGCAGCAACTGGGTGATGATCGAGATCAGGAACGCGGCGGTCTTGCCGGTGCCGGTCTGCGCGCGGCCGATGGCGTCTTTGCCGGCGAGGGTGAAGCCCAGCACCTGCGCCTGGATCGGCGTGCAGTAAGGAAAGCCCAGGTCCTGAATGGCGTGCATCAGTTCCGGGGCAAGCTTGAAATCGTGAAAGCGGGTTTTGCCTTCCTGTGGCTCGACGACGAAGTCTTCGAGTTTCCATGGAATGACCGGTGCCTTGGGCTTCGGTTCGCGACGCGGTCTGGCCGGTTTCGGCGCTTCGCCGGGTGCAGGCTCTACGGCCATTGGCGCGGCCGCAGCGGGTTTTTCTTCGGGCTTCGGTGCGGCTGCGGGAGCGGGGCGGTCGGCCTGCGGGGCATCGGCGCGATGACCGGGGGCGTGCGACGGCGCACTGGGAACTGGCGCGAGCTGCTCAGCCTCGCTTTTACCGAACATTTTCTTGAGTGCTTTGAGCACGGTCATCTCATCAATTGGTTAAGGAATGTACGCCGGCCAGTGTAATGCAAGAATCGGGCGCGGCGTAGTAGGAGGGATCAATGGGCAGGGATTGGTCGACAATCAGCGCAGTCGTTCGCTCAACCAGACACCAATGTCTCGAATCTCTTCAGGTAACACTTCGTGCTCCATTGGGTATTCCTGCCATGTCACGGTGACACCATGCTTCTTCAAATGCTCGTAAGCACTGCGGCCCATCGAGTTCTGCACCACGTTATCGAACTGGCCGTGCAGCGAGAGCACCGGAATGCGCTGCTGGCTGGCGGATAACTCCAGTTCGTCGCTGAATGTCGGTGCGTAAGTCGACAACGCCAGCACCCCACCCAACGGCCCCTGCCACTTCAGAAATGCGGTGTGCAATACCACCGCGCCGCCCTGGGAAAACCCGGCGAGAAAAATCCGCGAGGCGTCTATTCCGCTGGCGCGCTCGGCTTCGATCAGTTCGATGATGCGCTCTGCCGAAGCTTCCAACTGGTCACGGTCGATCGCCCGGGCCGGGCTCATGGCCTTGATGTCGTACCAGCTGGGCATGGCATATCCGCCATTTATCGTCACTGGACGCGTCGGCGCCTGCGGCAGCACAAAACGCGTGCTCAGCAGGCTTTCCTGCAACGCCTCGGCCACCGGCAGGAAGTCGTAACGGTCGGCGCCGAGGCCGTGCAGCCAGATCACGCAGGCGTCTGCGGGCTTAACAGGCTGAAGAATCAAGGGCTCGGTCATGTCTGCTCCAAAAATGTGCGGGCGCTCTCATTGAGTGCGTGATTGAAGTGCGCGCCCGGTTGATCCGTTAACAAGATGTCGCAAGGTTACAAGTTTAGCTATTGACGTGTCGCGCAATCACTTTCGCAAGCGGTGTGGTACGGCGTTTGCTATGGAGGTTTGCGTACGAAGCGTCCTACGCGTGGCGGTAACACTATCAGTGTCAGTCGCGTGATGGGATAGCAACGAATCCGGTGATGGATGTTCGCCAATGGCCGCTACGGGCTTAGCGAACGTGAAAGGGCTACAGCCCGTTCGGCCGATTGGTGAGAAGTGAGTGATCCATGATGTGGATTTTCTCCTACTAGACTCATAGCGAAGGTCTTACGTCGGTTGACCCCAAAAAAAGCCAACACGGGTCAACAACGCCTCAAAAGGGTGCGACTGGACTCAAGCTCCGACACAACAAGAGCAAAACTGGAGGTTTGAATGAAGATGTTGAAATCCACTCTGGCGGTCGTGACTGCTGCAGCAGTACTCGGCGTCAGCGGGTTCGCTCAGGCGGGTGCAACCCTGGATGCGGTACAGAAAAAAGGTTTCGTGCAGTGTGGCGTGAGCGACGGTCTGCCGGGCTTCTCGGTACCGGATGCGACCGGCAAGATTCTCGGCATCGACGCCGACGTCTGCCGCGCTGTGGCCGCAGCCGTTTTCGGCGACGCCAACAAGGTCAAGTTCAGCCAGTTGAACGCCAAGGAGCGCTTCACCGCGCTGCAGTCCGGCGAGATCGACATCCTGTCGCGCAACACCACCATGACCAGCTCCCGTGACGCGGGCATGGGCCTGAAATTCCCGGGCTTCATCACCTACTACGACGGCATCGGCTTCCTGGTAAACAACAAGCTGGGCGTGAAAAGTGCCAAAGAGCTCGACGGCGCTACCATCTGCATCCAGGCCGGTACCACCACCGAGCTGAACGTTTCCGACTACTTCCGTGGCAACGGTCTGAAATACACCCCGATCACCTTCGACACCTCCGATGAAAGCGCCAAGTCGCTGGAATCCGGTCGTTGCGACGTGCTGACCTCCGACAAGTCCCAGCTGTTCGCCCAGCGCAGCAAGCTGGCCTCGCCGAAGGACTACGTGGTTCTGCCGGAAACCATTTCCAAAGAACCACTGGGTCCGGTCGTACGTAACGGCGACGACGAGTGGCTGGCCATCGTGCGTTGGGTCGGCTACGCGCTGCTCAATGCCGAAGAAGCCGGCATCACTTCGAAGAACGTCGAAGCTGAAGCCAAGTCCACCAAGAACCCGGACGTGGCCCGTATGCTCGGTGCTGACGGCGAATACGGCAAAGACCTGAAACTGCCGAAAGACTGGGTTGTGCAGATCGTCAAGCAGGTCGGCAACTACGGCGAAATCTTCGAGAAAAACCTCGGCAAGAGCACTCCGCTGGAAATCGACCGTGGCCTGAACGCCCTGTGGAACAACGGCGGCATTCAGTACGCACCACCAGTGCGCTAATGGTTCTATCGCCCGGCGGGCCAACCGCCGGGTGATGTTCTTGTTCCATTTCTTCCGGGGCACTTCATGCAAAATTCAATCGGCGCACCAAAGCAGAGGCTCAGCCTCAGCGATCCACGAGTGCGTGCGTGGCTATTCCAGATCATCACCGTTGTGGCGGTGGTCTCGCTTGGCTGGTACCTGTTCGACAACACGCAAACCAACCTTCAGCACCGGGGTATCACTTCCGGTTTCAGCTTTCTGGAGCGTAGTGCCGGGTTCGGCATCGCTCAAACCCTGATCGACTACACCGAAGCGGACAGTTATGCGCGGGTGTTTGTCATCGGCCTGCTCAACACCCTGTTGGTGACATTTATCGGCGTGATCCTGGCGACGATTCTCGGTTTCATCGTCGGTGTAGCGCGGCTGTCGCAGAACTGGATCATTGCCAAACTGGCGACGGTGTATGTGGAAGTATTCCGCAACATTCCGCCGCTGCTGCAGATCCTGTTCTGGTACTTCGCGGTGTTCCTGACCATGCCGGGGCCGCGCAACAGCCACAACTTCGGCGACACCTTTTTCGTCAGCAGCCGTGGCCTGAACATGCCGGCCGCACTCGCCGCTGACGGCTTCTGGGCGTTCGTGATCAGCATCGTGCTGGCCATCGTCGGCATCGTGCTGATGTGCCGCTGGGCCAACAAGCGTTTCGAAGAAACCGGCGTACCGTTCCACAAGTTCTGGACCGGCCTGGCAATTGCGCTGGTGATCCCGACCTTGTGCGCGCTGATCTTCGGCGCTCCGTTGCACTGGGAAATGCCCGAGCTCAAGGGCTTCAACTTTGTCGGTGGCTGGGTGCTGATCCCGGAACTGCTGGCGTTGACCCTGGCGCTCACTGTGTACACCGCAGCGTTTATCGCCGAGATCGTGCGTTCCGGGATCAAGTCGGTCAGCCACGGTCAGACCGAAGCGGCGCGTTCGCTTGGCCTGCGCAACGGCCCGACCCTGCGCAAGGTGATCATCCCGCAGGCCCTGCGCGTGATCATTCCGCCGCTGACCAGCCAATACCTGAACCTTGCGAAGAACTCCTCGCTGGCAGCCGGTATCGGTTACCCGGAAATGGTTTCGCTGTTCGCTGGCACCGTGCTCAACCAGACCGGGCAGGCCATCGAAGTGATTGCCATCACCATGAGCGTGTACCTGGCGATCAGTATCAGCATTTCCCTGCTGATGAACTGGTACAACAAGCGCATTGCGCTGATCGAGCGGTAAGGAAAAGCGCATGAGTACTCATACTTTCAAACCCGACATGCCTCCACCGAACAGCAGCATCGGCGTGCTGGCGTGGATGCGCGCGAACATGTTCTCCAGCTGGCTCAACACCCTGCTGACGCTGTTTGCGTTCTACCTGATCTACCTGGTCGTGCCACCGATCCTCAGCTGGGCGATCGTTGACGCCAACTGGGTCGGCACCACCCGCGCCGACTGCACCAAGGAAGGCGCCTGCTGGGTGTTCATTCAGCAGCGTTTCGGCCAGTTCATGTACGGCTACTACCCGACCGAGCTGCGCTGGCGCGTTGATCTGACCGTGTGGCTGGCGGTCATTGGCGCAGCACCGCTGTTCATCTCGCGCGTGCCGCGTAAAGCGGTATACGGCCTGAGCTTCCTGGTGCTGTACCCGATCATTGCCTTCACTTTGCTGCATGGCGGTTTCGGAATGACCACCGTGCCGACCAGCCAGTGGGGCGGCCTGATGCTGACCCTGGTGATCGCCACCGTCGGCATCGCCGGAGCATTGCCGCTGGGCATCGTGCTGGCGCTGGGACGGCGTTCGAACATGCCGGCGATTCGTGTGGTCTGCGTGACCTTCATCGAGTTCTGGCGCGGCGTGCCGTTGATCACGGTGCTGTTCATGTCCTCGGTAATGCTGCCGCTGTTCCTGCCTGAAGGCATGAACTTCGACAAGCTGTTGCGGGCGCTGATCGGCGTGATCCTGTTCCAGTCGGCCTACGTCGCCGAAGTGGTGCGCGGTGGTCTGCAGGCGATTCCCAAAGGGCAGTACGAAGCGGCTGCAGCGATGGGCCTCGGTTACTGGCGTTCGATGGGCCTGGTGATTCTGCCGCAAGCCCTGAAGCTGGTGATCCCGGGCATCGTCAACACGTTCATTGCGCTGTTCAAGGACACCAGCCTGGTGATCATCATCGGCCTGTTCGACCTGCTCAACAGCGTCAAGCAAGCCGCCGCCGACCCGAAATGGCTGGGCATGGCCACCGAAGGCTACGTGTTCGCCGCCCTGGTGTTCTGGATTTTCTGTTTTGGTATGTCGCGCTATTCCATGCATCTGGAACGCAAGCTCGACACTGGCCACAAGCGTTAGGAGTTCTCTGTAAATGAGCGAAGCAATCAAAAAGCCTGTGGGTCCGGAAGGCATCATCCAGATGCAGGGCGTGAACAAGTGGTACGGCCAGTTTCACGTACTCAAGGACATCAACCTCAACGTCAAACAGGGCGAACGCATCGTCCTGTGTGGTCCGTCGGGCTCCGGTAAATCCACGACGATCCGTTGCCTCAATCGTCTGGAAGAACACCAGCAGGGGCGCATCGTCGTCGATGGCGTGGAACTGACCAACGACCTCAAGCAGATCGAAGCGATCCGCCGCGAAGTCGGCATGGTGTTCCAGCACTTCAACCTGTTCCCGCACCTGACCATCCTGCAGAACTGCACGCTGGCGCCGATGTGGGTGCGCAAGATGCCCAAGCGCAAGGCCGAGGAAATCGCCATGCATTACCTGGAGCGCGTACGCATTCCGGAGCAGGCGCACAAATATCCGGGGCAACTGTCCGGCGGCCAGCAACAGCGTGTGGCGATCGCCCGCGCCTTGTGCATGAAGCCGAAAATCATGCTGTTCGACGAGCCGACTTCAGCGCTCGATCCGGAAATGGTGAAAGAGGTTCTCGACACCATGATCGGTCTGGCCGAAGACGGCATGACCATGCTCTGCGTGACGCACGAAATGGGCTTCGCCCGCACCGTGGCCAACCGCGTGATCTTCATGGACAAGGGCGAAATCGTTGAACAGGCCGCGCCGAACGACTTCTTCGACAATCCGCAGAATGATCGGACCAAGTTGTTCTTGAGTCAGATTTTGCATTGATGCCCGTCAGGCACTGAAACAAACCCGGACTCAGTTCCGGGTTTGTTTTATTTGGGCTCATCTGGCCAGAACAGGTTCCCGCTCCGGGTAACGAGTTTCCAGAAGTTGTTTGAGACCGTCGTCTGCGTGAAGTGCCTGAATTTCCTCTAGCAGATCGGGATGACGATCCAGAAGCCGCATTAATGTGAACAACGGCTGCGGCGGAGCCAGTTCGCCGCGTTCATATCGTGAAAACGCATTATGCCCACCTCCTGACAGCCACTTCACCGCACTTCTTTGAGTGAGATGGAGCTTTCGGCGAATACGCTTCATTTCGGTACCGATCAGCCGAAGTACGTCTTCGAGTAATTGATCGCCGGCATCTACGTAGCGCTCGGCACTGTCGGTACCACTGTCAAAAATGATTTCGCCACAGACCCTGCACTCCCAGCCGGCGAGAAGGTGTACGGGCCGCGAAAACTGTTTGTAATTGACGTCGAGACTGCGATCTTGAAAGTGGTGCATTGCGTGTTCGGTGCCGCAACTCAGGCATTGCCTCTTGCTCATGTGTTTTTCTCCTTGAAGGAGATCACCGGAGAACCACCGCTCGTGCAGTAGGTCACTTTGATGTAGATCTCCCGATTTCGAAACGATACGTGATAGACGTCGTGCCAGTTACGATGGTTGGAATAAGAGGTCATGGATTTGTAGAGCATCCGCCGCTCAAGCGTTGCCACAACCTGCATCATCACTTTCCATGACATGCCCATGTCCCGGCCTGTCTCAAGTGCATAACGTGTAAAGGCTTCTTTGCCTCGTCTAATTACTTCGGCCTTCACGACTGCCAAGTCGTAATGGGGTGTGTTCTTTTCCATAAGAAGCCAAAACCCTGTCCCTGAAATTACCCTTAAAGGGTAATTTTGACCAATCGAAAATGCCGCTCCATGTGTCTCCGATTGACCCTAGGTGGTTGCCGTCCTACATGGGTCTGACTAACATGTCGGAAAATTCATCCTATGATTGGATGAAAAGGTGGGTTTCATGTCCGACATTTCCCCTTTGATCAAGCGATCCCTGGTCGATCAGGCTTTGGATCAACTGCGTCAGCGCATCAACAGCGGTGCGTGGCAAGTCGGCGAGCGTCTGCCGACCGAGCCTGAGCTGTGCGCCGAGCTGGGCATCAGCCGCAACACCGTGCGCGAAGCCATGCGTGTTCTGGCATTTTCCGGTCTGATCGAAATTCGCCAAGGCGACGGCAGTTATTTGCGCGCCGTGGTCGATCCGCTGGATACGCTGAAGGCGTTGTCCCGCTGTTCCCTGGAGCAGGCTCGGGAGACCCGACACATCCTTGAAGTCGAGGCCATCGGCCTGGCGGCGTTGCGTCGTACCGATGACGATCTGGCGGCCCTGCGCGAAGCGCTCGGCACCAGCGGCAGCCACTACCATGGTGATCTCGACACTTACATCGCCTGCGATCTGGTGTTCCATCGCCGACTGGTCGACGCCGCGCACAACCCGACCCTCAGCGAGCTGTATCGATATTTCTCCAGCATCGTCGGCGCGCAATTGCGCCAGACCTTGAATATCTCCCCGCGCCGTCAGGAAGTGTTCGATCTGCACATCGACTTGCTCGATGCGGTCGAGCAACGCGACCCGGAACGGGCCAAAGCCTTGTCGAGGCAGTTGATCAATGAACCTTGAAACCGAGAAATCCATGCCCCGCAGTGAGTTATCCACAGCGTCGAAACGCACCCCCGAACTTGAAGAGCTGCTGATCGATGCCGAGGCTGATGACGAGCAGGTCCAGCAAAGCCACCCATTGGTAAAACGCCCGTGGCTGTTGCTGCTCGGCTTGATTCTGGTGGCGCTGAACCTGCGCCCGGCGTTGTCGAGCATGGCGCCGTTGCTCAGCGAGGTCTCCAGCAGTCTCGGACTGTCTGCGGCGCAGGCGGGATTGCTGACCACGTTGCCGGTGCTGTGCCTTGGCCTGTTTGCGCCGCTGGCGCCGATTCTGGCGCGGCGTTTCGGTGCCGAGCGCGTGGTGCTGGGAATTCTGCTGACGCTGGCCGGCGGGATTATCCTGCGCAGTAATTTCGGCGAGATCGGCCTGTTTGCCGGCAGCGTGCTTGGGGGCGCCAGCATCGGCATCGTCGGCGTGCTGCTGCCGGGCATCGTCAAGCGCGATTTCGCCAAACATGCCGGGACCATGACCGGCGTCTACACCATGGCGCTGTGCCTGGGCGCAGCGATGGCGGCGGGTTCGACCGTGCCGCTGAGTGAACACTTCGGCAACAGCTGGGCGATGGGCCTGGGGTTCTGGGTGATTCCGGCATTGGTGGCCGCGGTATTCTGGCTGCCACAAGTCGGCTCCAAACATGGCGCACACAACGTCGCCTATCGCGTGCGCGGGTTGCTGCGTGATCCGCTGGCCTGGCAGGTGACCTTGTACATGGGCCTGCAATCGTCGCTGGCCTACATCGTGTTTGGCTGGTTGCCGTCGATCCTCATCGGGCGCGGGCTGACACCGACTCAGGCCGGATTGGTGCTGTCCGGTTCGGTGATCATTCAGCTGGCCAGTTCGCTGGCCGCGCCGTGGCTGGCGACCCGGGGCAAGGATCAGCGCCTGGCGATTGTCGTGGTCATGGCGCTGACCCTGGCCGGCCTGTTCGGCTGCCTGTACGCACCGATCGAAGGTCTGTGGGGCTGGGCGATTCTGCTCGGACTGGGGCAGGGCGGCACGTTCAGTCTGGCCCTGACCCTGATCGTGCTGCGCTCGCGTGATTCCCATGTCGCGGCGAACCTGTCGAGCATGTCCCAGGGGTTTGGCTACACGCTGGCGTCCATGGGGCCGTTTGCCGTGGGCGTGGTGCATGACTGGACCGGCGGCTGGAATGCCCTGGGCTGGATCTTCGGCGTTATCGGCGCTGGTGCGATCCTGGCCGGGCTGGGTGCCGGGCGGGCGTTGTATGTGCAGGTGCAAAGCGAAAAGATCTGAATGCACTGGTTGCAAATGTGGGAGCGAGCCTGCTCGCGAAAGCGGTGTTTCGGTCAACATGGATGTTGAATGTTGAATTGCCTTCGCAAGCAGGGTCGCTCCCACAAAGGTTTTGCGTATTGCCGATAGTGTTTCTGCGCGCGGCAGATTATGGTGCTGGCAATCTGTACCTATTTCTTTGGAGATTGCCTTGAGCGAAGCCCATAGCGCCCTGATCACCCGCTTCTACCAAGCCTTTCAGCGCCTTGACGCAGAAGCCATGGCCGCCTGCTACACCGATGATGTGGTCTTCAGCGATCCGGCCTTCGGCGAGTTGCGCGGGCGCGATGCCGGCGACATGTGGCGCATGCTGACTACCCGCGCCAGGGATTTTTCCCTGACTTTTGACAATGTCCGCGCCGACGAGCGCACCGGCGGCGCGCATTGGGTGGCGACTTACCTGTTCAGTCAGACCGGCAACGTCGTGGTCAACGACATCCAGGCGCGCTTCGTCTTCCGGGACGGCAAGATCTGTGAGCACCACGACCACTTCGATCTGTGGCGCTGGTCGCGGCAGGCGTTGGGTTTCAAAGGCCTGCTGCTGGGCTGGACGCCGCTGGTGCGCAACGCGGTACGTGCCCAGGCGCGCAAGGGACTGAAGGCATTTCAGGCCGGGCGCTGATAAGATCGCCGCCTGTTTTCCTACACGTTCAGATCCCGAAGTGACCAGCCTTAGCGAAAAATCCGTCGATGCTGCCGAACCAGTGAGTAAATCCTGGTTCGTCTACCTCGTGCGTGCCGCCAATGGCTCGTTGTATTGCGGAATCAGCGACGACCCCGTACGCCGTTTCGCCAAGCACCAGAGCGGCAAGGGCGCGCGGTTCTTTCTTTCCAGCCCCGCGATGGCCCTGGTCTACACCGAACTGTGCCGCGACAAAAGCGATGCTTTGCGCCAGGAACGGCTGATCAAAAAGCTCAAGAAGAGCGCCAAGGAATGCCTGGTCGCGTCTTATCAATCTGACTGATTGGTTCCCATCAGGCAGATCGGTAGGCCTGTCAGGCAATGCGCGCTAAGCTGCGGATTCACTTTTCCAGCGGCGGAGCCGAGCATGTCCGAGTTGATTCTGCACCATTACCCGACCTCTCCATTTGCCGAGAAGGCGCGCCTGCTGCTGGGCTTCAAAGGCCTGTCCTGGCGTTCGGTGCATATTTCCCCGGTGATGCCCAAGCCTGATCTGACGGCATTGACCGGTGGCTACCGCAAGACTCCAGTGTTGCAGATCGGTGCCGACATCTATTGCGATACCGCACTGATCGCTCGACGGCTGGAACAGGAAAAAGCCCTGCCGGCGTTTTTCCCCGAAGGCCAGGAAATGACCAGCGCCAGTTTTGCGGCGTGGGCCGACTCGGTGGTGTTTCAGCACGCGGTGAGCCTGGTGTTCCAGCCAGAATCGGTAGCCGTGCGTTTCGGCAAATTGCCGCCGGAAGCGATCAAGGCCTTCCTGGCCGACCGCGCCGGCTTGTTCAGCGGTGGCAGCGCCACACGCCTGTCCGCCGAGCAGGCCAAGCATCAGTGGCCGACGATCATGGCGCGTCTGGAGCAGCAGTTGCAGCGCGAACAGGGCGACTACCTCTTCGGCGAGCCATCGATTGCCGACTTCGCCCTGGCGCATCCGCTGTGGTTCCTCAAGGCGACCCACGTCACGGCGCCGCTGGTGGATGAATATCCGGCGGTGGCGGCGTGGCTGGGTCGGGTGCTCGGGTTCGGCCATGGCGCAGCGAGCGAGATGTCCTCTGCCGAGGCATTGGAGGTCGCGCGTAACGCGACGCCAGCGGCATTGCCGGATGAGCGGTTCGTTGATCCGAACGGCTTCAAGACGGGACAGCAAGTGGCAATTGCCGCTATCGATTACGGCGTTGATCCGGTGGTGGGCGAGCTGCTGTTTGCTGGCAGTGAAGAGCTGATCATTCGCCGTGAAGACGAACGTGGCGGCGTGGTGCATGTGCACTTTCCGCGTTTTGGTTTCCGTATCGAAGCGCGCTGATTTATCAAGCAGCTGCAAAACCTGTGGGAGCGAGCCTGCTCGCGAAGACGATGGATCATTCAACATGGTTGTTGGCTGATGCAGCGCTTTCGCGAGCAGGCTCGCTCCCACATTGGTTATTTCAGGGCTGCAAGGATTTCGTCCGGATCGAACCCGCGAATCAACGTGCCGTTCACATCGATCAGCGGAATCCCGCGTCCACCCAGTGCCTCATACGCCTTGCGCGCATCGGCATCCTTCTCGATGTCGAACTCCTTGAACGGTATGCCCTTGCTGTCGAGAAAGCGTTTGGTCTGTTTGCAGTAGCCGCACCAGTCGGTGGCATAGAGCACGACATTGGCTTGCGCCCGGGTCTGCGGCGAGACCATTTGCGCGGGATTGAATACCCGCTCGATCTTGCCCCAGTTCTGATAGACCACGACCACCAGCAGCACCAGGGCGACCTTTTTCAGCACATTGCCGAGCATCAGTTACGCCGCTTCAACTGATCGGTCAGCGAAGTCGGCAGGCCTTTGATGATCAGGGTGCCGTTCTCTTCGTCGTACTCGATCTTCGAGCCCAGCAGGTGCGCTTCGAAGCTGATCGACAAACCTTCGGCGCGGCCGGTGAAACGACGGAATTGATTGAGGGTGCGCTTGTCTGCCGGAATCTCTGGCGACAGGCCATAGTCCTTGTTGCGGATGTGATCGTAGAAGGCTTTCGGGCGTTCCTCGTCGATCAGCTCCGACAGCTCCTCAAGACCCATCGGTTCGCCGAGCTTGGCCTGGCTGCTGGCATAGTCGACCAGGGTCTTGGTTTTCTCGCGGGCCGAGTCTTCCGGCAGGTCTTCGCTCTCGACAAAGTCACTGAAGGCCTTGAGCAGTGTGCGCGTCTCGCCGGGGCCGTCGACGCCTTCCTGGCAACCGATGAAGTCGCGGAAATACTCCGAGACCTTCTTGCCATTCTTGCCCTTGATGAACGAGATGTACTGTTTCGACTGCTTGTTGTTCTGCCACTCCGAGACATTGATCCGCGCTGCCAGATGCAACTGGCCAAGGTCGAGATGGCGCGAGGGCGTCACGTCGAGCTCGTCGGTCACCGCCACACCTTCGCTGTGATGCAGCAGGGCGATCGCCAGATAGTCGGTCATGCCTTGCTGATAGTGGGCGAACAGCACGTGGCCACCCACCGACAGGTTGGATTCTTCCATCAGTTTCTGCAGATGCTCGACCGCCACTTTACTGAACGCGGTGAAGTCACGGCCGCCTTCCATATACTCCTTCAGCCAGCCGCTGAACGGGAATGCGCCGGATTCCGGATGGAACAGGCCCCAGGCTTTGCCCTGTTTGGCGTTGTAGCTTTCGTTGAGGTCGGCGAGCATGTTTTCGATGGCTGCGGACTCGGCCAGTTCAGAGTCACGGGCGTGCAGAACTGCGGGCGTGCCGTCGGGTTTTTTGTCGATCAGGTGGACGATGCAATGACGGATCGGCATGGGCTTCTCGGCTGTTGGAAGGGAGGAGGGCAGGCTCCCCCGAAAAAGCGCTCAGTGTACCGCAACCACTGGTTTTGGCGCGGGTTGCAGGGCAAAACCGGGGCGCGCGCCCGGCCTTAAGCGGTTTTTTACCGATTTAGCGCAATAAAGCTGACCAAATGGGTAGCTAGAGGCGGATATTTCCTTGTCGCTGTGCTAGTTTTGCCCGGTCTTACGCGAAGTCACTGCGTTAAGCGTGCATTCAGCATTTGTCAGGTCGAACCAAACCCTGATTTCGGCATCTATAACCCGACTCGTCGTGGTTAATCGCCGAGGGTGCCAGATCCAGAAGATCGGGCTCGATGGCTGACACTGCACTCTGCAATCCATATGAATTTGATAGGGAAGGAACACTACATGGCTCTTACTAAAGACCAACTGATCGCCGACATCGCTGAAGCTATCGACGCGCCGAAAACCACCGCGCGTAACGCTCTGGACCAACTGGGCCAAATCGTTGCCGATCAGCTGGAAAACGGCGGCGAAATCACCTTGCCAGGTATCGGCAAGCTGAAAGTGACCGAGCGTCCTGCCCGCACCGGCCGTAACCCTTCGACTGGCGCTGCCATCGAAATCCCTGCAAAGAAAGTGATCAAGCTGGTTGTGGCCAAAGGCCTGACCGACGCTGTGAACAAGTAAGACGCAGCGATAAAAAAACCGTGCTTCGGAGTGATCCGGGGCACGGTTTTTTTGTGTCTGTGATTTAGCGACTGAATCGCAGTGCCAATGTGGGAGCGAGCCTGCTCGCGAAAGCGGTAGGTCAGTCGATATTGAAGCTGACTGACACGCCGCCTTCGCGAGCAGGCTCGCTCCCACAGGGGATCTGCTGTGTGTTAGCGAACCCAGCGCTCGCGTCGCCAGATCTGCTGCTCGGACTTGGTCTGGAAGGTCCAGGCAACAAAGCGGCTCTGCTTCTGGCCCTGCGACATCTCCACGACCTGGCTCTCCAGCACGCCAGCCTTCTTCAGCGCGGTTTCAATGGCCGGCAGGTTCGAGGCCTTCGACACCAGTGTGCTGAACCACAACACCTTGTGCTGGAAGTTCGCGCTCTCGGCAATCAACTGCGTCACGAAGCGTGCTTCACCGCCTTCACACCACAGCTCCGCCGATTGCCCGCCGAAGTTCAGCACCGGCAGCTTGCGTTTCGGGTCGGCCTTGCCCAAGGCGCGCCACTTGCGCTCGCTGCCCTTGGTCGCTTCTTCCATCGAAGCGTGGAACGGCGGGTTGCACATGGTCAGGTCGAAACGCTCGCCCGGCTCCAGCAAGCCAATGAGGATGTGCTTGCGGTTTTCCTGCTGGCGCAGCTGGATCACTTTGCTCAGATCATTGGACTGCACGATGGCTCGCGCCGCCGCCACGGCTGTCGGGTCGATCTCCGAGCCGAGGAAGTGCCAGCGATATTCGCTGTTGCCGATCAGCGGATACACGCAGTTGGCGCCCATGCCGATATCCAGCACATTGACGATCGCGCCGCGCGGGACCTTGCCGTCGTTCATGCTCGCCAGCAGGTCGGCGAGAAAGTGCACATAGTCGGCACGCCCCGGAACAGGAGGGCAAAGATAGTCCGCCGGGATGTCCCAATGCTGGATGCCGTAGAACGCCTTGAGCAGCGCCCGATTGAACACACGTACCGCGTCGGGGCTGGCGAAGTCAATGCTTTCCTTGCCGTACGGATTGGTGATCACGTACTTGGCCAGTTCCGGCGTGGTCTTGATCAGTGCCGGAAAGTCGTAACGACCCTGATGGCGATTGCGCGGATGCAGGCTGGCCTTCTCGCGCGGCTCGACGGCTTTGCTCGGGGAGGCGGCGTCAGGCTTCTTGCGCGCAGGTTTGGGTGTGCGGGGGGCGGTCATGGGCGTGGTCGATTCGGGTATGGCTGAAAGTGGCGGGCATTGTCCCACATCTGAAGGCAACACCGTTCAAACTGTGGGAGCGAGCCTGCTCGCGAAGGCGGTTTCACATCCGGCAGATTTGTCGGCTGACACAGCGCTTTCGCGAGCAGGCTCGCTCCCACAGGGGACTCAAGGTTTTTCAGGAATAAAAAAGGGAGGCCACTTGGGCCTCCCTTTTTCACTGCGATTTGCCGTTACAGGCTGGCAATCCGCGCGTGCTGCTCGGCCAGTTTGCCCAGGGCCTGTTCGGCCTCGGCCAGTTTGGCGCGTTCCTTCTCGATGACTTCGGCCGGGGCCTTGTCGACGAAACCGGCGTTGGACAGCTTGCCGCCAACCCGCTGGACTTCGCCCTGCAAACGCAGGATTTCCTTGTCCAGACGCGCCAGTTCGGCGCCCTTGTCGATCAGACCGGCCATCGGCACCAGCACTTCCATCTCGCCGACCAGTGCGGTGGCGGACAGCGGTGCTTCTTCGCCAGCGGCGAGTACGGTGATCGATTCCAGGCGCGCCAGCTTCTTCAGCAGCGCTTCGTTCTCGGTCAGGCGGCGCTGGTCGTCAGCGCTGACGTTCTTCAGGAAGATCGGCAGTGGCTTGCCCGGGCCGATGTTCATCTCGCCACGAATGTTGCGCGTGCCGAGCATCAGTTCCTTGAGCCATTCGATGTCGTTTTCCGCCGCCGGATCGATGCGCTCTTCGTTGGCCACCGGCCAAGGCTGCAACATGATCGTCTTGCCCTGGATGCCGGCCAGCGGCGCGATGCGCTGCCAGATTTCTTCAGTGATGAACGGCATGAACGGATGCGCCAGACGCAGCGCCACTTCCAGCACGCGTACCAGCGTCCGGCGAGTGCCGCGCTGACGTTCGACCGGTGCGTTCTCGTCCCACAGCACAGGCTTGGACAGTTCCAGATACCAGTCGCAGTACTGGTTCCAGATGAACTCGTACAGCGCTTGCGCGGCGAGGTCGAAACGGAACTGATCCAGTTGGCGGGTCACTTCGGCTTCGGTGCGTTGCAGCTGCGAGATGATCCAGCGATCAGCCAGCGACAGCTCGCAGGCTTCGCCGTTCTGGCCGCAGTCTTCGCCCTTGTCCAGAACGTAACGCGCGGCGTTCCAGATCTTGTTGCAGAAGTTGCGATAGCCTTCGACGCGACCCATGTCGAACTTGATGTCGCGACCGGTCGAGGCCAGCGAGCAGAACGTGAAGCGCAGGGCGTCGGTGCCGTAGCTTTCGATGCCGTTGGCGAACTCTTCGCGGGTGGCTTTCTCGATCTTCTTCGCCAGTTTCGGTTGCATCAGGCCCGAGGTGCGCTTCTGCACCAGGGTTTCCAAATCGATGCCGTCGATGATGTCCAGCGGGTCAAGGACGTTGCCCTTGGACTTGGACATCTTCTGGCCTTGGCCGTCGCGCACCAGACCGTGTACGTAAACGGTCTTGAACGGAACCTGCGGCGTGCCGTCTTCGTTCTTCATCAGGTGCATGGTCATCATGATCATCCGGGCAACCCAGAAGAAGATGATGTCGAAACCGGTGACCAGCACGTCGGTGGAGTGGAATTTCTTCAGGAACTCGGTCTGCTCAGGCCAGCCCAGGGTCGAGAAGGTCCACAGGCCGGAACTGAACCAGGTGTCGAGTACGTCGTTGTCCTGTTGCAGCGCAACGTCCGGGCCGAGGTTGTGCTTGGCACGGACTTCGGCTTCGTCGCGACCGACGTAGACCTTGCCCGACTCGTCGTACCAGGCCGGAATCCGGTGGCCCCACCACAGCTGACGGCTGATGCACCAGTCCTGGATGTCGCGCATCCACGAGAAGTACATGTTTTCGTACTGCTTGGGCACGAACTGGATGCGACCGTCTTCAACGGCAGCAATCGCCGGCTCGGCCAGCGGCTTGGTCGATACGTACCACTGGTCGGTCAGCCACGGCTCGATGACCGTGCCGGAGCGATCGCCTTTCGGCGTTTTCAGATTGTGATCGTTGACACTCACCAGCAGGCCGGCGGCGTCGAACGCGGCAACGATCTGCTTGCGCGCTTCGAAACGTTCCAGGCCAGCGAACTCGGCCGGAATCTTGCCGTCGATGCTCTCGTTCAGCGTGCCGTCGAGGTTGAACACCTGAGCGGCAGGCAGCACGTTGGCGTTCTTGTCGAAGATGTTCAGCAGCGGCAGGTTGTGGCGCTTGCCGACTTCGTAGTCGTTGAAATCGTGGGCCGGGGTGATTTTCACGCAGCCGGTGCCGAATTCAGGGTCGCAATAATCGTCGGCGATGATCGGGATGCGGCGGCCAACCAGTGGCAGCTCGACGAATTTGCCGATCAGCGCTTTGTAGCGTTCGTCGTTCGGGTTAACCGCGACGGCGGAGTCACCGAGCATGGTTTCCGGACGGGTGGTGGCGACGATCAGGAAGTCATCGCCCTCGGCGGTTTTTACACCATCGGCCAATGGGTATTTCAGGTTCCACAGGAAGCCTTTCTCTTCGTGGTTTTCCACTTCGAGGTCGGAAATCGCCGTGTGCAGTTTGGTGTCCCAGTTGACCAGACGCTTGCCGCGGTAGATCAGGCCGTCTTCATGCAGGCGCACGAAAGCTTCCTTGACCGCTTCCGAGAGGCCGTCGTCCATGGTGAAGCGCTCGCGGCTCCAGTCGACGGACGAGCCGAGGCGACGGATCTGCCGGCTGATGTTGCCGCCGGACTGATCTTTCCATTCCCAGACTTTTTCGAGAAATTTTTCCCGGCCCAGATCGTGACGATTCTGGCCCTGGGCTTCGAGCTGACGCTCCACCAGCATCTGCGTGGCGATACCGGCATGGTCGGTGCCCGGTTGCCACAGGGTGTCGCGACCCTGCATGCGGCGGAAACGGATCAACGCGTCCATGATCGCGTTGTTGAAACCGTGACCCATGTGCAGGCTGCCGGTGACGTTCGGCGGCGGGATCATGATGGTGTAGGACTCGCCCGCGCCTTGCGGGGCGAAGTAGTTCTCGGACTCCCAGGTCTTGTACCAGGAAGTTTCAATGGCGTGCGGCTGGTAGGTCTTATCCATGCGCGGCGGGACCCTATTGGCATTTATTCAGGAAAAGCCGGGAAGTATAGCGGGGCGTGGTGCCGAGGGCGAGCGGGGGAGGTCGGGCGGAGATCTAAATGTAGGAGCTGCCGAAGGCTGCGATCTTTTGATCTTGTTTTTTGTGAAAGCAAAGTCAAAAGATCGCAGCCTTCGGTAGCTCCTACACCAGCGGCTTATTCGTACTGGCTGAGCAGCCGCTCCATCCGCGCATCCAGGCGACGTTTGATTTCGGTTTCGATGTGCGGGGCGAAGTCGTCGATCACGTCTTGCATGATCAATTGCGCGGCGGCGCGCAGTTCGCTGTCCAGGTGCAGCAAGGCATCCGGGCCTTTATCGACCGGTGCGGCAGCCGGGGCCGCCGGCGGCGCTGGTGGCGGCTCGACGGCCGCCGGCTGATTGCCGACGGAATCGAACAGCATCGGAATCTGTTCCTGTTCGCCGTCATCGACCGTATCGGTCAAGAGCGGCGGTTGCAGGTTGTCATCGCCGAGCAACTGGCGGATCGATTCAAGATCGTCCAGCAGATGTGCGGACTTCTGTTGCGGTTTCGGAGTGTCCATTGGAATGCTCAGAGTCGCTGTAAACGGTGGTCTTGCAGAGAATAGCCCTGTTCGCGGTAGAAACGGAAACTCTCCCGCGCCGCCGCTCGGATGGTCGGATCTTCCACCACCACTTCCGCCACGCGGGCAAATTTGCTGGCGAAGGCCGGGACTTTCAGGTCGAGATTGACCAGCAGATCCTGATGTTCCCCGCAGTCTTCGCCCAGTCCCAGCACGATCAAACCGTCCGGTTCGCTGTCGGCAGGGCCGTGAGGCACGAAACTTTCGCCCTTGAATGCCCACAGCCGCGCATCGAGATCGTCACGTTGGGCCGCATCGCTGCAATGCAGGTAGATGCGATGGCCCATGCGCCAGGCTTTCTCGGTGAGCTTGCAGGCGAAATCCAGACGCGCTGAAGGATCGGCGCTGGGCAGGATATAGAAGTCGACTTTGGTCATTGCGGTTCCAGAGCGGCAAGCGGCGTCACCCGAAAGTGACGCCGCCGCCCATCAGCGGTGTCAGGCTTTGGCGCGATCGAGCAGGTACTGGGTCAGCAGCGGAACCGGACGGCCAGTGGCGCCCTTGTCCTTGCCGCCGCTGGTCCATGCCGTGCCGGCGATGTCCAGGTGCGCCCAGTTGAGGTTCTTGGTGAAGCGCGACAGGAAGCAGGCGGCGGTGATGGTGCCGGCCTTCGGCCCGCCGATGTTGGCGATGTCGGCGAATGGGCTGTCCAGCTGCTCTTGATACTCGTCGAACAGCGGCAGTTGCCAGGCGCGGTCGTCGGCAGCCTTGCCGGCGCTGAGCAATTGCTCGATCAGTTCGTCGTTGTTGCCCAGCAGGCCGGACGTGTGTGCGCCCAGGGCCACCACGCAAGCACCGGTCAGGGTGGCGATGTCGATCACCGCTTGTGGCTTGAAGCGCTCGGCGTAGGTCAGCGCATCGCACAGCACCAGACGGCCTTCGGCGTCGGTGTTGAGGATTTCCACGGTCTGGCCGCTCATGGTGGTGACGATATCGCCCGGGCGCGACGCGTTGCCGCTCGGCATGTTCTCGGCGCAGGCGAGGATGCACACCAGATTGATCGGCAGTTTCAGCTCAAGCACGGCGCGCAATGTGCCGAACACGGAGGCAGCGCCGCCCATGTCGTACTTCATCTCGTCCATGCCGGCGCCCGGCTTCAGGCTGATGCCGCCGGTGTCGAAGGTGATGCCCTTGCCGACCAGCGCGTATGGCTTCTCGGATTTCTTGCCGCCGTTGTATTGCATGACGATCAGGCGCGGCGGCTGGGCGCTGCCCTGGCCCACGGCGTAGAACGAGCCCATGCCGAGGGATTTGATCTTCTTCTCGTCGAGTACTTCGACTTTCAGATCCTTGAACTCTTTGCCCAGGTTCTTGGCTTGTTCGCCCATGAAGGTCGGGTGGCAGATGTTCGGTGGCAGGTTGCCCAGATCGCGGGTGAAGGCCATGCCGTTGGCGATGGCGGTGGCGTGGTTCACGGCGCGCTGCACTTCGGCTTGCGCAGCCTTGATGGTCAGCAGGGTGATTTTCTTCAGCGCGCGAGGTTCGGCTTTCTGGCTCTTGAACTGGTCGAAGGTGTAGCCGCCATCGACCAGGGTTTCTGCCAGCAGGCGAGTCTTGCCGTAGCTGTCGCGACCTTTGACGATGACTTCATCCAGCGCCAGTACGGCATCGCCGCCGCCCAGGCCTTTGAGGGTGTTGAGGATGCCGGCAACGATTTTGCGGAACGGACGGTCGCCCAGTTCCTCGTCCTTGCCCACGCCGACCAGCAACACGCGCTCGGCTTTCAGGTTCGGCAGGCTGTGCAGCAGCAGGCTTTGACCGACCTTGCCGGCCAGGTCGCCACGCTTGAGCACGGCGCTGATGGCACCACCGCTCGACTCGTCGACCAGTCTGGCGGCGACACCGAGTTTGCGGCCTTCGCCGACGGCAACCACCAGGGTGGCGGTTTTCAACGTTTCTGGGCTAACGCTTTTTACAACCAGTTCCATGTCCGGATCCCTGAATGAATGGTCAACACGCAGGCGTTCGACGCTGTTCGCAGTCGCCTGCTTATAGATAGAAGAGGCGCAGGCCAAAGCCTGCGACAAGGGCCGCAGTTTGAACCTCGCTCCCCGCGCCTGACAACCCTCAGCAAAGGATTACAGAGATGGATGAGTGTGCGCAGTGACAGGCGCACCCAATCACAGGATAATGCCGCATCTTTTTTCGACCGCTCTGCATGGCGGGCCGGTCGATGTGTTTGCTTGTTTGGCCGCCTTAGCCTGACAACCCTGGAGTGTCTGGTTTGATCGTCTTCCGTTATCTGTCCCGCGAAGTCCTGTTGACCCTCAGCGCCGTAAGTGCCGTGCTGCTGGTCATCATCATGAGCGGTCGCTTCATCAAATACCTGGCGCAGGCTGCGGCCGGTCAGCTCGATCCGGGCTCGCTGTTCCTGATCATGGGCTTTCGTCTGCCGGGTTTCCTGCAACTGATTCTGCCGCTGGGCCTGTTCCTCGGGATCCTGCTGGCCTACGGTCGCCTGTACCTTGAAAGCGAAATGACCGTGCTCTCGGCCACTGGCATGAGCCAGCAGAAGCTGTTTCGCATGACCCTGTTTCCGGCGACGCTGGTGGCACTGGTGGTCGCGTGGCTGAGCCTCGGCCTGGCTCCGCAGGGCGCCAACCAGTTTCAGCTGCTGCTGAACAAGCAGGACGCGCTGACCGAGTTCGATACCCTCGAGCCGGGCCGCTTCCAGGCCCTGCGTGATGGCACTCGGGTGACCTACACCGAAACCCTGAGCGACGATCGCGTCAATCTCGGCAGCGTGTTCATCTCGCAGAAGAACCTCGGTGCCGATAAGAAGGACCGCGGGATTTCCGTACTGGTGGCCGAGTCGGGCCGTCAGGAAATCCGCCCCGATGGCAATCGCTACCTGATTCTCGACAACGGCTATCGTTATGACGGCAGCCCCGGGCAGGCCGATTACCGCGCCATCCATTACGAAACCTACGGCGTGCTGCTGCCCAAGCCGGACGTCAGCGAAGAAGTCACCGATCGCGATGCGATGCCGACGTCGTCCCTGTGGGGCAGCGACGACATTCGTTCGAAAACCGAGCTGCAATGGCGCATGTCCCTGCCACTGCTGGTGTTCATCGTGACCCTGATGGCGGTGCCGCTGTCGCGGGTGAATCCGCGTCAGGGGCGTTTCCTGAAGCTGCTGCCGGCGATTCTTCTTTATATGGCTTACCTGACCATCCTGATTGCCGCTCGCGGCGCCCTTGAAAAAGGCAAGATCCCGCCGGCCCTCGGCCTGTGGTGGGTGCACGCGATCTTCCTGGTGATCGGCCTCGGCCTGCTTTATTGGGAGCCGCTGCGCCTGAAGCTGGCCAGCCGTCGCAGCGCCGCGCTGGAGGTGGCCCGTGGTTAAACTCGACCGCTACATCGGCAGCAGCGTATTCATGGCGATCATCGCCGTGCTGGCGATCATCCTCGGCCTGGCGACGCTGTTTGCCTTCATCGATGAAATGGGCGACGTCAGCGACACCTACACCCTGGTCGACGTGCTCGGTTTTGTATTGCTGACCGCACCGCGCCGGCTGTATGAAATGTTGCCGATGGCCGCATTGATCGGCTGCCTCATCGGTCTCGGCAGTCTGGCCAGCAGCAGTGAGCTGACGGTCATGCGCGCTGCTGGCGTGTCGATCGGCCGCATTGTCTGGGCTGTGATGAAGCCGATGCTGGTGCTGATGCTCGCCGGCGTGCTGATTGGCGAATACGTCGCCCCGGCCACCGAAAGCATGGCCCAGGCCAATCGCTCGCTGGCCCAGGGCAGTGGCGATGCGCAAAGCGCCAAGCACGGTATGTGGCACCGTCAGGGTGAAGAATTTATCCACATCAACGCGGTTCAGCCGAACGGTCTGTTGTACGGCGTGACGCGCTATCACTTCGACAAGGAGCGCCATCTGCTCAGCTCCAGCTTCGCCAAAAAGGCTGAGTTTGACGGCACCAAGTGGCAGCTCACCGACGTTGCCACCACGCTGTTCCACGAGCGCAGCACTGAGGTCGTCAATGCCCCGAGCGAGGAGTGGGACGTGGCGTTGAGCCCGCAGCTGCTCAGCACCGTGGTCATGGCGCCGGAATCGCTGTCGATCAGCGGTCTGTGGGGCTACATCCACTATCTGGCCGAGCAGGGCCTGAGCAATGGCCGTTACTGGCTGGCATTTTGGGTCAAGGTGTTGCAGCCGCTGGTGACCGCCGCGCTGGTGCTGATGGCGATCTCGTTCATCTTCGGCCCGCTGCGTTCGGTGACCCTCGGTCAGCGTGTTTTCACCGGCGTGCTGGTGGGCTTCACCTTCCGCATCGTCCAGGATCTGCTGGGGCCATCGAGTCTGGTGTTCGGATTCTCGCCGTTGTTTGCGGTGCTGGTGCCGGCCGGCGTGTGTGCGCTGGCAGGTGTCTGGCTGCTCAGGCGCGCGGGCTGATGAACAAGCTTTCATTCAGCGCTTGAACCCTGAAAACGCCTCGGTCGCCAGACCGGGGCGTTTTTGCATGCGATCCGGGTGACAGGCGAACGTGACGCTTGCGCCGTGTATCAGGTACAATTCCCGGCTATTTTTCGGCGGGCCAAGCCTGCAGCCTTTTTGAGTGTTGATCCGTGAGTGATTTGAGTCATATCCGCAATTTCTCCATCATCGCCCACATTGACCATGGCAAGTCGACGCTGGCTGACCGTTTCATCCAGATGTGCGGCGGCCTGGCCGAGCGTGAAATGGAAGCCCAGGTACTGGATTCCATGGATCTTGAGCGTGAACGCGGGATCACCATCAAGGCCCACAGCGTTACCCTCTATTACAAAGCCAAAGACGGCATCACCTACCAGCTGAACTTCATTGACACCCCGGGCCACGTCGACTTCACCTACGAAGTCAGCCGTTCCCTGGCTGCGTGCGAAGGTGCCTTGCTGGTGGTCGATGCGGGGCAGGGCGTCGAAGCCCAGTCCGTGGCCAACTGCTACACCGCCATCGAGCAGGGCCTGGAGGTCATGCCGGTACTGAACAAGATCGACCTGCCCCAGGCCGAGCCGGATCGCGTCAAGGACGAGATCGAGAAGATCATCGGCATCGACGCTACCGACGCCGTCACCTGCAGCGCCAAGACCGGCCTGGGTGTCGACGAAGTGCTCGAGCGTCTGGTGCACACCATTCCTGCGCCGACCGGCAACATCGAAGATCCGCTGCAAGCGTTGATCATCGACTCCTGGTTCGACAACTACCTGGGCGTTGTTTCCCTGGTACGCGTGCGCCACGGCCGTGTGAAGAAGGGCGACAAGATTCTGGTCAAGTCCACCGGCAAGGTGCACCTGGTCGACAGCGTCGGCGTGTTCAACCCGAAACACACCGCCACCGTTGATCTGAAGGCCGGCGAAGTGGGCTTCATCATCGCCAGCATCAAGGACATTCACGGTGCACCGGTCGGTGACACCCTGACCCTGAGCTCCACCCCTGATGTGCCGGTGCTGCCGGGCTTCAAACGCATTCAGCCACAGGTTTACGCCGGTCTGTTCCCGGTCAGTTCCGACGACTTCGAGGATTTCCGCGAAGCGCTGCAGAAGCTGACCCTTAACGACTCGTCGCTGCAGTACACCCCGGAAAGCTCCGACGCCCTGGGCTTCGGCTTCCGTTGCGGCTTCCTCGGCATGCTGCACATGGAGATCATTCAGGAGCGCCTCGAGCGCGAATACGACCTGGACCTGATCACCACCGCGCCGACAGTAATTTTCGAACTGGTGTTGAAAACCGGTGAAACGATTTACGTCGACAACCCGTCGAAGCTTCCGGATGTGTCGGCGATCGAGGACATGCGCGAGCCAATCGTGCGCGCCAATATTCTCGTGCCGCAGGAACATTTGGGCAACGTCATCACCCTGTGCATCGAGAAACGCGGTGTTCAGGTCGACATGCTGTTCCTCGGCAATCAGGTGCAAGTCACCTACGACCTGCCGATGAACGAAGTGGTCCTGGACTTCTTCGACCGTCTCAAATCCACCAGCCGCGGCTATGCTTCGCTGGACTACCATTTCGATCGTTACCAATCGGCTAATCTGGTGAAACTGGACGTGCTGATCAACGGCGACAAGGTCGATGCCCTGGCATTGATCGTGCACCGTGACAATTCGCACTTCAAAGGTCGCCAGTTGACCGAGAAGATGAAAGAACTGATTCCTCGTCAGATGTTCGACGTGGCGATTCAGGCCGCCATCGGTGGTCAGATCGTGGCCCGGACAACCGTCAAGGCGCTCAGAAAGAACGTATTGGCCAAATGCTACGGCGGTGACGTCAGTCGTAAGAAGAAGCTGCTCGAGAAGCAGAAGGCCGGTAAGAAACGCATGAAACAGGTCGGCAACGTGGAAATTCCACAGGAAGCCTTCCTCGCCGTGCTCAGGTTGGAATAATCAGGTCCTATGTCGCTAAATTTCCCGCTGTTGCTGGTCATCGCCGTGTTCGTCTGCGGCCTGTTGGCGTTGATTGATCTGCTGTTCCTGGCACCGCGTCGGCGGGCTGCCATTGCCTCTTATCAAGGCAGTGTCAGCCAACCCGAGCCTGTGGTGGTCGAGAAGCTGAACAAAGAGCCGCTGCTGGTCGAATACGGCAAGTCGTTCTTTCCGGTGCTGTTCATCGTGCTGGTGCTGCGTTCGTTCCTGGTGGAGCCGTTCCAGATTCCGTCCGGCTCGATGAAACCGACCCTGGACGTCGGCGACTTCATTCTGGTGAACAAGTTTTCCTACGGCATCCGTCTGCCGGTGATCGACAAGAAGATCATCGAAGTCGGTGACCCGCAGCGCGGCGATGTGATGGTGTTCCGCTACCCGAGCGACCCGAACGTCAACTACATCAAGCGTGTGGTGGGCCTGCCGGGTGACACGGTGCGTTACACCGCCGACAAGCGTCTGTTCGTCAACGGTGAGTCGATCGCCGAGAAGATGGCCGGCGCCGAAGCAGGTTCGCTGGGCAGCGCGGAGCTCTATCAGGAAAAACTCGGCGCAGCCGAGCACCTGATCCGCAAGGAAATGAGCCGCTACCGCGCCACTCCGGACCGTTCGTGGACAGTGCCTGCCGGGCACTACTTCATGATGGGCGACAACCGCGACAATTCGAACGACAGCCGCTACTGGGATGATCCGAACATTCCCAAGGATCTGCTGGGCATGGTTCCCGACAAGAATATTGTCGGCAAGGCCTTCGCGGTCTGGATGAGCTGGCCAGAGCCGAAACTCAGCCACCTGCCGAATTTCTCGCGGGTCGGCCTGATCAAGTAATCAAACACGGCGCTGTTGACCACAGCGCCGAATGCATTTCTGGAGCCGGCACAATCGGCTTCGCAATCGCCAGGATCTATTTTTTGAACACAGCGTTAATTGTCCCAGGCCTGCGCCGTACCCCGGCGATGGCAGTGGAAACCAGCCACGAACTCAGCGTGGGTAAACCGTGAGCGTTTCTCTAAGCCGTCTCGAGCGCCAGCTCGGCTACACCTTCAAGGACCAGGAGCTGATGCTGCTGGCCCTCACGCACCGCAGTTTTGCCGGGCGCAACAACGAGCGTCTGGAATTCCTCGGTGATGCCATCCTCAACTTCGTCGCTGGCGAGGCGCTGTTCGATCGCTTCCCGCTGGCCCGCGAAGGCCAGTTGTCGCGTTTGCGCGCGCGGCTGGTAAAAGGTGAGACGCTGGCCGTACTGGCTCGCGGTTTCGACCTCGGCGATTATCTGCGCCTGGGTTCGGGGGAACTGAAGAGCGGTGGTTTCCGCCGTGAATCGATTCTCGCCGATGCCCTCGAAGCTCTGATCGGTGCGATCTACCTCGATGCCGGCATGGACGTCGCCCGCGAGCGCGTACTGGCGTGGCTGGCCGGCGAATTCGAAGGCCTGACGCTGGTCGACACCAACAAGGATCCGAAAACCCGCTTGCAGGAACACCTGCAATCGCGCGGTTGCGAACTGCCACGCTACGAAGTGGTGGATATTCAGGGCGAACCGCACTGCCGTACCTTCTTCGTCGAGTGCGAAGTGGTCTTATTGAATGAAAAAAGCCGAGGTCAGGGTGTGAGCCGTCGTATTGCCGAACAGGTAGCGGCCGCCGCAGCACTGATTGCCCTGGGCGTGGAGAATGGCAATGACTGATACAAACGCAACTCGCTGTGGCTACGTTGCCATCGTCGGCCGTCCCAACGTCGGCAAGTCGACGCTGCTCAACCACATCCTCGGGCAGAAGCTCGCGATCACCTCGCGCAAGCCGCAGACTACTCGCCACAACATGCTCGGCATCAAGACCGAGGGCGACGTGCAGGCGATCTACGTCGACACCCCGGGCATGCACAAGGGTGGCGAAAAGGCCCTGAACCGTTACATGAACAAAACCGCTTCGGCGGCGTTGAAAGACGTTGACGTGGTGATCTTCGTTGTCGACCGCACCAAGTGGACCGACGAAGACCAGATGGTGCTCGAGCGTGTGCAATACGTGACCGGCCCGCTGATCGTCGCGCTGAACAAGACCGATCGCATCGAAGACAAAGCCGAGCTGATGCCGCACCTGAGCTGGTTGCAGGAACAGCTGCCAAACGCCCAGATCATCCCGATTTCCGCGCAGCACGGGCACAATCTCGAAGCGCTGGAAAAGGTCATCGCCGATCACTTGCCGGAGAATGATCACTTCTTCCCGGAAGACCAGATCACCGACCGCAGCAGCCGTTTCCTTGCCGCCGAACTGGTGCGCGAGAAAATCATGCGCCAGATGGGTGCCGAGCTGCCGTACCAGATCACCGTCGAAATCGAAGAATTCAAGCAGCAGGGCAAGACCCTGCACATCCACGCGCTGATTCTCGTCGAGCGTGACGGCCAGAAGAAAATCATCATTGGCGACAAGGGCGAGCGCATCAAGCGCATTGGCACCGAAGCGCGCAAGGACATGGAGCTGCTGTTCGACTCCAAGATCATGCTCAACCTGTGGGTCAAGGTGAAGGGCGGCTGGTCCGATGACGAGCGCGCGCTGCGTTCGCTGGGTTATGGCGATCTGTAAGAAGCGATCTCGAAAACACCGCTACTCACTGTGGGAGCGAGCCTGCTCGCGAAGAGGATGTAACACTCAGCATTGATGTTGACTGTCACTCCGCTTTCGCGAGCAGGCTCGCTCCCACAGTGGTTTTGGGTTGTATGTAAAACCGCGTTTCTTCATCGAGAACTCAATGTCGCAAAACCCGCCTCCCGCCCAACCCGCCTATGTCCTGCATTCGCGCGCCTATCGCGAAACCAGCGCACTGGTCGATTTCCTCACGCCGCAAGGTCGGCTGCGGGCGGTGTTGCGCAGTGCGCGGGGCAAGGCCGGGACGCTGGCGCGGCCGTTCGTGGCGCTGGAGGTCGAGTTTCGTGGCAAGGGCGAGCTGAAGAATGTCGGGCGCATGGAGAGTTCTGGCACCTCTGCGTGGCTCAACGGCGAGGCGCTGTTCAGCGGCCTCTATCTCAACGAGCTGTTGATTCGGCTGTTGCCTGCCGAGGATCCGCATCCTGCAGTATTTGATCATTACGCCGCGACCTTGCTGGCGCTGGCCGAAGGTCGACCGCTGGAGCCATTGTTGCGCTCCTTTGAATGGCGTCTGCTGGATGATCTCGGCTACGGCTTCTCCATGAACACCGATATGCACGGCGAGCCTGTCGCGCCTGACGGTCTCTATCGCCTGCAAGTCGATGCCGGTCTCGAAAGGGTGTATCTGCTGCAGCCAGGCCTGTTCAACGGTACCGAGCTGCTGGCCATGGCCGAAGCCGACTGGTCGGCGCCCGGTGCGCTGTCGGCGGCCAAGCGTCTGATGCGCCAGGCGCTGGCGGTGCATTTGGGCGGGCGTCCGCTTGTCAGTCGCGAGCTGTTTCGCAAGCCCTGATATGCTGTGCGCCGAACCTTTCAATTCAGGAGCGCATCCGTGACCAGCAGCAATCGCATTCTTCTCGGCGTGAACATCGACCACGTCGCCACCTTGCGTCAGGCCCGTGGCACGCGCTACCCGGATCCGGTCAAAGCGGCGCTGGATGCAGAAGAGGCGGGCGCCGATGGCATCACCGTGCACCTGCGCGAAGATCGCCGTCACATCCAGGAGCGCGACGTGTTGCTGCTCAAGGATGTGCTGCAAACCCGCATGAACTTCGAAATGGGTGTCACCGAAGAAATGATGGCGTTCGCCGAGCGCATTCGCCCGGCGCATATCTGCCTGGTCCCGGAAACCCGTCAGGAGCTGACCACCGAAGGCGGTCTGGATGTAGCGGGGCAGGAGGAGCGCATCAGGGCTGCGGTCGAGCGTTTGTCGAAGATCGGCAGCGAAGTGTCGCTGTTCATCGACGCCGACGAGCGCCAGATCGCCGCCTCCAAGCGCATCGGTGCACCGGCCATCGAGCTGCACACCGGGCGTTACGCCGATGCCGAAACCCCGACTGAAGTGGCAGAAGAGCTCAAACGCGTCGCTGATGGCGTGGCGTTTGGACTGGCGCAGGGCCTGATCGTCAATGCCGGGCACGGCCTGCATTACCACAACGTCGAGGCCGTGGCGGCGATCAAAGGCATCAACGAACTGAACATCGGCCACGCGCTGGTGGCGCATGCGTTGTTCGTGGGCTTCAAGTCCGCCGTATCGGAAATGAAAGCGCTGATTCTGGCTGCTGCTCTCAAGGGCTAAGATCAAAAGATTGCAGCCTTCGGCAGCTCCTACAGGTGTACACATAACCCTGTAGGAGCTGCCGAAGGCTGCGATCTTTTGCTTTAAAGAGGGGCGGGCTCTTGCGCCGGTTTCGACTTGTCGATCGCCGGCACATGCAGGTTGCCCTCGGCCACCTGATCGCCCTCAAGCTGCGGCTGGGTCACCCAAGTCAGGATGTCGTAGTAGCGACGGATGTTCGCCACGAAGTGCACCGGTTCGCCACCGCGGGCGTAACCGTAGCGGGTCTTGCTGTACCACTGCTTCTGCGAGAGGCGCGGCAGGATCTTTTTCACGTCCAGCCACTTGTCCGGATTCAAGCCTTCCTTCGCCGCCAGTTTGCGCGCGTCATCCAGATGACCGCTGCCGACGTTGTACGCCGCCAGGGCGAACCAGGTGCGATCCGGTTCCTGGATCGAATCGTCGAGCTGATCTTTCATATAAGCCAGGTACTTGGCACCGCCCATAATGCTCTGCTTGGGATCGAGGCGGTTCGACACGCCCATCGCCTGCGCGGTGTTCTGGGTCAGCATCATCAGACCGCGCACGCCGGTTTTCGAGGTCACCGTCGGCTGCCACAGGGATTCCTGATAACCGATGGCGGCCAGCAGGCGCCAGTCGACTTTCTCTTTCTTCGCGTAGTTCTTGAAGTGCTGTTCGTATTTCGGCAGGCGCTGCTGCAAGTGCTGGGCGAAGGTGGTGGCGCCCATGTAGCCAAGCACATCAACGTGGCCGTAGTAGCGGTCCTTCAGGCGTTGCAGGGTGCCGTTTTTCTGCACCTTGTCCAGATAGGCGTTGATTTCATTGAGCAGGCTGTTGTCTTCGCCCGGGCCCACCGCCCAGCTCTGGCTGCGCGCGTCGCCGAGGTCGAAGGCCACGCGGATGTTGGTGAAGTACACCTGATTCATCGCCACTTCGTTGGAGTCGACCAGGGTCAGGTCAATCTGGCCTTCATCGACCATGCGCAGCAGATCGACCACTTCAACGGCGTCGGATTCTTCGTATTCGATGCCGGGATATTTCTGTTTCAGCGCGGCCAGTTGTTCGGCGTGGGTGCTGCCCTTGAGCACGGTGATCTTCTTGCCGACCAGATCCGCCGGATCTGTAGGGCGCGACTGGCCGTTGCGGTAGATGATCTGCGGGGTGACTTCGAGGTAGGAGTGGGAGAACCGCACCTGCTTCTTGCGTTCATCGCTGCTGACCAGACCGGCGGCCGCGAGTACCGGGCCGTTCGGCTTGCCGACCTGGTTGAACAGGTCATCGAGATTGTCGGCCGTCTCGATCTTCAGCTCGACGCCCAAATCGTCGGCGAAGCGCTTCACCAGCTCGTATTCGAAGCCGGTTTCACCGCTGCGATCCTGAAAGTAGGTGGCGGGGCTGTTGCGGGTAACCACGCGCAGCACACCATCCTCCTTTACGCGCTCGAGTGTGTTGGGTTTATCAACACAGCCACCGAGCATCAGGAAGAGTCCGGTTGCGATCAGCCATTTGGCGTATCGCGGACGCAAAGCCGTTGGGAAAAACATCTGCGCAGTATACGCAAACGGCCACGAGCGCCATATCTCGACAGCGTAGGACTAGTCTGCTAGCGATCACAAATCCGAGCGAAATCCCTTGAATACGGGCCTTCAGGGCATTTTGTTACAGTAAAAATAAGCCATGCTGAAACGCTCGATTTACCTGACCCCGAAGGCAGAAACACAGATTGCTACCCGAGTGCAACCGTGCGTAGCGTTTCGGGTGATGTTGAGGTCGGTTTAGGCTAGAATGCACGGCCTCAAAGCACACCCCTTCCCGAGGCTGTCCCGAAGATGTTGATCCTGCGCGGCGCTCCTGCCCTTTCTGCCTTTCGCCACAGCAAACTCCTTGAGCAACTGAGCCAGAAGGTTCCAGCTGTCAGTGGCCTGTATGCTGAATTCGCTCACTTCGCCGAAGTCACCGGCGTCCTGACCGGCGACGAACAGCAGGTGCTAGCGCGCCTTCTGAAGTACGGCCCAAGTGTTCCGGTTCAAGAGCCGACCGGTCGTCTGTTTCTGGTGTTGCCGCGTTTCGGCACCATCTCGCCGTGGTCGAGCAAGGCCAGCGACATCGCCCGCAACTGCGGCCTGAGCAAGATCCAGCGCCTGGAACGCGGTATCGCCTTCTATGTTGCAGGGCAGTTCAGCGAAGCCGAAGCCCAGCTGATTTCGGACGCGCTGCATGACCGCATGACCCAGATCGTGCTGGCCAACCTCGAGCAGGCCGCCGGACTGTTCAGCCACGCCGAGCCGAAGCCGCTGACCGCCATCGACATCCTCGGTGGCGGCCGCGCCGCGCTGGAAAAGGCCAACACCGAGCTGGGCCTGGCCCTGGCCGAAGACGAGATCGACTATCTGGTCAACGCCTTCAACGGTCTGAAGCGCAACCCGCACGACATCGAACTGATGATGTTTGCCCAGGCCAACTCCGAGCACTGCCGCCACAAGATCTTCAACGCCAGTTGGGACATTGACGGCCAGAGCCAGGAAAAAAGCCTGTTCGGCATGATCAAGAACACCTATCAGATGCACAGCGAAGGCGTGCTGTCCGCTTACAAGGACAACGCTTCGGTGATTGTCGGCAACGTTGCCGGCCGCTTCTTCCCGAACCCTGAAACCCGCCAGTACGGCGCGGTGCAGGAGCCGGTGCACATCCTGATGAAGGTTGAAACCCATAACCACCCGACCGCGATTGCCCCGTTCCCGGGCGCATCCACCGGTTCCGGTGGCGAGATCCGTGACGAAGGTGCAACCGGTCGCGGCGCCAAGCCCAAGGCCGGCCTCACCGGTTTCACCGTATCGAACCTGCAGATCCCGGGCTTCGAACAGCCGTGGGAAGTGCCGTACGGCAAGCCTGAGCGCATCGTCACCGCGCTGGACATCATGATCGAAGGCCCGCTCGGCGGCGCTGCGTTCAACAACGAATTCGGCCGTCCGGCGCTGACCGGCTACTTCCGTACCTTCGAACAGTCGATCACCACTCCACACGGTGACGAAGTGCGTGGTTACCACAAGCCGATCATGCTCGCTGGCGGCATGGGCAACATCCGTGAAGAACACGTCAAGAAAGGCGAGATTCTGGTCGGCTCCAAGCTGATCGTGCTCGGCGGCCCGGCGATGTTGATCGGTCTCGGTGGCGGCGCGGCTTCGTCGATGGCCACCGGCACCAGCTCGGCGGATCTGGATTTTGCTTCCGTGCAGCGTGAAAACCCTGAAATGGAGCGTCGCTGCCAGGAAGTCATCGACCGTTGCTGGCAGCTCGGCGACAAGAACCCGATCAGCTTCATCCATGACGTTGGCGCGGGCGGTCTGTCCAACGCCTTCCCGGAACTGGTCAACGACGGCGATCGCGGTGGCCGTTTCGAACTGCGCAACATTCCAAACGACGAGCCGGGTATGGCCCCGCACGAAATCTGGTCCAACGAATCCCAGGAACGTTACGTGCTGGCAGTCGGCCCGGAAGACTTCGAGCGCTTCCAGGCGATCTGCGAACGCGAGCGTTGCCCGTTTGCCGTGGTCGGGGAAGCCACTGCCGAACCGCAGCTTACTGTCACGGATAGCCACTTCGGCAACAACCCGGTGGACATGCCGCTGGAAGTGTTGCTGGGCAAGGCGCCGCGCATGCACCGTTCGGTGGTTCGCGAAGCCGAGCTGGGCGATGACTTCGATCCGTCGAACCTCGACATCAGCGAGTCCATCGAACGCGTTCTGCATCATCCGGCCGTGGCCAGCAAAAGCTTCCTGATCACCATCGGCGACCGCACCATCACTGGCCTCGTCGCCCGTGACCAGATGGTCGGCCCATGGCAAGTGCCGGTGGCCGACGTTGCCGTCACCGCCACCAGTTTCGACGTCTACACCGGTGAAGCCATGGCGATGGGCGAGCGTACTCCGCTGGCTCTGCTGGACGCGCCGGCATCGGGCCGCATGGCCATCGGCGAAACCATCACCAACATTGCCGCCTCGCGCATCAACAAGCTCTCCGACATCAAACTGTCGGCGAACTGGATGTCGGCGGCCGGTCACCCGGGCGAAGACGCGCGTTTGTATGACACCGTGAAAGCGGTCGGCATGGAGCTGTGCCCTGAGCTGGGCATCACCATTCCGGTGGGCAAGGACTCGATGTCCATGGCCACGCGCTGGAATGACAACGGCGAAGACAAGACCGTCACTTCGCCGATGTCGCTGATCGTGACCGGTTTCGCGCCAGTGGCTGACATTCGTCAGACCCTGACCCCGGAACTGCGCATGGACAAGGGCACCACCGACCTGATCCTGATCGACCTCGGTCGCGGCCAGAACCGCATGGGTGCATCGATCCTCGCGCAGGTCCACGGCAAACTCGGCAAGCATGCGCCGGACGTCGATGACGCTGAAGACCTGAAAGCCTTCTTCGCAGTGATCCAGGGCCTCAATGCCGACGGTCACCTGCTGGCCTACCACGACCGTTCCGACGGTGGTCTGCTGACCTCCGTGGTGGAAATGGCCTTCGCCGGCCACTGCGGTCTGAGCCTGAACCTGGACAGCGTTGCCGAATCCGCTTCGGAAATCGCCGCGATCCTGTTCAACGAAGAACTCGGCGCAGTGATCCAGGTTCGCCAGGACGCCACCCCGGACATCCTCGCGCAGTTCAGCGCCGCCGGTCTGGGCGACTGCGTGTCGGTGATCGGTCAGCCGATCAACAATGGCCAGATCAACATCACCTTCAACGGTGACACCGTGTTCGAAGGCCAGCGTCGTCTGCTGCAACGTCAGTGGGCCGAAACCAGCTACCAGATCCAGCGTCTGCGCGACAACGCCGACTGCGCCGAGCAGGAATTCGACGCGCTGCTGGAAGAAGACAACCCGGGCCTGAGCGTCAAGCTCAGCTACGACGTCAATCAGGACATCGCCGCGCCTTACATCAAGAAAGGCATTCGCCCACAGGTTGCCGTGCTGCGTGAGCAGGGCGTCAACGGTCAGGTGGAAATGGCCGCCGCATTCGACCGCGCCGGTTTCAGCGCGATCGACGTGCACATGAGCGATATCCTCGCCGGTCGTGTCGACCTCAACGAGTTCAAAGGCCTGGTGGCCTGCGGCGGTTTCTCCTACGGCGACGTGCTCGGCGCCGGTGAAGGCTGGGCCAAGTCGGCGCTGTTCAACAGCCGCGCCCGCGATGCGTTCCAGGGCTTCTTCGAGCGTAACGACAGCTTCACGCTGGGCGTGTGCAACGGTTGCCAGATGATGTCCAACCTGCACGAGCTGATCCCGGGCAGCGAGTTCTGGCCGCACTTCGTGCGCAACCGCTCCGAGCAGTTCGAAGCGCGGGTGGCGATGGTGCAGATCCAGGAATCGAACTCGATCTTCCTGCAGGGCATGGCCGGTTCGCGCATGCCGATCGCTATCGCCCACGGTGAAGGTCATGCCGAGTTCGCCAGCGAAGAAGCACTGCTGGAAGCCGATCTGTCCGGTTGCGTGGCGATGCGTTTTGTCGACAACCACGGCAAGGTCACCGAAGCCTACCCGGCCAACCCGAACGGCTCGCCGCGCGGGATCACCGGTCTGACCAGCCGTGACGGTCGCGTGACGATCATGATGCCGCACCCGGAGCGTGTGTTCCGCGCGGTGCAGAACTCGTGGCGTTCGGAAGACTGGACCGAGGATGCTCCTTGGATGCGCATGTTCCGTAATGCGCGCGTCTGGGTGAACTAAGGCCTGTGTACAAGCTGGCGTTTTTTGTTCCTGACAGTCATGTCGAGGTGGTCAAAGGGGCTGTGTTCGCTGCCGGTGGTGGGCGGATCGGTGACTATGACCACTGTGCGTGGCAGGTGCTTGGCTCTGGTCAGTTTCGACCGTTGGACGGCAGTCAGCCGTTTGTCGGTCAGGCGGGGCAGGTTGAGCGGGTTGAGGAATGGAAGGTTGAGCTTGTCGTTGCGGATGAGTTGATTGTGGCTGTTGTGGCGGCGTTGAAACTCAGTCATCCGTATGAGACGCCGGCTTATGAGGTGTGGCGGCTGGAGGATTTCTGATCTTCTTTGCTGCTGGAACGGGAGACCCGCAGATGAGTGATTGTCTGCGGGTTTTTTGTTGACCTTGGTTTTGTTTTGATTTGGGTGAATATCCGTTGCTTCGGGTGTGGCGGCTGGCGGTTTCGCCCTTACGGCGACTCACTTTTTTTACAAACGCCTAAAAAAAGTAAGCAAAAAAACGCTTGCTCCTGCGTTCGGCCCTCGCAGGCTCGGGTTCCTTCGTTTCGGGACTGATCCGGGCGCAGCGGCTCCGGTTTGCTTCGCTGCACCTCCTTCCGCTGTGTCTGGCTGCGCCAGACGGTCGCTACGCTCCCACGCCCGGATCAATCCCTCCACTCAGCCTTCCGACGTCGCCGGTGGATCAAGATCAAGAGCAGGCGAGCTGACACTCGGCCTATTGAGTGGTGAAAAGCGTGTGTGTCCGGCTTTTGATTTGTGTTGTTGCTGCCCCTCACCCCAGCCCTCTCCCGAGGGAGAGGGGGCCGATTTTGTGTGGTTTGCAAATCCTGAGTTCAACTCGGACTTTCACGTCGGCGTACCTCGCCTGAACAACTCGGTCAGTCCCCTCTCCCTCTGGGAGAGGGCTAGGGTGAGGGTGGCGATCTGGAGTGTGTTTAAAGCAGTGTCTGAGTTCGCAGAACCTTCCCACAAGGTTTTCAGGTTGTCCGTCGGACGTGCGATCTCTAGTCTTTTCCCGTCGCTGCGAATCAGCGATCGGGAGTGAGATCCCCGGATAGCTTGCAACTGGCGCCAGCACCACGATAATTGGCGCCAGCTCAATCTGCTGCCTGCTTTATGGCGGCTGTGTGCGGGCAGACTTCGGTCTGGCCGGTTGCCTGCTCCGGTGGATCTCACCTCGCACATAGCTGCCACCTATTCGCCGCGTGAGATCCGGCGATCGATGGCTGTCCATCAGCATCAGCAGGAGAAGCATTGTGGATAAAATCGTTCCCGATCCACCATACGAACCCACCCCCCTCGAACAAACCATCCGCGCCGACGACCTCGCGAAAAACCGCGAAGCGATCAAGCGGGCTCTGGATTTTTACCTGTGCCCGCAACCTGGCAAGGCGCACCCGCCCAGCACCATGTTCCTCATCCAGCCGGAAATCGATACCGAAACCCTGCTCGCCCATGCCTGTGAATCCCTCGCTTCAGCCAACACCCTGGCCAGTGATTTCGCCGATCAGTTGGGGCGACCGCAGCGCAATACGGCGTTGGCGATTCAGCAGATCATCATGCTCGCTGAGCTGGCGGTGAACCGTGCGCTGGATCGGGTGGATCCTCAGGCATGAAAAAACCACTGGGCCGTCAAGCCCAGTGGTTTTCCACAACGTGCAATCGCCCGGGCTTCACGTCACCTGTGTCAGCTTCACGTCTGTGACGAGCATGTCGATCAACGTGCGCAGGTAGGTGAAGGTCTGATCTTTTTTCTCCCAGCGATCAACGAAGAACAGACCCTTGTCATTGATCTGAATCGGCGTCTCAACGATCTCGCCGGACCTGGATTTATGCACCACGCTGGCGTTGCGGGTGTCTGCATTTTCTATAAGGAAGTTTCCGGGTTCGGTCAGTTTGCTGCGACTGACAGAAGGCGTCGCAGCAGGCTTTTTCGTTCCGGGGACGGCCACCTCCATCACAAAATCGCTGCTCAAAGCCCTGACGTTGGCCTCGTGCTTGCCGCTGACAAATTCCCACGACCCACGGTGAATATCCCGGGCCAGTTCAGGGGCTGTGTCGCGCACGTGCAGGCTGACGGCGGACAGTGTATCGGCCAGACCTGGCACACCGAGGTTGTAATTGGTATGCGCACTGCCGATGAAGGCCACCCATTTATGCGGCCCGTTGGCCAATTGATCAGCCTCGATCACTTGGGTTGCAAAATAGCTGAACATCTCGTTTCGCGAGACGTGTTCGTCATACACGCCCTTGAGGTGATAGGACGCCGTGCAATCTAGGGCTCTGATGCGAATGTTGTATTTGGCCGCCGCCTGACAGACCGCCGTGTACGTATCGTTCCCTGTGTAATTCGGCATCTGCCCTTGATCCTGACGATGCAGATAAGCCTTGAGCCTGTCGGGCATGCGCTGGGTACGCAGAAAAGTGTCGAGATCGGCCTGGTGCAGGTCGGTGAGCAGGTGCTCGACGTACAACGTGTCATAACCGGCTTGCTTAAGGGCTTTCATGTGCTTTTTCAGCAGCGCTTTGCTCGCTACATCGACGTGGGCTTCGCCGATCAGCAGATTCAGACGTCCGTCGGTCAATTGCCGTAAAAAAGCTTCGAATGTGCAGTCGGAGGCGAGCACCGGCAGGATCGGCGCATCGGGTGGGACGTAGTCGGTAAAAGCGTCCCTGGCGGTTTTTTCCAGACGTTTGCGTTGGGCAAGGAAAGCCTCGTAGGCCGTTCTTTCACTGGCTACTGTCGGGGTGTAATGGGAATCCATGGAGTAGGGCTTATGCAACATTTCAGCAATATCGTCGCGCAGTGGCGAAGCAATATCGAACTCGCTGAAATGTTCAACGGCGCTAGCTGCGGCGGGCGGCTTGGAGACAGGTAGAGGTGCCTTGTAGGCACTCGGCATCTGTAGGAGGTAATCACCTTGCGCTGTCGCGTCTCCCGCGATGGCACCGGGCGCGTCCCTGCTTATGCGTGCGGGTTGGTACAAGTCGATGTCTTCAATACGCACGGCAACGGCCTCGTGGAGGTCGGCCAGGCCCGGGGTGTTGTCGAACGTGGTCATGCGCGACTGCTCGGTCAGGGCAATCCAGCGCTCTTCGCCGATCTCGGCCATATCGGTGGCAAGCGCCTTGTGCGAATAAAAGTTTCTGATGCGGTTGTTTCGCGGGGTCAAAGGCGAGAGCCTGGACATCACCATGATCCCTTCGAGTTGATAACTGGTCGAGCCGTCCAGCGCATGAATGCTCATGCCTTTTTCCCGTGCCTTGCGCACCAGCGCCAGGTAAGAGAAAGGCGCGTCTGGCTCATGGCCCATGGCTTTATCGAGCGCTTTCAGATGTTTCTTGATATGGCGCCAGGATTCTCCCTTGTTGAATTTTTCCAGTTTGAGATGAAATACGTCTCCCGGCAGGTATTCGAGGAAGAGGTGCTTGTAGCCGTTCTCCAAAAGCACGTCGAGATTTTCGATCAGTGCCTGTTTGCTGGCGATAGAGCCCGGCTGTGCACCGATGACCAGATTCTTTGCGGCGAATGCATCGCTGGCAATCAACTGTGCGAATGAGGTGTTGGCGGCAACCGCCGGCACTTCGGCGCGAGCGGGCAGCGGTGCGAGTTGGGCAAAATGGCGCGTGGCGTCCGTGGTGAGTTTTTCCACCTGTTGCAGATAGGCTTGGCGCATGCTGGCCATTTTGTCGACCACGTTGACCAGGATGACCTGGGGTGAGAAGCCCATGTAATGCTCGCCCTCCTGGAGCATTCGTCGTCGCGATTGCGGGTCCAGCAACTCTTCAACGAGATCCCGGTACTTGATCGCGACTCCATAGTCCTTATGCGGGCCGGGTGTCTCGGGCACGGCTTCGTATTTTGGTGCACCGCCGGACAGGCCGCTGCGCACCATCACTCCGTCGGAGTTGCGCACGGTCAGAATGCCGGTCGAAAGCAGTCCGGAGCCATTCGGATCCGGGCGGTAGAGCAAATAACGGCCGAGTGCGTCCGGAGTCGTGCTGGCGTAATACGACTGCCCTCTGAAAACGACGGCATGCATATCGTCCCGGACCGGTTCGGTCGCCATTTGATCGATCAATGGCAGAAGATCCTCTTGCTCGTCGCCAACGGTGGTGACAGCCCGACGCAACGGGCGCCGGACGGGTTTGAGTGAACGCAGCGCCGGACGCAGATCCGTCAGCACCGCGCCAGCACTGTTTAACAGATAACCGAGCAAGTGCCGGAACGCTTCGTTGTTATTACCCTGACGATAGGCATGCAGGGCGAGCATCGCGTCCTTGAAGGCCAGCAACAGGCCGGTGCTCAGGCTCAACAGCGGGAACGGCGCGGTGGCGATGGCAGCGACCCATTCGACGCTCGTCCAGATCAGGCCGGCGATCATTTCGGCGCGACTGGTGGTCGTGGCATGGACGTTGTCGATCCGCCGTTGCAACTTCATGTCGTAGAGCGCGGTACGCAGGTCGCTGACGGCGTCGGCCGGGCGCATCGAGTCATAACGGGCGGGGCTGGGGCTGGTTCTGTTGAGATCTTTGGGCAGTTTCTTGCGGATGTTTTCCAGGTACGTGCGCACTCGGGTCTGGGCACTGACACCCACCCGCTGGGTCAGGTACTCGATCATGCCGGACTGCAGCAGCAGGTAATTGAACAGGCGCGCTTCGCGAAAACGCACGCCGTCCGGTGCGTCCGGCGTATACAGCAGGACCGGATCGCCGCCATGGCTGAACAACCAGGCATCGATCACCCATTCGCCGTCGATCATCAACCGGTGGATCGGGTATTTCGTCCGGGTCTGCCCCGACGTTTGATCCAGGCTGCTGATGCTTTGCTGCAGCCATTGCAGGTCGCTGCTGGCGATATGTCCTTGCAGCTGGCATTCCAGCGCGGCGCTTTGCATCTGGCGCTGAGTGATGGCCAGCGTCGCGTTGCGTCGGAACGCGTAGCCTTCGCTTTTCGAATCCTGCAGCTCGTTTTTGACTTTGTCGGTATAGCGTTTGCCGATCCAGACCCCCGTGACCGAGCGGGCTACGTTCTGCGCGGTCAGGCTACTGATATCGACGCCTGGCGGACCTTTGAAGCGCGCCGAGCGTGAGAATTTCTGGTCGAGAAAACCGACGCCGTCGGCATAGCCGTCGCGATACAGCCGGGTATAGGTCAGCGGTTTCGGCGTCCATGAGGGCACGATCGACTTTGGCGAATAGGCCCAGACGGTGTCCGGATCGACGTCATTGGCAGGGCGTTTGAGCAAGCGGTTCAGGCTGATCTTCGCTTGCGCATGCACGAAATCGTCAAACGCCTGAAAACGTCCGCCCGACAGCGGATGCTGATTGAACGCGCGCAAAGCGCCCTCAGCGTCGTCGCTCAGGGTCGAGAGTTTTCGGCGATTGGCCGCAGTGGTCGAGCGATACCACACCGGGGTGCTGAAATCGTAGTCGTCGATGCGTGTGGCGAGCATGTGTTCAGCCATCGCTTTGAGGCAATCGAGATGGTTGCCCAGGTGGTCGAAGGCGACTTTCTGGTGCTCTGCTGCTTCCGGCTTCAGGCTCAGCCCCGACAACACCTTGCGCAGGGTCGAACGAAAGCGCATCGGCGCGCGGCTGATCAGATAGCCGGCCATGCTTTCGGCGGCGTCATTCTGCTTGGCCCAACCCAAGAGATGGGTCTGCAATTGGCGCTCGCTGTCGAACGCCTCGAACTGGCGTTCACGGGGCGCCTGCGGTGTGCAGAGCAGCAGGCGGCGGATCGCACCGGATTCGTCGGTCTGACGCAGCACCCAAAGATCCTGCAGCTGGGCGCCGTGCAAAGACAGGGTGGCGGCGCGCAGCTGTGGATCGCTGCCGTTACGCAGGCGCTGGAGCATTTGCAGATCGCCGTCGAGCAGGTGCCCTTGCAGCGCTGCGGCATGGGCGAGCGCGACGATGCGCTGATCGAGCATCTGCTCGATCGCAGGTTTGATCGCGGATCTCGCCTGCATCTGCGTTTGCAAGCGTGCGAAGTCGACGCGCGGTTCCAGCTCCAGTGCCTGCTTGATCACCCAGGCGGGCGTTACGTCCGCGTACTCGTCGGATAACGGCAGGTCGTTGTAAGTCAGCCGGGTGTGGCTGAGAAACGCCGAGCCTGGTAACTCATCGCCGGTGTGCGGGCCGCGCAAGGTCAGCTCGAGCAAATTGCTCTTGTGCACATAAGCGCCGAATCCGGGGACCTGCCGATCCGTAATGATCTGCAGCTTGTCCGGTTCCAGGTCGTCGATTTGCAGATCATCACTCAGCCGTTCCAGCCATTGGTGGCGGGCCACGGCCATCAGGCTGACCGCCGGACCCATCAGGTCAAGCAGGTTTTGCCGAGCCTGATTGTAGTTGCCCAGGTGCAACGCCAGCTCGGCCCGCTTGGCGGCGTCGGCGCTGCGGTACCAGTCCGGGGCGCTGTTGCGCAAATGCCGCTCGAACAGGGTTTGTGCCTGTAGTGCCAGGCGCGGGGTGAGTTCCGGCAGCGCAGCGCCGATGGCGCGCTCCAGCTCGGCGATCAGTACAGCGGCATCCTGCTGCGGATTGGCGGCGAAACTCAATGCATGTTCGATATCCAGGGTGCGCTTTTCGATCAAGGCATCGTAGATGTGTTCGAACAGCGGTTTGCTGTCGATGGGTGCCAACTGCAATGGCCAGGTTCCCGCTGTACCGACATCGTGGTAGCGGCTGGGCAGCAGCTGCATCAACTCGCCACGGCTGATGCTGTGCTGCATGGTCTTGAGCAGATGGGCGTCGAGATCAGCCAGGGAACTGAACAGCTCCAGGCCCCTGGCCGGTGTGAACAACACGACGAAGCCCGCGCTCTGGTCGGTCAACAGATCGCTGACTTTCGGGGTGTCTTTTTGCGTCACAACAAAGGCCCCGGCCAGCTCGACAGTGGTTTGCTGATAAGTGAACTGCAACGCATACATCGCCGGACGCAACAGCGGGCCGAGGGCCAGTTTCTGCATCAGCTCGCCGGCCTGTGGGTGCAGCAGGCGATCGGTGACGGCCTGTTGCGCTTCGTACTCAAGCGCAGTGAAGCCGGCGTCGTATTTGAGGAAGGTTTTTGCCGCTTTGCCGTTGATCTCGTCACGCAGATCCATGTTGATCAGTTGCGTGTTGAGGCGCACCTTCAGCGTGGCGATCAGTTGCTTGCCTGCCTCGCTCTGCAGGTCGCTGGTTGCCAGCGCCTGATAGAGCGCGCGGCTGCGTTGCAGGTAGCCGTCGCGATAGGTTTTCAGCTGCTCTTCGAGGCGTTTGAGATGAGCCTGCTCGGTGCTCGGTTCGTGCTCGGGCAACAGCGGGGTTTCGGTGTTGAAGAGAAGACGACCGATCTGGTTGAGATCGTTTTTGAGCTCATCGGGTGTGGGTGCGTTGGGGGTGCTCATGGGCACGATTTCCATGCTGGGGATGAAGGGCCAGCATGGCGAGCAGGGCGTGGAGGAGGGTGGTATTCATGTATCGTGCGCGTGCCGTATTTTCGGCGCCCGCTCCAGCCCTCCCGCCACCCGCGCAGATCAAACCTGCGCGCGGATCTCCCCGCGACTCAGCAACGCCTCGATCGCGCCACTCAAACTCGCGGCCTTGTCCCCCACCAGCAAATGCCAGACGCCACCGTCCAACCGGCTGACACCCAGGCAGCCGAGCGCTTTGAGCTGCGCCTCGGACGGCGCCTTGGCATCGGCCAGTTGCAGGCGAATACGGGTCATGGCGATGCAATCGAGTTGCAGCACATTGTCGCGACCGCCCAGCGCATTCAGCCATTGCTGCGCCTCGTTGCGGGTAAGCGCGACAGTCGTCGGCTCATCGGCAACTACTACGGTTTCTGCCAAAGTTGTACGGCCCAGGGCAGGCATGGCCAAGCGAATCTCATCGGCAATGCTGTCAGCCAACGGCCCGACCACGACCTGCAAGCTGCCGCCCTTGCCCGGGCGCACCACCGCCATCGCGCCCAGCGCTTTCAGCTCGGCATCCGAGGCCTTGTTGCGATCGACCATCTCAAGGCGCAGTCGGGTCGTGCAGGCGCCGACGGTGAGCAGATTCTCGGCGCCGCCCAAGGCTTTGATATACGCACTGGCGCGTTCGGTTTCCGAGAGCACGGCTTTTTCGGCGCTGGCGACGTCTTCGCGCCCCGGCGTCTTCAGGTTGAAACGACGGATACAGAAGTCGAAAACCAGGTAATAAATAACCGCGTAAGCCAGCCCGACCGGCACCACCAGCCAACCATTGGTCGACTTGCCCCAGCCGAGAATCATGTCGATGAAACCACCGGAAAAGGTGAAGCCCAGATGAATGTTCAGGGCGTTGGTGATCGCCATCGACAGCCCGGTCAGCAGCGCGTGCAGAAGGAACAGCAACGGCGCGAGAAACATGAAGGCGAATTCGATCGGCTCGGTCACACCGGTCAGAAACGAGGTCAGCGCCATCGACAGGAAGATCCCGCCCATCACCTTGCGCCGCTCCGGCAACGCGTTGCGATACATCGCCAGGCACGCGGCGGGCAGGCCGAAGATCATCATCGGGAACATGCCGGTCATGAACTGCCCACCCTTCGGATCGCCGGCGAAATAACGCGACAGATCGCCGGTCACCAATGCCCCAGTGGTCGGGTCGGTGAAGTTGCCGAAGACGAACCACGCCATGTTGTTAAGGATGTGGTGCAGGCCAGTGACGATCAGCAGGCGGTTGAACACGCCGAAGACGAAGGCGCCGATGCTGCCGCTTTCCATCATCAGCGCGCCGAACGCGTTGATGCCCTGCTGGATCGGCGGCCAGATATAGCCGAACAGCACGCCCAGCCCCACCGCTGCAAAACCGGTGACAATCGGCACGAAACGCCGGCCACCGAAGAACGCCAGGTACTCCGGCAGCTTGATGTCCTTGAAACGGTTGTACAGCGCACCGGCCATCAGGCCGCTGACGATCCCGGCGAGCATGCCCATGTTGATGCTCGCATCGAGCACCTTGAGCGTGGAGATCATCACCAGATAACCGATCACCCCGGCCAGGCCGGCGGTGCCGTTGTTGTCTTTGGCGAAACCGACGGCGATGCCGATGGCAAAGATCATCGCCAGGTTGGCGAAGATCACTTGCCCGGCATCGTGAATGATCGCGATGTTCAACAGATCCGTGTCGCCCAGGCGCAGCAGCAGGCCGGCAATCGGCAGGATCGCGATCGGCAGCATCAGCGCGCGGCCCAGGCGTTGCAGGCCTTCGATGAAGAGTTGGTACATGGCGTTTGTCCTTTTTGTTTTTGTTAGCGCAGAGGCCAATGTTGATGACAGGCGTGGCGAACGGCGGCGGCGCTGGACAGCTTGAGCAAGTCGCGGCTCAGGCGCTGACATTCGGCTTCATGCAGCTGACGCACGCGTTCCTTGATTTCACCGATCTGCACCGGGCTCACCGACAGTTCAGTGACGCCCAGGCCGATCAGCACCGGCGTCGCCAGCGGGTCGGAGGCGAGGGCGCCGCAGACGCCGACCCAGCGCTTGTGTACCGCCGCACCCTCGCAGGTCATGGCGATCAGGCGCAGCAACGCCGGGTGCAGGGCATCGACCCGCGCCGCCAGCCCGGCGTGGTCGCGGTCCATGGCCAGGGTGTATTGCGACAGATCGTTGGTGCCGATCGAGAGGAAGTCGGCGTGTTCGGCCAGTTGTTCGGCTTGCAGCGCGGCGGCGGGGACTTCGATCATCACGCCGATTTCCGGGCGCTCGGTAATCCCCAGCTCAAGACACAAGGCATCGACGCGCTGGCGGATGTGCAGCAGCTCGTCGACCTCGGTGACCATCGGCAACAGAATCCGGCAACGCGGCAACGGCTTGACCTGCAACAGCGCGCGCAGTTGCTGATCGAGAATTTCCGGGCGCGCCTGCGCCAGACGAATGCCGCGCAATCCGAGCACCGGGTTGGCCTCGGCGGGCAGTGGCAGGTAGTCGAGTTGCTTGTCGCCACCGACGTCGATGGTGCGGATGATCACCGACTTGTCGCCCATGGCATCAATCACCGCTTGATAGGCGCTGCGCTGTTCTTCGACGTCGGGTGCCGTCTGGCGATCGACGAAGAGAAACTCGGTGCGCAACAGGCCTACACCATCAGCACCGTTGGCAAATGCGTCTGCCGCTTCGCTGCTTGAGGCGACGTTGGCGACCACTTCGATGTGCACGCCATTGCGCGTTTCAGCGGGTAAATGGGCTTTGGCCTGTTGGCTGTCGCGACGCTGCCGGCGCTCGATCTGCGCCTGTTGAACTTCGCTCAGGCGCTCGGCGTTTGGCGTCAATTCGAGGCGCTCGTCGTCAGCGTCGAGCACCACGGCTTGATCTTGCGGCTGCTCAAGCAATTGCGCGCCCAAAGCGACGATGCACGGCAGACCTTTGCCGCGCGCCAGAATCGCTACGTGGGAAGTCGCGCCGCCCTCGGCCATGCACAACCCGGCGACGCCTTGCGCGCTGAGTTGCAGCAGATCCGACGGCGTCAGTTCATGGGCAGCAACGATGGCGCCGGCCGGAACCTGGTATCCCCAGGCCTCGCCAAGCAGAGCGCGCAGGACGCGTTGCTTGAGGTCGCGCAAATCGTTGGCACGTTCGGCCAGCAGCGGACTGCCGGTGCCTTGGAGCATGTCGCACTGGGTGTCGATCGACTGACTCCAGGCGTGCGTCGCAGCGGTGCCTTGCGCGATGAATTGCTGCGCGGCGTCGAGCAGGGCCGGGTCTTCGAGCAGCGCCATGTGTGCGGCGAAGATCGCTTCTTCGTCGGCGTTCCTGTGCTTTTTCGCCTGGGCGAGGGTGGCGGCGATTTCGCTGCGCACCGCGTTCAATGCCGTTTCAAGAATCGGCTGCTGTTGCACCGGATCGTGATGGCCCGTATCCGCCGGCAAGGTGATCGCGTTCAAGCGAAACAACGGCCCGGCCACCAGCCCCGGCGCCGCGCAAACACCGTGCAACACACCTGCCTCGGCAGGGCGTTTCGGCGCCGCAGTGCTGACCGGCGCTTGCGCGTGAAGATCGTCCGGCAGCGCCGTAGCCAATGCGCTGAGCAGAGCTTGCAATGCGGCATCGGCGTCCGGTCCCTGACAACTGACCTGCACCTCATCCTGCTCGCCAATGGCCAGACCCATCAAACCGATCAGACTGTTGCACGGCGCCGATTTGCCGTTGAAGTGCAGCTGTGAATGGCTGCTGAAACCCTGGGCGGTCTGGCGGATCAGCGCAGCCGGGCGCGCATGCAAGCCGCCGCGATGAGCGACCCGCGCCTGGCCACGAACCTCAGGCCCACCGCTTGTATCGGCATTCGCCGCGACAACATTGCGCGCGATGATGTGCAGCAACGGCTCGCCGACTTTCACCGCTTTGAGGGTGATCGGCCGCACCTGAAAATCCGCGCTGTTGGTCAGGATCAACAGGCTGACCAGGCTTTTGCAGTGCTGGCCGACCTTGTCCAGGTCATAGCGCAGCAGCGGCTGACCGAGGCTGACGCGATCACTTTCCTTGACCAGCATGGCGAAACCTTCACCGTTCAATTCAACGGTGTCGAGACCCAGATGCAAAAGGATTTCCGCACCGTTGTCGGCGCGCACGGTCACCGCATGGCTGCTGCGCGCGACGTGGATGACCACGCCGGCGCAGGGCGAATACAGCGTGTCGTTGAGCGGGTCGATGGCGATGCCGTCGCCCATCGCGCCACTGGCGAACACCGCGTCCGGGACGTTGGCGAGCGTCAGTACCGGGCCGCTGAGCGGGGCGCTGAGGGTCAGCTCTTTATTGTTGTCGGGCATGGCTGGGTCTCATCAGTTGAATCTCGGTTCGATGCCCCCTGTAGGAGCTGCCGAAGGCTGCGATCTTTTGATCTTGTTTTTTCGCTACGTGAAAAAAACAAAAGATCGCAGCCTTCGGCAGCTCCTACAGGGAGTACATCCGTCAACGGCTATCAGTGCGTGCGGGTCACTTTGCTCAAATGGCGCGGCTGATCCGGGTCCATGCCCCGCGCCACGGCCAGGCCAGCGGCCATTACGTAGAAACTCTGGATCGCCAGAATCGGGTCGAGGGCCGGGTGTTCGGCGCGGCTCAGGGTCAGGTCGCGTTCGCTGACGTCATCCGGCGCGGCGAGCAAGACCCGGGCGCCGCGTTGACGCATCTCTGCCGCGAGGCTGAGCAGGCCGGCCTGCTCGGCGCCGCGTGGGGCGAATACCAGCAGCGGATAGTGTTCGTCGATCAGTGCCATCGGCCCATGACGGACTTCGGCGCTGCTGAACGCTTCGGCCTGAATCGCCGAGGTTTCCTTGAACTTCAGCGCCGCCTCCTGAGCAATGGCGAAACCGGCGCCACGGCCGATCACCATCAGGCGCTCGCAATCGCGCAGGGCTTCGATGGCCAAGCTCCAGTCCTGTTTAGCCGCTTCGCGCAGGCCTTCTGGCAGCGCATCGTGGGCTTGCAGCAATTCGCTGTCCTCTTTCCAGTGCGCGATCAAACGCGCGCTGGCGCTGAGGGTGGCGATAAAGCTTTTGGTCGCAGCGACGCTGCTTTCAGTCCCGGCAAGCAGCGGCAGGCTGAATTCACAAGCTGCCTCCAGGGGCGAATCGGCGGCATTGACCATCGACACGCTCAGCGCGCCACGTTTGCGCAACAGGCGCAGGCTGTTGACCAGATCCGGGCTCTGCCCCGACTGCGAAAACGCAAAGGCGACCTGACCGCTGACTTTCAGCGGCGCCTGCTGCATGGTCACCACCGACATCGGCAGCGAGGCCACCGGCACGCCCAGTTGCTGCATGGTCAGGTAAGCGAAGTAGCTCGCCGCGTGGTCGGAACTGCCACGGGCGACGGTCATCGCCACTTGCGGTGGCTGGCGGCGCAGGCGCCCGGCGATCTCGATCATCGGCGCGTCGAGTTGTTGCAACTGGGCTTGCACGGCCTCGAACGAGGACAGCGCCTCTTCAAGCATTTTTGAAGTCAATGTCTTCTCCTTCGACCATGACGGCGGTCAGTGTGAGTGAGCGATCGAGCCGCACGCAGTCGGCCCAGGCGCCGGGGGCAAGGCGCCCGCGTTCGGTGATGCCGAGGTAGTCGGCGGGAAATTGCGACAGACGCTGCGAGGCTTCGGCGATCGGCAAACCGATCTTCACCAGATTGCGCAGGGCCTGATCCATGGTCAGGGTGCTGCCGGCCAGCGTGCCGTCGGGCAGACGCACGCCGCCCAGGCATTTGGTCACGGTGTGGCTGCCAAGCTTGTATTCACCGTCGGGCATGCCGGCGGCGGCGGTCGAATCGGTGACGCAATACAGGCACGGGATCGAACGCAGGGCCACGCGGATGGCGCCGGGGTGCACGTGCAGCAGATCGGGAATCAGCTCGGCGTATTTGGCGTGCGCCAGTGCCGCGCCGACGATTCCCGGCTCGCGGTGATGCAGCGGGCTCATGGCGTTGTAGAGGTGGGTGAAACTGCTGGCACCGGCAGCCAATGCGGCGACGCCTTCCTCGTAGCTGCCGAGGGTGTGGCCGATCTGCATGCGGATGCCACGGCTGCTGAGTTCGCGAATCAACCCGTCGTGACCGGCGATTTCCGGGGCAATGGTGATGACGCGGATCGGCGCCAGCGCCAGATATTCTTCGACTTCTGCCATCAACGCGGTGTGGGCGAAGTTCGGTTGAGCGCCGAGTTTTCCCGGGTTGATGTACGGGCCTTCAAGGTGCACTCCGAGAACACGCGCGGCGCCTTTCGGACGCTGTTCACAGAATTGTCCTACCTCTTTCAGGACATTTGAGATCTCCGCACTCGGCGCGGTCATGGTGGTGGCCAACAGCGAGGTGGTGCCGAAACGCACGTGGGTTTTGCTGATGGTTTCGAAGGCTTCTGCGCCTTCCATGATGTCTTTGCCGCCGCCGCCATGCACATGCAGGTCGATGAAACCCGGCAGCAGATAGGGCAGATCGTTAGCGGCCGGATCGCAGGGCACGCCTTCGATCGACACGACCTTGCCGTGTTCGTGAATCAGCCGGCCGCGAACCCAGCCGCTGGCGGTGAGGATGTTGTCTTCGGACATTTTCGTTCTCGCTTGGGGCCGCGCTCAGCGACGCGGCTCTTTATCTACGAAGCTCTGCAACAAAGTCGTAGTAGTCGTTGCGGCAATAGGTGTCGGTGACTTCGATCGGCGTGTTGTCTTCCAGATAGCCGACCCGGGTCATCAGCAGCATGGCGGTGCCGGGGGCGATGCCGACCAGTGCGGCGAATTCGTCCGAGGCGTTGATCGCCTGAATGTGCTGCAGGGCGCGGACGATCGGTTTGCCGATGCCGTCGAGGTATTCGTAAAGCGAATCGCCCACCGCTTGCGGCCTGGGCATGATCGACGCGGGCAGGGTGCTCATCTCGATCGCCATGACCGTGTCATCGGCTTTGCGCAGGCGCTTCATGCGCGCCACCTTGTCGTTCGGCGACAGACTGAGGCGGATCAGTTCTTCGTGGGTTGGCAGGGTGATCTCCCGCTCCAGCCATTTCGAACTCGGCACGAAACCTTTCAGGCGCAGCATTTCGCTGAAGCCGGAAAGACGCGACAGTGGTTGTTCCAGGCGTGGGGTGATGAACGTGCCCGAGCCTTGCAGGCGGCGGATCAGGCCTTGCTCGAGCAAGACCTCTAAAGCCTTGCGTGCGGTGACCCGGGAGATGCCGAGCTGGTCGCTGAGGTTGCGCTCGGACGGCATCGCCTGTTCGGCCTTCCACTGCCCGGCATGAATCGCCGCTTCCAGATTGCGCGCCAGTTGCAAGTACAGCGGCGTCGGCTGGGAATCGTCGGGACGTAGGGGCTGGAGGTCGTTCATGTAGGTCGTTTCCGTCGCGAGTATAGGATTGTTGTGGCTCGCTTGTGCGACGGAAGCTAATACCACTTGAATACCATGTCAACGCGATGAACTGGCATCTGACCCAATGGATTGGCGGTTTTCAGGGGGCAGTGTTTAAAGTGGTATTAGTGATGGCCTATAAAAAGCAAAAGATCGCAGCCTGCGACAGCTTCTACAGTTGAGAGTGGTATCACCCCTGTAGGCGCCGTCGCAGGCTGCGATCTTTTGAATTATTTTTTTGCGGGTGACCAGCGGTCGAGGTTACGGGCGAATCTCGATCATCGTGCCGTCCGGTACCAGATTCCACACTTCACGCATATCGACGTTGCGCATGGCGATACAGCCATCGGTCCAGTCGAGGGTATGGAACAACTGCTCCGGGTTGTCTGCCGAGTCCGGAGTGCCGTGGATCATGATCATGCCGCCAGGCTCGACGCCTTCACGACGCGCGCGGGCGGCATCGCTGATGTTCGGGTAGGAAATGTGCATCGACAGGTTGAATTTCTCGCTGGTCTTGCGCCAGTCGATCCAATAGAAACCTTCGGGTGTGCGTTTGTCACCCTCGATCAGTTTCGGGCCTTTCTTCGCGCCCTTGCCCAAGGAAATGCGATAGGTCTTCAGCGGCTTGCCGTCGGCAATCAACTGCAGTTGATGGGCTGATTTGAGTACCAGGACTTTTTCGATCAGTGGAGTGTTCGAGGGCGTCACGGTGGTCACGAATGACGCTTGCGAAACGCTGACGAACGACAGGCACAACAGGGCAAGCAACCAACGCATTGAAACGATTCCCCAAGAATGACGCAGACACATATTGATAGATGCAGGTGTGGTTATCGGCAGGGTGCCGCGAAGCTCAAGTGATCGCAGGTTGCACCAGTGGCGGAATCGACTCCGAACGCACCGGGTAAACCTCGCTGCGCCGATCAGCGAAGAAGCATTCTAAGGTGCGCCCGACCGTGCGGAAAGCCAGCTCGTCCCAGGGAATGTCGGCTTCTTCGAACAGCTGCACTTCAAGGCTTTCCGGCCCGGCCGCGTATTGCAGATCGGCCAGTTCGGCGCGGAAGAACACATGCACCTGGCTGATGTGCGGCACGTCGATCAGCGTGTAAATGCTCAGGTTGCGCACCCGGGCGCAGGCTTCTTCGGCGGTTTCACGGATGGCGGCCTGCTCGATGGTCTCGCCGTTTTCCATGAAGCCGGCAGGTAGCGTCCAGTAACCGAGACGCGGCTCGATGGCGCGGCGGCAGAGCAGCACTTTCGTCCCCCAGGTCGGCACGCAACCGGCGACGATATTGGGGTTCTGGTAGTGAATGGTCTGACAGCTGTCGCAGACAAATCGCAGCCGCGAGTCGCCTTCGGGAATGCGCTGGGTGACCGGGTTACCGCAGTGGCTGCAAAATTTCATGCTCGGGTTCCTGAATGCTGCGCCTATCTTGGCGTGCAGCGGGGCCGGTCGGCAAGTTGTCGTTTCGCGACACGACGGGTTTCGGGGGCTTGGGCGCTCGCTTTGATTGGTGCATGATGCGGAGCAAGGCACCGATCGAGAACACTCATGCTGGACGAGCTACTGCATAGGGTAAGCAACCACACACCGCGCACGCTGGAGACCGACGCACGTTTTCCCGAAGCCGCCGTGCTGGTGCCGATCACCCGCAGTGACGAACCGGAACTGGTCCTGACCCTGCGTGCCAGCGGGCTTTCGACCCACGGCGGCGAGGTCGCCTTCCCTGGTGGACGCCGCGACCCGGAAGACCCGGACCTGATCTTCACCGCGCTGCGCGAAGCCGAAGAAGAAATCGGCCTGCCGCCGGGTCTGGTCGAAGTCATCGGCCCGCTGAGTCCGCTGATTTCCCTGCACGGCATCAAGGTAACGCCGTATGTCGGGGTGATTCCCGACTTTGTCGAATACCAGCCCAACGATGCCGAGATCGCCGCCGTCTTCAGCGTACCGCTGGAATTCTTCCGCAAGGACCCGCGTGAGCATACCCATCGCATCGACTATCAGGGCCGCAGCTGGTACGTGCCGAGCTATCGCTTCGGCGAGTACAAGATCTGGGGCCTGACGGCGATCATGATCGTCGAGTTGATCAACCTGCTCTATGACGCCAAAATCAGCCTGCACCGACCGCCGAAAAGTTTTATCGATACCTGAGCCGTCGTTCGAACGGCCGTGAGCCCGAGGAAAACAAAATGAAATACCGCCTGGGCGACGCCCGTGTCGAAACCCATCCGCAGAGCTGGGTCGCGCCCAATGCCGTACTGGTGGGCAAGGTCCGCCTGGAAGAGGGCGCCAACGTCTGGTTCAACGCTGTGTTGCGCGGCGACAACGAACTGATCCTCATCGGCAAGAACAGCAATGTGCAGGACGGCACGGTGATGCACACCGACATGGGCTATCCACTGACCATCGGTACCGGCGTGACCATCGGCCACAACGCCATGCTCCACGGCTGCACGGTCGGCGATTACAGCCTGATCGGTATCAACGCGGTGATTCTCAACGGCGCGAAGATCGGCAAGAACTGCATCATCGGCGCCAATTCCCTGATCGGCGAAGGCAAGGAAATTCCCGACGGTTCGCTGGTGATGGGCTCGCCGGGCAAGGTCGTGCGTGAACTGACCGAGGCGCAAAAGAAGATGCTCGAAGCCAGCGCCGCGCACTATGTGCATAACTCGCAGCGTTACGCCCGCGATCTGGTCGAGCAGGAACAATGACGACTGTTGAACGACCAGTCGCCTCGCCGTGCGTGAATATCTGCGCGCTGGACGAAGATGACGTTTGTACCGGGTGCCAGCGCACGGTCGCGGAGATCACCCGCTGGGGCCGCATGAACAATGACGAGCGCCGCGTGGTGCTGGGGTTGTGTCATGAACGGGCGAAGGCGAGTGGATTGGTCTGGATGATTCCCGCGAAGTCAGGCGTCTGAACCACCGCTTTCGCGAGCAGGCTCGCTCCCACCTTGAAAATGCGTTCCACTGTGGGAGCGAGCCTGCTCGCGAAGACGTCGGGCCTGTGACCGCACCTATTGGCGCAATACCAGCGCTCAAGTAACCTGTGCGCCAAATCGACAGGCCGCCTCCATGATCTTCCTCATCGCCTACATCAGCAGCGTCGTGCTGATCAACTTCGCCTTTTCCACCGCACCGCACCTGGACATCATCTGGTCGGCCTGGGGCGGGCTGGTGTTCGTGCTGCGCGACATGGTGCAAACGCGCTTCGGTCATGGCGCGATCGTGGCGATGCTGGCGGCGCTGGTGCTTTCCTACATTACCTCCGACCCTTCCATCGCGCTGGCCAGCGCCACGGCGTTCGCGGTCTCCGAGTGCATCGACTGGCTGGTGTTCAGCATCACCAAGCGGCCATTGCGCGATCGTCTGTGGATCAGTTCGGCGCTGAGCATTCCGCTGGATACCTTCATCTTTTTCGGCATGATCGACGCCTTGACGCCGCCGGTGATCATCACCGCGCTGGCCTCGAAGTTCGCCGGCGTCACCGCCGTCTGGCTGATCATGGCCTGGCGTGATCGCAAACAGGCTGTCGCCAGCTGAAGCCAAACCCTCGGGTTCATGTAAAATGCCGCGCTTTCTCCCCATGGAAAGCACACCTGCGTGGCTTTCCTCGATGATCCGCTTCCTTTGAGGACCTGAGATGACCCGTATCGGAACTCCATTGTCGCCAACCGCGACCCGCGTATTGCTGTGTGGCTGTGGTGAGTTGGGCAAGGAAGTGGTAATCGAACTGCAGCGCCTGGGCGTTGAAGTGATTGCCGTCGACCGCTACGCCAACGCGCCGGCCATGCAAGTCGCCCATCGCAGCCACGTGATCAACATGCTCGACGGCGCCGCCCTGCGTGCAGTCATCGAAGCCGAGAAGCCGCACTTCATCGTGCCGGAAATCGAAGCCATCGCCACCGCCACGCTGGTCGAGCTGGAAGCCGAAGGCTTCACCGTGATTCCGACCGCGCGTGCGGCGCAACTGACCATGAACCGCGAAGGTATTCGTCGTCTGGCTGCCGAAGAGCTGGACCTGCCGACCTCGCCGTACCACTTTGCCGACACCTTCGAGGACTACAGCAAAGCCGTTCAGGACCTGGGTTTCCCCTGCGTGGTCAAGCCGGTAATGAGTTCCTCGGGCAAGGGTCAGAGCCTGCTGCGTAGCGCCGATGATGTGCAAAAAGCCTGGGATTACGCGCAAGAGGGCGGTCGCGCCGGCAAAGGTCGGGTGATCATCGAAGGCTTCATCGATTTCGATTACGAAATCACCTTGCTGACCGTGCGCCACATTGGCGGCACCACGTTCTGTGCACCGGTCGGTCACCGTCAGGAGAAGGGCGACTATCAGGAATCCTGGCAGCCGCAGGCCATGAGCCCGATTGCTCTGGCTGAATCCGAGCGCGTTGCCAAAGCTGTGACTGAGGCGCTGGGAGGTCGTGGTCTGTTCGGCGTCGAGCTGTTCATCAAGGGCGACCAGGTGTGGTTCAGCGAAGTCTCGCCACGGCCGCATGACACCGGGCTGGTGACGCTGATTTCCCAGGACCTGTCGCAATTCGCTCTGCACGCCCGCGCTATTCTCGGCCTGCCGGTACCGCTGATCCGTCAGTTTGGCCCGTCGGCGTCGGCAGTGATTCTGGTGGAAGGCCAGTCGACCCAGACCGCATTCGCCAATCTGGGCGCTGCGTTGAGCGAGCCGGATACCGCGCTGCGTCTGTTCGGCAAGCCGGAAGTGAACGGTCAGCGCCGCATGGGCGTGGCGCTGGCGCGGGATGAGTCGATCGAGGCTGCTCGCGCCAAGGCGACCCGTGCGTCGCAGGCGGTTGTTGTAGAGCTGTAAACCGGGTCGCGGCAGCTATTCGCGAGCAGGCTCGCTCCCACATTTGGAATGCATTTCCCTGTGGGAGCGAGCCTGCTCGCGAAGCTCTTGATCTTCTGTCAGGCAACCTGATTCAGATCGTTATTGCGTGTCTCCTTCAAACACAACACCGCGATCAGGCTCAACACCGCTGCCGCCGACACATACCCGCCGACATAGCTCAACCCGCCCATCGCCACCAGTTTCTGCGCAAAGAACGGCGCCGCCGAGGCCCCGACGATGCCGCCCAGGTTGTACGCCGCTGATGCGCCGGTATAACGCACGTGGGTCGGAAACAGCTCAGGCAACAGCGCGCCCATCGGTGCGAATGTCACGCCCATCAAAAACAACTCGATGCACAGAAACAGCGCCACGCCCCAGGTCGAGCCCTGCGTCAGCAATGGCTCCATCAGGAATCCGGACAGAATCGCCAGCACGCCACCGATGATCAGCACCGGTTTGCGCCCGTAACGGTCGCTGGCCCAGGCTGACAATGGCGTCGCGGCGGCCATGAACAACACGGCAAAGCACAGCAGGCCGAGGAACGTTTCGCGGCTGTAACCCAGCGTGGCCACGCCGTAGCTCAGGGAAAACACCGTCGAGATATAGAACAGCGCATAGCACACCACCATCGCCGCCGCACCGAGCAAGGTCGGCGCCCAGTATTGGCTGAACAACTCGACCAGCGGCACTTTCACTCGCTCCTGACGGGCGATCGCATTGGCGAACACTGGCGTTTCATGCAATTTCAGGCGCACATACAGGCCGACCATCACCAGCGCCGCGCTGAGCAGAAACGGAATGCGCCACCCCCAGCTGCGGAACTGTTCATCATCCAGGGTCATCGCCAGGGTCAGGAACAGGCCGTTGGCTGCAAGAAAACCAATCGATGGCCCGAGCTGCGGGAACATGCCGAACCAGGCGCGTTTGCCCTTCGGCGCGTTTTCCGTGGCCAGCAGCGCCGCACCGCCCCATTCGCCGCCAAGGCCCAGGCCCTGGCCGAAGCGCAGCACGCACAGCAGAATCGGCGCCCAGGCACCAATGCTGTCGTAGCCCGGCAACACGCCAATCAAGGTGGTGCACACGCCCATCAACAGCAGCGAGGCGACCAGCGTCGATTTACGGCCGATACGGTCGCCGAAGTGGCCAAACAATGCCGAACCCAGTGGTCGGGCGAGGAAGGCAATGCCGAAAGTGAGAAACGCCGAAAGCATCTGCGCCGTGCCGGAGGTCTGCGGAAAGAACACCGGACCGATCACCAGCGCCGCAGCAGTGGCATAAACGTAGAAGTCGTAGAACTCGATGGCGGTGCCGATGAAGCTTGCCGTGGCCACGCGGGTGGCGGAATTGGTCGGCTGGGCAGGCGCGGTTTCGCTGTAAGCGGTATGGGTCGTCATGCGGTGATCCCTGACAGTCATGAGCTCCAGTGGAGCGAATTATTATGGTCGAACACCCAGGGATGTGGGGTAGGGCGCGAGCGCTGTTTCGAGTAGGAACAGTCGTCGGTTTGCAGCGGAAACAGTCAGGATCCGGGCAGTGCCGGGTAGGCACAGGGATCGACGGCGCTTGGGTAAGCGCCTCGATTATAGGAAGGGGGCTAACGATCAAACAAGCGCAAAAGATCGCAGGGTAGGAGCTGCCGAAGGCTGCGATCTTTTGATCTTCTATCGAGCAGGCACCAGAGCAGGCACCGATGAGGTCAGCCAGATCAGCACCTTGCTCACCCGGTTCTCCTCGGTCTCGAGGATTTCCAGTCGATAACGCCCGATCTTCAGGCACACCGCGCTTTCCGGAATGGTTTCCAGCGCTTCGGTGACCAGGCCGTTCAGGGTCTTCGGCCCGTCGCTCGGCAGGTGCCAGCCCAGGCACTTGTTCAGGTCGCGGATCGACGCGGCGCCATCGATCACCATGCGACCGTCGGCCTGGGGATGAATGTGCGGATTGTCGAGGCTGTGCTCGCTTTCGAATTCGCCGACGATTTCTTCGAGAATGTCTTCAAGGGTGACGATGCCCAGCACTTCCCCGTACTCGTCCACGACCATGCCGAGACGGCGTTGCTGCTTGTGGAAGTTCAGCAGTTGCAGTTGCAGCGGCGTGCTTTCCGGGACGAAGTAGGGCTCGTAGCTGGCGGCCAGCAGTGCCTCGCGGGTCAATCCACCGTTGCTCAGCAAATGGCCGATCTGGCGAGTGTTGAGCACCGCTTCGACCTGATTGATGTCACTGTGAAACACCGGCAGACGCGTGCGCTTGTTCTCGCGCAGTTGCTCGATGATCTCTTCGATCGAATCGTCGAGGTTGATGCCGTCGACGTCACTGCGCGGCACCAGAATGTCGTTGACCGTGATGTTGTCCAGCGCATGAATGCCCGACACCGGGTGGGCGCGGACCGGATGTTCGGGATCATCATCGTGATCGGCCGGCAACTCGTCCTCGCTCTGTTGCACCACCTGAGCCTTGCGCGTGAACGGGGTCATCAACAAAGCGCTGACCCGGCTGAACAGCCACGCGAACGGGTAGACGATTTTCATCGGCACGGTCAGCAGGGCATTGCCGAACGCCAGCACGGCATCCGGATAGCGCCGGGCCACCGTGCGCGGGAAATAATCGGCGAACACCAGCAGGATGGCACCGGCGCCCAGGCAGGCCGCCCACGGGCCATTTTCTTCGCAGAGAAAAATCGCCAGCAGCGTCGCGATGATCACTGCCAGGGCGCGGCACAGGGTGTTGCAGAGGATCAGGCTGTCGAGCGGGAAGCTCAGCTTCGCCAGCGGCTTGTCGCTGGCGCGTGAGGCGATCCGTTGCGCGAGCAGGTGCTGCTGCGCGATTTCGACGGCGGTAAACAGCCCTGACCATAAGATCAGCAGGACAAATACCGCGAGCATCGGCCCTATGGGCAAACCGTCCATTTATGCCGCCCGTCAGATGTGCAGTATGTATTCACGAACCAGTTTGCTGCCGAAGTACGCCAGCATCAGCAGGCAGAAACCGGCGAGGGTCCAGCGAATCGCCTTGTGGCCGCGCCAGCCCAGTCGGTTGCGACCCCACAGCAGCACGCTGAAGACGATCCATGCCAGACAGGCCAGCAGGGTCTTGTGCACCAGATGCTGGGCGAACAGATTCTCAACGAACAGCCAACCGGAAATCAGCGACAGCGACAGCAGCGTCCAGCCGGCCCAGAGAAAGCCGAACAGCAGGCTTTCCATGGTTTGCAGGGGCGGGAAGTTCTTGATCAGCCCGGACGGGTGCTTGTGCTTGAGCTGATGGTCCTGAACCAGCAGCAGCAACGCCTGGAACACGGCGATGGTGAACATGCCGTAGGCGAGGATCGACAGTAGAATGTGCGCGAGAATGCCCGGCTCTTCGTCGATGATCTGCACTGTGCCGGTCGGCGCGAACTGCGCCAGCAATACCGTGATCGCACCGAGCGGGAACAGGAGCACCAGCAGGTTTTCCACCGGGATCCGCGAACAGGCCAGCAGAGTCAGGGCAATCACCGCAGCGGCGATAAGGCTGGACGCGCTGAAGAAGTCCAGGCCGAGGCCGATCGGGGTCAATAGATGAGTAAGCAGGCTGGCGCCGTGGGCGAGCACGGCGAAGACGCCGAGGCTGACCAGCAGGCGCTTGTTCGCCTTGGCGCCGGTGGCCAGGCGAGTGCTTTGATAGACGGTCGCAGCGGCATAGAGCAGGGCGGCGGCGAGGGTGGTCAGCAAACTGGGTGACAAGGGGAGCATAAATCCTGTTAGGCGAGCCCGAAAGGCGCTGAGTTTGGCATAGAACCGGCACGGCACGAAAGACTCCGCAAGCTGACAGCGAGGTGTCCGCCGGCCGCAGTCTTCGCTATAATCCGCGACCTGCCCACGCCGCAGGCTCGCCGAGCACATGTTGATTCCGGTCTGGGCCGCCATTATCCCGGTTCGTACAGGGCCTGAAAGGATCGCGCAATGTTTGAAAACTTAACCGACCGTCTCTCGCAGACGCTGCGCCATGTCACCGGCAAGGCCAAGCTGACCGAGGACAATATCAAAGACACCCTGCGTGAAGTGCGCATGGCGTTGCTCGAAGCTGACGTCGCACTGCCGGTGGTCAAGGACTTCGTCAATTCGGTCAAGGAGCGCGCTGTTGGCACCGAGGTGTCGCGCAGCCTGACGCCGGGCCAGGCGTTCGTGAAGATCGTCCAGGCCGAACTCGAAAGCCTGATGGGCGCGGCCAACGAAGACCTCAACCTGAGTGCCGTTCCGCCAGCCGTGATTCTGATGGCCGGTCTGCAGGGCGCGGGTAAAACCACCACTGCCGGTAAGCTGGCGCGCTTCCTTAAAGAGCGCAAGAAGAAGTCGGTCATGGTCGTGTCTGCGGACATTTACCGTCCGGCCGCGATCAAGCAGCTGGAAACCCTGGCCAACGACATCGGCGTGACGTTCTTCCCGTCCGACCTGAGCCAGAAGCCGGTCGACATCGCCAATGCGGCTATTAAAGAAGCCAAACTGAAATTCATCGACGTGGTCATCGTCGACACCGCCGGTCGTCTGCACATCGACGAAGAGATGATGGGCGAGATCAAGGCGCTGCACGCCGCGATCAACCCGGTCGAAACCCTGTTCGTGGTCGACGCCATGACCGGTCAGGACGCCGCCAACACGGCCAAGGCCTTCGGCGATGCGCTGCCGCTGACCGGCGTAATCCTGACCAAGGTCGACGGCGACGCCCGTGGCGGTGCCGCGCTGTCGGTGCGCGCCATCACCGGCAAGCCGATAAAGTTCATCGGTATGGGCGAGAAGAGCGAAGCGCTCGATCCGTTCCATCCTGAGCGTATCGCCTCGCGAATCCTCGGCATGGGCGACGTGCTCAGCCTGATCGAACAGGCCGAAGCGACCCTCGACAAGGACAAGGCCGACAAACTGGCCAAGAAGCTGAAAAAGGGCAAGGGCTTCGACCTCGAAGACTTCCGCGATCAGCTGCAACAGATGAAGAACATGGGCGGCCTCGGCGGCCTCATGGACAAACTGCCGAGCATCGGCGGCGTCAACCTGTCGCAGATGGGCAATGCTCAGAACGCCGCAGAAAAGCAATTCAAACAGATGGAAGCCATCATCAATTCCATGACCCCGGCCGAGCGCCGCGACCCTGAGCTGATCAGCGGTTCGCGCAAGCGCCGGATCGCCATGGGTTCCGGCACGCAGGTGCAGGACATCGGTCGCTTGATCAAGCAGCACAAGCAGATGCAGAAGATGATGAAGAAATTCACCGCCAAGGGCGGTATGGCGAAAATGATGCGCGGCATGGGCGGTATGTTGCCCGGCGGTGGCATGCCGAAAATGTGAGACAGGACACCAAGACTTCGCCGGTCGTCGCACCGGCGCAGACCCTGCAAGGACGCAGGATCAACAGCAAACCCGCACTCGGCGGGAGCTGACTGGCCGTTTTTAACGACGGCTCTCTATGCAAATCTGCACGGCATGCCATGGGCGCCGGAAAAAGTCATTTGCAAAAGTCCGGATATTCCTTAGAATATGCGGCCTTTCGGGCACCCATGCCCGCTGTGCATTTAGATTTGCAGCACCGACTACAGGAACGATGTTCACATGCTAACAATCCGTCTTGCCCTTGGCGGCTCCAAAAAGCGCCCGTTTTACCACCTGACCGTAACCGACTCGCGTAACCCGCGTGACGGCTCCCACAAAGAACAGGTTGGTTTCTTCAACCCTGTTGCCCGTGGTCAGGAAATCCGTCTGTCCGTGAACCAAGAGCGCGTTGCCTACTGGCTGAGCGTTGGTGCACAACCTTCTGAGCGCGTTGCTCAGTTGTTGAAGGAATCTGCCAAGGCTGCGGCCTGAGCAATATGAACGCGACGCCAGCCCCTGCCGATGATTTGATCGTTATTGGCAAAATTTATTCTGTTCATGGCGTTCGCGGCGAAGTGAAGGTTTATTCCTTTACTGATCCGACTGAAAACCTGTTGCAGTACAAAACCTGGACGCTCAAGCGCGAAGGCAATGTCAAACAGGTCGAGCTGGTCAGTGGACGCGGGAGCGACAAGTTCCTGGTCGCCAAGCTCAAGGGTCTCGATGATCGTGAAGAAGCTCGTCTTCTGGCCGGTTATGAGATCTGCGTGCCGCGCAACCTGTTCGCTGAATTGACCGAAGGCGAGTACTACTGGTACCAGCTGGAAGGTCTGAAGGTCATCGACACCCTCGGGCAACTGCTCGGGAAAATCGATCATCTTCTGGAAACCGGCGCCAATGATGTAATGGTCGTCAAGCCTTGCGCTGGCAGCCTGGATGATCGCGAACGCCTGTTGCCCTATACGGAGCAATGCGTGTTGGCCGTCGACCTGGAAGCGGGCGAGATGAAGGTGGATTGGGACGCGGACTTCTGAACGTGGCTAACTTGCGCGTAGAAGTGATCAGTTTGTTTCCCGAGATGTTTTCCGCCATTGGCGATTACGGCATCACCAGTCGTGCGGTCAAACAGGGGCTCTTGCAGCTGACCTGTTGGAATCCGCGAGATTACACGACGGATCGGCATCACACTGTGGACGATCGCCCGTTTGGCGGTGGTCCGGGCATGGTGATGAAGATCAAGCCCCTGGAAGATGCGCTGGCTCAGGCCAAGGCAGCAGCCGGGGAGGCGGCGAAGGTGATTTACCTGTCCCCCCAAGGCCGTCAACTGACTCAGTCGGCGGTACGCGAGCTGGCACAATCGGATGCATTGATCCTGATTGCCGGCCGCTACGAAGGCATTGACGAGCGCTTTATTGAGGCTCATGTCGATGAAGAGTGGTCGATTGGCGACTATGTACTGTCTGGCGGCGAGCTGCCGGCCATGGTCCTGATCGATGCGGTTACACGACTGCTGCCTGGAGCTTTAGGGCATGCGGATTCCGCTGAGGAAGATTCCTTTACGGATGGTCTGCTGGATTGCCCGCACTACACCCGACCGGAGGTGTATGCGGATCAGCGTGTTCCCGACGTGTTGCTGAGTGGCAATCACGCGCATATCCGGCGTTGGCGTTTACAGCAGTCCCTTGGTCGGACCTATGAACGACGCGCCGATCTTCTGGAAAGCCGCTCGCTTTCTGGAGAAGAGAAGAAGCTGCTCGAGGAATACATCCGCGAGCGGGACGATAGTTAACAACGTATCGATGGTAGATCGAACGATTTACCTTAGGAGCACAGCATGACCAACAAAATCATCCTTGCACTCGAAGCAGAGCAGATGAGCAAAGAAATCCCTACCTTCGCCCCAGGCGACACTATTGTCGTTCAGGTGAAAGTGAAGGAAGGCGATCGTTCCCGTCTGCAAGCGTTCGAAGGCGTTGTAATCGCCAAGCGTAACCGCGGCGTGAACAGTGCGTTCACCGTTCGTAAAATCTCCAACGGTGTTGGCGTAGAACGTACTTTCCAGACCTACTCCCCGCAGATCGACAGCATGGCTGTTAAACGTCGCGGTGACGTACGTAAAGCCAAGCTGTACTACCTGCGCGACCTGTCGGGTAAAGCAGCCCGCATCAAGGAAAAACTGGCTTAAGCCCAGCTTCCGATGCAGAAAAAAGCAGCCTACGGGCTGCTTTTTTGTTGCCCGGGATTTGTGCTGCCAAGATCTTCAGTCTGTCCGTGACCCAGTCGCGGCCTTCGCGAGCAGGCTCGCTCCCACAGGAATAGAGTGGGAGCGAGCCTGCTCGCGAATCGATCCGTCAGGCGCTGGAACCTTCTGGTTGAATCAACGCCAGCACCGTCCATCCAGCCCCAGGCTTCAGCGCCGTTTCCGGCGTCACCACATGCACCCAGCCGCTGTCATCACGCATGAACAGCAACGTTGCGCGATTGCCGTGCAGCGCCCGGTAATCATCCCAGCCAAACCCATCCGTCAGGGTTGTGCTGTACAGCTCGGCACCCTGGCCCATCTGGCCGGCCAGTTTCGAATAGGTCAGTGCCTCACTGCCCAACTGATTGCCCCGGTGTTCCAGGCTCGCCCGATGTTTATCGCTGCGGCGGCTTTCATGGCCGCTGGCCAGACCGAACAGGCGCTGATGACCGAAGTCATGACGAAAGCGCATCGCCGCCAATGTGTTCAGCTCGCCCGACGGTGACAGCGCCAGCAAATGCCCCAACCCCACCAGGTCCAGATGCGCGTCAGCATGCTGCGACGCCGGGTTGCCGAAATAAGTCGGCAAGCCTTCCATGCGTGCCGCGCGGATATTCTCCCAGCTCGAATCGGTCAGCAGTACGCGACTGCCCAGTTGCTGCAGCGACTTGCCCAATGCGCGGGCCGGGCTATTGGCTCCAACGATCAGAAAACCGCTCGGCGCCGGTTCGGCGACCTTTAACAGCCGTGCCAGCGGTCGCGCCGTTGCGCTTTGCAAAACCACGGTACCGATGATCACCGCAAAGGTCAGCGGCACCAGCAGCAGGGCGCCTTCATGTCCGGATTCATCCAGGCGGATCGCGAAAATCGCCGAGACAGCCGCTGCGACGATCCCGCGTGGCGCGATCCAGCACAGCAACGCCCGTTCACGCCAGCTGAGACTGGAACCGGCGGTGCTGAGCAAAACATTCAATGGGCGAGCGATCAACTGGATCACCAGCAGCAGAATCAACACCAGCGGTCCCAGACCGATCAACGCGTTCAGGTCCAGGCGCGCCGCGAGCAGGATGAACAGTCCGGAAATCAGCAACACGCTGAGGTTTTCCTTGAAGTGCAAGATGTGCCGCACGTCCACGCCTTTCATGTTGGCCAGCCACATGCCCATCAGCGTCACCGCCAGCAGGCCGGACTCATGCATCACTTGGTTGGCACCGATGAAGATTGCCAGCACCGCTGCCAGCGAGGCCAGGTTATGCAAGTATTCCGGCAGCCACTGACGCCGGATCACCGTCCCCAGCAGCCAGCCACCGACGACACCAAACACGGCGCCGCAGAGGATCACCCCGCCGAAGGTGAGAAGACTTTGCTTGAGGCCATGCCCTTCAGCGCTGGCGATGATGAAGCTGTACACCACGACGGCGAGCAGAGCGCCGATCGGATCGATGACGATGCCTTCCCAGCGCAGGATGTTGGCGATCGAGGCTTTTGGCCGCACCACCCGCAGCATCGGCACGATTACGGTCGGACCGGTGACCAGCGTCAGGCTGCCAAACAGAATCGCCAGCATCCAGTCGAAGCCCAGCAGAAAGTGCGTGGCCACCGCGATGACGATCCAGGTCGAAATCGCACCGAGGGTCACCAGTCGATGAACGACGCTGCCGATCTCTTTCCATTCCGACAGATGCAGGGTCAGGCTGCCTTCGAACAGGATCAGCGCCACTGCCAGCGACACCAGTGGCATCAGTAGCGGGCCGAACATTTCCTGCGGGTCGAGCCAACCCAGCACCGGGCCGGCCAGAATGCCGGTCAGCAGCAGAAACAGAATGGCCGGCAGCTTCAGGCGCCATGCCAGCCACTGACAACCCAGCGCCGCCGCGCCGATCCCGCCAAATGCCAAGAGAATTTGCTGCTCGTTCATTGATGCTCCCTGTTCCTTGATCTGGCTGGCTATGAAAGACTAGCGGCCATTCCCGTCGTTCACTGTCTATTTGCGCGCAGTGTTAAAAACTGCCTGCCCCGAGCACCCATGCCTGCCATCGACCATCCGCTGATTGATCAATTCCTCGACGCTTTATGGCTGGAGAAAGGCCTGTCCGACAACACCCGCGACGCCTATCGCAGCGACCTCGCGCTGTTCAACGGCTGGTTGCAGGAGAAAAATCTCGAGCTGATCAATGCCGGTCGCGAATTGATCCTCGATCACCTGGCGTGGCGGCTGGAGCAAAACTACAAGCCGCGCTCCACCGCGAGATTTCTCTCCGGGGTGCGTGGCTTTTATCGCTATCTGCTGCGGGAAAAGCTGATCAGCGTCGACCCGACGTTGCGCGTCGACATGCCGCAACTGGGCCGGCCGTTGCCCAAATCGCTGTCGGAAGCCGATGTCGAAGCACTGCTCAAGGCTCCGGACCTGAGTGACGCCATCGGCCAGCGTGACCGCGCGATGCTGGAAGTGCTGTATGCCTGTGGCCTGCGCGTGACCGAACTGATCAGCCTGACACTGGAGCAGGTCAACCTGCGCCAGGGCGTATTGCGGGTGATGGGCAAGGGCAGCAAGGAGCGTCTGGTGCCGATGGGCGAGGAGGCGATTGTCTGGGTCGAGCGCTATATGCGTGATGGCCGTCAAGAATTACTCGGTGGCCGCCCCAGCGATGTGCTGTTCCCCAGCCAGCGCGGCGAGCAGATGACCCGGCAGACGTTCTGGCATCGGATCAAGCATCAGGCCAAGGTCGCCGGGATCAGCAAGTCGCTGTCGCCGCATACCTTGCGCCACGCATTTGCCACGCACCTGCTCAACCATGGCGCGGACTTGCGCGTGGTGCAGATGCTGCTCGGGCACAGCGACCTCTCTACGACGCAGATCTATACCCATGTCGCCCGCGCCCGATTGCAGGATCTTCACGCCAAACACCACCCACGCGGCTGACACATCCCATAATGTTGAAATACTGACCTGTGGCGAGGGGATTTATCCCCGTTCGGCTGCGCAGCAGTCGCAAACCCGGCTGGCTCGATTTTGACTGAAAGATCGCGGTGGATGGTTTAGGGCTGCTTCGCAACCCGGCGGGGATGAATCCCCTCGCCACAATGATGTGCGTCAGCCACATGTGGTTGTGGGTCAGTTGTACAAGCATGAAGGTGTGTCAGTTGCACATGAGTGTGTGGCGACAGGCGCATTCGGCCCTCGCGGCCTTATGTGTTAGGCTTTGCCGGTTTGCACGATGGACGGTTATGACCCGGTGTTTCGCACGGGCGTTCTGATCGTTTCATTGGCCCGCCCTCAGGAGTACTCATGCGTCTGACCCAGATTTTCGCCGCCGCCGCTATTGCGCTGGTGAGCACCTTTGCCGTCGCCGACGACGCGGCTGACAAAGCCATTCGTCAAAGCCTGGAAAAACTCGAACTCGAGGTTCCGGTCGAAAGCATCAGTGCCAGCCCGTTGCCTGGCATGTACGAAGTCAAACTCAAAGGCAGCCGCGTGCTGTACGCCAGTGCCGATGGCCAGTACATCGTGCAGGGCAACCTGTACCAGCTCGCGAATGGCAAACCGGTCAACCTGACCGAGAAGACCGAACGCCTGGGCATTTCCAAACTGATCAATGCCATCCCGGTGGCCGAAACCGTGGTCTACCCGGCCGTGGGCGAGACCAAATCGCACATCACCGTGTTCACCGACACCACCTGTCCGTACTGCCACAAACTGCATGCCGAAGTGCCCGAGCTGAACAAGCGCGGCATCGAAGTGCGCTACGTGGCGTTCCCGCGCCAGGGCCTGAATTCGCCTGGCGACGAACAGCTGCAAGCGGTTTGGTGCTCGAAAGACAAGAAAGCCGCCATGGACAAAATGGTCGATGGCAAGGAAATCAAAGCCGCCAAGTGCGATAACCCGGTTTCCAAGCAATTCGCGCTAGGTCAGTCGATCGGCGTGAACGGTACACCGGCCATCGTTTTGGCCGACGGCCAGGTCATTCCGGGCTACCAGCCGGCGCCACAAGTCGCCAAACTGGCACTGGGCGCGAAGTAATTCGCATCGTCACGGGTAACCGTTGACGATCGTGGTCCGGCAGCAGCAGCGCCGGGCCATCAACAGAGAGCCGCGAGCACGCGGTTGTTTTCCGGCCGACCCTGTGTCGGCCGTTTCATGGGGAGTTCACAGTGAATCCGGTCAAAGTAGGCATCTGTGGGTTAGGGACCGTCGGTGGCGGTACCTTCAACGTACTTCAGCGCAACGCCGAGGAAATTGCTCGTCGTGCCGGGCGTGGAATCGAAGTGGCGCAAATTGCCACGCGCACGCCAAAGCCTCAGTTCCAGACGACCGGTATTGCGATTACCAACGATGTCTTCGAAGTGGCCACGAACCCTGAGATCGACATCGTCATAGAGCTGATGGGCGGCTACACCGTTGCCCGCGAGCTGGTACTCAAGGCCATCGAGAATGGCAAGCATGTGGTCACCGCGAACAAGGCGCTGATAGCCGTTCACGGTAATGAGATTTTCGCCAAGGCACGCGAGAAAGGCGTGATCGTGGCATTCGAAGCGGCGGTGGCCGGTGGCATTCCGGTGATCAAGGCGATCCGCGAAGGCCTGTCCGCCAACCGCATCAACTGGGTTGCCGGGATCATCAACGGCACCGGCAACTTCATCCTCACCGAAATGCGCGAAAAAGGTCGTACGTTCGAAGACGTGCTCGCCGAAGCGCAAGCGCTGGGTTACGCCGAAGCCGATCCGACCTTCGACGTCGAAGGCATCGATGCCGCGCACAAGCTGACCATTCTGGCGTCTATCGCCTTCGGTATTCCGCTGCAATTCGACAAGGCGTACACCGAAGGCATCACCAAACTGACCACTGCCGACGTCAACTACGCTGAAGCGCTGGGCTATCGCATCAAGCACTTGGGTGTGGCGCGCAGCACTGACGCCGGCATCGAATTGCGCGTGCACCCGACGCTGATTCCGGCCGATCGCCTGATCGCCAACGTCAACGGCGTGATGAACGCCGTCATGGTCAACGGTGATGCGGCCGGTTCGACGCTGTTCTATGGCGCCGGCGCTGGCATGGAGCCGACCGCTTCGTCGGTGATCGCCGATCTGGTCGACGTGGTTCGCGCGATGACTTCCGACCCGGAAAACCGTGTGCCGCACCTGGCCTTCCAGCCGGACTCGCTGTCGGCGCATCCGATCCTGCCGATCGAAGCCTGCGAAAGCGCTTACTACCTGCGCATTCACGCCAAGGACCACCCGGGCGTACTGGCTCAGGTGGCGAGCATCCTGTCGGAGCGCGGCATCAATATCGAATCGATCATGCAGAAGGAAGTCGAAGAACATGACGGCCTGGTGCCGATGATCCTGCTGACCCACCGCGTGGTCGAGCAGCGCATCAACGATGCGATCACCGCGCTGGAAGCACTGGCTGGCGTCGACGGCCCGGTTGTACGGATCCGTGTCGAACATTTGAACTAAAAGCAGCGGCAAGCTTCGAGCTGCAAGCGGCAAGAGAGAAGCAGTCTGGCTTTTACTTGCGACTTGCAGCTTGCAGCTTGCAGCTCAAACCGAAGGTTTGAAAAAAATGCGATATATCAGTACTCGCGGCCAGGCCCCGGCCCTGAATTTCGAAGAGGTCCTGCTGGCCGGTCTGGCGACCGATGGCGGTCTGTACGTCCCGGAAAACCTGCCACGTTTCACTCAGGAAGAGATCGCTTCCTGGGCTGGCCTGCCTTATCACGAACTGGCCTTCCGGGTGATGCGCCCGTTTGTCACCGGCAGCATCCCGGATGCCGATTTCAAGAAGATCCTCGAAGAAACCTACGGCGTGTTCGCGCACAGCGCCGTGGCGCCATTGCGTCAGCTGAACGGTAATGAATGGGTGCTGGAGCTGTTCCATGGCCCGACCCTGGCGTTCAAGGACTTCGCCCTGCAACTGCTCGGTCGTCTGCTCGATTACGTGCTGGAAAAGCGCGGCGAGCGCGTGGTGATTGTCGGTGCCACCTCTGGTGATACCGGTTCTGCGGCCATCGAAGGCTGCAAGCACTGCGAAAACGTCGATATCTTCATCCTGCATCCGCACCAACGAGTGTCTGAAGTGCAGCGTCGGCAGATGACGACAATCTTCGGCGAGAACATCCACAACATCGCCATCGAAGGCAACTTCGATGACTGCCAGGAAATGGTCAAGAACAGCTTCGCCGACCAGAGCTTCCTCAAAGGCACGCGTCTGGTGGCGGTGAACTCGATCAACTGGGCGCGGATCATGGCCCAGATCGTTTACTACTTCCATGCGTCCCTGCAGTTGGGCGGTCCGGCGCGTTCGGTGTCGTTCTCGGTACCGACCGGCAACTTCGGCGACATCTTCGCCGGCTACCTGGCGCGCAACATGGGCCTGCCGATCAATCAGTTGATCGTGGCGACCAACCGCAACGACATCCTGCATCGCTTCATGAGCGGCAACCAGTACGTCAAGGAAACCCTGCACGCAACGCTGTCGCCGTCGATGGACATCATGGTGTCGTCGAACTTCGAGCGCCTGCTGTTCGACCTGCACGGGCGTAACGGTGCGGCGATTGCCGGCCTGATGGACTCGTTCAAAAAGGACGGCAGTTTCAGCGTCGAACAAGAACGCTGGACCGAAGCACGCAAGCTGTTCGATTCGCTGGCGGTGGACGATGCGCAGACCTGCGAAACCATCGCCGACGTCTACGAGCAAACCGGTGAAGTCCTCGACCCGCACACTGCCATCGGTGTGAAAGCTGCGCGCGAATGCCGTCGCAGTCTGGATATCCCGATGGTGATTCTGGGCACTGCCCATCCGGTCAAGTTTCCTGAGGCAGTGGAGAAAGCGGGTGTAGGAAAAGCGCTCGAACTACCTGCACATCTTTCTGATTTGTTTGAGCGAAACGAGCGTTGCACGGTTCTGCCAAACGACCTGAAAGCCGTGCAAGCCTTTGTCAGCCAGCATGGCAACCGCGGCAAGCCACTCTAAGCCAGTAAAAGCTGTCACATTTTGAAGCCCGTCTCCTGACGGGCTTTTTTGTTTCTGCTGCCACACTGCTCGGGTTTTCACCCACGAAGGACGGGTGAGTCGATCACGAAGGAAATGGCAATGCTGTTTTACAGAGGTTTGAAACCGGCACTGGGCTGGTTGTTTTTGTTGGCGGTGCTGGGATGGATGCACAGCGGCGTGGCAGCGCAGATGGCACTCGATCAGGCCAATGCGTCGGGCACTGTGCCGGTTGTCGAACTGGATGCGCACGAGCGGCAATGGATCCGTGACAACCCCAGAGTAACGGTGGCATCGGTGCAATATCCGCTGTACCTGTTTCAGGACGAACACGGCCAGTGGAGCGGTCTGAACAACGATGTGCTCAAGCGGGTCAGCGCAATGACCGGACTGCAATTCGAGCACCAGGAATCGTTCTCTACCGACCATATGCTCGATCGCCTGCAAAGCGGGGTCGCGGACATCAGTACGACGTTGGCCATGAGCGATGAACGCAAGGCGTTTCTCGATTTCAGTCATGCTTTCGGAGGGGCTGGCTGGGTGTTTGTCGGACATGCCAATGCCCCGAGGGTGGAGTCTTTCGAGCAACTGGCGAAGCGCGTTCTGGTGCTGCCCGCCCGTCATGCCCTGGAGGATGCGATTCGGCGCGATTATCCGTCGATTGAAATACGCTCGGTGAAAACCTACGCCGAAGCGCGGGCGCTGGTCGAGAGCGGTGAAGCCTACGCAACCATCGAAAACGAAATCGGCGCGCAGCTCTATCCGTTGGGCATGCTCAAGGTCGGTGCTCTGGTAGAGGGCAAGTGGGAAGCCGATCATCTGGCTGTACGAAAAGGCATGCCGCAACTACTGAGTATTCTTAACAAGGCGCTGGAAGCTTTCCCTGCTGCGGAGTTGCGGGCGATTCGTCTCAAGTGGCTGGCAGGCGTTTCGCCGCCGCCCGTGCCCTCCGTGTGGAAGCGCCTGGTCGAGTGGGCATGCTGGGCGATGGGGGGAATCGGCGTTTTCGGAATGCTGTCGCTGGTGTGGAACCGGCGCCTGGCGGCCGTGATCAAGCTGCGCTGCGCGGCGGAAAAGGAGTTGGGCGATCAACTGGCCTTTCAGCATGCCCTGATCGATTCGATGCCGGATCCGGTGTTTGTCCGTGATCTGCACGGGCGTTTGATCATCTGCAATCGCAGTTACGAGGAAGCGCTGTCGGTGCGCCAGGACCAGATGCAGGGACGCTTGCTGATCGAAGTCGATGCGTTTCCGGAAACCACCGCGCGGATGCTCCACGACGAATTCATCGCCCAGTTGCAAACCCGCAAGTCGCGCTTCAGCAAACGCCAACTGCTGTTCAAGGGCGGGCCTCGCGAGGTTTATCAGTGGACCGTGCCGTTTTACAGCGGCGACGGCAAATTGCGCGGCTTGTTGGGCGGCTGGACCGACATCACCCAGCGTCGGACCGAGAGCGGGTGCCGCTGTCTGCAGTAAAGAAGGGAAATGTCCTGCAAGACGCGGCTACTTTTCTGATGGGAGGCTTAAGACGCCTGCCCTAGAGTGAACGACACCTGCGGTGAGAGTCCGCGATGATCGCTCCAGAGGTCGCCCATGCGCTCGCTTAAAGTCCTGATTCTTGAACCCAACCCGTTCCAGCTGATGGCATTGCATCAAATGCTCAATGCCATCGGCATCTACGACGTATTGACCGCGCCGTCGCTGGCGTCAGCCCTGTCTTCACTGGGGCATCGCGGTGCGGTCGATATCGCCATTTGCGATCCGCAGCTCAAAGGTGGCGATGGGTTGGCATTGATTCATCACCTGGCGGCGCACCATGAGGCGCGTGCCCTGATTCTGCTGGGCTCGGTCGCGCAGAGTTTGTTGAGTGACCTGGAGCCGGTGCTTCGGCAACAACGCCTGCGCCTGCTGGGGCGTCTGCAGACACCGGTTTCGGCGGTGTTGATGCGAGGTCTGCTGGACAGTTATCTGATCACTGCGCAGGCACTCATCGAGGCCTGATACCGGCGAATATTTTTCTGTCATCTTCGCCATGCATGCTCTGTCAGACACGGTCCTGCAAGGTCGGAACGTGACAGGCAGAACTTTCTTCTCGGGCCGGTGGTCATTTAATGTGAACACGCCCCAGGCACTGTGTTTTCGGACTATTGAGTGGAGATCGAGATGGAAAGTATCAGTCTATTGCTCGGTGAGGCTCTGAGCCCGTATCAGGTGACGCTGACCCCTCGCGGCAGCCATGGTGAATGTCTGGTGACGCTGAAGAACAGCAGCGGCGCCATTGTGGTGGAACGCGAATTCAATCAGGCCCAGTTGAGCGACAAGCGCTTGCTGACCGACGTGGTGGACGGCCTGCACCGTGACGTGATGATCGCCGAAGGGCGGCTGGAACCCTGCGTCATTGCGGCGTTGCGCAATGCAGCTCTGGACAAGCGTCCGGCCCTGTAAAGATGAAATATTTTTTGTGGGAACCTTCCTGCATACCTGTCAGTCAGACCCCATAACAGCAGGATCAAGCATTGTGCTCCGGTGCTTGTCGCTTGCTGCTACGGGTCTCGAAGCAGACCCCGTTTAACCCCGAGTTGTCTCCCCACTTCTCGGGGTTTCTTTTGCCCGGCGTTTGCCCTGTGCACAGCTTTTTGCTCGAAAACCAAACCTCCAGCGTTGCTCAAATGGCCCCGTCTTCGCGCAGCCGAGCGATTTGCGCCGCGTCGTAGCCCAGATCGCCAAGCACCTGCGCATTGTGTTCGCCAAGCTGCGGTCCGACCCATTCGGACGAGCCCGGCGTTTCCGACAGCTTCGGCACGATGCCGGGCATCTTGAAATCCTTGCCGTCCGGCAGCTTGGCATGCAGGAACATCTCCCGCGCCAGGTATTGCGGATCGTTGAACATGTCCTCGGCGCTGAAGATCCGGCTGACCGGTACGTCGGCCTGATTGAGCAAGTCGAGAACGGTCTGCAGCGGTAAGGAATTGACCCAGCGATCAATCACGCCATACAACTCGTCCCGGCGACTGTCACGCCCGTCGTTACTGGCCAGCACCGGGTCGTTGGCAAGATCTGCGCGGCCAATCACGAGCATGAAGCGTTTGAAGATTGCATCACCATTGGCGCCGATTTGCACATGCTTGCCGTCGGCGCTGGTGTGGATCGAAGAGGGCGTGATGCCCGGCATGATGTTGCCGCTGCGCTCGCGGATGAAACCGAACACGTCGAACTCCGGCACCATGCTTTCCATCATCGCGAAGATAGCTTCATACAGCGCAACGTCGACCACTTGGCCCAGCCCGCCGTTGACCTCGCGATGACGCAGCGCCATCAACGCACCGATCACGCCCCACAGCGCGGCAATCGAATCACCGATGGAAATCCCGGTGCGCACCGGTGGCCGATCTTCGAAACCGGTGATGTACCGCAGGCCACCCATGGATTCGCCGACCGCACCGAAACCTGGCTGGTCCTTCATCGGCCCGGTCTGACCGAAACCGGAGAGGCGCACCATCACCAGTTTCGGGTTCAGTGCGTGCAGGGTTTCCCAGCTCAGACCGAGTTTTTCCAGGACGCCGGGGCGGAAATTCTCGATGAGGATGTCGGCTTCGCCCAGCAGTTGTTTCAGGATCGCCAAACCGTCGGGGTGTTTCAGATTGAGGGTCAGCGACTTCTTGTTGCGCGCCTGGACAAACCACCACAACGAGGTGCCTTCGTACAACTTGCGCCATTTGCGCAGGGGATCGCCGCCGTCCGGCGATTCGATCTTGATCACTTCGGCGCCGAATTCGCCGCAAATGCGCGAGGCAAACGGCCCGGCAATCAACGTACCCAATTCAATGACTTTCAGACCCGAGAGCGGTTTGCTGGTGAACGGCATGCGAAATCCTGTAGGACAAGGCTGAGCGGATACAGGGTTTTAACATAGCCGACTGTCAGACGCCGCAGCTTGATTGCCATCAATTCGATGATTGCCTGTGGCATCGGTTAGACTTGCCGACTTTCCTCGTATCAAGAAGCCCGTTCATGGCCCAGCCGTCCACTACCTACAAATTCGAACTGAACCTCACCGACCTCGACCGCAGCGTCTACGAAAGCGTCAAGCAGACTATCGCCCGTCATCCTTCGGAGACCGAAGAACGCATGACTGTGCGGCTGCTGGCCTACGCGCTCTGGTACAACGAGCAGCTGTCGTTCGGCCGTGGTCTGTCAGACGTGGATGAACCGGCCTTGTGGGAAAAGAGCCTGGACGACCGTGTCCTGCACTGGATCGAAGTCGGCCAGCCGGATGCCGATCGCCTGACCTGGTGCTCGCGCCGCACCGAACGCACCAGCCTGCTGGCCTACGGCAGCCTGCGTGTGTGGGAAACCAAGGTGATCCCGGCGATCAAGAACCTGAAAAACGTCAACATCGCCGCCGTCCCGCAAGAAGTGCTGGAGACCCTGGCCAAGGACATGCCGCGCGTCATCAAGTGGGACGTGATGATCAGCGAAGGCACGATCTTCGTCACCGACGATCGCGGTCAGCACGAAGTCCAGTTGCAATGGCTGCAAGGTGAGCGCGGCTGAGGTCGCGACACCGCTGATATTTCCCACGAATCAAAGAGAAGCCTCCGTCGCCCCATGCGTATCGAACCTCGTCAATTGCCTGCCACGCTGCCTTTCCTCGGTGATCTGCCGCCACTGCTGACCCGCCTGTACGCGGCGCGGGGCGTGCAGTCGGAGGCGGAGCTGGACAAGAGTCTGGCGCGCTTGATCCCGTTCCAGCAGCTCAAAGGCATCGATGCGGCGGTCGACCTGCTGGTGACGGCTCTGGAGCAGCGTCAGCGCATTCTCATTGTTGGCGACTTCGATGCGGACGGCGCCACCGCCAGCACTGTCGGTGTGCTCGGTCTGCGCCTGTTGGGCGCGGCGCATGTCGATTACCTGGTGCCGAACCGCTTCGAATACGGCTACGGCCTGACGCCGGAAATCGTCGAAGTCGCGCTGACCCGTGAACCGCAATTATTGATCACCGTCGACAATGGTATTTCCAGTGTCGAAGGCGTCGCGGCGGCCAAGCGCGCCGGACTGAAGGTGTTGATCACCGACCACCACTTGCCCGGCGATGAACTGCCGCAGGCTGATGCGCTGGTCAATCCGAATCAGCCGGGCTGCGAATTTCCGAGCAAAGCGCTGGCCGGCGTCGGGGTGATCTTTTACGTACTCATGGCGTTGCGCGCGCGTCTGCGCAGCCTCGGCTGGTACGAGAGCAAGCCACAACCGAACATCGGCGAACTGCTCGATCTGGTGGCGCTGGGCAGCGTCGCCGACGTGGTGCCGCTGGATGCCAACAACCGCATTCTTGTGCATCAAGGGCTGGAGCGGATTCGCGCCGGCCGGGCACGGCCGGGGATCAAGGCGATTCTCGAAGTCGCCAAGCGAGAGGCTGCGCGGATCACTTCCACCGACCTGGGTTTCATCGTCGGCCCGCGCCTGAACGCCGCCGGACGTCTGGACGACATGAGCCTGGGCATCGAATGCCTGCTTACGGCCGACGCCAATCTGGCGCGGGAAATGGCTGCGCAACTGGACGGCATGAACCAGGATCGCAAATCCATCGAGCAGGGCATGCAGCGTGAAGCGCTGGCGCAGCTCAAGGATCTGCCGGTCGAGTCGATGCCGTTTGGTCTGTGCCTGTTCGATCCGGAGTGGCATCAGGGCGTGATCGGCATCCTCGCCTCGCGCATGAAAGAGCGCTATTTCCGCCCGACCATTGCCTTCGCCGATGCCGGTGATGGTCTGCTCAAGGGCTCCGGTCGCTCGGTGCAGGGCTTCCATATTCGCGATGCGCTGAGTGTGGTCGCGGCGCAGCATCCGAACCTGATCGCCAAATATGGTGGCCACGCGATGGCCGCTGGTCTGACCTTGCCGCAGGAGAATTTTCCGCTGTTCGCCGAGGCTTTCGACGCTGAAGTGCGTAGGCAACTTCGCGAAGAAGACCTCACTGGGCGGATGCTTTCAGATGGCACGCTGGCCGTTGAAGAGTTTCATCTCGAACTGGCTCGCGCCTTGCGCCACGCCGGGCCGTGGGGGCAGCATTTTCCCGAGCCGCTGTTTCACGGTGTGTTTCAACTGGTCGAGCAGCGCGTGGTCGGCGAACGGCATTTGAAAGTGGTGCTGAAAAGCGAATGCGGTTCGGTGAAGCTCGATGGCATCGCGTTTGGCATTGATCGCGATGTGTGGCCGAACCCGACGATTCAATGGGTTGAACTGGCTTACAAGCTCGACGTTAACGAGTTTCGTGGCAACGAGACTGTGCAGCTGATGATTGCTCATATCGAACCGCGTTAAGCCATTCGCGAGCAGGCTCGCTCCCACAGGTACGGTGCAGTCTTGTGGGAGCGAGCCTGCTCGCGAAAGCATCCTTTCACACACTGAATTACTCTGAACCCTCCGTCATTCCCGGTTGTCGACTAGGCTCTAAGCACTGCTTGATTGGCCTTGTGACGTCTTGTCGAATTTTTGCCCGCGGGGGCGGGTGCTGCACCCTTTTTCTGTCACTCGTCGACTTTTCAAACAGAACCCTGGAGCCTGCCCACTGATTCGAGAGGTGCCCCATGAGTCTGCTGCTTGAACCCTTTACTCTTCGCCAACTGACCCTGCCCAACCGCATCGCCGTGTCGCCGATGTGCCAGTACTCCAGCGTCGACGGCCTGGCCAACGACTGGCATCTGGTGCACCTGGGCAGCCGCGCGGTGGGCGGTGCCGGTCTGGTTTTTACCGAAGCCACGGCGGTTACCGCCGACGGACGCATCACCGCCGAAGACCTTGGACTGTGGAACGACGAACAGATCGAACCGCTGCAACGCATCACTCGCTTCATCACCGCCCAGGGCGCGGTCGCCGGTATTCAACTGGCCCACGCCGGGCGCAAGGCCAGCACCCACCGGCCGTGGATCGGCAAGCATGGCAGTGTCAAACCCGAGGACGGCGGCTGGACCCCGGTCGGGCCATCGCCGATTGCCTTCGATCCCCAGCACACACAACCGAAGCAACTGGATGAGGGGCAGATCGCCGAAGTGATCCAGGCCTTTGTCGACGCGGCCAAACGCGCGCTGACGGCCGGGTTCAGCGTGGTCGAGGTGCATGCGGCGCACGGTTATCTGCTGCATCAGTTTCTCTCGCCGCTGAGCAATCAACGCCGCGATCAGTACGGTGGTTCGTTCGAGAATCGCATCCGTCTGGTGCTGCAAGTCACTGAAGCGGTGAGGGCGGTATGGCCGGAGGAATTGCCAGTGTTTGTCCGCGTCTCGGCGACCGACTGGGTCGAAGACGGCTGGAACCCGGATGAGACCGTGGAGCTTGCGCGCCGCCTTCATACGCTGGGCGCCGATCTCATTGACGTGTCTTCAGGAGGGACTGCTGCAAACGCGGAAATCCCGGTTGGACCCGGATATCAGACGCGCTTCGCCGAGCGTGTACGCAAAGAGTCAGGCATCGCCACCGGTACTGTCGGAATGATTACCGAGCCGGCCCAGGCCGAGCACATTCTGCGTACCTGTCAGGCCGATATCATTTTCCTCGCGCGCGAACTGCTGCGCGATCCGTACTGGCCGCTGCATGCCGACGATGATCTGGGCGGGCGCAAAGCAGTGTGGCCGGCGCAGTATCAGCGCGCGACCCATCGGGATCAGCCGATTCATGAATCGGATTTGCGCGATTGATTGAAGGCTGGAAAGCAGAAGCCCCGAGCCGGTGATGGTCGGGGCTTTTTCTATTCGGCACAAGTTTGCGTTGTCAGGCGGGCCTCTTCGCGAGCAGGCTCGCTCCCACAGTAGGAATGCGGACCCCTGTGGGAGCGAGCCTGCTCGCGAATGACGCCAGAACAGCCGCCTTATAACCTCAAGGGTATTTACGCTTGTCCGGCGCCGGCGGGAAATACTGGTACAGCCAGGTCTCGCTCAACGTGCGGTCATTGGTGCGAATGAACAGGCGCAGTTCCACTGGCTCGACACTGTCATTGGTCGGATACCAATCGAACAGAATCCGGTAGCCCTTGATGTCATCCAGCACCAGCACGCTGAAGTCCTGCACCTTGCCGTTGGAACAGGTAATCACTGGCTCGATTCCGGTGCCCTGTGGCAGGCGCTCGAGGCCGCCACCGGTGAAGTCCACGGCAAAGCGCCGCGCCCAGACCGGCGGGTAGTGTTCACCCGGCGCCCAACCCTCGGTGAAGCCGCCCATGCCCGAACGCGTCGCGTGCACCCGCGCCAGTGGCGTGCCGACCGGTGGCAGGGCGCTCCAGTAGAGCTTGTACCCGTAGTTCAGCGAATCACCGGCAGCCACGGGTTTCTTCGGCGTCCAGAACGCGACGATGTTATCCAGCGTCTCGCCGGTCGTAGGAATTTCCAGCAGATCGATAGAGCCTTCGCCCCAGGCGGTTGTAGGTTCTACCCACAGGCTCGGGCGCTTGCTGTACCAGTCGACAGTGTCCTGATAGTTGGCGAATTCGTGGTCGGTCTGCACCAGGCCGAAACCCTTCGGGTCCTTGTCGGCAAATGCATTGAATTGCAGCGTCGCCGGGTTGTTCAACGGCCGGCAGATCCACTCGCCATTGCCGCGCCACATTGCCAGGCGATCGGAGTCGTGAATCTGCGGATGAATGGTGTCGCACATGCGCCGTTCGTGGGTGCCGCAGCTGAACATGCTCGTCATTGGCGCCACGCCGAGTTGTTCGATGGCGGTGCGTGCGTTGATGTGCGCGTCGATTTCCATGACCACGCGCTCGGCCTGGCAATCGATGTCGAAGCGATAGGCGCCGGTCGCGCTCGGCGAGTCGAGCAGGGCGTAGACCACAAAACGCGTGGCGTTCTTGTCAGGCGTCTCGAACCAGAACTTGGTGAAGTCGGGAAACTCTTCGCGTTTCTTCGCGTAAGTGTCGATGGCCAGGCCGCGCGCGGAAAGGCCATATTGGCCAGTGGCATCGACCGCACGGAAATAGCTGGCGCCCAGAAACGACACCACGTCATGCCGATCCAGCTCCGGCGCCTTGAACAGTTTGAAGCCGGCAAAACCCAGGTCGCCCTTGAGCTGCTGGGTGTCGACCGAAGTGTTCTCGTAATTGAACAGCGCCGGACGGAAATGCACCTCGCGCGCCATGCGCGTCTTCGGATCAACGCTGTACATGCGCACCGGCTGACGGAAACCCATGCCGACGTGGAAGAACTGCACGTCCAGCTGACCTTCGTTTTCCTTCCACAAGGAATGCTCGCCGTCGTAGCGGATCGCGTTGAAGTTCTGCGGAGTCATGGTCGCCAGGGTTGGCGGCAACACCTGTTTCGTATCCTGATAGGCACTGCCGGCGAGCTGCTTGGCCTGACGCTTCAACGACTCGAAATCGAAGGCCTGAGCCTCGCCATCGGCGGCGCCGCCATTGGCTGCCCAAGCGCGGGCGGCCAACAGGCCCGACGCGGAAAGACCGGTATAGGCCGCAATGGCCATGGACGCTTTGAGCAAATTCCTGCGGTGCATAAATACAACCTGTCGTGTGCAATCCAGCGCCGTTCCTGGCACCTGTCGGATCGGAAATTACGGTTCGGTCATGCCTTCGGCCAAACGCAACGGACTATAAACAGATGCCCGCTAGCTTAATCGGTTCGATTGTCGGGCAAAAAGGCTTGTTTGCGTTGCGTCACTTGGCAATGAAACAAGACATGTCTGTAATTTTTCTGACAGGGCTCTCTGATTTAGAGGGCATATCTGCTTTTTTCGATTAATTACTCTAAAAAACGCTTTTCAACGCCGATTTAATTCCTATTCTATGGGCAAGACCGGATACAAGCCTTCGTGCCGGCGGGGCACACGACGCTGCTCGAAGAGGCAGGGCGATGTGAGGTTCAGCAGTTTCTTGACTCAATAGAGAAGGACATCGTCCATGGCAAAAATACAGAGCATCACCGAAATGTTGGGCATCTTCCCTTGCTTGGGCGGCGGGCGCAGAAGACGCCGCCTCAATTCCGAAGAATTGAAACTTGTGGAGCGTTATCGAGAACTATCGGAAAGCGACCGGATCGCCATGCGCTATCTGGTGGATGCGATGCGGAGTGTTTCGCGATTCTAAGGGGGAGGGGAGAAGGGGCAGGCCGAGAAGCCTGCCCCTTTTTCATTTGCGTAACGCTCGAAACATGCCCTTCTGAGTGGCGAGCAACATCTCGAAGCACACTCGCAGGTCGGGGTCGGGCACTTTCGAACTAGGCTGAGGGCCTTAGATCCGGATAACCCTTGTTTGGAGACGGAACATGAACACCCGTGGATTGCTCGATCAACTGCTCAAGTCCGGGCAGGAAATGCTGCAGAACAAGACTGGTGGCGCTTCCAACAAGTCGGCTGCCAGCGGACTGGGCGGTTTGCTCGGTGGCTCGTCTGGCTCCAGCGGCCTCGGCGGCCTGCTCTCAGGCGCGGGCGGCGGCGCATTGGCCGCGGGCGCGATGGGCCTGCTGCTCGGCAATAAAAAGGTCCGCAAGGTCGGCGGCAAAGTCGCACTCTACGGCGGCCTCGCCGCGCTGGGCGTACTGGCCTACAAGGCCTACGGCAACTACAACGCCCAAAAAGGCAGCGCACCACAACGCGAACCACAAACGCTCGACCGCCTGCCACCCGCGCAAGTCGAGCAGCACAGCCAGGCAATCCTCAAAGCCCTGGTCGCCGCCGCCAAAGCCGACGGCCACATCGATGAACGCGAGCGCGAACTGATCGAAGGCGAATTCACAAAGCTCGACAACGATCAGGAACTGCAACACTGGCTCCACGCCGAACTCAACAAACCCCTCGACCCCACCGACGTCGCCCGCGCGGCAAGCACGCCGGAAATGGCGGCGGAGATGTACATCGCCAGTGTGATGCTGGTGGATGAGGAGAATTTTATGGAGAAGAGCTATCTGGATGAACTGGCACGGCAGTTGAAGCTGGAGCCGGGGTTGAAGGTGGAGTTGGAGAGGCAGGTGCGGTTGGTGGGGGCGGATAGCGTGTAATCGTAGTGGCGATCGCCCGGCATCAGCAGGCGGTTGCCCTTTTACGTTAGCTAGACTTCCTGCGTTTCAGTAGTTTCCGTAACGGCGTTGAATCGATCTTTGTCCCGATAGCGGACACTGCGCATGCCGCTGGCTCTGTACATACTTTTGGCACTGACCGGGTAATAGAGCTGGCAAATAGATCACTAGCAATCGGTGATTAGCGCACTGACGTCGTCGCCAGATCAGTGTTATTTAACAGTCGACCATTGAGGTCTGAGTCGGCGGGCCTGCCGTCGAGCAAGTTTCCTTCTGCTAGAAGTATTTGAATGGGTATGTGTCTCCCGTGATTATTATTGAATCTTTCTCTGTATATACGCTGTTGATGTTGTTGATAACCAATTGTGGGTTGGTTGGGTTTTGAAAAAGATGATAGAAGAGTTCGAAGTAAAGATGATCTTCGATCAAACTTGCTGCTAGGTTTGGATGGGTGTTCAGAAGTTCATTGAAAGTCGGGTAATCAACTGTCGCAAGCTCGGGGATGTCCGCATAGCCTTGCACGGTATCGTCAATCCTGCATTCCGAAATAAACGTATCTGCAATAATTTCAAACTTTCTTGGAAAGTCGCCGGGTTTGATTTGCAGTATGTAGGGCTGAGTCTTGATCGTAACCGCCTCTCCGAATCCCAAGCTTCTATAAGATACGGTATTTGGATTGACTGCGTTGCCCGAGCACTTAAATATCATGGTTTTGCTTTCGCTGTTATAGGTTTGGTTGTCGAGATTTTTTTACCCGAAAGAAAACTCCCCTTGCACTACAAGTCTGAGGCCTTTCCCAAAACAATCGCATCGGCATCGGCATCGGCATCGGCATCGGCATCGGCATCGAACGCAGACTGCTTTAGCTTAGGGTGTTGCTTAAACATTTTTTTGCTGAGAGAGTGGCGCCGCCACATCCTATGTATTAGCCAATGTCAGGTCCACTGCTTTCCCCGTATACTTCAGATTTGTAAAGGCTGCATCAGATTTGTTTAACTTTATGTAGTGTGTGGTCTAAAGTTTTTTCAAGGCCGCTCCAAGTTTTGGCGGTGTCGGTGAATATTGGAAATTCTCCAAGCTTGATTTGCAATTAATGAAATTCTAAAAGTGCCATTTTTGCTAAATAATAGATGCCATCCGATGTCTATTATTTGTTCCAGGCCAGTAGTTGTGCTCGTCGTGATTTTTGCTGTTCACGTCCAGGTTGTCGGTGCATTCGTAGCGGGTAGTACTGCCGAGTTCGCTCTATTCGGGAGTTACGCGATCGTCAGTTGTTGGTATACGCGCGCGTGGTACGCTGAGCAGATTAGATGTGCCAGGTGACTCGCGGCGTTTCATTTGTAAAAAAGCTGCACTGAGAAAGGGCAAGCATCGAAAATCTTGTGTCGACACTTCCTATGTTTTGAAAAATCGATAGCCGGCATCAAAGACGCTTATGGTATGCATGTTGCTGTAATTCACTTCGAATATTCCTTCAATTGGCGGTTGCGTGCGTTTCGCCTGTAAATTTAGAGTTTCTGCCACGTTTCGAAGTTTATGGTATGTTGCTATGTAGACATGATCGGAAGCGGAGAAGTCAAGAGTTATCTTTTGGGGTGAAATAATCGCAAGATTGATTAGGAGTTGAGGTGATGAGAATGATCTACCTCCAATGTCATAGATCTTGTCTTTATTTTCCAGTTTGGGTCTGTAAATTTCATGTAATAAGTAGTCTTTCCCTTGATCTAAGACTCTTACCAGTTTTTCGTGACCTTTTATTTTTTCAAATGTAACGGCTGCTTTTTTGATTATTAGGAAGCCATCCTCGTCCATGTTTTCTAGAAAGTTTAAGTCTTGGCTTTCTATTGAAGACGTTATTGGCTAATCTAATAGGTTGAGAACAAAATTGAAGGTTTCTACTTGGAATTTTTCCTTTATGTTTTCAGTGGGAGGGATATTCATGTAGGATATAATTCCGCCTGCATTGTCGTAATCGATTGCACCAAAATATCTGTAATGTCAATGTAGATATTCATTTTGCTTTTTTGATTGCCGATTGATTATAGGCTGTCTTAATTAATTGTTGGTTCTTTATTGGCGCCTTTTTGGTAAGTGGCGTTGGGCGTTTGTCGGTAATATTTTAAAAGTTCGCTTATACAAGATTTGGTGGGCTTAGCTATTATATTTCTGATGATTCTGCTTTCGCAAGTAAACTATATATTTCTGGTTCTATTTCACTTTTTGGTGTGGTATCTATTATCTGCTTTACATGGTGAGAGTATTTTTTTTCAATCGGTACTTCGGCCCAGTCGAGCTCGTAAATAGAAATAATTTTAACGTCTTTATATCCCGATTTTGAAAGTAGAGTCTTTAAAATTTCTATGGCTTGGGTGGTACGATTTTCTCCAAGTGAAACGGCGCATCTTTGTTGCCAAAATTCCGGCATTTTGAGTATTGCTTTTTTTAGGACTTCCCAGTCCTTATCACTGAAGTCTATGAGTACCGTTTTAGCAACTAGCTCGGTGCTGTATTCAGTCCATGGTGAATCTTCAGATTCACCTATCCATGAGCAGAGCTTTTTATATAGATTTTCTTCATTGCCAGTCGTCATGGTGTTGCTCCCGTAGGGTATGAAGAAGTGATGACATCGTTTTCTTTAATAACCTGCCATTGAACTCCGTCCACGATTTTGGTGTGTTCGGTCACTACCGCGCCTGGATCGTTCCGTAACACTCTGCCTGGCTCTGCTGCTACCTCATCAGTAACTCTCAAGATTTTCGCGTCACTCCAAGATTTCGGCGCAAATGTATGTCTATTTGGAGACTTTGCTGCAGACCAGCCGATGGTTCCATCCTTACGCTCTAAAATCATTTTAAAATTTTTAACGCTGGTAGTTCCGTCCTTGTTAGTGCTGACAATATCGTACTGATATTTTGGAGAGTTCATAACCTGCGCCGAATGACCGCCTACTGGTTTGTTATGGCCGGGGCTCCGTGTGCCATACAGTATTTTGTTCTGCATTGCCTTGGGGATCGGTCCGGTATAGGGCGCTTCGGGGCTGCCGTCATCAACTTTCGATTTTTTTTCTTCTTGGTCAGTTCGGTTACCTGATGAATCTTTATCTCCGGCTCCGGGACATGTATTCAATCCTAGAGGATCCACCCACCCCGTAGGATTGGTCACGTACTGGTAGCTATTCAACCCACCCGCAAGCTTGATCGGATCCGGCGTCAAAAACCGTCCAGTCCCCGGATTGTAGTAGCGGTGGCGGTTGTAATGTAACCCTGTCTCGGCGTCGAAATACTGACCTTGGAAGCGTAACGGGTTATCGATTTCGCTCACATCCAGCGCCGCGAGGTTGCCGTAGGCGCGGTATTTTGCCGACCACATGATTTCGCCGCTGTAGTCGGTCAGTTCTTGAGGGGTGCCGAGGTGGTCGAGTTGGTAATAGAACGGGGCCGCTTTTAGCGGGCCTTCGCCGTCGAGCATTGCCAACGGGCGGAAGGTGCCCGGTTCGTAGATGTAACTGCGGTAGCGGTTCTCGGCGCTTTCAGCGATGAGGCGTTCGCCTTGCCACAGAAACTCGGTGGTGTGACCGTCGACTGACTTTTCAATGCGGCGGCCAAAGGCGTCGTATTTGTAGGTTGCAGTGCTGCCACCCGGCAGGCTGACGCCGATCAGGCGGTGCTGGCAGTCGTAGCGGTATTCGGTGACAAGTTTTTGGCCTGTTCCTCGACTCTCGCGGACTAGGTTGCCATAGGCGTCGTAATCGTAGTGGCGGTCGCCTTGCATGAGCAGGCGATTGCCTTTAACGTTGGCGAGATTCGCAACGGGCAGGTCATTTTGTCCGAGCAGGTTGCCCGCCGGGTCGTGGGCGAAGCTCTCTGGCATGGCGCCGCGCACGCTGATCAGGCGATCCAGCGGGTCGTAGTGATAGCTGCGGTTGCCTTTGCGGCTGTCGTCGATTCCGGCGAGGTTGCCGTTGGCGTCGTAGTTGTAGCGACGCTGGAACAGGTGCTTGTCCCGTTGGCTAACGCTGTGCGCTTGCAGACGTCCCTGTTCATCGTATTGGTATTGGCTAAGCAGCAGACCTTGTTGGCGCTGTTGCTCTCGACCAGCGTTGAACTGATGAGAGGTCAGGCGAGAACCGTTGAGGTCGATGCTGGTGAGTTGCCCGCCAGGCTGGTGGCGGTAATCGAGTTTGCTGCCATCGGGCAAGCGGCAGTGCTTGAGCTGGCCGACGCTATCGTATTCGTAGCGCAGAGTGCCCCAGCCTTGGTGCTCCTCGATGAGTCGGTCTTGCAGGTCGTATTTGTAGGCGAGCGGCCAGTGGCCGTCGTCAACGTTAACGAGGCGGCCAAGCGCGTCGTAGCTGTAGTGAATCTCTTCGCCGTCGGGCAGCGTTTTTACAAGCAACCGGCCTGCGGCATCACGCTGATATTCGGTGACCAGTTCGCTGCCGTCGTCGCCGAACTCGGTTTTCTTCAGCAGTTGGCCGTTGAGGTCGTACTCGTAGCCAGTCCGACGACCATCGAAGCCGGTTTCCTGTTGAATCAGGCCGTTGGCGTAGTAATCAAGGTGATAGTGCTCGCCGCGCTCGTTTTCAATTTCAGTGAGCAACAGACGCGAGTTGTCGTAGCGGTAGCGCAGTTGGCTGCCGTCGGGATTGATTCGGCGGCTGACGAGGTGAAGATTGTCGGCATATTCATAGCGGGTGATACGGCCAAGTTCGTCACGTTCAGCAGTGACATTGCCGTAGGCGTTGTAGCTGAATGCGCGAGTGGCGCCGCCGGGCAGCGTAACTTGGGCAAGGCGATTGGCAGCATCCCATTGGTAATGAGTGATCGCGCCGGACTCTTCCTGGCGAGTGATCTGCCTGCCTAGTGCATCGTAACGGTACTTGCGCTGACCGCCGTCGGGAAGACGTTCTTCAAGCAGTTGACCGAGATTGTTCCAACCGAGTTGATGACGGCTGCCGTCCGGGTGACGGATTTCCAACAGACGACCCTGCGGGTCATAGCTGTAATGGCTGGCATTGCCGTCCGGGTCAATCTGCGCAGTGACATCACCTTGTCGGTTGCGTTGATACTTCCAACTGGCTTTGCCGCGACGAACGTCGCTGACGAAACCATTGATGTACTCGTAAGTGGTGGCTTCGTCTTCCGGCGGGATGACCGCGGTCATCAAACCATTATCGTCATAGCGATATTCAGTGACTGCGCCCAGCGGATCCTTTTCGGCGATCAATTGGCCTTTGTCGTTGTAGGCCTTGAGATGCTCGGCACCATCCGGATCGATCTTGCTGATCAATCGGGCCTGATCGTCGTGGGTATAGACCTCTTCGCTGCCATCGGCGTTGGTTACGGTGACGCTGCCTTTGTCGTCCCAGACGTACTGCGCTTCCATCTGCGAAAAGTTGGCCCAGTGACGAGTGCAGCGAGACAGTTTGCCTTCGTTTTCCCATTCCCAATAGAACGCCGCGCCGCCTGCCAATTGCCGCTCGAGAATGACGTGCTGCTCGTTGTAGCGATAACGCTCGGCTTCGCCCGCCGCGTTTTTCGCCTCGATCAGGCGATGTTGCGCGTCGTAGCTATAGGTGACCAACGTCTGCACGGTATTCCAGACGTCTTCCAGATTATCGGCGGGCAGAAACTGCTGATAATCGACGGCGATGATGTGCTTGCGGTCGTAGCGCAGAAGCAGGGCGCGGCCGGCACCGTTGTCGAGACGTTTGATGCGCCCATGGATGTCGCGAGTAACGTGCAAGCGGTTGCCATAGCTATCGCTGATGGCGATCAGGGTCGCGCCTTTGCTGTCGAAGCGGAAGTGATAGAACGATGGTCGCTTGCCAGCCTGCGCGAGAATCAGCTCGGATGGATCGTCACCTAGAAAAATGGCCGCGTGCGATAGGCTGTTGGTGATGGCGGGACGCTGCTCGCTCGGAAGTGGGAAAACGGTGGAGCGGTTTTCCTGATCGGTCCAGATGACTTCATCGCCATTGATCTCGATGCGGTGGGCGAGCGCGTGGCTCCAGCCATAGCCGAGACCGCAGTCGATTTCCACAGCGCTGGTGCGATAGAGACGGGTCCATTCGAATGGCAGCAGGCCGTCGAGTTGGCCGTCAGTTAACGTCAATAACTCTTCGCCAGTGACCATCGAAACAGGGCACCCGTTAGTGCAAGTCTTTGCAGCAGGTTCTGCGCTCTTTTCGGCGGGATTCGTCGCCTGGTTCGATACGTCATCAGCGACTTTACCGTCAGCAAGTCTGGCGTTTTTCTTCCCATCAAAACGCAACTCGGAAATCCCGTTCCTGACCTTCGCGGTCACCCCTCGGGCCGCCACTGCGGTGTACTTGGCGACATACTCCATAAAGCCGTTGATGATCTTGAACACCGACTTCACGAAGCCGATCACAGCCTTGATGACAAGCTCTCCGTACTTCTTCAGTCGGGCCGCAAGGTAGATGACGCCGGTACCTTCTGCCGCGATGGTCAGTACCACGCCGATCACGATGTCGATCGCAATGCCAACCACAATTGCCGTGGTCATCTTCGCTACATCGCCTGCCATTTTCATCGGCGGCAAGCCCGCCAGCCAGATCACCGCGCTGCGCACCAGCAAAAACAAGGCCGCTTCATCACTGGCCAGCAACATGGCTTTTTTCATGATGTCCGGCGAGCTTTTAGCGACTTTGATCAGCTCGTCTGCGCCAGCGCCGAGATCCTTGGCGAATTTCTTCGGATCCTGGAGGATATCGAGCACAAGGCTGATGCCGTCCCACACACCCTTGATGGCCTCCCAGCCACCTTCAAGAATGCCGTTGCCGATGGCCATGGCTGTGCCGGAGGTCGAAAGATTCGACCATTGCGGTTTGAAGCCGGCCCATTCCTTGCGCAGGAAACCTTCAAGGTCCGCAGTCACGCCGCTGTAAGAACTGAAGAGGGCGTCGATCTGCGCCGGGGTCACTTCGTTATGGACGCGAATCGTGTAGAACTTGCCGGGCACACCGCCGGTCCATGCGGCTTTGCCTTGGGCGTCGAGTTTGACCTTGCTGACAGCACCACCGTCCACGGCCACGATTTCGACTTCGATATCGCCGACGGGAATGTCGTAAACCGATTCGAATTTGCTCTCGATCAGCAACGGACCCTTGAGCGGACATTGAGCCACGTTCGAGGTGAAGTTACCGTCGGTCATGCTCACCGTTTTACTGGTGTTGCCCGCCTTGATGACACGCTCCATGCCCAACAAGGACGGCATGTCCGCGGCACGGCTACCCTTGTCGAGAGCCTGTGCGTACCAGGTTTTTGTTTGTTCCTGATACAGCTTCAGACTGTCCTTGAAGGTGTTCAGTTGGTTGTCAACAAAGGCAACGCGATCCATCAGCCTTGCTCCAGAATCAGGTGGTTTATCAATGCTTCTTTAAGATTTTGCGGCGCATCCGGGCGGCGCACGAAGCGGGTGATTTTCAGCTTCAGATTGTTCTCGGGCCATGCGGTGTAGAGGTCCGGGCGGTCTTCTTCCAGCCACTGCATCAGGTTGCTGACCAGCGTCGCCGGATTGTCCTTGCTCAACCCTTCCAACAACCCCTTCGGCACCTCCCACCACGGCCAGTCCTTGACCTTCGGCACAACTCGCGTGCCCACTTCCAGCGCCTGCCCATTGATCAGATACCGCTCAAACACCGGCAGCACCTCTCCAGCCTTTTCCCCAAGCCCCCGCAGAATCGGATAAATATGCCGGCCATCCCAAAACCGGAAAAACACCTCGGTGCCATCCGGCATTTTCACCTGCGTCAGGCTGCGCAGATGCTCGAACACTTCGTTCGGTTCTGAACGCGATACCGCCAGCCAGCCCCAGTCGAGGGCGTCGGTTTCGGCGATCCATGGCAGGAAGGCGGAGTTGGCTTTGAGTTCGGTGAGGTAGGGCATCACCGGTTGCCAGGTGGAGTAGGGCGTGCCGCCCCAGATCGGGATGAGCTGGGCGGTGGGTTCGGTGAGGTACAGGGTTTTCAGGGCGTCGGCATCGCTGGCCGCGCTGACGACCAGATACAAGCGCTCGCCGCTTTGCAGCGGCTGTTGCGCCAGCCAGTCTTTGGGGGTGATTCGTTCAGATGGCACAGGCACCTGCCTTGCATTTTTCGCATTCTTCACAGAACGGCGCGTTACGTTTGAGTGTATTGATTTGCGCCGGGGTCAGGACCTGGCCGGCCTTGTCGGCATCCGCTTGTTTCAACACGCCGGGCATCAACGGCGCGGCGCCCGTGCCAACGCCCGGGCTGCCGCCGGAGTTCATGTTGATCACCGGGCCGCTCATGGTCACGCCACCAGCATCAATCTTGATGAAGCTGCCGCCGCCGACCAGGGTCAGCTCCGCACCGGCTTCCATCACCACTTTCATGCCACTGCTAAGGTGGATTTCCTGGCCGGCGTCGATGAACTGGCCGGTGCCGATCTTGATGTGCTGATTCACGCCGACGGTGAGGTGGTCGTTGGCGCGGGTTTCGACTTTGCGGTCGGCGTAGACGGTGTGGTGTTCTTCGGCCTTGAATTCGCTGTAGCTGTTCTGTTCGACGGTGTCGTGGCGTTCGTTGCCGACGCGGATTTTCTGGTCGTGCTCGATGTTCTCGTCCCAGTCGCGCTGGGCGTGCAGATAGATCTGTTCCTGGCCTTTCTTGTCTTCGATGCGCAGTTCGTTGTAGCCGCCACCACCCATGGAACTCAGGGTCTTGAAGGTGCTGCGGGTCTTGTTTGCCGGCAGTGGATAGGGGACGGTGTTTTCCTTGTGGTACAGGCAGCCGCTGATCAAGGGCTGATCGGGGTCGCCTTCAAGGAACGTGACGAGCACTTCCATGCCAATGCGCGGGATGGCGATGCCGCCGTACTGGGCGCCGGCCCAGGCGCTGGAGATGCGCAGCCAGCAACTGGTCTTGTCGTCGGCCTGGCCTTCGCGGTCCCAGTGGAATTGGACTTTGACCCGGCCGTATTCGTCGCAGTGGATTTCTTCACCTTTCGGGCCGGTGACCACCGCGCTCTGGCTGCCGAGGATGCGCGGTTTCGGGTGGCGTAGCGGCGGGCGATTGGGCACGTCCCACGGCGTGGCCTGGAAGCGGTTGCGGTAGCCCTGGTGGAAATCGTCTTTCAGCGCGGTGGTGTCGCTGGTCACCGACTCTTCGAGCACCTGCGGCTGCTTGCCTTCATGCAGCACTTCGGTGAGCAGCCAGAGGTCGTTCCATTTGGCTTTCGGGTGTTCGGTCAGGGCGAGGAAATGGCCGCTGACCAGCAGTGGCTGATCACTCTTGCCTTCGGCGAGCTGGAAGTCGCTGCGGTGGCGTTCGAGGGCGCGTTTGGCCAAATGTTTGCCGCGCTCGCGGTCGATGAAGCGCCCCGGGTAATCGTAGTCTTCAAGGTCGGGCAGGGCGTCGCCACGGTTTTCGCTTTCCAGGGTCAGGCGCGGTTTTTCGAAGTCGTAGTCGCGGCGGGTGGTGCGGCTGGTGCGGGTTTCCAGGCGCAGGTCGAAACGCTTGATCACCGGGTTGCTGGCGACCATGCCGGAGTCTTGCTGATAGGGCACGGGGGCGAGTTTTGGAAACACCGTCTGGTCATCGCCGAAAACGAGCTTGTGCGCGTTGGCGCTGTGCTGGAAGTGGAAGTGAATGCCTTCTTCTTCGCACAGGCGCTGGATGAAATGCAGATCCGACTCGTCGTATTGCACGCAGTAGATGCGTTCAGGATAGATCGAACCGGTCTTGAATTCGTAGGCGTTGCTCTGGATGCCGTGCTCTTCCAGCACCATGCCGATGATTTTCGGCACGCTGAGGTTCTGGAAGATGCGCTGGTTGATGCGGTGCGCCAGATACGCCAGTTGCGGACGCAGCGTCACCGAATAACGGGTCAGGCGCTTGCCCGAGTCACCTTGCGCGGCGCGGTAGATCTGGCCATGGATGCCGCTGCCGTCAGGCGACAGCTGCAGGAAGGCCGGTTTGTGCAGCAGGGTTTCGAGGTCCAGCGACGGCTGCTCACTGACCAGCTCCACCTCAAAGACAAAAGGCTGGCTGATGGCTTCCCGGCCGGTGAGGGTAAACACCTGAAAGTCGGCGGAAAGCCCTTCGATGGTCAGGGCAAAGTGGGTTTCATTGGCCGGCGCGAACATCCCTTGTTCCTCGTGCTGTACAGCGGCGCTCGTCGACGGCCGCAAAAAAGCGGCTCAACGTACGCGAAATTCTGGAGGGGCGTAAACAACATCGACCAGCAGAGCTGGCCGATGCGTGTAACGGTCAGCCGTAATTAAACGACTGGAGCACGCCAGTCATCGGAACCCGAAGTACCGGATACTTCGTGGGTCCAGGTGATTTTACGGTAGGTGAACTGCACTTCTTCCAGGTGGGTGAAGTGCGCGTTGCCTGGATCCTGGCAGTTGTGCATTTTGTTGTTGATGGCGACGATGATCGCGTCTTCCAGTTTGGTGGTGTAGTAGTGCTCTTGGGTGCCTTGAGCCGAAGTGCGGTACCACTGGATAACGATTTCGCTCATGCGCTCGCCGGAAGTCAGAGCTGCTTGCAGCAGTGGCGAAGCCTTGTCGTAGACCTTGGTGATCACAACTGGCTTGTGTACGCGCTGACCGGTTGGCTGACCGGATTGCGGGTCACGCGGGATGATCACGTCGTGGGTGAAAGCCTGAACCATAACCTGGTCTTCGTGGCCTTCCTGGTAGGTGTTGCCAACGGAGTCGGCGGTGAAAGCGCCGGCAGTGATCAGGCCTTGTTTTTCGCCGGTAACCGACATGTACGCTGGTGTTGCCATGGGGTGCTCTCCTTGCGGATAAAGTTAGGGTGCCCGGAGGCGAAATCGCCCGGTGGGTGGCTGAGAGTTATCAAGGAGCGTGCCAGGTTTTGCGCGGTGCCCGGATGGCGGGGACGCCACGGTAGTCGGTGACCATTCGCGGCGTTTTTCACCGGGATAACCGGGAGAAAGTGCGCAAGAAGTTGCGCAGTACTGCGCAACTTCTTGCGCACTTGGCTGCAGGCCTTGCGCCGCTTGAGCTGCAGAGGATTCAGGCCCTGAAATATTACGACCAACTGCGCAACTTCTTGCGCAGTTGGGTATTTGCCGAGATCGCGGTGTTGCCTTCGCGAGCAGGCTCGCTCCCACAAGGACAGTACTGCCAGCGAAAGCGTCTTATAAATGAAACACCGCCCTCGGCTATACTCCCCGCATTTCGATCAGGCACGAGGATTCACTGTGAAGAACTGGACGTTGCGCCAACGCATTTTGGCGAGCTTTGCGGTGATTATCGCCATCATGCTGTTGATGGTGGTGCTGTCCTACTCGCGGTTGTTGAAAATCGAGGCCAGTGAAAACAGCGTGCGCGACGATGCCATTCCCGGCGTCTATTACAGCTCGATGATTCGTGGTGCATGGGTCGACAGTTATTTGCAGACCCAGGAGCTGCTCGGCCTCAAGGAAGGCCAGGGCGTTTCCAGCGAAGACGCAGCGGACTACAAGGCGTTCGAGGCGCGTCTGCAAGAGCAGATGGCCAACTATCGCAAGACCATGGCCACCGATGAAGACCGCTCCGAATTCGCCTTGTTCGAGAAGTACCACGACACCTACATCCAGATTCAGGATGCCGTGCTGGACCTGCACAAGCGCAATCTGGAAGCCGATGCCATCAAGCTGTTCAACGAGAAACTGACCCCGGCGTGGTACACCGGGCGTATGAAACTCAACGACATTATTGGCGAAAACAAAGTCGTCGCTGATAACGCCATGGCCAACATCGACGATGCGGTCGCAACGGCCAAAGTCAGCATGGTCATTTCCCTGCTGGTCGCGGTACTGGTTGCCGGCCTCTGCGGTCTGCTGTTGATGCGCGCGATCATGGCGCCGATGAACCGCATCGTGACCATCCTCGACATCATGCGCACCGGCGATCTGAGTTCGCGCCTGAACCTTGATCGCAAGGACGAATTCGGCGCGGTCGAAACCGGCTTCAACGACATGATGACCGAGCTGACGTCGCTGGTGTCCCAGGCCCAGCGCTCCTCGGTGCAGGTGACCACCTCGGTGACCGAGATCGCCGCCACTTCCAAGCAGCAACAGGCCACCGCCACCGAAACCGCAGCGACCACCACCGAAATCGGCGCAACCTCCCGTGAGATCGCCGCGACTTCGCGGGATCTGGTGCGCACCATGACCGAAGTGTCCACCGCTGCCGATCAGGCCTCGGTGCTCGCCGGCTCCGGCCAGCAAGGCCTGGCGCGCATGGAAGACACCATGCACTCGGTCATGGGCGCGGCGGATCTGGTCAACGCCAAACTGGCGATCCTCAACGAGAAGGCCGGCAACATCAATCAGGTGGTGGTGACCATCGTCAAGGTGGCCGACCAGACCAACCTGCTGTCGCTCAACGCAGCGATCGAAGCCGAGAAGGCCGGCGAGTACGGTCGCGGTTTTGCCGTGGTCGCCACCGAAGTCCGGCGTCTGGCCGATCAGACCGCCGTGGCCACCTACGACATCGAACAGATGGTCCGCGAGATCCAGTCGGCGGTGTCGGCCGGGGTGATGGGCATGGACAAGTTTTCCGAAGAAGTGCGCCGCGGCATGTCGGAAGTGCAGCAGGTCGGCGAGCAGCTGTCGCAGATCATCCATCAGGTGCAGGCGCTGGCGCCGCGCGTGCTGATGGTCAACGAAGGGATGCAGGCCCAGGCCACTGGCGCCGAGCAGATCAACCATGCGCTGGTGCAGTTGGGCGATGCCAGCAGCCAGACCGTCGAGTCGCTGCGTCAGGCCAGTTTCGCTATCGACGAACTGAGTCAGGTGGCCGTCGGCCTGCGCAGCGGCGTTTCGCGATTCAAAGTCTGATGAGCGAAATCATCGCCAAACGAGGCAGTGCGCCAGTGGCGAAGCCGGCGCTGTTCCTGCTGTTTCGCATCGGCAGCGAACGCTACGCCCTGCGCGCCACGGAAGTGGCCGAAGTGCTGCCGCGCCTGCCGCTGAAACCGATTGCCCGGGCGCCGCAGTGGGTGGCCGGGGTGTTCGCCTATCGCGGGGCGGTGGTGCCAGTGATCGATCTCAGCGCGCTCACTTTCGGTCAGCCCGCCGAGGCGCGCACCAGCACGCGGCTGGTGCTGGTCAATTATCAGCCGGATCAATCGCAAGCAGCGCAATGGCTCGGGCTGATTCTCGAGCAGGCCACCGACACGCTGCGCTGTCATCCGCAAGATTTCCAGCCTTACGGCCTCGACAACCGTGAGGCGCCGTACCTCGGTCCGGTGCGCGAGGATGCGCAGGGATTGCTGCAATGGGTGCGGGTCAATGACTTGCTCGATGACGCCGTGCGCAGCTTGCTGTTCCCCGATCCGCCGCGTGATCCGGCGCAGCTTGAGGCGCAGTCATGAGCAGTGAGCAGCGCTTTTTCGATTTCCTCAAGGAACGCATCGGCCTTGATGTCGCGTCGGTGGGCGCGGCGATCATCGAGCGTGCCGTGCGCCAGCGCACGACCCTGTCCCAGGCCGCCCACGCCGACGAATATTGGCAGCTGTTGCAAGGCTCGCGGGACGAGCAGCAGGCGCTGATCGAAGCGGTGATCGTTCCGGAAACGTGGTTTTTCCGTTATCCGGAATCTTTCGCGACGCTGGGCAAACTGGCGCGAGGTCGGCTTAAAGAACTCAATAATATGCGCGCGCTGCGAATTCTGAGCCTGCCGTGCTCGACCGGCGAAGAACCCTACTCGATTGCCATGGCCTTGCTTGATGCCGGATTGCAGCCGCATCAATTCAAGGTCGACGGCATGGACATCAGCCCGCTCTCGGTGGAAAAGGCGCGGCGTGCGGTGTATGGCAAGAACTCCTTTCGCGGTCAGGATCTGGAATACCGCGAGCGACATTTTTTTGCCGAGCAGGACGGCCACCGGGTCAACGAATACGTTCGCGAACAAGTGCGCTGGCAAGTCGGCAATGTGCTCGATCCGACGCTGTTGGCGACCGAGCCGGCCTTCGATTTCGTGTTCTGCCGCAACCTGCTGATCTACTTCGACCAGCCGACGCAAAAGCAGGTGTTCGAAGTGCTCAAGCGCCTGACCCACGTCGACGGCGTGCTGTTTATCGGCCCGGCGGAGGGCAGTCTGCTCGGGCGCTTGGGCATGCGCTCGATCGGCATCCCGCAGTCGTTCGCTTTCAGCCGCCATAGCGAGCCGCACCCCGAACCGCTGCCGACGCCCAAACCGGTCGCCGTGCCGATCAGCCAACCACTGCGCAGCGCGCCGCCGCCAGCGCCAGTGCGCAATCGGCCGTTCGCTGCCGTGACGGCTTTGCCGGTGACGAAAAAAACTGCCGACCCGGACGCCGCAACGCTGTTGGCGCAGATTGCTGCACTGGCCAACGAAGGCAAAAGCGCCGAGGCCCGTGCCGCGTGCGAACACTATCTGCGCAGCCATGAACCCGTGGCGCAGGTGTTCTATTGGCTCGGCCTGCTCAGCGATGTCGCCGGCCTGAGCCTCGAAGCCCAGGGGTATTACCGCAAGGCCTTGTACCTCGAACCGCAACACCCCGAAGCGCTGATGCACCTGGCCGTATTGCTGCAGGCTCAGGGCGATACGGCGGGTGCCCGACGATTGCAGGAGCGCGCCGCCCGCAGCGGGCGCACCGCCGACAGTGAGCGTAAACGATGAGCGCGTCCGACACCTTGAACGTTACCCACGAAGACGCCCGCGCCATCGACGATTGCTGGAACCGCATCGGCATTCATGGCGACAAGTCCTGCCCGTTGCTGGAAGAGCACATCCATTGCCGCAACTGCTCGGTATATTCCGCCGCCGCCACACGCCTGCTCGACCGCTATTCGTTGCAGCAGGACCAGCGCGAAGCAGTGGTCAGCAAGGTCGAAACCGACGTCAAGACCCGCTCGCTGCTGATGTTCCGCCTCGGCGAGGAATGGCTCGGACTTGCGACGCGCAGCCTCGTCGAAGTCGCGCCGTTGCAGGCGATTCACTCGCTGCCGCACCAGCGCTCACGGGCCTTGCTCGGCGTGGCCAATGTCCGTGGCGCCTTGGTAGCTTGCTTGTCGCTGGTGGAGTTGCTCGACCTCGACGGCAGTGCCGCGCCGGCCAGCGGCGGACGCGTCATGCCGCGCATGCTGATCATCGCCGCGCACGGCGGGCCGGTGGTGGTGCCGGTAGACGAGGTCGACGGCATCCATGCCATCGACGAGCGCATCCTCGACGCCGCGTCGCAGTCCGGTGCGCAGAACAGTGCCAAGTACACCCGTGGCGTTCTGCAATATCGCGGTCGCAGCCTGCGCTGGCTGGATGAAGAACAGCTGTTGTCCGCCGTGACCCGGAGCCTGACATGACCCCCGAGCAAATGCGCGACGCCTCTCTGCTCGAGCTGTTCAGTCTCGAAGCCGAAGCCCAGACCCAAGTGCTCAGCGCCGGGCTGTTGGCGCTGGAGCGCAATCCGACCCAGGCCGATCAGCTGGAGTCGTGCATGCGTGCGGCGCACTCGCTCAAAGGTGCGGCGCGCATTGTTGGCATCGACAGCGGCGTCAGCGTCGCCCACGTCATGGAGGATTGCCTGGTCAGCGCGCAGGAAGGGCGTTTGTTGCTGCGTCCCGAACACATCGACGCGTTGTTGCAGGGCACCGACCTGCTGATGCGCATCGCCACGCCGGCCAATGCGCCGCAACCCACGGACATTGAAGCCTACGTGACGCTGATGGGGCGTCTGCTCGATCCTTCGGCGCCAGCCGCTGTGGTTGCCACGCCACCAATGGCCGAGTTGCAGATCGAGCCAGTGCCGATAGTGTCGGCGCCGATTGTCGACGAGCCCGCCGAACCGACCCCGCGTAAAAACAAACGCACCACCGAAGGCGGCGAGCGCGTTTTGCGCGTCACTGCCGAACGCCTGAACAGCCTGCTCGATCTGTCGAGCAAATCGCTGGTGGAAACCCAGCGTCTCAAGCCGCATCTGGCGACCATGCAGCGCCTCAAGCGCATGCAGAACAACGGCCTGCGCGCGCTGGAAAATCTCAATGTGCACCTGAAGGAGCATGCACTGAGCCTGGAAGCGCTCGAGTCGCTGGAAGATGCGCGACGTTTGCTCGCCGAGTCGCAGCAATTGCTCAGCGAGAAAAACGCCGAACTCGACGAATTCGCCTGGCAGGCCAGCCAGCGTGCACAAGTGCTCTACGACACCGCGCTGGCCTGTCGCATGCGCCCGTTTGCCGACGTGCTCAGCGGGCAGGCGCGCATGGTTCGCGATCTCGGACGCAGTCTTGGCAAACAAGTGCGCCTGGAGATCGAAGGCGAGAAAACTCAGGTCGATCGCGACGTGCTGGAAAAGCTCGAAGCGCCGCTGACTCATTTGCTGCGCAACGCCGTCGATCACGGCATCGAATCCCCGGAGCAGCGCCTGCTCAAGGGCAAGCCCGAAGAAGGCCTGATTCGTCTGCGCGCCTCCCACCAAGCCGGTTTGCTGGTGCTGGAACTCAGCGATGACGGCGGTGGCGTCGATCTGGAGAAAGTCCACCGCAGCATCGTCGAACGGCAGTTATCCCCAGCCGAAACCGCAGCGCAACTGAGCGAAGAAGAACTGCTGACCTTCCTGTTTCTGCCGGGGTTCAGCCTGCGCGACAAGGTTACCGAAGTGTCCGGGCGCGGGGTCGGCCTCGACGCTGTTCAGCATATGGTCCGCCAATTGCGTGGGGCCGTGGTGCTGGAGCAGACGGCGGGCGAGGGCAGCCGTTTCCATCTGGAGGTGCCGTTGACGCTTTCGGTGGTACGCAGCCTCGTGGTGGAAGTCGGCGAAGAGGCTTACGCATTCCCCTTGGCGCACATCGAACGCATGTGCGATCTGGCCCCCGAAGACATCGTGCAGGTCGAAGGACGCCAGCATTTCTGGCACGAAGGCCAGCATGTCGGGCTGGTTGCGGCCAGCCAGTTGCTCAATCGCCCGGCCAGTCAGAACGATGGCGCTACCCTGAAAGTCGTGGTGATCCGCGAGCGCGAGGCGATTTATGGGGTGGCTGTCGAGCGCTTCGTGGGTGAGCGCACGCTGGTGGTGTTGCCGCTGGACGAGCGTCTGGGCAAGGTTCAGGATATTTCCGCCGGGGCCTTGCTCGATGATGGTTCGGTGGTGCTGATCGTCGATGTCGAAGACATGCTGCGTTCGGTAGACAAACTGCTCAACACCGGGCGTCTGGAGCGCATTGCCCGCCACGGCAATCAAACTGCCGAAGCGGCGCGCAAACGGGTGCTGGTGGTCGACGATTCGCTGACCGTGCGCGAGCTGCAACGCAAACTGCTGCTCAATCGCGGCTATGACGTCGCGGTGGCTGTGGACGGCATGGATGGCTGGAATGCGCTGCGTTCGGAGAACTTCGATCTGCTGATCACCGACATCGACATGCCGCGCATGGACGGCATCGAACTGGTCACCCTGCTGCGCCGCGACAACCGTCTGCAATCGCTGCCGGTGATGGTCGTGTCGTACAAGGATCGCGAAGAAGACCGCCGCCGGGGACTGGACGCCGGCGCCGACTATTATCTGGCCAAAGCCAGTTTTCATGACGACGCCCTGCTCGATGCAGTGGTCGAGCTCATCGGGGGGGCGCGGGCATGAGGATCGCAATCGTCAACGATATGCCCCTGGCGGTGGAGGCCCTGCGCCGAGCGCTGGCGTTCGAGCCGGCGCATCAGGTGATCTGGGTCGCCAGCAACGGCGCCGAGGCGGTGCAACGCTGCGCCGAGTGCACGCCAGACCTGATTCTGATGGACCTGATCATGCCGATCATGGACGGTGTCGAAGCCACGCGGCGGATCATGGCCGAGACCCCATGCGCGATCGTCATCGTCACCGTCGACCGCCAGCAGAACGTGCACCGCGTGTTCGAGGCCATGGGCCACGGCGCGCTGGACGTGGTCGACACGCCGGCGATCGGCGCCGGCAATGCCCAGGAAGCGGCGGCGCCGTTGTTGCGCAAGATCCTCAACATCGGCTGGCTGATCGGCGACAAGGCGCCGCGCTCGCGCCCGGCGCCGAGTTCACCGCGCAGTTCGCCGTCACGTCAGCGGCTGGTGGCGATCGGTTCGTCTGCGGGTGGGCCGGCGGCGCTGGAAGTGTTGCTCAAAGGCCTGCCGAAGGATTTTTCCGCCGCGATCGTGCTGGTGCAGCATGTCGATCAGGTGTTCGCCGCCGGCATGGCCGAATGGCTGGCCAGCGCCAGCGGCCTCGATGTGCGTCTGGCCCGTGAAGGCGAGCCGCCGCAAAGTGGCGCGGTGCTGCTGGCCGGGACCAATCACCATATTCGCCTGTTGAAAAACGGCACGCTGGCCTACACCGCCGAACCGGTCAACGAGATCTATCGCCCCTCGATCGACGTGTTTTTCGAGAGCGTTGCCAGTTACTGGAACGGTGACGCGGTCGGGGTTTTATTGACCGGGATGGGGCGCGATGGCGCGCAAGGGCTTAAGCTCATGCGCCAGCAGGGCTATTTGACCATCGCCCAGGATCAGCACAGCAGTGCGGTGTACGGCATGCCCAAGGCTGCCGCGGCAATCGATGCCGCGGTGGAAATCCGCCCGCTGGAAAAGATAGCGCCACGATTGCTGGAGATTTTCCCCAAATGAACAGGTTGATCGGCAATCCAGGCCCCCGCAGTACTCAGGTGACCGCTCATGAATGATTTACAGATCGACGACATTAAAACCGACGAGAACGCCGCCATGGTGTTGTTGGTGGATGATCAGGCGATGATCGGCGAAGCGGTGCGCCGTGGGCTGTCGAATCAGGAAAACATCGACTTCCACTTCTGCTCCGACCCGCAGCAGGCCATCGCCCAGGCGGTGCGGATCAAGCCGACGGTGATCCTCCAGGACCTGGTGATGCCCGGCCTCGATGGCCTGAGCCTGGTGCGCGAATACCGCAATCATCCGGCGACCAAGGACATCCCGATCATCGTTCTCTCGACCAAGGAAGACCCGCTGATCAAAAGCGCGGCGTTCTCCGCTGGCGCCAACGACTATCTGGTGAAACTGCCGGATACCATCGAACTGGTCGCGCGCATTCGCTACCACTCGCGGTCCTACATGACATTGCTGCAACGCGACGCCGCGTACCGAGCGTTGCGGGTCAGCCAGCAGCAATTGCTCGACACCAATCTGGTGCTGCAACGGCTGATGAACTCCGATGGCCTGACCGGGCTGTCCAACCGCCGGCACTTCGACGAGTACCTGGAACTGGAGTGGCGCCGTTCGCTACGTGATCAGACGCAGCTGTCATTGCTGATGATCGACGTCGATTACTTCAAGTCGTACAACGACAGTTTTGGCCACGTTGAAGGCGACGAAGCCTTGCGCAAGGTCGCCACGGCGATCCGCGAGGCCAGCTCGCGGCCATCGGACCTGCCGGCGCGTTACGGCGGCGAGGAGTTTGTGCTGGTGCTGCCGAACACTTCACCGGGCGGCGCGCGGCTGTTGGCCGAGAAACTGCGCCAGACCGTGGCGGCGCTGAAAATTCCGCATAACACGCCGGCCGAGGGCTCCAGTCTGACCATCAGCATTGGTCTGGCGACCATGGTGCCGCAGGCGGGCAGTGATTGCCGGCTGCTGATTTCGGCGGCGGATCGCGGCTTGTATCTGGCCAAGAACAATGGGCGCAATCAGGTCGGGATCGAGTAACGGCCGTTGCCCTCACCCCAGCCCTCTCCCGGAGGGAGAGGGCTGGGGTGAGGTGTCTCGGGCCAGACATCGACCTGAGAGATCGCAGCGATTATGGATCTTCAGGCTTGGCGATCACGGATTCGGTGAAGCCATTCTATTCGGCGTATGTTTCAAATATCCCCCGATCGGTCCCCTCTCCCTCCGGGAGAGGGCTAGGGTGAGGGCAGCAATCTCGGCCCATTCACCGCCAGACGGGCTGCCGCGACAGCCTGTTTACGTTATACTCGCCGGCTTTCAAAAGTTCGCCAACGAGTGCTGCCCGTCATGGAAATCAACCCGATCCTGAACACCATCAAGGACCTGTCCGAGCGCTCCGAAACTATTCGGGGGTATCTTTGACTACGATCAAAAGCATGAGCGTCTGACCGAGGTCAATCGCGAGCTTGAAGATCCGAGTGTCTGGAACAAACCTGAATACGCCCAGGAGCTGGGCCGCGAGCGTGCCGCGCTGGCGCAGATCGTCGACACTCTCGACGAACTGAACGGCGGTCTGGCCGATTGCCGCGACCTGCTGGACATGGCCGTCGAAGAGAACGACGAAGGCGCAGTGGGCGATGTCGTCGCCGAGCTGGCCCGTCTCGAGGAAAATCTGGCCAAGCTGGAATTCCGCCGCATGTTCAGCCATGAAATGGACCCGAACAACGCCTACCTGGACATCCAGGCCGGTTCCGGCGGCACCGAAGCGCAGGACTGGGCCAACATCCTGCTGCGCATGTACCTGCGCTGGGCTGACAAACGCGGTTTCGACGCAACCATCATGGAACTGTCCGCCGGTGAAGTCGCCGGGATCAAGGGCGCGACCGTGCACATCAAGGGCGAATACGCCTTTGGCTGGCTGCGTACCGAGATCGGCGTGCACCGTCTGGTGCGCAAGAGCCCGTTCGACTCCGGTAACCGTCGCCATACCTCGTTCTCCGCTGTTTTCGTCTCGCCAGAGATCGACGACAAGGTGGAAATCGAAATCAACCCGGCAGACCTGCGGATCGACACCTATCGTTCCTCCGGTGCCGGTGGTCAGCACGTAAACACCACCGACTCGGCCGTACGTATCACCCACGTACCGACCAACACCGTGGTCAGCTGCCAGAACGAACGTTCCCAGCACGCCAACAAGGACACCGCGATGAAAATGCTGCGGGCCAAGTTGTACGAGCAGGAAATGCAGAAGCGCAATGCGGCCTCGCAGGCGCTGGAAGACACCAAGTCGGACATCGGCTGGGGTCACCAGATCCGCTCTTACGTGCTCGATGCCTCGCGGATCAAGGATCTGCGTACCAACATCGAACGCAGCGATTGCGACAAGGTGCTCGATGGCGACATCGACGAATACCTGGAAGCGAGCCTGAAATCCGGCCTGTAACACCCTCTGTGGGAGCGGGCTCGCCCGCGATCCCCAGCCGAAGGCTGGGGGCAACGAACCTGATGGAATACTTAAAGACATGAGCGACCTACAACTCGACCCGCAAGCCCTGCAACAGGAAGAAAACTCCCTGATCGCCCTGCGCAAGGAAAAGCTTGCTGCCGAGCGCGCCAAGGGCAATGCCTTCCCGAACGACTTCCGCCGCGAAAACTACTGCGATGCCTTGCAGAAACAGTACGCGGACAAGACCAAGGAAGAGCTGGCAGAGGCTGCAATCCCGGTCAAGGTTGCCGGTCGCATCATGCTCAACCGTGGCTCGTTCATGGTGATCCAGGACATGACCGGACGCATTCAGGTCTACGTCAACCGCAAGACGCTGTCCGAAGAAACCCTGGCTGCGGTGAAAACCTGGGACATGGGCGACATCATTGCTGCCGAAGGCACCCTGGCGCGTTCCGGCAAGGGCGACCTGTACGTTGAAATGACCAACGTGCGTCTGCTGACCAAGTCGCTGCGTCCGCTGCCGGACAAGCACCACGGCCTGACCGACACCGAACAGCGCTACCGTCAGCGTTACGTCGACCTGATCGTCAACGAAGACGTGCGCCAGACCTTCCGCGTGCGTTCGCAAGTGATCGCGCACATCCGCAGCTTCCTGATGAAGCGCGACTTCCTCGAAGTCGAAACACCGATGCTGCAGACCATTCCCGGCGGCGCCGCAGCCAAGCCGTTCGAAACTCACCACAACGCGCTGGACATGGAAATGTTCCTGCGTATCGCTCCTGAGCTGTATCTGAAGCGTCTGGTGGTCGGTGGTTTCGAGAAAGTCTTCGAGATCAACCGTAACTTCCGTAACGAAGGCGTTTCGACTCGTCACAACCCTGAATTCACCATGTTGGAGTTCTATCAGGCGTACGCCGATTACGAAGACAACATGGACCTCACCGAGGAACTGTTCCGCGAGCTGGCGCAGCTGGTGCTGGGCAGCACCGACGTGCCGTACGGCGACAAGGTGTTCCACTTCGGCGAGCCGTTCGTGCGTCTGTCGGTGTTCGACTCGATCCTCAAGTACAACCCTGAGCTGACTGCCGATGATCTGAATGACATCGACAAGGCTCGCGCCATCGCCAAGAAGGCCGGCGCCAAGGTGCTGGGCTTCGAAGGTCTGGGCAAACTGCAGGTGATGATTTTCGAAGAGCTGGTCGAGCACAAGCTGGAGCAGCCGCACTTCATCACTCAGTACCCGTTTGAAGTGTCGCCGCTGGCCCGTCGTAACGACGAGAACCCGAACGTCACCGACCGCTTCGAGCTGTTCATCGGTGGTCGTGAAATCGCCAACGCCTACTCCGAGTTGAACGACGCGGAAGACCAGGCCGAGCGCTTCATGGCGCAGGTGGCCGACAAGGACGCTGGTGACGACGAAGCCATGCACTACGACGCCGACTTTGTCCGTGCGCTGGAGTACGGCATGCCGCCAACCGCCGGTGAAGGTATCGGCATCGATCGCCTGGTGATGTTGCTGACCAACTCGCCGTCGATCCGCGATGTGATCCTGTTCCCGCACATGCGACCGCAAGCGTAAACGTTTCAGTTGAAAAGCCGCCTAAAACAGGCGGCTTTTTATTGCCTGTCTGGTACAAATGTATCAATTGGTTAATTTGCAAATAGCAGAGGAAGTGCTGTCGTGATGGGTGCAATAGCTCAAGAAGGTGCAGCGGGTATCGCCACTGCGGTCGCTGAAAGTGTTCAGTACCAGGGCCGCAAGGCCAGCCGACAGGGCAGTGAGCAGCGTCGCCAGGACATTCTCGACGCCGCGATGCGCATTGTCGTGCGCGACGGCGTGCGTGCCGTGCGCCATCGTGCGGTCGCGGCGGAGGCCGGCGTGCCGCTGTCGGCGACCACGTATTACTTCAAGGACATCGATGACCTGCTCACCGATACCTTCGCCCAATACGTTGAACGCAGCGCGGCGTACATGGCCAAGTTGTGGATCAATAACGAAGGTCTGCTGCGCGAAATGGTGGTCAGCGCCGACGGCAGCCCGGAGTCGCGCTCGCAACTGGCCGATGACATCGCGCGGCTGATGGCCGATTACGTGCACCGGCAACTGATCAACCGCCGCGAGCATCTGATGGCCGAGCAGGCGTTCCGTCAGGAAGCGCTGCTCAATCCGCGTCTGGCCATTCTGGTGCGCTCCCATCAGCAGATTTTGCTGCAGGGCACCTGCCAGTTGTTCCAGGTGCTGGGCTCGCGCGAACCGCAGCAGGATGCCAAGGTGTTGACGGCGATTATCGGACGGATGGAATATCAGGGCCTGCTCAACGACGCCGAGCCATTGGCCGAAGAGGACATGCTCGGGATTCTGACGCGGTATATGCACCTTGTATTGGCGTCGGTGTAACACAATGTCGTCCGTCTGACGCCGATCCCCCTGTAGGAGCTGCCGAAGGCTGCGATCTTTTGATCTGCTTTTAGAAGACCAAGGTCAAAAGATCGCAGCCTTCGGCAGCTCCTACAGGGAGCCCGCGCCCAGTCATTCAAAGCGTCACGTTTTCTACAGGAGTTTCGGGTGGACGATTACCAGCAGACGATACGCATGTTGTCCGATCGCATTGTGCTGGCGCAGACGCCGATCCGCGTGCTCGATGCGGTCAAGTGGGACGACAACGTGCGCAAGGGTTTTCTCAAGGCCAAAGGCAAGGAAATGCCGGCGGTGGATCGCGACTACTACCTCAACCGCCCGCTGTCGTTCGATTCGAGCCAGGTCAAACTGGAATTTCAGAACATCGAGCGCGACATCACCCGCCAGCTCGGCCAGTTCAACCCGGTCGGGCAGATCATGCGGCGCATGTGCAAGGAATACCGCATGGTGGTGCGCATGCTCGAGGCGCGCGGCACCGAGGACTTCGGCCTGATCTCGCAGGAGCTGTACGGCGCGGCGTCCGATGCCTTTCACGCCGGTGACCCGACATTGGCCGACCTCGGCCTGATGATGTCCGACTACCTGAACAACATCGACGGACGCGGCGATCTGAAGGACGAACCGAAAATCCTCACCGCCAAAGACGCGGTGCACCTGCTGCAAACCCGACTGAACAAGGTATTCGGTGAGGCCGAAGAAACCATTCGCGTGTTCGAGTCCGACGGCATCGTCGCCGACGCCGCGGCGGGCGCCGACTACATCAAGATCCGCACGGATGCGCTGTTCAACGACCGCGACGTGCGCGCACTGGAAGTCCACGAAGGTCTGGTGCACGTCGGCACTACGCTCAATGGCTTGAACCAGCCTATCTGCACTTTCCTGTCCAAAGGCCCGCCCTCGTCAACGGTCACCCAGGAAGGGCTGGCGATCCTGATGGAAATCATCACCTTCGCTTCTTACCCGAGTCGCCTGCGCAAACTGACCAACCGCACCCGTGCGATTCATATGGTCGAGGAGGGCGCCGACTTTTTGCAGATTTACGAATTCTTCCGCGAGCAGGGTTTCGAGATGGCCGAAAGCTACGGCAACGCCAGCCGGGTTTTCCGTGGCTCGACGCCGACCGGTCTGCCATTCACCAAAGACTTGTCCTACCTCAAGGGCTTCATCATGGTTTACAACTACATTCAGTTGGCCGTGCGCAAGGGCAAGCTCGAGCAGATTCCGCTGTTGTTCTGTGGCAAGACCACACTGGAAGACATGCGGACCTTGCGGCAACTGGTGGATGAAGGGCTGGTGGTGCCGCCGAAATATCTACCGGATCAGTTCCGTGACTTGAATGCGTTGTCGGCGTGGATGTGTTTCTCCAACTTCCTCAACCATTTGAGCCTGGACCGGATTGAGGCGGATTACTCCAATATCCTCTAACCCAAACACAATCCCCTGTGGGAGCTGGCTTGCCAGCGATTGCATTCTGTCAGTCAATATTGATGTTAGCTGACCCACCGCCATCGCTGGCAAGCCAGCTCCCACAGGGTTATTGGTTTTCTCTGAATCGATTGTTCGCCCATTTCTTGCGAGGTTTCACCGGATGAGAATCCTCGGCATCCTTTGCCTGCTCTTGACCCTCGGCGGTTGCAGTTCGCTGCTGTTCTATCCTGAACCGGGCCAGATCTTCACCCCGGACAAAGCCAAACTCGAATACCGCACCGTCACTCTGATCACCGCCGATGGCTTGAAGCTCAACGCCTGGTGGCTGCCGGCCAAACCTGGCGTCGAGGTCAAAGGCACGGTCCTGCATCTGCACGGCAACGGCGGCAATCTGCCGATGCATCTGGGCGGCAGCTGGTGGTTGCCGAAGAATGGCTATCAGGTACTGCTGGTCGACTATCGCGGTTACGGTTTGTCCGAGGGCAAGCCGAGCCTGCCGGCGATCTATCAGGACATCGACGCCGCGTTTGCCTGGCTCGACAACGCGCCCGAAGTCAAAGGCAAGCCGCTGGTGCTGCTCGGGCAGAGCCTCGGCGGCGCGATGTCGGTGCATTGGCTGGCGCAGCACCCGGAACGGCAAAAACAACTCAAGGCCCTGGTGCTGGATGGCGTGCCGGCCAGTTATCGCAGTGTCGGCCAATTCGCCCTCAGCACTTCGTGGCTGACCTGGCCGTTGCAGGTGCCGCTGTCGTGGCTGGTGCCGGATGGCGACAGCGCGATCAACTCGATGGCGCAGCTGACCGGCGTGCCCAAGCTGATCTTCCACAGCATCGACGATCCGCTGGTGCCGATGGCCAACGGCATTCGCCTGTATCAAGCGGCGCCGCCGCCGCGCGTGTTGCAGCTGACCCGTGGCGGTCATGTGCAAACCTTCGGCGACCCGGTGTGGCGTCAGGTCATGCTGCGCTACCTTGATGATCCCGAACACTTCGACGGCCTGCGCCGCCTCGGCGAAATCCCCAACTATCCGCCGCCCCCGAATTCCGAAGATGAGACCCCGCAATGAGTGAAGAACGTAATGCCATCCCGCTGATCATCACCGGTATCTGCAGCATCCTCGGCACCGTCGGGGCGCTGTGGTACTACGGCTACCTGCACTTTGCCAAGCCGGAGGATGCGTTGCTGCTAAACGAATTCACCATGCTCAAGACCGTGCCGGGCGAGGACTACAAAGTCTCGCTGACACCTGCGCCGCAAGTGGCGCAGTGCATTGATGGCGTGCTGGTGCTGTTCGATACCGAACAGAAAGGCCTGACCGGGGTGTTGATCAACGCGCAGAAAAAAGCCGTGCGGTGTATGGGCGAAGAGACCCCGCAGAAGCTGGAGGAGTGATTCTGCAGGTTCAGCCCTCACCCTAACCCTCTCCCAGAGGGAGAGGGGACTGACCGAGGTGTTTGTTTAAGCTAAGTCGACCTGATCCATTGCGCCGAACACAAGTTTTGAAAGCGACACAAATCGGCTCCCTCTCCCTTGGGAGAGGGCTGGGGTGAGGGGCTACGATGTCTGCTCCCACAAAAAAGCCCCGCCTGATCAACTCAGGCGGGGCTTTTGCGTTACCGGGTGGAGCTTAGTTCGAGCTCACCGAAGAACGCGGTGCTACTGGCTGGTTGTCGTTGGAGATGGTCACTTCCACACGACGGTTCATCGCACGGCCCGAGACGCTGCCGTTATCCGCTACCGGGTATTCCTTGCCATAACCCTGAGCGACGATGCGCGAAGGGTCGACGCCCATCTTGATCAGGGCCATCTGCACGGAAGTCGCGCGACGCTCGGACAGCGACTGGTTGTAGCTCGCGGTGCCGGTGCTGTCGGTGTAACCCTCGACGATCACTTTGCGATCCGGGTTTTCCTGGAGGAATTGCGCCAGTTTGTTGATGTTCACCAAGCCGCTGGATTTCAGATCAGCCTTGTTGGTGGCGAACAGCACGTCACCGAAAGTCACCAGCGTACCGCGATCGGTCTGCTTGGCGTTGAGGCTGTCCTGCAGCTGTTTGATCTGCTGGTCACGGGCATCCAGACGGGCCTGGGCACGTTGGGCTGCGGCGTTTTTCAGGTTGTTTTCAGCGGTGCGCAGAGCGATGGTCTGCTTGGCCACTTCCACGCGCTGGTTGGTCAGGTAAGCCAGTTGGTCAACCTTGGCTGCGTCTTCTTTGTCCAGATAGGCCTTGTCAGCCTTGTCCAGGTAATCGCTGGCGTCTTTGGTTTCCAGTGCCGCGACTTTGCTCGCCTGTGGGTTGGCCTGCAGGCCGGCGTAGTTGGTGCGCGCCTGTTCCAGGTTCGGGTTAGGCGGGGTGGAGCAGGCAGCCAGTGCAACGCTTGCGGCCAGAAGAGCGGGAATCATCAGTTGCTTACGCATAATTTTTCGTCCTTTCTATCGGTAAGAGTTTCAGCTTTGCGGTCGGGATGCGCGCTTACTGCACAGTGCGCTGGCTTTCCTGACGCAGTTCCTGAACACCTTTCTGGGAATCCTTCACAGCCTGTTCGGCCTTGGCGGCCTGAGCCTTGCGTTCAGCGACGCGAGCGTCCCATTCAGCCTGTTCGGACAGGCGACGGGCTTCGTCATACTTCTTGTCGTGCATGGCGATTTCAGCTTGTTTCAGTTTGTCCTGAGCCTGCTTCATTTCCACCGCAGCGAATTCGGTACCGCCAGCGCTGACGGCGCTGTTGACGGCCGATTGGGTCACGGCGTACTGCTCGGTCGGTGGGTTACCGGCGCAACCGGCCAGTACGAAGCTGGTGCCGATGGCCAGAGCGGCCAGTTTCAGACCGCGCAGGTGGGAAAACGAGGTTTGGGTTTTCATGGTCTTCAACTCCATTAGGCATCTCCTGAAAATACAACTGAATCCATCCTGGCAGAGGAGGCGAAAGCATCGCTTGTAGACGCGAATTGAAACGCTCGTTCCAGGCGTGGTTACCAGTTCCGACCGGCGGCATTTTTGAAAAGTTCAGAAAAGATGGCCTATCGCCAAAAATTTAATTGACCGTTTGGACAACGCTCTGGGGCGGGAACTTTGGGGCTTTGGAGCGGTACGCGCGGGTGAGTTTTAAAGTGATATCAGGGATGATCCGCACCCTGTGGGAGCTGGCTTGCCAGCGCTGAGGCCATCGTGCTCAGCACATCTTTGACTGAACTGCCGCCATCGCGGGCAAGCCCGCTCCCACATTTTTCTCGATGTCAGGAATCAGTGCTTCTGCTTGTTCTCAGCCGAGGACAAATCATGCAAATGCCGCCGCGATAACGCCAGAAAACGCGGCGTCGGGCCGACATCTTCATACAACGGATCGCCTTCCTCATCGGTCGCCACCACTGTTGAACCCTTCACATACGGCAGGCTCGCTTCGAACTCCTCAAGCGCGGCGCCGATCAGCTCGCCGAGCAGTTCCTCGGGGTGACGCTTGGGGTACATTTCGGCAATCGCCGCCAGCCTTGCGGCGGCTTCGACGTCCAGATGAATCGTGTAGCCGGTGTCGGTCAGGCGACCTTTGGCGTTTTCTTCCCAATGCTGGGCGAGTTCACGAATTTTCATGATGACCTCATTTAGCGCCTGCTGATGGCAGGCCTGGGTGAGTGTCCGGCAGCGCCGGCGGCGGGCCGTCGTACGGCTTACTGTTGAGACTAGCTTTCGCCGGCAAGGTTTAAAGTCAATTCGTCGCCTGCTTGTAAGAAGCGGCGCAGAGCGGCACTCTCTGGCAAAGCATTCGTTTCTGCGCTGTCCCCGATTACCGCTGGAGAACTGCTGATGACCGATATTGATGCACGCTTGCGCGAAGATGTTCACCTGCTCGGAGAGCTGTTGGGCAACACCATTCGAGACCAGTACGGCGAGGCGTTCCTCGACAAGATCGAGCAGATTCGCAAAGGCGCCAAGGCCGACCGGCGCGGCTCGATGGACGCTGAACTGAGCGCCAGCCTCAATCAATTGAGTGAAGACGAATTGCTTCCGGTCGCGCGGGCCTTCAATCAGTTTCTCAACCTGGCGAACATTGCCGAGCAGTACCAGCTGATCCATCGCCGCGAGGAGTCGCAACCGGCGCCGTTCGAGTCGAGGGTGTTGCCGGAACTGCTCGCGCGCCTGCGCAGCGAAGGCCACAGCGCCGAGTCCCTGGCCCGGCAACTGGCGCGGCTGGAAATCGAACTGGTGCTGACCGCGCATCCGACCGAAGTGGCGCGACGCACGTTGATCCAGAAGTACGACGCGATCGCCGCGCAACTGGCCGCTCAGGATCATCGCGACCTGACCAGCGCCGAGCGCGAGCAGATCCAGAGCAAACTGCAACGGCTGATCGCCGAAGCCTGGCACACCGAAGAAATCCGCCGCACCCGCCCGACGCCGGTCGATGAAGCCAAGTGGGGCTTCGCGGTGATCGAGCATTCGTTGTGGCAGGCGATCCCCAACCATATGCGCAAGGCCGATCAGGCGCTGTTCGCCGCCACGGGTCTGCGCTTGCCGCTGGAAGCCGCGCCGATCCGCTTCGCTTCGTGGATGGGCGGCGACCGTGACGGCAACCCCAATGTCACCGCCGCTGTCACTCGCGAAGTCTTGCTGCTGGCGCGCTGGATGGCCGCTGATTTGTACCTGCGCGATGTCGATCATCTCGCTGCCGAACTGTCGATGCAGCAGGCCAGCGATGCGCTGAAGGCCAAGGCCGGCGACAGCGCCGAACCCTATCGCGCGGTGCTCAAGCAATTGCGCGAACGCCTGCGCGCCACACGCAACTGGGCGCATGCCGCGTTGACCGCGCCGACCTCGGCAACCGCCGATGTGCTACACGACAATCGCGATCTGCTCGAGCCTTTGCAGTTGTGTTTCAACTCGCTGCACGAATGCGGCATGGGCGTCATCGCCGACGGGCCGTTGCTCGATTGCCTGCGTCGGGCGGTGACGTTCGGCCTGTTCCTGGTGCGCCTCGATGTGCGTCAGGATTCGACCCGGCACAGCTCGGCGATGACGGAAATCACCGATTACCTCGGCCTCGGCCGCTATGAGGAATGGGACGAAGAACAGCGCATCAACTTCCTCACCGAAGAATTGAGCAACCGTCGCCCTTTGCTGCCCGCGCATTTCAAACCATCGGCCGACACCGCCGAAGTGCTCAACACCTGCAAGGAAATCGCCGCCGCACCCGCTGCGTCGCTGGGTTCCTACGTGATCTCCATGGCCGGCGCCGCTTCCGATGTGCTTGCGGTGCAACTGCTGCTCAAGGAATCCGGCGTACTGCGGCCGATGCGCGTGGTGCCGCTGTTCGAAACCCTCGCCGACCTCGACAACGCCGGACCGGTGATGGAACGTCTGCTGCTATTGCCGGGCTATCGCGCGCGTTTGCATGGCCCGCAGGAAGTGATGATCGGCTATTCCGACTCGGCCAAGGACGCCGGCACCACCGCTGCGGCGTGGGCGCAATATCGCGCGCAGGAACGTCTGGTGGAAATCTGCCGCGAACAGCAAGTCGAACTGCTGTTGTTCCACGGTCGCGGCGGCACCGTGGGGCGTGGCGGCGGTCCGGCGCACGCGGCGATTCTGTCGCAACCACCGGGTTCGGTGGCGGGACGTTTCCGCACCACCGAGCAGGGAGAAATGATTCGTTTCAAATTCGGCCTGCCGGACATCGCTGAGCAAAACCTCAATCTGTATCTGGCCGCCGTGCTCGAAGCGACCTTGCTGCCACCGCCGCCGCCGACTCCGGAATGGCGCCATCTGATGGACGAACTGGCGGCGGACGGTGTCAGCGCTTACCGCCAGGTGGTGCGGGAAAATCCGCAATTCGTCGAGTATTTCCGGCAGTCGACCCCGGAGCAGGAATTGGGACGTTTGCCTCTGGGCAGTCGCCCGGCCAAACGTCGCGCCGGCGGTATCGAAAGCCTGCGGGCGATCCCGTGGATTTTCGGTTGGACCCAAACCCGATTGATGTTGCCGGCCTGGCTGGGTTGGGAGACGGCGCTGAGCAAGGCGCTGGAGCGCGGCGAAGGTGAGTTGCTGGGGCAGATGCGCGAACAATGGCCGTTCTTCCGCACCCGTATCGATATGCTGGAAATGGTTCTGGCCAAGGCTGATGCGGATATTGCGCAGTCCTACGACGAGCGTCTGGTTGAAGCTGATCTGCTGCCGTTGGGCGCGCAGTTACGCGACCTATTGTCGCAGGCATGCTCCGTCGTGCTCGGTCTGACCGGGCAGTCGCAGCTGCTGGCGCACAGTCCGGACACCCTCGAATTCATCCGCTTGCGCAACACCTACCTCGACCCGCTGCATCTATTGCAGGCGGAACTGTTGGCGCGTTCGCGGCAGCAGGATGTCGAGCAGGGCAGCCCGGTGGAACAGGCGCTGCTGGTGTCTGTGGCGGGGATTGCCGCCGGATTGCGCAATACCGGCTAAGGTTGCTGATCACCTCAGGCGGCATTCGCGACAAGGGGCGGATGCCGCTTCTCCTGCTGTAGGAAAGTGCCGCGAGGCGACAGTTAATGTAGGGGTTGCGACTTGGGTTATCGCGTCGCGGGGTCACGGCGGGCGTCGGTTTCTCCGACTTTTGGCGTCTTGTGTGGGCGCAGCCTGCTGTGTATCTTGATCAGCCTTTGGCCGTTTGTGCGGCCACGACCCGTATTTTCAGGATCCGCCGGTTACGAGCGAATCCTTTGTTTTGTAAAGCTTTTATATAAAAAATTGAGGAGCACATCGATGCGCGTCATTCTGCTGGGAGCTCCCGGGGCCGGTAAAGGTACTCAGGCAAAGTTCATCACCGAGAAATTCGGCATTCCGCAAATCTCCACCGGCGACATGCTGCGTGCTGCGGTCAAGGCTGGCACTCCACTGGGCGTGCAAGCCAAGAGCATCATGGATGCCGGCGGCCTGGTGTCGGATGACCTGATCATCGCGCTGGTCAAGGACCGCATCGCTCAACCTGATTGCGCCAACGGTTTCCTGTTCGATGGCTTCCCGCGCACCATTCCGCAGGCTGAAGCGCTGGTCACTGCCGGTGTCGAGCTGGATGCCGTGGTCGAGATCGCTGTAGAAGACGAAGAAATCGTTCAGCGCATCGCCGGTCGCCGTGTCCACGAAGCCAGTGGCCGCGTTTACCATATCGTCTACAACCCGCCGAAACTGGCTGGCAAGGACGACATCACCGGCGAAGAGCTGGTACAGCGCAAGGACGACACTGAAGAAACCGTGCGTCATCGCCTGTCGGTCTACCACTCGCAGACCAAACCGCTGGTGGAGTTCTACCAGAACCTTTCCGCGAAGAACGGCGGCAAGCCAAAGTACAGCCACATTCCAGGCGTAGGTTCGGTCGATGCGATCACCGCCAAGGTGTTGGCCGCGCTGAGCTGAAAAGTCTGATCGGCTGCATCATCCACGGCCCGCTTGCGGGCCGTTGTTGTTTATACTGACGCACTTTTTCCCACCCCTGTTTTGGAAACATCGATGAGCACCTTGCTGGCCCTGGACACCGCGACTGAAGCTTGCTCCGTTGCCTTGCTGCATGACGGCAAGGTCACGAGCCATTACGAGGTGATCCCGCGCCTGCATGCGCAGAAGCTGCTGCCGATGATTCAGCAATTGCTCGCCGATGCCGGCACCACGCTGCAAGCGGTCGACGCGATTGCCTTCGGCCGTGGCCCGGGCGCGTTTACCGGTGTGCGCATTGCCATTGGTGTGGTGCAGGGTTTGGCCTTTGCTCTGGATCGTCCGGTGTTGCCGGTATCCAACCTGGCCGTGCTGGCCCAGCGTGCTTTTCGTGAGCATGGCGTAAGCCAGGTCGCGGCTGCGATCGATGCGCGGATGGATGAAGTGTATTGGGGCTGCTACCGCGAAACGGCGGGGGAGATGCGTCTGGTTGGCGCCGAAGCCGTGTTACCACCGGAAGTCGCCGCGTTGCCAACTGATGCCAGTGGCGATTGGTTCGGTGCCGGTACCGGTTGGGGTTACGGCGAGCGCATTGCGGTCAATCTGAGCGGCTCTGACGCCGGCATGCTGCCCCACGCCGAGGACCTATTGACCCTGGCGCGTTACGCCTGGCAGCGCGGTGAGGCGATCCCGGCAGATGACGCCCAGCCGGTTTACCTGCGCGATAAAGTTGCCACCCCCAAAGCCCGCTGATACGACACTTTCTCCTGTGGGAGCGAGCCTGCTCGCGAAGGCTTCTGGTCAGTCAATGCATGTGTTGAATGTGCTGGACCCTTCGCGAGCAGGCTCGCTCCCACAGGTTCGCGGTCACATACAAATATCGCCAATCGTCAGTTTCTGCCCCCTCGCTTAAAACCTTTTGCGCTTTATGTGTTCTAGTTATCACTCGGCGGTTTGCTAAGTCGGTCAAGTGCCGCTAAATTGCCATCATTGATACCGAGCATGACATTATGCGTATAGACGGCGTTTCCACTCAGTCATATCCCATCAAGCGCAAGCCGCGTAAAGGCAATGCGGCGCTGGATGAGTCCGTCGACATCATCGACGGCGAGCTGGAATTCCCGAGCGAAGAGCAGTTGGCCGCCCGTGCTGCCCAAGCCACCGCGCAACGCCTGAGCAACCTGCCTGCCCGTCAACAAGACATGATCTACCACCGCGCGATGAAGAAAAGCGTAGCCATGGCCCTGGCCAGCTACCTGAGCACCGCCGGTTTTGTCGATTGGGACGCAGACGTGCTGGGCCTCGATCTGTATATCTGATGGATCTGCCTTACTACCTCGGTTGCCCGTCCTGGAGCGAAAATGCCTGGCGCGAGTATCTGTATCCGGTAGACGCAAAAACCTCCGACTTTCTCGCTCTCTACTGCCAGGTGTTCAACGCCGTTGAAGGCAACACCACCTTCTACGCCAGCCCGTCGCCAGCCACTGTGCAACGCTGGGCCGAGATCATGCCGGCGCACTTTCGCTTCACTGCCAAATTCCCCGGCGACATCAGCCACAGCGGCGACTTGCGCGAGCAACTGACCGCTGCCGAAACCTTCCTGCAATTACTCAAGCCGTTAGGCGAACGTGTTTCGCCGCTGTGGCTGCAACTGTCGAAAAGCTTCACGCCGCAGCGTCTGCCGGAGCTCGCGGCGTTTATCGATGCACTGGATTGCCCGCTTGCGGTCGAGGTGCGCAATGAACAGTTCTTCGCCAAGGGCGAGAGCGAGCGTCTGCTCAATCGTCTGTTGCTGGATCGCGGTGTCGAGCGCATCTGTCTCGACCCGCGCGCGCTGTTCAGTTGCTTGTCGACCGAGTCCTCGGTGATCCACGCGCAGTCGAAAAAGCCGCGAGTGCCGACCCGTCCGGCGGCGTTCACGCAGTTTCCGCAGGTGCGCTTCATTGGCCATCCCGAGCTTGAGGCCAACGATGCGTTTCTCGTGCCGTGGGTGGCGAAGATTGCTGAATGGATCGAAGAGGGGCGCACGCCCTACGTCTTTCTGCACACCGCTGACAACCTGTTGGCAGCGAAACTGGCGCAGCGTTTTCACGCCCAACTGATGCAACGTTTGCCTGGCTTGCCCGCTCTGCCTGAGCTATACAGGGAACCCGCCGCCGAGCAGCTTGGCTTGCTCTGAGGCGGGTTTTTTCTGTCCGGGAGGCCGTCGATGAACGTCCAAGTCAGTCAACAGCAACGACTCAAAGCCCAAGCCTTCAAGGCCCTGCATGATCGCCAGGGGATCTTCGTCATCCCCAATCCGTGGGATGCCGGCTCGGCGAAGATGCTCGCCGGTCTTGGCTATCAGGCCTTGGCCACCACCAGCGCCGGTTACGCGTTTTCCCAGGGCAAGCCTGATGGCGCGTTGAGTCTCGACGAGACCCTGGCCAATGTCCGGGCGATTGTCGCGGCTACGGATCTGCCGGTGGCGGTGGATCTGGAAAACGGTTTTGCCGATGATCCGGTGGAGTCCGCGCAGAGTCTTCTCCGCGCCGCCGAGGCGGGCGCGGTGGGCGGGTCGATCGAGGACGCTACGGGACGTCCGGACGCGCCGATCTATTGCTTCGAACACGCCGTGGCGCGTATTGAAGCCGCTGTCGCGGCGGTGCGCACGCTGCCATTTCCCTTCATCCTCACGGCTCGCGCGGAAAATTACCTGCACGGCAACCCCGATCTTGACGACACCATTCGCCGCTTGCGGGCATTCGCCGAAGCGGGTGCCGACGTGCTCTATGCACCGGGTTTGCGCAGCGCCGAAGAAGTGCGCGCAGTGGTGCAAGCGGTGGCGCCGAAACCGGTCAATGTGTTGATGTCTGGCGGTTTGAAACTGACCGTGCAACAGCTCGAGGAACTGGGCGTCCGGCGGATCAGCACCGGGTCGGCGCTGGCGCTGGCGGCGTTCGGCGAGTTCTTCCGCGCGGCTGAGGAAATCCAGCAATCCGGCACCTTTGGCTTCACGTCACAGTCGATGCCGTATGCCAAGGCCAATCAACTCTGCAAGGACTGAGCATGGGACGTTGGCTGTTCTGGGGGGTGTTGCTCGCGATCGCTGGTGGCGCGGTAAGTGTCTGGCGTGGCTGGCTGGAGGTGCCGGCACAGTGGAACCCGTGGGCGCCATTGGACATAAAAGCCGCGCCCAACTGGCTGACCGGTTACAAACTCATGCGCCTGCGCAGTGATCCCGAGCTTTGCGCACAGGCATTGAGCAGCTCGGATCTGCGCGTCAGCCCCCAGGCCGACAGCCCCGGCGCCAAGTGTCCGCTGGTCGGTGCTCTGCGGGTGCAGGGCGGTGGAGTGGCGCTGAGCAGCAGTTTCATCGCCAGTTGCCCGCTCGCGGTGGCCTACGCAATGTTTGAACACCACACCCTGCAACCGGCGGCGCAATCGGTTTACGGCCAGAAAATCGCGCGGGTTGATCACCTCGGCAGCTTTGCCTGCCGCAATGTCTACAGCCGTGAGAGCGGTGCCCTCAGTCGACATGCCAGTGCCGACGCGCTGGACATTGCCGGTTTCCGTCTGGCTGGCGGACGCACGATCAGCGTGCTCAGGGATTGGCCCAAGCAAAACCAGGACGCAGAGTTTCTCCGCCAAGTGCGCGACGGCGCCTGCGAGTCATTCAGTGTGGTGTTGAGCCCGGATTACAACGCCGCCCATCGCAATCACTTTCATGTCGATGTCGGGCGCTGGAGCGTGTGTCGCTGAGGATCAGGCGGCGAGGCGCAGGTTCTGCAGGACGATCGGGCGAGCCCAGCCATTATCGAAGTCCAGAGCTTTCTGCTGCTCGACGATTTCTTCCGGCGGGAACGGTGGGTAAGGCTTCTGCAGCAAGTCCAGATCGAACTCGGCAATCGGCAGGTACAGCGGACGTTTCTGCGGCGCAGGGCCTGGCTCCGGCACTGGCTGGCCATTGTTGATCACAATCGGGCGTACCCAGCTGCTGTCGAAATCCTGTTGCTCTTGCTGGGCTTTGAGTTCTTCTGGCGGGAACGGTGGGAACGGCTTGTCCAGCAGCTCCATTTCGAACTCGGCGATCGGCAGGAACAGTGGCTCCGGCGGGCGAACCTGGGTTTCAACCACGTCGCACTCACGCTGGCTGACGATGTGCGCGTGCAGCTCGCTGCCAACGGTCGGTTCTTCCGGGCTGTTCAGGTCAACCGGTGGAAACGTGCCACAGGCAGGCACCACTTCACTCGTCTGTTCAGCCAGAGCCTGGGCAAAGAAATCCTGCCACAGGTGACTGACGCCGCTCAGTGCTTGAGTGTTATGACGGCTGAAGTCGCCATGGGGCGAAACGTAGCCAATCGATGTGGGAAGAATGCCTGACATTTTTTTCGGTTGACGCTCAGCTCTGGCAAAATGCGCGTTGAATGGTTTATCGGCGGTTTTTGTCGATCCTTAACTTTTTTGAGCGTTTTTTCATGATCGAGTCACCCGCGGCCTGCCGCATCCATGTCCAGGCCCTCGCCCCGACGTTTCAAGCACAAGCCGCACACTGGGCCGAACGTCTCGGCCTGCCGCTCGGCGAGGCGGACGGCGAGTTCGTCTTGCAGGTCGGCGAGCAGGGTTTGCAGTTGCAGCAGCTTGGCCCGGATGCGCCTGGACCGGTGCGGGTCGACTTCGTCGAAGGCGGCGCGGCGCATCGTCGTTTGTATGGCGGCGGCAGCGGCCAGATGATTGCCAAGGCAGTCGGCATCGCCCAAGGCGTGCGCCCGCGTGTGCTGGATGCCACGGCGGGCTTGGGCAAGGATGCATTTGTACTGGCCAGTCTCGGTTGTGAAATGAGCCTGATCGAGCGTCAGCCGCTGATCGGCGCACTGCTTGAGGACGGCTTGGCGCGGGCGGCGGAAGATTTCGACGTGGCGCCGATCGTGGCGCGGATGAAATTGCTTAAGGGCAACTCCATCGAAGTGATGCGCAGTTGGGAAGGGGAGCCGCCGCAGGTGATCTATCTCGACCCGATGTTCCCGCATCGCGAGAAAACCGCGCTGGTGAAAAAGGAAATGCGCCTGTTCCGCCCGCTGGTCGGTGATGATCCGGATGCACCGGCCCTGCTTGAAGCGGCGCTGGCCTTGGCCACGCACCGGGTGGTGGTCAAGCGCCCGCGCAAGGCGCCGTGCATCGAAGGGCCGAAACCGAGCCATGCGCTGGATGGCAAATCGAGCCGGTATGACATTTATCCGAAGAAAGCGCTGAAGCCTTAGAAGCAGCTGCAAGCTGCAAGCTGCAAGCTGCAAGCCAGAGCCAAGTCACTGCTTTTGCTTTTTCTTGCAGCTTGTAGCTAGAAGCTCGCAGCTGCTCCTCCCCCATAGGCCCTCATAAACAACCCCACCACCTCCCGCACATGCCGCTCCGCTTCCTCTCCGGTCAGCGGCTCGCCGCAGCCATACAACAAACGGAAATTCCCCGCCCCTTTGATCAGGCAGAAGAAGTGCTCGGCGGCGTTGCGTGGCTGGTCGATGCTCAGCGCGCCGGTTGCATGGATTTTCGCCAGCAGACCTTCCATGCCGTTGACCACGCGCTCTGGGCCGGCCTCGAAGAAGATCAGCGACAGCTTCGGATCCTGACTGCCCAGCGCCATGATCAGACGGTGCAGGTTCACCGATTCATCGCTGTTGATCAGTTGGTGAAAGCCCCGGGCAATGTTCAGCAATACATTTTCCACCGCGATGCCGTCCGGCAATTCGAAGAACAGCGGCGGCAATTGTTCCTCGCATTTCGCGACGACGGCGGCGGAGAACAGCGTCTCCTTGTCGTTGAAATGGCTGTAGACCGTCAGCTTCGACACGCCGGCCTCGCTGGCAACCGCGTCCATGCTGGTGTTGGCGTAGCCATGGCAGAGAAACAGGGTTTTCGCCGCATCCAGGATCGCTTGGCGTTTGGCCAGATCCTTGGGGCGGCCCGGGCCGTTTGGAGCTGAAAGATTGTTCGACATTCTTCGCTTTTAATACTGGACTGGTGAGTTTGCTATTAATACCATACCCGCCAGTATAAATATTCCAAGCCTCATTCGCGAAAGGTCCGTCACCATGTACCGCCATGCGTTGTCCTTTGCCGTGCCAGTCAGTCTGGCGTTCCTGTTATCGGCGTGCGGTCAGGAAGAGGTGACCAAGGTCACCGTACGCCCGGCCATGGTGGTACAGCCCGAGCCTTCGGCGCAGGCGATGGAAAGTTATCCGGGCGAGGTGCGTGCCCGCTATGAGCCTGATCTGGCGTTCCGCATCGGCGGCAAAGTCAGCCGACGACTGGTCGACGAAGGCCAGCGCGTCAAAGCCGATCAGCCCTTGGCCGAACTCGATCCGCAGGATGTGCGCCTGCAACTGGAAGCCACCCGCGCGCAGGTCGCCGCCGCCGAGGCCAATCTGAACCTGGTCCGCGCCGAACGGGATCGCTATAAAACCCTGATGGATCGGCAGATGGTCAGCCGCTCGGCCTACGACAACGCCGAAAATCTATATCGCTCCGGCGAAGCCCGCCTTAAACAAATCAAAGCTGAATTCAACGTTTCGACCAACCAGGCCAGTTACGCGGTGCTGCGTGCGCCACAGGATGGCGTGGTGGCCAAGCGTTCGGTGGAAGTCGGTCAGGTGGTCGCTGCCGGGCAGACCGTGTTCACCCTCGCCACCGATGGTGAGCGCGAAGTGTTGATCAGCCTGCCGGAGCAAAGCTTCGGCCGCTTCAAGGTTGGTCAGCCGGTTACCGTGGAATTGTGGGCACAGCAAAATCAACGCTTCGCCGGGCAGATCCGCGAGTTGTCACCGTCCGCCGATCCGCGCTCGCGCACTTTTGCCGCGCGTATCTCGTTCACCAGCGGCAAAGTGCCGGCTGAACTGGGGCAGAGCGCCCGGGTGTTTGTGCAATCGGCTGACAGTGTCTCGCTGTCGATACCGCTTTCCGCGCTGAGCGCTGAAAACGGCGCGACCTACGTCTGGGTGGTCAACGGCAACAACACGTTGAAGAAAACCCCGGTGCGGGTCGGTCCGTTTGGCGAGAAAAGCGTGGCGGTGCTCGAGGGGCTCAATGCCAGCGACTGGGTAGTGGCTGCCGGCGTTCATGTGCTCCTCGACGGCCAGCAGGTGCGGCCGGTGGATCGCTCCAACCGTGTGGTCAATCTGGCGAACAAGGAGTAAGCCCCAATGCGCTTCAACCTCTCCGAATGGGCGTTGCGTAATCGCCAGATCGTGCTGTTCCTGATGCTTTTGCTCGCCGTTGTCGGCGCGTTGTCCTACACCAAGCTCGGCCAGAGCGAAGACCCGCCGTTCACTTTCAAGGCGATGGTCATTCAGACCCGCTGGCCCGGTGCGACCGCGCAAGAAGTCTCGCGCCAGGTCACTGAACGGATCGAAAAGAAACTGATGGAAACCGGCGAGTACGAACGCATCATGTCGTTCTCCCGCCCCGGTGAATCCCAGGTGACCTTCATCGCCCGCGACTCGATGCACTCCAAGCAAATCCCCGATCTCTGGTATCAGTTGCGCAAGAAGGTCGGCGATATCCGCCAGACCTTGCCGCCGGGAATTCAGGGGCCGTTTTTCAACGATGAGTTCGGCACCACCTTCGGCAATATCTATGCGTTGACCGGTGACGGTTTCGACTACGCCGTGCTCAAGGATTACGCCGACCGCATCCAGATTCAGCTGCAGCGGGTTAAGGACGTCGGCAAGGTCGAACTGCTTGGGTTACAGGACGAGAAAATCTGGGTCGAGCTGTCCAACGTCAAACTCGCCACCCTCGGCTTGCCGCTGGCGGCAGTGCAGCAGGCGCTGGAGGAACAGAACGCGGTGTCCACGGCGGGGTTCTTTGAAACCGGCAGCGAGCGCTTGCAGCTACGCGTCTCGGGAAATTTTCAGACAGTCGATGAGATAAAGAACTTTCCGATCCGCGTCGCCGATCGTACGTTCCGTATCTCCGATATCGCCGATGTGCGTCGCGGTTTCAGCGACCCACCGGCGCCGCGCATGCGTTTCATGGGCGACGATGCGATCGGTCTGGCCGTGGCGATGAAGGACGGCGGCGACATTCTGGTGCTGGGCAAGGCGCTGGAGGGCGAGTTCTCGCGGATCCAGAAAAACCTCCCGGCCGGCATGCAGTTGCGCAAGGTGTCCGATCAGCCGGCAGCGGTAAAAACCGGCGTTGGCGAGTTCGTCCAAGTGTTGGTCGAGGCACTGGCGATCGTCTTGCTGGTGAGCTTCTTCTCTCTCGGTGTACGCACCGGCATGGTCGTCGCGCTGACCATTCCGCTGGTGCTGGCGATGACCTTCGCCTGCATGTATTACCTCGGCATCGGCCTGCACAAGATTTCCCTCGGTGCGCTGGTGCTGGCGCTGGGTCTGCTGGTGGACGATGCGATCATTGCCGTGGAAATGATGGCGATCAAAATGGAGCAGGGTTTCGACCGCATTCGCGCGGCGAGTTATGCCTGGACCAGCACCGCATTCCCGATGCTCACCGGCACGTTGATCACCGCCGCCGGCTTCCTGCCGATTGCCACTGCGCAGTCCGGCACCGGCGAATACACCCGTTCGATTTTCCAGGTGGTGACCATTGCCTTGCTCGCCTCATGGGTCGCGGCGGTCATGTTCGTGCCGTATCTGGGGGAAAAACTCCTGCCGGATCTGGCGAAAATTCATGCGGCGAAACACGGTACTGGCGATGGTCAGCCTGATCCGTATGCTACGCCGTTTTATCAGCGCGTCCGGCGTCTGGTGGAGTGGTGCGTGGCCCATCGCAAGACGGTGATCGTGCTCACCGTGGGCCTGTTTATCGCCTCGGTAATGTTGTTCCGTTTCGTCCCGCAGCAGTTCTTCCCGGCTTCGAACCGGCTGGAGTTGATGGTCGATCTGAAACTGGCCGAAGGTGTTTCGCTGGCCAATACCACCAGCGAAGTCAAACGCCTCGAAGCGCTGCTCAAGGAGCACGCCGGCATCGACAATTACGTGGCCTATGTCGGCACCGGCTCGCCGCGTTTCTACCTGCCGCTGGATCAGCAACTGCCGGCGGCGAGTTTTGCCCAGTTCGTGGTGTTGGCGAAAACCATCGAAGAGCGTGAAGCGCTGCGCAGTTGGTTGATCGAAACCCTCAACGAACAGTTCCCGGCCCTGCGTTCGCGGGTCACCCGTTTGGAAAACGGCCCGCCGGTTGGCTATCCGGTGCAGTTCCGCGTTACCGGTGAACACATCGAAGAAGTCCGTGCGTTGGCGCGCAAAGTGGCGGCAAAGGTTCGCGAGAATCCGCACGTGGTCAACGTGCATCTGGACTGGGAGGAGCCGAGCAAAGTTGTCTACCTGAATATCGACCAGGATCGCGCCCGCGCCCTCGGTGTGAGCACGGCCAATCTGGCGAAATTCCTGCAGAGTTCGCTGGTCGGCTCGACGGTCAGCCAGTACCGCGAAGACAACGAATTGATCGAGATTCTGCTGCGCGGCACCGTGCATGAGCGCACTGAGTTGTCGTTGTTGCCGAGCCTGGCGGTGCCGACGGATAACGGTCGCAGTGTGGCGTTGTCGCAGATTGCCACGCTGGAATACGGGTTTGAGGAAGGCATCATCTGGCACCGCAATCGGCTGCCGAACGTGACCGTGCGCGCCGACATTTACGGCAAGGAGCAGCCGGCGACGCTGGTCAAGCAGATCATGCCGACGCTGGACCCGATTCGCGCCGAATTACCCGATGGTTATCTGCTGGATGTGGGCGGCACGGTGGAGGATTCCGAGCGCGGGCAGAAATCGGTGAATGCCGGGGTGCCGATGTTCATTGTCGTGGTGCTGACCTTGCTGATGGTGCAGTTGCGCAGTTTCTCGCGCACGGCGATGGTGTTTCTCACCGCGCCACTGGGCCTGATCGGGGTGACGTTGTTTCTCATGGTGTTCAGGCAGCCGTTCGGGTTTGTGGCGATGCTCGGGACCATCGCGTTGTCCGGGATGATCATGCGCAATTCGGTGATTCTGGTGGATCAGATCGAGCAGGATATTGCTTCGGGGCTCAAGCCCTGGCAGGCGATTATCGAGGCTACGGTTCGGCGCTTCAGGCCGATTGTGTTGACGGCGCTGGCGGCGGTGCTGGCGATGATTCCGCTGTCGCGCAGTGTGTTTTTCGGGCCGATGGCGGTGGCGATCATGGGCGGGCTGATTGTGGCCACGGCGCTGACGCTGTTGTTTTTGCCGGCGTTGTATGCGGCCTGGTTTCGGGTGCGTAAGGAGGCTTGAGTTTTTGTGTCGTGGCGGCCTTCGGGCCGACCATGATTTGGGGGTTTTGGGTGTATATCCGTTGCTGCGGTAACGGCTGCTTAGGGTTCCGCCCTTACGGCGGGTCACCTTTTTCAAACGCCAAAAAGGTAACCCAAAAGGCTTGCTCCTGCGTTCGGCCCTCGCAGGCTCGGGTTCCTTCGCTCCGGGACTGATCCGGGCGCAGCGGCTCCGGTTTGCTTCGCTGCACCTACACTCGCTGTGTACGACTGCGTCGTACGGTCGCTGCGCTCCCACGCCCGGATCAATCCCTCCACTCAGCCTTCCGACGTCGCCGGTGGATCAAGATCAAAAGCACTCGAGCTTGCGCTCATTGTTGAGTGGGGCGGCTTCGCTGCTTTGCTTTTGTGGGAGCGAGCTTGCTCGCGAAGTCGGTCTGACAGCCAATTCATTTCGAATCGCCAATTCACGCTGCCTTCCTACAGCTTTTTCAGAGTCCTCCGATCTTGAGGCGCTGGCCGTCCAATGCTGTACTCCGGGTTCTGCTTTTCCGAGTCCTTGAGTCTGTCTGATGAAGAAACCACCGACATTAGCTGGCAGAACGGATCCTGTTTTCGACCTGTTGGCCCGCTCTCCCCACAAGCAACGACTTGCGGATTATCTGGCGCTGCTCAAGCCGCTCGATGATCAGGGGCGCTATCTGCCATTCGAGGCGTTGCGCTATCGCTGGGCGGCTGGGTTGGACGCGAATCTTTGTTGGGCGTTGGTGAAGAAGGCGCGGGCGGCCCAGTACATTCATTTGTTGCCGTTGGGCGAGCCGGTGCAGTGGGGCAAATACGTGCCAACGCCGTCGGCGCAGAAAACCTTGGCTGTGGTGGATCGTTACGCCAGTACGGCCGCGCTGGATTACATGACCAGTCAGATCGGCGAGCGGGCGCATTTCTCCTGTCTGCTCAATGACCTGATCGAAGACGAAGCCATCGCCAGTAGCCAGTTGGAGGGCGCGGCGACCACTACTCGTGTTGCCAAGGACATGCTCAAGCATCAGCGCCAGCCGCGGACGCCGGATGAGCGCATGGTAATGGGTAATTATCGAATGATGAATTTCGCTTGGGAAAAGCGTTATGAACCTCTGAGCATTGAGCTGATTGCAGAGATCCATCGAGTGGGTGTGGAGGGGATCGATGACGAGCAGTATTCCCCAGGATTGTTCCGGACCAATGATGAGGTGGTTGTTCAGGATGGTTCAGGCAACACCGTGCACCGACCACCTCCTGCTGCAGGATTGGTTGCGCGGTTGGCGAGGCTGTCCGCCTGGATCAACCGGCCCGCTGCCTCGATTCTGGACAAAAATTATCTGCATCCACTGACCAAGGCCGTGACGCTGCATTTCGCCATGGGTTATGAACATCCATTTCGCGACGGTAACGGGCGGGTCGCGAGAGCCTTGTTTTACTGGTTCATGTTCAAACATGAGTTCGCGGCGTTTCGCTACATTGCGATCAGTCTGCTGCTGCGCAATGCACCGGTGAAATACGGACGCTCCTACCTGCACACCGAGGCAGATGAGCTGGATCTGACTTATTTCATCGAGTTTCAATGCGCGGTTGTTTTGCGAGCCGTGGTCGGTTTTACATCTGTGTACCGCAAGAGTCTGGCAGACACTCAGGACTTTCAGCGCTGGCTGACGAGCTCTGGCGTAATTGCTCAACTGACGGAACGGCAGCGCGCGGTTTATCAGGTGGCTAAAAGCGGGGAGGCGAAGGAGTTTACGGCGAGCAATGTCGCGGAAAATTTTTCCTGCTCGGGTAGCGAGGCGGCGTCGATTCTGGAAGAGCTGGACCAATTGCAGCTTTTTGAGAGAAGGAAGATGGGGCGGGAGTGGGTGTTTTTTTTACGTAGTTCTTTACGTGGAGGCAAGCATGGGAGCGAATTGAATCGCCCCCATGTTGTAACGACTTAAAGCGTACCAAACACTTTCTTCGCCAGACTCGTCGCCGCAGCGGCCGGGTTCTGGCGGATGGTTTCTTCCTGTTTGCCGATCATCTCGAACAGGCCATTCAGCGCTTGCTCGGTGACGTAGTTTTCAACGTTGGCGCTCTTCGCATCGACAACGCCAAACGCAGCAGCCTGACCGGCGAACGAGTTGTACTTCTGCGCGACGCCGACCTTGTCGGTGGCTTGCTTGACGATGGGCAGGAATTTCGCGCGGATCTGTTCGCGGCTGGATTTGTTCAGGTATTGGGTGGCCGAATCATTGCCGCCGCTGAGGATGCCTTTGGCGTCGGCCACGCTCATTTTCTTCACTGCATCGACGAGGATTGGCTGGGCCTGGGTCACGGCGGATTCGGCGGCTTTGTTCATCGCGTTTTCCAGTTCTTCGACCTGGGCCCCCATGCCGAAGGCTTTCATCTTGCTCGCGGCTTTGCCGAGTTTGCCCGGCAGTTCGATTTTCACTTCGGGGTTATTGCTGAAGCCGCCCGGGGTGCCGAGTTGTTTCACGGCGATCTGGGCGCCTTGGGTCAGGGCGTCCTTGAGGCCGCCGGTGGCGTCTTGCTGGGACAGGTCGCTGAGCGACAGGGCCAGGGCGTTGGCGGAGATCAGCAAGCCGGCGCAGGCGGCGGCGAAGCGAAGGGTAGGGCGGCGCATGGCGTCTTCCTTTGGCGAGTGGATTAACGAACGGCGTCGACGCGGATTTTCAGCGGCTGCGGGTCGTTGCCGTCGAGTTGCACGGCGTGGTTTTCGGTGGTGATGAACATCAGCTCGCCGTTGACTTCAATGCGTGCGCTGATCGAATAACGATGGCCGGGTTTGACCTGCGCCGGATCGTAGCTCAAATGAAACGGCAGCGGCACCTGGCCTTTGATCGGGCCGTTCTGTTCGGCGAGGACGATGGCGGGTGCATCGGCCAGCGACACGTCTTGCAGGCTGACGCTCAGGGTCGCGCTCGGGGGCAGGGCGATGCGTTGCAGGTAGAAGACTTCGCCGTCGAGGCTGGCCTTGCCGGCGGGTGTGGTTGATTGGCAGGCGCTGAGCAGGGTGGCGGCAGCGAGGGTCAACAGTTTTTTCATGGGTGAATCTCCTTTCAATGTGGGAGCGAGCCTGCTCGCGAAAGCGCTGGATCAGTCAAAATAAATGGCGACTGACACTCCGTCTTCGCGAGCAGGCTCGCTCCCACAGGGGTAAGGCTTCAAGCCTCAGGCTGTGGCGTGATCTGATCCGCCGCATCTTCACTGCGGTGCAGCGCGACCTGGCGGATCGACAGGCGAATCTCCGCCGGCAGCACGCGCTTGGCCGCGCCTTCGGCCAGCTCGCCGAGCAGTTCGTGGTAGCTGAGCTTGCCGGCTTCGTCGCGGCGCAGGACGTCGAGGTCGAGCAGGGTCTGGATGAAGTGGCGGAACAGACTCTTGTCGAAGAATTCCGGCGCATTCAGGCCATGGAGGATCGACAGGCGCTGGGCCATCACTGTGCAGAGGTCTTCCAGCTCTTCGGCGCTGATGCTGTTCTGGCCGCTGTTGAGCAGCAGGGACACGGTCATGTAGAAGCGCTGCAGGGTCTGCGCGATGCTTTTCGACAGCAGCGTCAGCAGCACGAAATGCCGCGAACTCGGTGCTGGGCGCAGGTACAGGTCTTTCTCGAAACGTAGCAGGCCCTGCTCGACGAACGCTTCCAGCCACTGATCGATCACCGCGTCGAGTTCGTCCAGGCTCCAGCGGATGAACAATTCCGATTGCAGGTACGGATACAGCGCGCGGGTGTAGCGCAGGATCTGCTCGCGGCTCATGCGCGAGGTGCTCTGGAAGAAACTCGCCAGCAACGACGGCAGAGCGAAGATGTGCAGGACGTTGTTGCGGTAGTAAGTCATCAGGACCGCGTTCTGCTCGTCCAGATACAGAATCTTGCCCAGCGCATCGTTCTGCTCGGCGAGCAGATCCATGTCTTTCACATGCTCGATCAGCGCACGGCCGTCGCCTTCCGGCAAGGTGGTGTGCGACGAATAAGGGACTTTGCGCAGCAGCGCGAGATACAAGTCAAGCACCCGCGCCATGGCTCGATCATCCAGGGCCAGACGCGTGGTCGACAGCAGGGCCAGCGCTACCAGATTCACTGGATTGATCGCCGCCGCTTCGTTGAGGTGCCGGGCGACTTTCTCGCCGAGGCGGTTGGTGGTTTCGTTGAGCCACGCCGGTTTGAATTGCGGGCCGAGTTCCTGCTGGCGCCAGTCCGGTTGCTCGGCGTCAAGGAATTCCGCCAGTTTGATCGGCTCGCCGAAGTTGACCGCGACCTGACCGAAGCGCTGCTTGAGCGCGCCGATCACTTTGAAAATATCGAAGATCGACTCTTTCTTTTTGCTCGCGCCGCGCAGCTCACCGAGGTAGGTGCGGCCTTCGAGCACGCGCTCGTATCCGATGTACACCGGCACGAACACGATCGGCATCCGCGACGAACGCAGGAAACTGCGCAGGGTGATCGCGAGCATGCCGGTTTTCGGTTGCAGCATGCGCCCGGTGCGCGAGCGCCCGCCCTCGACGAAATACTCCACCGGGAAACCTTTGGTGAACAGCGTGTGCAGGTATTCGTTGAACACCGAGGTGTACAACGGATTGCCCTTGAATGTGCGGCGCATGAAGAACGCACCGCCGCGACGCAGCAGGCTGCCGATCACCGGCATGTTCAGGTTGATCCCGGCGGCGATGTGCGGCGGGGTCAGGCCGTTGCGGAACAGCAGATAGGAAAGCAGCAGGTAATCGATGTGGCTGCGATGGCACGGCACGTAAATCACTTCGTGACCCTGCGCGACGTTCTGCACACCTTCGATGTGATTGACCTTGATGCCGTCGTAGATCTTGTTCCAGAACCAGCTCAGCACCACTTCGAGAAAACGGATCGCGGTGTAGGTGTAGTCCGAAGCAATCTCGTTGCCATAGCGCAGGGCCTGGGCCTTGGCTTTTTCCGGGGAGATTTTTTCGCGCTCGGCTTCGTCGAGGATCGCCTGTTTGACCAGCGGCTGGTTGAGCAGGCCTTTGACCAGATTGCGCCGGTGGGAAATGTCCGGGCCGATCACCGCGGCTTTCAAGTTGCGGAAGTGCACGCGCAGGATGCGCTGGGCCATGCGCACGGTGCGTTCGTGGCCCTTGTTGTGATCGATCAGTTCGCGCAGGTGGATCGGCGCGGAAAACTGCACGCGGGTTTTACGCCCGAGGACGATGATGCTCAGCAGCCGGCGCAGGCGTCCGGTGACTGCCCAGCTGTCGGCGAACAACAGTTTCCACGGGCTGTTTTCGCTGTCTGGCGACTGGCCCCAGAACACGCTGACCGGAATGATCTGCGCGTCTTCGGCAGCGTTCTGCGTCAGCGCGCTGACCAGGCGGGTGAGAGTTGGCGGCGCACCGCGTTTGTCCTGGCGGCCGAGCCAGTCCGGGTCCGGCGTCAAATAGAAAAACGCCGCTGGTTCGATGAGTGAACCCACCGACACCGCCAGCACCGGGCGTGGCAGACCGGCCTTGGTGCACTCGGTGTCAACCACCGCCAGATCGGTCAGCGAAGGGTTTTGCAGGACGTAGAACACCGGACGACTGCGGTCGAGGTTAAGAGTGAACGACGACTGATTGATGGTCTCGGAGCGAACCCAGAGATACAACAGGCGGCGCAGGGTGCCAAACACAAGACGGCGGAACGGGGAACGGGTCATACGGCTTCTGCGTGAGTGGATAAAACCGAGCAGGCGCTCGGGGCGGACAGTTTGCCGTATTAGGCGAAAATCGGCAAAAAAGCGCCGAAGTAATCTCCTGTTGAGAGTTTCCGCACCTGTCATATACTCGGCGCTCTGTTGCCGGTGCCCTGTCATGGACGTCGGACGCAGGCTGACGTTCCTCTAAGGCTTTCCTGCGAAAAGCCCGTTCAATAATAAAAAAGGAGTATGAACAGATGGCAACACGCGAAACCGGCAACGTGAAGTGGTTCAACGACGCCAAAGGCTACGGCTTTATCCAGCGCGACGACGGCGTGGACGTGTTCGTGCACTACCGCGCGATACGCGGCGAAGGGCACCGCTCGCTGACCGAAGGTCAACAGGTCGAGTATGCGGTGATCACCGGCGAGAAGGGGTTGCAGGCTGAGGATGTTGTAGGCCTGTAACACAAACCTCCAGAACGCCAAAACCACTGTGGGAGCGAGCCTGCTCGCGAATGCGGTGTATCAGTCACCATTCATATCGACTGACACTGCGCATTCGCGAGCAGGCTCGCTCCCACATGGGCTCTACGTTGACCTGATTACACGGTCTTCCAGGTGATCTCTTCTTCTCCGTCTTCGCTGATGCGAATCCAGCGATCGGCGGTTTCTTCACCTTCTTCTTCGACCCACGTCCCCGGTGCGCAACGCACTTCGACGTTCAGCGCGGCAAAGGCTGCGCGGGCGCAGGCGATGTCGTCGTCCCAGGGGGTCTGGTCGCTTTCCAGGAACAGGCTGTTCCACTTGCCCACGGCTTTCGGCAGCCAGGTCACCGGCACGTTGCCGGCCTTGCACTTGTACGTCTGGCCTTTCTGCACCCAGTCGCTGCACGGGCCAAGCGCTTGGCCGAGCCAGGCGGCGATGGCCTTGTGGTCGACGTCGGCGTCTTTCAGGTAAATCTCGATGTCCGGTTGGCGCATGGATGTCCTCACTGCGGGTCTGAAAAATCCATTCGCGGATTTAGCCGGCCCCGGGCCTGTGCCCGGGACCAAAAGTTATTGAAGAACGAAATAATCGTAGCGCATCGACACGGTGGTCTCGAACGGTTCGGCCTGTTCGATCACCGCCGCACGACGCTCGGCACTGGCACGCCAGCCGTGAGGCGTCATCGCCAACAGGTTGGCGCGGTCCTCGGGCTTGTCCAGGGTCAGCTTGAATTCCAGGGTTTCGCTGTGCGCCAAAACCATGCCTTCCGGCACCAGGGCCAGGTGCTTGTCGTCGGTGTACTCGCGCACTTCGTCGTACAGGCGTTCGCGCAATTCCATCAGATGGCCACGGGTCGGGCCGACTTTCATCAGGCCGCCGCCGACGCTGAGCAGACGCTTGGCTTCCTCCCAATCCAACGGACTGAAGACGCTGGCGAGAAACTGGCAACTGCCTGAAGCCAATGGCACGCGGGCCATGCTGGCGATCAACCAGGTGATCGCCGGGTTGCGTTTGCAGGCGCGTTTGACCGCTTCGCGGGAGATGTCCAGCGCGTAGCCATCAGCGTTCGGCAAAGCTTCGGCGATTTGCGCGGTGTAGTAACCCTCGCCGCAACCGATATCGACCCAGCGCGCCGGCGCATAACTCGCCGCGAGTTCAGCCAGACGTTTGGCCACTGGCGCGTAATGCCCGGCGTTGAGGAAATCACGCCGCGCCTCGACCATGGCCTGATTGTCGCCGGGGTCGCGGCTGTTCTTGTGCTGCACCGGCAACAGGTTCAGATAACCCTGACGCGCACGGTCGAACCGATGCCCGGCGGGGCAGACCACGCCGTTCTCTACCGCGTTGAGCGGTTCACTGCAGATCGGGCACGCGAGCATCAGGCGAGCAACTTGATCAGGGTCTGGTAATAAATTTCCGTCAGCACGTCGAGATCCGCCGCCAGCACGCGCTCGTTGACCTGGTGAATGGTCGCGTTGACCGGGCCAAGTTCAACCACTTGCGTGCCCATGGTCGCGATGAAGCGGCCATCGGAGGTGCCGCCGCTGGTCGACGCCTTGGTCTCGCGACCGGTGATGTCCTTGATGCTCGACGATACCGCATCGAGCAGCGCGCCCGGTTCGGTGAGGAACGGCAGGCCGGACAGCGCCCAGTCGATGTGCCAGTCCAGATCGTGCTTGTCGAGAATATCGGCAACGCGTTTCTGCAGGCCTTCGACGGTTGATTCGGTGGAAAAACGGAAGTTGAACACCGCCACCAGATCACCGGGAATCACGTTGGTCGCGCCGGTGCCGGAATTGAGGTTGGAAATCTGGAAACTGGTCGGCGGGAAGAAGTCGTTACCGTGGTCCCAGTGCTCGGCGGCCAGCTCTGCCAGCGCCGGAGCGGCGAGGTGGATAGGGTTCTTCGCCAGATGCGGGTAGGCCACGTGGCCCTGCACGCCTTTGACCGTCAGCTTGGCGCCGAGGGAACCGCGACGGCCGTTTTTCACCACATCGCCGACCAGCGTAGTGCTCGACGGCTCGCCAACGATGCACCAGTCCAGACGCTCGTTGCGCGCGACCAGACGTTCGACCACAGCCTTGGTGCCGTGATGCGCCGGGCCTTCTTCATCGCTGGTGATCAGGAAAGCGACCTTGCCTTTATGGTTCGGATAGTCGGCTACGAAACGTTCAGCGGCGACGGTCATCGACGCCAGGCTGCCTTTCATGTCTGCTGCGCCACGGCCGCAGAGCATGCCATGTTCGTCGATCACGGCATTGAACGGATCAATCTGCCATGCGGTAACCGGACCGGTCGGCACCACGTCGGTGTGGCCGGCGAAGCACAGCACCGGACCGTCGTTGTTGCCGTGAGTGGCCCAGAAGTTATCCACATCTTCGATGCGCATCGGCTCCAGGGTGAAACCGGCATCGCCCAGGCGCTGCATCATCTGCTTCTGGCAGTCGGCATCGACCGGGGTCACGGAAGGACGGCGGATCAGGTCGATGGCCAGTTGAAGGGTCGGCGATAGGTCGGCGTGGGCCGTCATGGAAAACTCCGGGATCATGGGGTGTGAGCTTGGGCTTCTAATGTGGGAGCGAGCCTGCTCGCGAAAGCGGTCTACCAGGCACCTTAAAGGTTGAATGTTACAACGCCTTCGCGAGCAGGCTCGCTCCCACAAGGGACAGGGGTGGTCAGTCAGACCGGTTATCACGCCAAGCCCCGCAAAATGGCGGTTATCTTAAAGCAAAACGGCGACCATTGGCCGCCGTTTAGTGCTGCGTTGCGGATTTAGACGACCGGTGCCGGCTCAGCCTTGGCCGCTGGTTTGGGCAGCGACGACAGGAACGCCATGATCAGCGCCGCCAGATACGGCAGCGACTGCACCAGTAGCATGGTTACCCAGAAGCGCATGTCATTGCTCGGAATGCCCTGCACCAGGAAAATCCCCAGCGCCGCGCCCCACAGCAACAGCATGATGAACAGCTCCTCGCGAGCCTCGCTGATCGCCACCCAGAAGCCGTGGTTGTCGGCGTTTTTCGGCGTGCGGAAGAACGGAATGCTGCTGGTGAAGAAACCGTACAGCACCGCTTTGGCGATGGTGTGCGACAACGCCAGCCCGGCCAGTGCCGCGCAGAACGCATCTTTCAGATTCACGCCGACGGCGCGACGGTAGAGGAAGATGATCTTGCCGACCTTGAACACGAACAGCGCCAGTGGCGGGATCGCGAAAATCAGCAACGGTGGATCGACCCGTTGCGGCACGATGATCATCGCCGCCGACCACAACAGCGCGCCAACGGTGAAGAAGATGTTCATGCCATCGGCAACCCACGGCAGCCAACCGGCGAGGAAGTGATAGCGCTGACCACGGGTCAGTTCGGTGTCCTTGCCGCGCAGCAGGCTGCGGGTGTGGCGCTTGATGATCTGGATCGCGCCATAGGCCCAGCGGAAACGCTGTTTCTTGAAGTCGATGAAGGTATCCGGCATCAGGCCCTTGCCGTAGCTGTCGTGGCAATACGCCGCCGACAGGCCTTTCTCGAACACGCGCAAACCGAGTTCGGCGTCTTCACAAATGCACCAGTCAGCCCAGCCCAATTCTTCCAGCACCGAGCGGCGGGTCATGGTCATGGTGCCGTGCTGAATGATCGCGTCACGGTCGTTGCGGGTGACCATGCCGATATGGAAGAAGCCTTTGTATTCGGCGTAGCAGAGCTTCTTGAAGGTGCTTTCGTTCTGGTCGCGATAATCCTGCGGAGACTGCACCACGGCGATTTTCGGGTCGGCGAAGTGCGGCACCATGTGCTTGAGCCAGTTCGGGTGCACGCAGTAATCGGAGTCGATCACCGCAATGACTTCGGCGTCCTTGGCGGTGTGCGGGATCAGGTAATTCAGCGCGCCGCCCTTGAAACCGGCCAGCGGCGAAACGTGGAAGAACTTGAAGCGCGGGCCGAGGGTTGCGCAGTAGTCACGCACCGGTTCCCACACCGCCGGATCCTTGGTGTTGTTGTCGATGATCAGGACTTCGAAATCCGGATAATCGAGCGCGGCCAGGGCATCGAGGGTCTGTTTGACCATCTCTGGCGGCTCGTTGTAGCAGGGCACGTGGATCGACACTTTCGGTCGGTAGTCGGAATCTCCCAGCACCGGCAGGAATTCCCGACGGCGCTTGTGAATCCACACCGCTTCGGCCAGTTCATGGGCCTCGGTGAGCAGGACGATGAATACCCCGAGCGCACCGAGCGCGAGGAGAAATCCGACCGTGAGGCTGAACCACGTGCTGTATTGCTGGCTGTAGTCGTAACCGATGTACACCAGCACCGAGCCGCAGAGGAACGCGATAAAGGTCAGGAACGTACGACCGCGCTGGCGCAGGGCCGAGCCGTCGATCATCAGCAGGGTCAGCGACAGCAGCGCCAGCACCACTGAGCCGATCGCCAATACGCGCCATTGTGGAATCGCCACCACCGGGCCTTCGAAATTGAATTTCTGCTGACGCGCGGCGTTGAACACGCCCCAGTAGGCGCCGACCGAACCTTCATCGCTGGCCTTCCACGGTTGGTCAAACGCTTCGATCACGAAGTAGTTGAAGCCTTGGCGATTGAGCTTGTTGACCAGCGTGCGCAGATAAATTGCCTGATCTGCCGGCGATGCATCGGCGCCACCGCGCATGCGACCGTTGCTCGGCCAGCCGACCTCGGACAGCAGCAGCGGTTTTTTCGGAAAGAGTTTTTTCAGATCGCGGGCGCGGTCGAAGACGAACTGGCCGGCCTTGTCCACCGGAATGAATTCCCAGTAGGGCAAGACGTGGGCGGCGATCAAATCGACATGTTTGGCCAGTTGCGGGTATTTCTCCCAGATGTGCCATTGCTCGGAAGTGGTCACCGGTACTTTGACCGCAGCGCGCACCCGATCCAGCAGAACGATCAGGGCTTCCGGGGTGATTTCTTCACGAAACAGCGCCTCGTTGCCGACCACCACGCGTACGACGCTGCGCGAGGTGTTGGCCAGTTCGATGGCTTTGGTGATTTCCCGTTCGTTGCGTTCCTGGTCCGGGCTGATCCAGATGCCGAGGGTGACACGCAGGCCGAATTCCTCCGCCAGTTTCGGGATGTCTCCCAGCGAACCGTCGACCGAATAGATACGGATGTTGTCGGTCAGCTTGCTCATGATTTCCAGGTCACGGCGCATTTCATCGTCAGACGGATACTGATCCTTCTGTGGGAATTGCCCCTGCTGGAATGGCGAATACGAGAAGCCGGAGATTTGCTGCGGCCAGTTCGGCGCCGTGACCGGGCGATTGACCAGCGCCCAGAAACCGGTGAACAAGGCAGCGATGGCCAGCACCACCACCAGGTTGAGTCCAAATTTACGCGATGACATAGCTGTTTCGGGTTCCAAAGGCTGTGGAACGAAGGATCGGTCGGATAGACGCCCGAGGGGCGCGCATCCTACACCGGCGGTTAACCAGTCGTACAACTGACGGGAAAATGCCTGACATTGGGCAGCCGTCTCTGACTTAAGTTCTTACACTTGTCGCTTGCAGCTTAAAACTTGTCGCTGCGTAGCCCTATAATGCGCGCCGGTTTTTGGGGTAATGGTCATGAGTACAGAAGATCCGCGGTTTGCAGGCATCGCCCGGTTGTATGGCATCGAGGGCCTGGAACGCTTGCGCGCCGCCCATGTGGCGATCGTCGGCGTTGGTGGCGTCGGTTCCTGGGCGGCGGAAGCCATGGCCCGTTGCGGGGTGGGCGAGATCTCGCTGTTCGACCTTGATGACGTCTGCGTCAGTAATGCCAACCGTCAGTTGCACGCCTTGGACAGCACTGTCGGCAAACCCAAGGTCGAGGTGATGGCCGAGCGCCTGCGCGGGATCAACCCCGATTGCACGGTGCACGCCGTGGCCGATTTCGTCACCCGCGACACCATGGCCGAATACATCACGCCGAACATCGACTGCGTGATCGACTGCATCGATGCGGTGAACGCCAAAGCGGCGCTGATCGCCTGGTGCAAACGCCGCAAGATCCAGATCATTACCACCGGCGGCGCGGGCGGGCAGATCGACCCGACGCTGATTCAGGTTTGCGACTTGAACCGCACCTTCAACGATCCGCTGGCCTCGAAAGTCCGTTCGACGTTGCGCCGGGACTACGGCTTCTCCCGCACCGTGACCCGTCACTACAGCGTGCCGTGTGTGTTTTCCACCGAACAGCTGCGCTACCCGAAACCGGACGGCAGCATTTGTCTGCAGAAAAGTTTTGTCGGCGACGGCGTGAAGCTCGACTGCGCCGGCGGGTTTGGCGCGGTGATGATGGTTACCGCGACATTTGGCATGGTCGCGGCGACCAAGGCTGTGGACAAGATTGTGGCGGGGGTGCGGCGCCCTTCGGACCGAATAAAACCTCAGGTTTGAACGGTGAGGCTGATGACCTCATCGCTGGCAAGCCAGCTCCCACAGGTATTGGGTAAGTTCAGTGCATCTATGAACACCACCGAACCCTGTGGGAGCTGGCTTGCCAGCGATGGCGATTAACCGGCCAGCTCATTCATCCGCTGGAGCACCGCATTCAGGCCATTGCTGCGCGAAGGCGACAACTGCCGCGACAGTCCCAGCTGATTGAACCACTCCGGCAAATCCACCTGCTGCAACTCCGCCGCCGACAAGCCATTGACCCGCAACAGCAGCAACGCCACCAACCCGCGAATCATCCGCGCATCGCTGCTTGCCTTGAACTGCCAGTGCCCGTCGCGCAAATCCCCGACCAGCCACACCTGACTCTCACAGCCATGCACCCGGTTGGCCTCGCACTTTTGCGCGTCATCCAGCACCGGCAAGCGATCGCCAAACTGCATCAGCAGTCGCGCGCGCTGTTCCCAGCCCGCCGCATTGTGAAACGTCTGCAGGGCTTCGGTCGCTTCCACCGGCAGGCTCATCGCAACATCTCCAGCGCCTGGTCCAGCGCCTCGAAAAAGCGCTCCAGATCTTCCGAGTCGTTATACAGCGCCAGCGACACGCGAATCGCGCCAGCCAGTTCGAAGCTTTTCATCAGCGGCATGGCGCAGTGATGCCCGGCGCGCACGGCGATGCCTTGTTCGGTGAGCAGATGCGCCAGATCAGCGTTGTGCACGCCTTCGACGACAAAACTGGCCAGTGCCAGTTGCGGCTTGCCGAGCAGGCGAATGCCATTGCGGGCGGCGAGGCCGCGCAACAGATAGTCGTGCAGTGCCGCTTCATGGGCAGATACGGCGTCCTGATCCAAACCGGCCAAGTAGTCGAGGGTCGCTCCGAGGCCGATGACACTGGCGATTGGCGGTGTGCCAGCCTCGAACCCCAACGGCGCCGGGCGGAAGCGCGAATCCTGATAGTTGGCGTCCAGCACCATCTCGCCGCCGAACTGCCATGGCTGCAATTGCTCCAGCGCAGCGTTGCGTCCGAACAGCACGCCCAGTCCCTCAGGGCCGTAGAGTTTGTGGCTGGAAAACACATAGAAGTCGCAACCCAGCGCCTGCACATCATGCCGGCCGTGCACCACGCCTTGCGCGCCATCGACTACCGTCAGCGCGTTCTGCGCCTTGGCCATGCCGAGCAAAGCGGTCAGCGGTTGCCAGGCACCAAGGACGTTGGACAGCTGACTGACTGCCAGCAAACGCGTGCGCGGGCCGATCAGATGCACGGCAGCGGCGAGGTCGATCAGGCCGTCGGCATCCAGCGGCAGGATCACCAGTTTCAGGTTGCCGCGTTGCGCCAGTTGCTGCCACGGCAACAGGTTGGCGTGATGCTCCAGAGCGCTGATGACAATCTCATCGCCCGGCTCGAACAAATGTTCAAGACCGTAAGCCAGCAGATTCAAGGCACTGGTGGCGCCGTGCGTGAAAATTATCTGCCCGCTGTCACCGGCATTCAGCCATTGACCAACCTTGCGCCGACTGTCTTCGAACGCTTGCGTCGCGTGAGCACCGGGCAGGTGTTGCGCACGATGCACATTGGCCGCGCCGTTGGCGTAGTAATGCGTCAGTGCGTCGAGCAGGGCCTGGGGTTTTTGCGTGGTGGCGGCGTTGTCCAGATAGGTCTGGTCTTGCCGTTGCAGGGCGGCGATGGCCGGGAAATCGGCGCGCCAAGGGGAGGGGATCATCATGGGTTCAGCCCTGTGAAATTGGGCGGGGTGTACGCCAAACCTTGTGGGAGCGAGCCTGCTCGCGACAGCGTCCTTGAGGACGCCAGAAGCTTCGCGAGCAGGCTCGCTCCCACAGGAGGTCGATGTGCTGCTTAGTTGTGAGCGTGCAGCGCTTCGTTCAGTTCGATCGCCGATTTGTGGGTCTTGCACTCCACAGCACCGGTTTCCGAATTACGACGGAACAGCAGGTCAGTCTGACCAGCCAGCTCGCGCGCCTTCACAACCTTGACCAGATTGTTGTGCTCGTCCAGCAGCGCAACCTTGGTGCCGGCGGTCACGTACAGGCCCGATTCCACAGTGTTGCGGTCGCCCAGCGGAATGCCGATACCGGCATTGGCGCCGATCAGGCAGCCTTCACCGACCTTGATCACGATGTTGCCGCCGCCCGACAGGGTACCCATGGTCGAGCAACCGCCGCCCAGGTCCGAACCCTTGCCGACGAATACGCCAGCGGAAACGCGGCCTTCGATCATGCCCGGGCCTTCGGTGCCGGCGTTGAAGTTGATGAAACCTTCGTGCATGACGGTGGTGCCTTCGCCGACATAGGCGCCCAGACGCAGACGTGCAGCATCAGCGATACGCACGCCGGCCGGTACCACGTAGTCGGTCATCTTCGGGAACTTGTCCACGGAGAACACTTCCAGCAGCTCGCCGCGCAGACGTGCTTCGAGTTGCATTTCCGCCAGTTCGCTCAGGTCGATCGCGCCCTGGCTGGTCCACGCCACGTTCGGCAGCAGCGGGAAGATACCGGCGAGGCTGACGCCGTGCGGCTTGACCAGACGGTGCGAGAGCAGATGCAGCTTGAGGTAGGCCTCAGGCGTGGAGGTCAGTTGCGCGTCTTCGGCCAGCAGCGTGGCGACCAGCGGCTTGTGGCTTTCAGCCAGGCGAGTCAGAAGCTTGCCTTGCACAGCGTCGATGCCTTTCACGGCTTCAGCCAGTTGCGCAGCCTGGGCGGTGGTGAAGGTGATGGCCTGGTTGCCTTCGGTGTAACCGAGGATCGGCGCAACAGCCGCGACCAGTTCGGCCGAAGGATTGAGCAGTGGCTGGGCGTAGAACACTTCCAGCCATGCGCCTTGACGGTTCTGGGTGCCGACACCAAAGGCGATGCTGAACAGGGAATTGGACATGTGAATACCTCTACAAAGAGTGACGGGCTGCTTACTTCAGAGCGGCCGCGTAGATATCTGGCTTGAAGCCAATCAGGGTTCGGTCACCGAGATCGAGCACCGGGCGCTTGATCATCGAGGGTTGTGCGAGCATCAGTTCGATGGCTTTCGCTTGGTCGAGATCGGCTTTGCGTTCGTCGTCGAGTTTGCGAAAGGTCGTGCCGGCGCGGTTCAGCACGGTTTGCCAGCCGTGCTCGTCGCACCATTGGGTCAGGTGCTCACGGTCAATGCCGGCGGTCTTGTAATCGTGAAAGTCATAACTGACAGCGTGTTCATCGAGCCAGGTGCGCGCCTTTTTCATGGTGTCGCAGGCTTTGATGCCGAAAAGGTGCAACGTTTTACTTGAAACGGCCAAGGAATCGCCCCCTTTACAGGTGCTGGAAAAAAATGGTGACGGATTATGCCATGACCGGACGGTTTCGTCGGCCACGGTTGTCGTAACGCTGTAAAACCTGTGGGAGCGAGCCTGCTCGCGAAGAGGCCACATCAATCAATATCTCTGTGTGCTGAACGACCGCTTTCGCGAGCAGGCTCGCTCCCACAAGGGGGTCGCGTTCCGGTCGTGCGACATAGGTGCAACGGTCAGCCACAGCCTAAGGCGCTAATATGGCAGTTCAACGCTGTCGATCGCCTGAGATTTTCGTTTTATGCAAACTGCTTACACCGTCCTGATCCTGCTGATGCTGGTCAGCGTCTCGCGACTGGTCGGGCGGGTTATCCCGCTGCCGTTGCCGCTGGTGCAAATTGCTGCCGGTGCCTTGCTCGCCTGGCCGACGCTTGGCCTGCACGTCGCCCTCGATCCCGAATTGTTCCTGTTTCTGTTCCTGCCGCCGTTGTTGTTTTCCGATGGCTGGCGCATGCCCAAACGCGCCTTTTGGCAATTGCGTGGACCGATCCTGACCCTGGCCGTCGGCCTTGTTCTGTTCACCGTGGTCGGTGCCGGTTATTTCATTCATTGGCTGTTGCCAACTATTCCGCTGCCAGTGGCCTTCGCCCTTGCCGCGGTTTTGTCACCGACGGACGCCGTGGCGGTTTCAGCGATTTCGCAGAACCGTCTCCCCACGCCGCTGATGCACATCCTCCAGGGCGAGGCGCTGATGAATGACGCCTCAGGCCTGGTGACCTTCAAATTCGCCCTCGCTGCAGCGATCACGGGCGTGTTTTCGCTGACCAATGCCAGTCTGACCTTCGTCGCGGTGGCCCTCGGTGGCCTGGCTGTGGGTGTAGCGTTGAGCTGGCTGGTCGGGCGTCTGCGAGCGTGGATGATCGCCCGGGGCTGGGACGATCCGGCCACTCACGTGGTGTTCATGTTGCTGCTGCCGTTCGCCGCTTATGTACTGGCCGAACGTTTGGGCGCTTCAGGGATTCTCTCGGCGGTGGCGGCGGGGATGATGCAAAGCTGGCTCGACCTGCTGCCGCGCCAGACCAGCACGCGGCTGCTCAACCGCAGCGTTTGGGCGCTGCTCGAATTTGCGTTCAATGGCTTGATCTTCCTGCTGCTTGGCCTGCAATTGCCAGACATCATCAAGGCCGTGGTCAGCCATGAGCCGACGCTGTGGCCAACGTTGTTCTATCGCTGCCTCGATGTGCTGGCGATTTTCGTCGCGCTGGTGCTGCTGCGGTTCATCTGGGTGCAAAGCATCTGGCGCTTGTCGGTGTTGCTGCGCCGACTGCGCGGCAAGGGCGAGCTGACCCAAGTGCCGACGGCGCGTTCATGCTGGTTGCTGACGGTGGGCGGTGTGCGCGGGGCGGTGACGCTGGCAGGCGTGATGTCGGTGCCGATGCTGATCGGCGCCGAGGCTTTTCCTGAACGCGACTTGCTGATTTTCATTGCTGCCGGGGTGATTCTGCTGTCGCTGGTCTCGGCCTGTATCGCGCTGCCCTTGCTGCTGCGCGGCATCGACAAAAGTCCCGACGACAAGCGTCGTCAGGAAGTGCGCGACGCCTGGCGCAAGACGGCCGAAGCGGCGATTCACTCGCTGGAAACCGAAGAAGTCGTCCCACAGGATGCCGCTCAAGCAGCGCTGGCGGCAGAGCTCAAGGCGCGGATCATGTCCGAATATCGCCATCAACTTGATGTGTTCAATGATTCTGCCGAGGCTCAGGCGCTGGCATTCCAGATGGATCTGCTTGAGCGTCGCCTGCGTTTGAAAGCGCTGCGCGCGCAACGCCTGGAACTCTACAGCCTCAGTCGTCAGCACCAGATCGGTGATGACGTGTTGCGAGAAGTGCTCGGCGAACTGGATTTGAGCGAGGCCAATCTGGGCCAGGTCAAATAACCGCTTGAGCGCTTGCAGCAGGGGGCTGCCGCAAGCGCTCCGAGATCACTTCTGGCGGGTGATGAAGTCACGAATCCGTTCGGCGGCTTCGACGCATTCCGCCAGCGGCGCAACCAGTGCCATACGCACACGGCCGGCGCCAGGATTGACGCCATCGACATCGCGAGACAGATACGAGCCCGGCACCACGGTCACGTGTTCCTGTTCGAACAGATCGCGGCAGAACGCCGCATCATCGCCCTGCACATTCGGCCACAGATAGAAGCTGCCGTCCGGGCGCTGTACGTCCAGCACCGGGCTGAGGATGTTCAGCACCGCATCGAACTTCTCGCGATACAGCGCACGGTTGGCGCGCACATGCACTTCGTCATTCCACGCGGCAACGCTGGCCAGTTGGGTTTGCACTGGCATCGCACAGCCGTGGTAAGTGCGATAGAGCAGGAAACCCTTGAGGATGTCGGCATCGCCGGCAACGAAGCCTGAACGCAGGCCTGGCAGGTTGGAGCGCTTGGACAGGCTGTGAAAGACCACGCAGCGCTTGAAGTCATTCCGGCCGAGTTCGACGCAAGCACTCAGCAGGCCCGGCGGCGGCGTCTGTTCGTCGAAGTACAGTTCGCTGTAGCACTCGTCGGCGGCAATCACGAAGTCGTATTGATCAGCCAGGGCGATCAGCTTCTTCAGGGTCTCAACCGGAATCAGCGCGCCGGTCGGGTTGCCCGGCGAGCACAGGAACAGGATCTGGCAGCGCTGCCAGATGTCTGGCGAAACGGCGTCGAAGTCCGGGTTGAAGCCGTTTTCATCCAGGCATGGCAGGTAATGCGGCTTGGCCCCGGCGAGGAACGCCGCGCCTTCGTAGATCTGATAGAACGGGTTGGGGCTGACCACCAGCGCATCGTCACCACGATTGACCACGGTCTGGGTAAAGGCGAACAGCGCTTCACGGGTGCCGTTGACCGGCAGCACGTTGCGCGCCGGATCGATCCAGCCGTTCGGCACACCAAAACGACGCTCGCACCAGCCGGCGATGGCTTCGCGCAGGGCCGGAATGCCGAGGGTAGTCGGGTACACCGCCATCTGATCCAGACTGTTTGCCAGCGCTTCGGCGACAAAACTCGGCGAACGGTGTTTCGGCTCGCCGATCGACAGGGCGATCGGGCGTTTGTCCGGGTTCGGCGTAACGCTGCCGAGCAGGGCGCGGAGCTTTTCGAACGGGTACGGCTGGAGCTGGTTCAGAGCGTTGTTCATTGGGGCCTCTTTTAAATGCTCAAGAGCTTTCTGTGGCGAGGGGCTTTATCCCCGTTGGGCTGCGCAGCGGCCCCAAAACCATCACTGCGGTTCAACTGAATGTCCGCATACACAGGTTTTACGACTGCTTCGCAGCCGAACGGGGATAGATCCCCTCGCCACAGGGGATTGTATGTACCGGAGGAAAGCATGAGCTGCATTCACAGGGATAAACGGGTGATTCAGATACTGATCCGCGAAAGTTTGATATCCGGTTCCTGATTGACGCTCAGTTGTTCGACGATCGCATCTTGCAGACGGCTGCACAGCAGCGGATCGGACAGCGGCTGGTTGTGCGCGTCGGTGATGAAGAACACGTCTTCCACGCGCTCGCCCAGGGTCGCAATCTTGGCGTTCTGCAGCGACAGGTCGAACTCGAGGAAAATCCCTCCGACCCGCGCCAGCAGGCCCGGCCGGTCAGGCGCGGTCAGCTCCAGCACGGTCACTGGACGTTGGGCGTCGTTGTGGATCGTTACTTGCGGGGCGAAGGCGAAGTGTTTGAGCTGGCGCGGCACACGGCGCTGGATGATCGTTGGGTAGTCGTCCGGGTTGCGCAGCGCTTCGGTCAGGCCTTCGCGGATCTGCTTGATCCGCGCCGGGTTGTCGCCGATCGATTCGCCTTCGTTGTCGAGCACGATGTAGGTGTCGAGGGTGAACTGGCTGCTCGAGGTGATGACCCGGGCATCGTGAATGTTCAGGTTGAGCTGGTCCATCGCCGCCACGGTCACGGCGAAGAAATCATGCTGGTCCGGCGCATAAATGAAGATCTGCGTGCCGCCTTCGAACTCGCGCTGGGTGGTTTCCTTGATCAGCACCAGAGGCCCGCCATCGACCGGTTGCTGCAGGATCGCATCGCTGTGCCAGGCGACGTCGCCGGCGGTGTGGCGCAGGAAATAGTCATCGCCCAATTGCGCCCACAGCTGCTCGACGTCGTCCGGGTCGGTGCCGCCGCGCACCAGAATGTCCAGCGCGGCGCTCTGCGTCTGGCGGATCTGCTCTTCGCGATCCACCGGATTTTCCAGACCCCGGCGCAGGGCTCGTTTGGTCTCGGTGTAGAGCTGGCGCAACAGGCTGGCGCGCCATGAATTCCACAGCGTCGGATTGGTCGCGTTGATGTCGGCCACGGTCAGCACATAGAGATAGTCGAGGCGTGTTTCGTCGCCGACCGCCTGGGCGAAATCGTGGATCACCTGCGGGTCGGACAGATCCTTGCGCTGCGCAGTGGTGGACATCACCAGGTGGTTCTGCACCAGCCAGACGATCAGGCGGCTGTCCCACACCGGCAACTGATGGCGCTGGCAGAACGCCTCGGCATCGACCGCGCCAATCTCCGAGTGATCGCCATGCCGGCCCTTGCCGATGTCGTGATACAGACCGGCCATGTAGATCAGCTCAGGTTTGGGCAGCTTGGCCATGAGCTTGGCGGCCAGCGGAAATTTCTCCGAGACCTGGGTGTACTGCAGTTTGCGCAGGTGCTTGATCAGGTTCAGCGTGTGCGCATCGACCGTATAGATGTGGAACAGGTCGTGCTGCATCTGCCCGACGATAAAACCGAACTCCGGCAGATAACGGCCGAGAATGCCGTAACGGTTCATCCGCCGCAGATTGCGGTGGATACCGATCTTGCATTTGAACAGCTCGATGAACAGGCTGGTGTTGCGGATATCGTTACGGAAGCTGTCATCGATCAGATGACGATGTTCGCGCAGCAGACGAATGGTGTCGGCGCGCACGCCTTTGATTTCCGGCTGTTGGGCCATCAGCACGAAAATTTCCAGCATGGCGAACGGCGTGCGGCGGAACACATTGTCATTGCGCGCCTCGATGTAGCCGTCATGCAGCTGGAATCGCGAATTGATCGGTTGCGGCGGCGCTTCATCTTCCGGGGCGAGGATGACTTCCTCGAAGTGCTGGATGATCAGATCGCTCAGTTGGGCGATGCTCATCACGGTGCGGAAGTACTGCTGCATGAAGTTTTCGACCGCCTGTTTGGCGTCGTCTCCTTCAAAGCCGAGCAGGCCGGCAATGGTGCGTTGATGATCGAACAGCAAGCGGTCTTCGGAGCGGCCGGCGAGCATGTGCAAGGCATAGCGCACTTTCCACAGAAATTCCTGGGAGGAGGCGAGCAGGGCATTTTCGCTTTCGACCAGAAAACCTTCGCCGGCGAGGGCGCGCAGGTTCAGGGTGCCGTACTGTCTGCGGGCGACCCAGAGGATCGTCTGGATGTCACGCAGACCGCCGGGCGATCCTTTGACGTTGGGTTCGAGGTTGTATTCGGTGTCGTTGTATTTGTGGTGACGGGCCTTTTGCTCGGCACGCTTGGCCAGGAAGAACTCCTTGGCCGGCCACATGTGCGCGGTGCTGGTGACGTCGAGCATGCGCTGGCGCAAACGCTCGGGGCCGCAGATGGTGCGGCTTTCCATCAGGTTGGTGACGACGGTCAGATCGGCGCGGGCCTCTTCTGCGCATTCGTCGACCGAGCGCACGCTCTGGCCGACTTCCAGACCGATGTCCCACAACAGCGTCAGAAAACGCTCGATGGAATCGCGGAAAACTTCGTGGTCGGCACTGTCGAGCAGGATCAGCAGATCAATGTCGGAATAGGGATGCAGCTCGCCGCGACCGTAGCCGCCCACTGCCACAAGGGCGATGTCGGCGTCTTCGCTCCAGTTGAACTGCTCCCAGGCCTTTTGCAGGATATTGTCGACAAACCAGGCGCGGTCTTCGATCAGCCGGCGGATGTCGCGGCCATTGCGAAAACGCGTGTCAAGGACCTCGCGAGCCTGGCGGATCGCCTTCTTGAACGCCGCGATCGGACTCGCTTTAAGGGCCAGTTCAGCCTGGAACTGGCCGCGGTCGAAGAGTTCGGGATCCACCTGCGGCATCGATTGGCTTTCCTTCTATAGGCTGGGAGCGTTCTGGGTGTCAGGCCGAGATGCGCGCGATGGTGTCATCGCTGCGCAAGGTGAAGATCTCGTAGCCGGTGTCGGTGACCAGCAGGGTGTGTTCCCACTGTGCCGAGAGCTTGCGGTCCTTGGTAATCGCGGTCCAGCCGTCGCCGAGAACCTTGGTGTCGGCCTTGCCCTGGTTGATCATCGGCTCGATGGTGAAGGTCATGCCTGCCTTCAGTTCCATGCCAGTGCCGGCGCGACCGTAGTGCAGGATCTGCGGCTCTTCGTGGAAGACCTTGCCGATGCCGTGGCCGCAGAACTCGCGCACCACCGAGAAACCGTTCTTTTCCGCGTGCTTCTGGATCACTTCACCGATGTCGCCGAGGCGGCAGCCGGGTTTGACGATCTCGATGGCCTTGTACATGCATTCCTGAGTGACCTGCGACAGGCGCTCGGCCCAGACCGGCACTTCGCCGACGTGGAACATGCGGCTGGTATCGCCGTGGTAGCCGTCTTTGATCACCGTGACGTCGATGTTCAGGGTGTCGCCGTTTTTCAGCGGTTTGTCGTTCGGGATGCCGTGGCAGACCACATGGTTGATCGAAGTGCAGATCGACTTCGGGTAGCCCTTGTAGTTGAGCGGGGCGGGGATGGCCTGCTGCACATTGACGATGTAGTCGTGGCAAATCTGGTTGAGCTGATCAGTGGTCACGCCCGGTTTGACATGTTCGGCAATCATTTCCAGCACATCGGCGGCCAGTTTGCCGGCGACACGCATGCCAGCGATGTCCTCGGGGGTTTTGAGGTTGACGGTCATACAGGCTCTCTCTGCGCTCGGCGGCGCTTACGGATACGAATTGGGTGGCAAGCGTACATTTTGCGACCCTGAAAAACGCGATTCTACCAGACGGGAGGCGCAAATCCGCGCCTGCATGTCTGGCTTGTGTCTATACAATGGTGCCCATCGAGCCGATTCCAAGGGGGCTGCGCCCATGTCACTGGTGCGAATACAGATTCCGGGTTCCGTTTCTGCGCACCCTGTGGTATAAAATGCGCCGCTTTCCGGGGATGCCCCGAAAAGCTTAAATCCACACACGTGTCGACACGATGACCTGGGTGCCTTGGGCTTTATGCCTCTGGTTGGTCATTGGGATACGTGGAGGCCAAACCCGACTTATCAAGGAACTATCATGTCCCAAGTCAACATGCGCGATATGCTGAAGGCCGGTGTGCACTTCGGTCACCAAACCCGTTACTGGAATCCGAAAATGGGCAAGTACATTTTCGGCGCGCGTAACAAGATTCACATCATCAACCTTGAAAAAACCCTGCCAATGTTCAACGAAGCTCTGACTTTCGTAGAGCGTCTGGCCCAGGGCAAAAACAAGATTCTGTTCGTCGGCACCAAGCGTTCCGCTGGCAAGATCGTTGCTGAAGAAGCAGCACGTTGCGGTTCGCCGTACGTCGATCACCGCTGGTTGGGCGGCATGCTGACCAACTTCAAGACCATTCGTGCTTCCATCAAGCGTCTGCGTGACCTTGAAGTTCAAGCCGAAGACGGTACTTTCGCCAAGCTGACCAAGAAAGAAGCGCTGATGCGCTCCCGTGATCTTGAGAAGCTGGATCGTTCGCTGGGCGGCATCAAGGACATGGGCGGTCTGCCAGACGCACTGTTCGTGATCGACGTTGACCACGAGCGCATCGCGATCACCGAAGCCAACAAGCTGGGCATCCCGGTCATCGGCGTTGTCGATACCAACAGCAGCCCGGAAGGCGTTGACTACATCATCCCAGGCAACGATGACGCCATCCGCGCTATCCAGCTGTACATGGGTTCGATGGCTGACGCAGTTATCCGCGGTCGCAACAACGTTGCTGGCGGTACTGTTGAATTCGCAGCTGAAGAAACTCAGGCTGCAGCTGAGTAATCGACGCCCCTGGCGTTGACTCAGTAAGCAAAAAGGGGGCTTGGCCCCCTTTTTGCCACCTCGAAAACCATTTGTCGGCGCCCACGTCTGTATTTGTCATGTGCGGCAGCCAACATGGGTGGTTCGGGAAGAATTGAACGCCCGTTCGATCGGGTGGAATGGTTGAAAACCTATCCAAGAGGAATTTGAAAATGGCAGCAATTACTGCAGCGTTGGTCAAAGAACTGCGCGAGCGTACCGGCGAAGGCATGATGGATTGCAAGAAAGCCCTGGAAAAGGCTGACGGCGACATCGAAAAAGCCATTGATGACATGCGTGCTTCGGGCGCCATCAAGGCTGCGAAAAAAGCTGGCAACGTTGCCGCTGAAGGCGCAATCGCCATCAAATCGAATGACAAGGCAGCCGTGCTGCTGGAAGTCAACTCGCAGACCGACTTCCTGGCCCTGCAAGACGATTTCAAGAACTTCGTTGCTGCCAGCGTAGAAAAAGCTTTCGACGAAAAACTGACCGACGCAGCTCCGCTGATCGCCGCTCAGGAAGCGGCTCGTGAAGCGCTGGTTGCCAAAGTCGGCGAGAACGTCAACATCCGTCGTCTGGTACGCGTAGAAGGTGACGTTGTCGGCACCTACCTGCACGGTAACAAGATCGGTGTTGCTGTTGTCCTGAAAGGCGGTGACGTCGAGCTGGCCAAAGACATCGCTATGCACGTTGCTGCAAGCAACCCTGAGTTCCTGCTGCCTTCGCAAGTCTCCGACGAAGCGATCGAGCGTGAGAAAGCTGTGTTCCTGCAGCTGAACGAAGAAAAGATCAAAGGCAAGCCAGAAAACATTGTTGAGAACATGGTCAAAGGCCGTATCAGCAAGTTCCTGGCAGAAGCGAGCCTGGTCGAGCAGGCGTTCGTCAAGAACCCTGAAGTCAAGGTTGGCGAGCTGGCCAAGAAAGCCGGCGCTGAAATCGTTTCCTTCACTTACTTCAAAGTAGGCGAAGGCATCGAGAAGCCGGTCGACAACTTCGCTGAAGAAGTTGCTGCCCAGCTGGCTGCCGCCAAGCAATAAGACGGTTTTTCAACTGTCGCCCGAAAGAGGCTGCCCGCTAACGCGCGCAGCCTCTTTTCAGATGGGGTACCAATTTTTTATTTGGTTTCCACCCGGAACTGACTTACAAAGCCATGTTCCGATGGCGCTGCAGCAGCGCCAAGCTAGAGTGAACGCCAGCTGTAAACAGCTCGCAAAGAATTTTAAATACGCCGCAGGAGAGATTCGCAATGGCTCAGCAGGGCAGTGGTTATCAGGCTCGCTATAAACGCATTCTACTCAAGCTTAGCGGCGAGGCCCTGATGGGCTCGGAAGAGTTCGGGATCGATCCTAAGGTACTGGATCGCATGGCGCTGGAAGTCGGCCAGCTGGTCGGCATCGGCGTGCAGGTCGGTTTGGTCATCGGCGGTGGCAACCTGTTCCGTGGCGAAGCCCTGAGCAAGGCCGGGATGGATCGGGTCACGGGCGACCACATGGGCATGCTGGCCACTGTGATGAACGCCCTGGCCATGCGCGATGCGCTGGAACGTGCCAATATCTCGGCCATCGTCATGTCGGCCATTTCCATGGTCGGTGTGACCGATCACTACGATCGCCGCAAAGCCATGCGTCACCTGAACTCCAAAGACGTCGTGATCTTCGCGGCCGGTACCGGCAATCCGTTCTTCACCACGGATTCGGCAGCCTGCCTGCGTGCAATCGAAATCGACGCCGACGTTGTGCTCAAGGCCACCAAGGTTGATGGCGTGTACACCGCAGACCCATTCAAAGACCCGCATGCCGAGAAGTTCGATCATCTGACTTATGATGAAGTACTGGATCGCAAGCTGGGCGTAATGGATCTGACTGCCATCTGTCTGTGCCGCGATCACAAGATGCCGCTGCGCGTATTCAACATGAACAAGCCCGGCGCCCTGCTGAACATCGTGCACGGCGGCGCTGAAGGGACTTTGATCGAGGAAGGCCAACAATGATCAACGAAATCAAGAAAGACGCCCAAGCGCGTATGCAGAAATCCCTGGAATCTCTGAACCACGCGTTCGGCCAGATTCGTACCGGCAAGGCTCACCCGAGCATCCTCGGCAGCGTCATGGTGCCTTACTACGGCACTGACACTCCGCTGAGCGGCGTTGCCAACGTCACCGTGAAAGATTCGCGCACCCTGCAGGTCGTGGCCTTCGAGCGCAACATGCTCGCTGCCGTCGACAAGGCAATCCAGAGCGCCGGTCTGAACCTCAACCCGACCAACCTGGGCGAGTTGCTGTTGATCCCGATGCCTGCCCTTACCGAAGAAACGCGCAAAGGCTTCACCAAGCAGGCCCGCAGTGCAGCCGAAGACGCGCGCGTAGCCGTGCGCAACATCCGTCGCGATGCCTTGGGCGAGTTGAAAAAACTGGTCAAGGACAAGGAAATCAGCGAAGACGAAGAGCGTCGTGCCATCGCCGATATCGACAAGCTGACCAAAGAATCCGAGGCCCAGATCACCAAGGCCACGGACGAGAAAGAAAAAGACCTGATGGCCGTATAAGGGTCGAGCTTTAAATGGACAAGACCAAGCAGACTGCGCCGTCCGCGGTGCCGCGCCATGTCGCGATCATCATGGATGGCAATAATCGCTGGGCGAAAAAACGCTTTATGCCGGGTGTCGCCGGGCATAAAGCGGGCGTGGATGCTGTGCGGGCGGTGATCGAGGTGTGCGCTGAGGCCAAGGTCGAAGTCCTGACCCTGTTCGCCTTCTCCAGTGAAAACTGGCAGCGCCCGGCCGATGAAGTCAGTGCCTTGATGGATCTATTCTTCAAGGCTCTGCGTCGTGAGGCCAAGCGTCTCAACGACAACAACATCAGCCTGCGCATCATTGGCGATCGCTCGCGCTTCCACCCTGAGCTTCAGGCGGCGATGCGCGAGGCCGAGGCCATGACGGTCGGTGCCAACCGCTTTGTCCTGCAGATCGCCGCCAACTATGGCGGCCAGTGGGATATCGCTCAGGCCGCGCAGCGTCTGGCGCGTGAAGTCCAGGCCGGGCATTTGCGCCCGGAGGACATTACCCCGGATCTGCTGCAGACTTGTCTGGCCACCGGCGATCTGCCGTTGCCTGACCTGTGCATCCGTACCGGTGGCGAGCATCGCATCAGCAACTTCCTGCTGTGGCAGCTGGCCTACGCCGAGCTGTACTTCTCCGACCTGTTCTGGCCGGACTTCAAACACGACGCCATGCGCACTGCGCTGGCCGATTTCGCTTCGCGCCAGCGTCGTTTCGGTAAAACGAGCGAACAGGTCGAAGCTGGAGCCCGGGTTTAATGCTTAAACAACGAATCATCACTGCACTGATCCTGCTGCCGATCGCCTTGTGCGGGTTTTTCCTGCTCAAAGGTGCAGGCTTCGCGCTGTTCATCGGTCTGGTAGTCAGTCTCGGTGCGTGGGAATGGGCGCGTCTGGCCGGCTTCACCGCACAATCGTTCCGCGTCGGCTTTGCCGCTGTGGTCGCCCTGATGCTGTTCGTCATGTATGTGCTACCGGGCCTTGCGCCTTGGGTGCTCGGTGCATCGGTGATCTGGTGGGCGATTGCGACTTATCTGGTGCTGACGTATCCACGCTCCAGCGCGCACTGGTCCACTGCGGCAACCAAACTGCTGATTGGTCTGCTGATCCTGCTGCCTGCGTGGCAGGGTCTGGTGCAGATCAAGCAGTACCCGCTGGGTAACTGGTTGATCATGGCGGTGATGGTGTTGGTCTGGGGCGCGGACATCGGCGCTTACTTTTCCGGGCGCAAGTTCGGCAAGCGCAAGCTCGCGCCGCAGGTCAGCCCGGGCAAGAGCTGGGAAGGCGTGTACGGTGGTCTGGCGCTGAGTCTGGTGATCACTGCGATCGTCGGGCTGGTGCGCGACTGGACCGTAGCCGAGCTGCTCAAAGGCCTGATCGGCGCTGCAGTGATCGTCTTTATTTCCGTGGTCGGTGACCTTACCGAAAGCATGTTCAAGCGCCAATCCGGCATCAAGGACAGCAGTAATCTGCTGCCCGGGCATGGTGGCGTGCTGGATCGCATCGACAGCCTGACCGCAGCCATTCCGGTGTTCGCCGTATTGCTCTGGATGGCCGCACCGTGAGTCGTCCCCAGCAGATTACGGTGTTGGGTGCGACCGGTTCGATCGGTCTGAGCACCCTTGATGTGATTGCGCGTCATCCTGAGCGTTATCAGGTTTTCGCATTGAGTGGTTTCACGCGCCTCACTGAGTTGTTCGCGTTGTGCGTGCGTCATGTGCCGCAGTTTGCCGTGGTGCCTGAAGTGGCCGCAGCGCGCGGTTTGCAGGATGACTTGCGTGCAGCCGGTTTGCCGACTCGCGTCCTGGTAGGCGAGGAGGGCCTGTGTCAGGTTGCCTCCGCGCCCGAAGTCGATGCAGTAATGGCGGCCATCGTCGGTGCGGCCGGGCTGCGTCCGACACTGGCGGCGGTCGAGGCGGGCAAGAAGATTCTGCTGGCCAATAAAGAAGCGCTGGTGATGTCCGGCGCTCTGTTCATGCAGGCCGTGCGCAAAAGCGGTTCGGTACTGCTGCCGATCGACAGCGAACACAATGCGATTTTTCAATGCATGCCAGCGGATTTCGCCCGCGGCTTGAGCTCGGTGGGTGTGCGGCGGATTTTGCTGACAGCCTCTGGCGGGCCTTTCCGGCAGACACCGATGTCCGAGCTGGCGAATGTTTCGCCTGAGCAGGCGTGTGCACATCCGAACTGGTCCATGGGGCGCAAGATCTCCGTGGATTCAGCGAGCATGATGAACAAGGGCCTGGAACTGATCGAAGCCTGCTGGTTGTTCGACGCCAGGCCGGCTCAGGTCGAAGTAGTGATCCATCCGCAGAGCGTGATCCATTCTCTGGTGGATTACGTCGATGGCTCGGTGCTGGCGCAATTGGGCAACCCCGACATGCGCACCCCGATCGCCAATGCCCTGGCCTGGCCGGAGCGTATCGATTCCGGCGTAGCGCCACTTGATCTGTTCGCCATTGCACGACTGGATTTCGAAGCGCCCGATGAAAGCCGTTTCCCCTGCCTGCGTTTGGCCCGTCAGGCGGCCGAAGCTGGCGACAGCGCGCCGGCGATGCTTAACGCGGCCAATGAAGTGGCGGTTGCAGCGTTTCTCGACGGACGGGTTCGCTACCTGGAAATCGCGAGTATCATCGAGGAAGTCTTGAATCTGGAGCCGGTGGTGGCGCTGAACGATCTGGATGCCGTATTTACGGCGGACGCGAAAGCGCGATTGCTGGCCGAGCAATGGTTGAGTCGGCACGGCCGATAGTTTTTGCAACACAACGGCGACACGCGACACTGAACAGGATTGCGGAGAAAGTAGATGAGCGCGCTCTATATGATTGCCGGCACCCTGATCGCCCTGGGTGTGCTGGTCACCTTCCACGAATTCGGCCATTTCTGGGTCGCGCGTCGCTGTGGCGTCAAGGTTCTGCGTTTTTCCGTGGGCTTCGGCATGCCGCTGCTGCGCTGGCATGACAAGCAGGGCACTGAGTTCGTGGTCGCCGCGATTCCGCTGGGCGGCTACGTCAAGATGCTCGACGAGCGCGAAGGCGAAGTGCCGGTTGATCAACTTGATCAGTCGTTCAATCGCAAATCGGTACGTCAGCGTATCGCCATTGTTGCTGCCGGCCCGATTGCCAACTTCCTGCTGGCGCTGGTGTTTTTCTGGGTGCTGGCGATGCTCGGCAGCGAGCAGGTGCGTCCGGTCATCGGCGCGGTCGAGTCTGGCAGCATTGCCGCCAAGGCGGGTCTGAACGCGGGTCAGGAGATCGTCTCGATCGATGGCGAGCCAACGTCCGGTTGGGCTGCGGTCAATTTGCAACTGGTGCGTCGTCTCGGTGAAAGCGGTGCGATTCAATTGCTGGTGCGCGAGCAGGGTTCGACGGCAGAATCACCGCGCACGCTGGCACTGGATAACTGGCTAAAAGGTGCCGACGAGCTGGATCCGATCCGCTCGCTGGGCATTCGTCCTTGGCGTCCGGCCTTGCCACCGGTGCTTGCCGAGCTGGACCCGAAAGGTCCGGCCCAGGCCGCCGGGCTGAAAACCGGCGATCGCTTGCTGGCTCTTGATGGTCAACCGCTGAGTGACTGGCAGCAGGTGGTTGATACCGTTCGTACGCGTCCTGATACCAAAATCATGCTGCGCATCGAGCGCGACAATGCTCAAATCGACGTCCCTGTGACCCTGGCGGCGCGCGGTGAAAGCAAATCGCCAAGCGGTTATCTGGGCGCTGGCGTCAAAGCCATCGACTGGCCACCGGAAATGATCCGCGAAGTCAGCTATGGCCCGCTGGCCGCGATTGGCGAGGGTGCCCGTCGCACTTGGACCATGAGCATTCTGACGCTGGATTCACTGAAGAAAATGCTGTTCGGCGAGCTCTCGGTAAAAAACTTGAGTGGACCGATAACCATTGCTAAAGTGGCGGGCGCTTCTGCCCAGTCGGGCGTCGCTGATTTCCTGAATTTCCTTGCTTATCTGAGTATTAGCCTGGGCGTTCTGAATTTGCTGCCCATTCCTGTACTGGATGGGGGGCATTTGTTGTTTTATCTGATCGAGTGGGTGCGTGGTCGCCCCTTGTCGGATCGGGTGCAAGGTTGGGGGATACAGATCGGTATCAGTTTGGTGGTCGGGGTGATGTTGCTTGCTCTGGTCAACGATCTGGGTCGACTGTAACGCTTCGCTGAATTGCGAATCTGCCGCATTTTGCGGCAGTTTGTTTATTGCCAGTTGGAATAAGAAAGGACTTCATGAAACGTCTGCTGCTAACTGCGGTTCTCACCGTATTGATGATCGCCGAAGTTCACGCCGAGTCCTTCACTATCTCTGATATTCGCGTCAATGGCCTCCAGCGGGTCTCCGCGGGTAGCGTCTTTGGTGCCTTGCCGTTGAACGTCGGCGAGCAGGCGGATGATCGTCGCCTGGTGGAATCCACTCGTGCGTTGTTCAAAACCGGTTTCTTTCAAGATATCCAGCTGGGTCGCGAAGGCAACGTTCTGGTCATCACCGTGGTCGAGCGTCCATCGGTCGCCAGTATCGAGATCGAAGGCAACAAGGCCATCTCTACTGAAGACCTGATGAAGGGTCTCAAGCAATCCGGTCTGGCCGAAGGCGAAATCTTCCAGCGCGCCACCCTCGAGGGTGTGCGTAACGAACTGCAACGTCAGTACGTCGCTCAGGGTCGCTACTCGGCAACCGTCGACACCGAAGTGGTTTCGCAGCCGCGTAACCGCGTGGGTCTGAAGGTGAAGATCAACGAAGGTACCGTTGCCGCCATTCAGCACATCAACGTGGTAGGCAACACGGTTTTCCCTGAGGAAGACCTGACCGACCTGTTCGAACTGAAAACCACCAACTGGCTGTCGTTCTTCAAGAACGATGACAAATATGCCCGCGAAAAACTTTCCGGTGACCTGGAGCGTCTGCGTTCCTACTATCTGGACCGCGGCTATATCAACATGGACATCGCTTCGACCCAGGTATCGATTACCCCGGACAAGAAGCACGTCTACATTACTGTCAACGTCACCGAAGGCGAGAAGTACACCGTTCGTGACGTCAAGCTCAGCGGTGACCTGAAAGTCCCTGAAGACCAGATCAAGTCGCTGTTGCTCGTGCAGAAGGGCCAGGTGTTCTCGCGCAAGCTGATGACCACCACCTCCGAGCTGATCACCCGTCGTCTGGGTAACGAAGGCTACACATTCGCCAACGTCAACGGCGTGCCTCAGCCGCACGATGATGACCACACTGTGGACATCCTCTTCGCTGTCGATCCGGGCAAGCGTGCCTACGTAAACCGCATCAATTTCCGTGGCAACACCAAGTCCGAGGACGAAGTGCTGCGTCGTGAAATGCGTCAAATGGAAGGTGGCTGGGCTTCGACCTACCTGATCGACCAGTCCAAGACCCGTCTGGAGCGCCTGGGCTTCTTCAAGGAAGTCAACGTTGAAACCCCGGCGGTGCCTGGCGTCGACGACCAGGTTGATGTGAACTACGCCGTTGAAGAACAGGCTTCCGGTTCGATCACCGCCAGCGTTGGTTTCGCCCAGAGCGCCGGTCTGATCCTCGGTGGTTCGATCACCCAGAACAACTTCTTGGGTACCGGTAACCGCGTCAGCATCGGCCTGACCCGCAGCGAATACCAGAGCCGCTACAACTTCGGCTACGTTGACCCCTACTGGACCGCCGACGGCGTGAGCCTGGGTTACAACGCGTTCTATCGCACCACCGACTACGATGAACTCGATGCCGATATTTCCAGCTATGCGGTAGACAGCCTCGGTGCGGGCGTGAACGTCGGCTACCCGATCAGCGAAACATCGCGTCTGACCTTCGGTCTGTCTGCCCAGCAGGACAAGATCAACACCGGTCGCTATACCGTTGACGAGATTTTCGACTTCGTCGAGAAGGAAGGCGACAACTACCTGAACTTCAAGGCCTCGGCCGGTTGGTCCGAGTCGACCCTGAACAAAGGCGTGTTGCCGACCCGTGGTCGTTCCCAGAGCCTGACCCTGGAAACCACCATTCCTGGCAGCGACCTGTCGTTCTTCAAACTTGACTACCGTGGTCAGCTGTTCCAGCCGATCACCGAAAACTACACACTGCGCCTGCACTCCGAACTCGGTTATGGCGATGGTTACGGTTCGACCGATGGTCTGCCGTTCTATGAAAACTACTATGCCGGTGGTTTCAACTCGGTTCGTGGCTTCAAGGACAGCACCCTCGGCCCGCGCAGTACGCCGAGCCGTGGTAACAACCCTGGCACTATCGCTGACCCGGACCAGGATCCACTGCCGTTCGGTGGTAACGTCCTGATCCAGGGCGGTGTAGAAGTTCTGTTCCCGCTGCCATTCGTCAAGGATCAGCGTTCCCTGCGTACTTCGGTCTTCTGGGATGTCGGTAACGTGTTTGACTCGCAGTGCAAGGACACTACGAACGCCAATGGTTCCTCGTCCAACACCAAGTGCAACGACATCAGCCTGAGCAACATGGCCAGTTCCGTAGGTGTCGGCGTGACCTGGGTCACCGCACTGGGTCCGTTGAGCTTCGCCCTGGCGATGCCGATCAAGAAACCGGATGACGCTGAAACTCAAGTGTTCCAATTCTCCCTCGGCCAGACGTTCTAAGCGTCTGACCCAAGATAACGACAATGGATTTTGTAGGAGTGCATCGTGCGTAAGTTGACTCAATTGGTTCTCCTGGCCTCCGTACTGGTGGCAGGCCCGGCGTTCGCCGACATGAAAATTGCCGTGCTGAACTATCAGATGGCTCTGCTGGAATCCGACGCGGCGAAGAAGTACGCGGTGGATGCAGAGAAGAAGTTCGGTCCGCAACTGACCAAGCTGAAAACCCTGGAAAGCAGCGCCAAAGGCATTCAGGACCGTCTGATGGCCGGTGGCGACAAAATGCAGCAGGGCGAGCGTGAGCGTCTGGAGCTGGAATTCAAGCAAAAGGCTCGTGACTTCCAGTTCCAGTCCAAGGAGCTGAACGAAGCCAAAGCTGTTGCCGACCGCGAAATGCTCAAGCAGCTGAAGCCGAAACTGGACAGTGCCGTGGAAGAAGTCATCAAGAAAGGTGGTTTTGACCTCGTGTTCGAGCGTGGCGCAGTCATCGATGTCAAACCTCAGTACGACATCACGCGCCAGGTTATCGAGCGCATGAATCAGCTGAAGTAACCCATGACCGTGACTATCAGGCTCGGCCAGTTGGCCGAGCACCTCGGCGCCACCCTGCGTGGCGACCCCGAGACGCAAATTACTGGGCTAGCCACTTTGCAAGAGGCTGGCCCAGCTCAGTTGAGCTTTCTGGCAAATCCCCAATACCGCAAATACCTGGCCGGTTCTCAGGCAGCTGCACTGCTGCTCAAGGAAGCCGACGCCGAAGGTTTCGCCGGTAATGCCTTGGTGGTGCCGGATCCTTACCTGGCCTACGCACGCATCTCGCATCTGTTCGATCCTAAGCCAAGAGCCGCAACGGGAATTCATCCGACAGCGGTGATCGCGGCGGACGCAGTGGTTGATCCAAGTGCCAGCATCGGTCCGTTCGTGGTGATCGAAGCCGGTGCACGCATCGCTGCACAGGTCACGCTGGGCGCGCATTGCGTAGTCGGCGCGCGCAGCGAAATCGGTGAAGGCGGCTGGCTGGCTCCGCGCGTCACGCTCTATCACGATGTGCGCATCGGCAAGCGTGTGGTTATTCAGTCCGGCGCAGTGATCGGCGGTGAGGGCTTCGGCTTCGCCAACGAAAAAGGTGTCTGGCAGAAAATCGCCCAGATCGGTGGCGTGACCATCGGCGACGATGTCGAGATTGGCGTGAACACCGCCATCGACCGCGGCGCTCTGGCCGATACGGTGATTGGCAATGGCGTGAAGCTCGACAACCAGATTCAGATCGCGCACAACGTCCAGGTCGGTGATCACACCGCCATGGCTGCGTGCGTCGGCATTTCCGGCAGCACCAAGATCGGCAAGCACTGCATGCTCGCTGGCGGTGTAGGTCTGGTCGGCCACATTGATATTTGCGACAACGTTTTCCTGACCGGGATGACCATGGTGACTCACTCGATTACCGAGCCGGGCGCCTATTCTTCCGGCACAGCCATGCAACCGGCGGCCGAATGGCGCAAAAGCGCGGCCCGAATCCGTCAGCTCGATGACATCGCGCGACGGTTGAAACAGCTGGAAAAGCGCGTTGGGGAAGTGACCCCTGACGGTAATGCTTCATCTGATGGCTGATACCATTTCCATATCAAGTGTGCACAGCCTCTGGACTGCCTCCTTGATTTGCTAGAGGAGTGCGCGTCAGTCGCGCTCCCAATCTTTACATAGGCTTTCCCCTGAAATGATGGACATCAACGAGATTCGCGAATACCTGCCTCACCGTTACCCGTTCCTGCTGGTGGACCGGGTGGTGGAACTGGACACTGAAGGCAAGCGAATTCGCGCCTACAAGAATGTCAGCATCAATGAACCGTTCTTCAATGGTCACTTCCCTGCGCATCCAATCATGCCGGGCGTGCTGATCATCGAAGCGATGGCTCAGGCTGCCGGGATCCTCGGTTTCAAGATGCTCGACGTCAAACCGGCCGACGGCACCCTGTATTACTTCGTCGGTTCCGACAAGCTGCGCTTCCGCCAGCCAGTCAAGCCGGGCGATCAGTTGATCCTTGAAGCGACCTTCATCAGCTGCAAGCGCAAGATCTGGAAGTTCGAATGCCAGGCTTCGGTGGACGGCAAGCCGGTTTGCTCGGCAGAAATCATCTGCGCGGAACAGAAAGTATGAGTTTGATTGACCCTCGCGCAATCATCGATCCGTCCGCCGTTCTGGCTGACGGCGTCGAGGTCGGCCCGTGGTCGATCATCGGCGCAGGTGTGGAAATCGGCGAGGGTACCGTGATCGGGCCGCACGTGATCCTCAAGGGGCCGACCCGCATTGGTAAAAACAATCGCATCTACCAGTTTTCTTCGGTAGGCGAAGACACCCCGGATCTGAAGTACAAAGGCGAGGAAACCCGCCTGGTGATCGGCGACCACAACGTTATCCGCGAAGGCGTGACCATTCACCGTGGCACCGTGCAGGACCGTTCGGAAACCACACTGGGTGATCACAACCTGATCATGGCCTATGCCCACATCGGCCATGACAGCGTCATCGGCAATCACTGCATTCTGGTCAACAACACTGCGTTGGCCGGGCATGTACACGTTGACGACTGGGCGATCCTCTCCGGTTTTACCCTGGTGCATCAGTACTGCCACATCGGCGCCCACAGCTTTTCCGGCATGGGCACGGCGATCGGCAAGGACGTTCCGGCGTACGTCACCGTATTCGGCAACCCGGCCGAAGCGCGCAGCATGAACTTCGAAGGCATGCGCCGTCGCGGTTTCAGCGAAGACGCGATCCACGCCTTGCGTCGTGCTTACAAGACGGTCTATCGGCAGGGCCTGACGGTCGAGCAGGCGTTGGCCGAACTGGCCGAGTCGTCTGCGCAGTTCCCTGAAGTCGCCGTGTTCCGCGATTCGATCCAGGCATCGACTCGCGGCATCACCCGCTGATCATGGCCAATCTGCGTATTGCGCTGGTGGCGGGTGAGGCTTCCGGTGACATTCTCGGCGCCGGCCTCATGCGTGCGCTCAAGGCTCAGCACCCGGCAGTCGAGTTCATCGGCGTCGGCGGTCCGCTGATGCAGGCCGAAGGCCTGACCTCGTACTTTCCCATGGAGCGCTTGTCGGTCATGGGGCTGGTGGAGGTCCTCGGTCGGCTGCGTGAATTGCTCAAGCGCCGCAAAGAGCTGATTGCCACACTGATTGCCGCAAAGCCAGACGTGTTCATCGGCATCGATGCGCCGGATTTCAACCTCAATATTGAACTCAAGCTGCGTCAGGCCGGGATCAAGACCGTGCATTACGTCAGCCCGTCAGTGTGGGCATGGCGGCAGAAACGGGTGCTGAAGATCCGCGAAGGCTGCGATCTGATGCTGACCCTGTTGCCGTTCGAAGCGAAATTCTACGAAGAGAAAGGCGTGCCGGTGCGTTTCGTCGGTCACACCTTGGCCGATACCATTCCGCTGCAAGCTGATCGTGCCGCTGCCCGCGCCGAGCTGGGTTTGCCCGACGGTCCGCTGGTAGCGCTGATGCCGGGCAGCCGTGGCGGTGAAGTCAGTCGCCTCGGCGCGCTGTTTCTCGACACTGCCGAACGTCTGCGCGCCATGCGTGCGGGCGTGCGCTTTGTCATTCCTTGTGCAAACCCGGAACGCCGGGTGCAACTTGAGGCCTTGCTCGCTGGCCGGGATTTGCCGGTGACATTGCTCGACGGTAAATCCCATCTGGCCCTGGCCGCGTGCAACGCCGTGTTGATCGCCTCCGGCACTGCTACCCTGGAAGCGCTACTGTACAAGCGACCGATGGTGGTGGCCTATCGGTTGGCGCCGTTGACGTTCTGGATTCTCAAACGCATGGTCAAGAGCCCGTACGTGTCGCTGCCCAACTTGCTCGCTCAGCGCTTGCTGGTGCCGGAGTTGTTGCAGGATGATGCGACTGTCGAGGCCTTGGCGCAGACGCTGTCGCCCTTGATCGATGGCGGCGAGGAACAGACCCGCGGCTTCGACGAGATCCACCGCACGCTGCGGCGCGATGCTTCCAATCAGGCGGCGCAAGCCGTCCTTGATCTGATCGGCAAACCACAATGAGCAAGACAAGCATGCAAATGGGCCTGGATTTCACTCTGGTAGCCGAAGTCGAAGAACTGGTCGCCGGTGTTGATGAAGTCGGTCGTGGTCCGTTGTGCGGTGCGGTGGTGACGGCGGCAGTGATTCTCGATCCGAACCGGCCGATCCTCGGCCTCGACGATTCGAAAAAACTCACCGAAGCCAAGCGCGAAAAGCTCTACGACGAGATCTGTGAAAAGGCCCTGAGCTGGTGCATCGCCCGCGCCGAAGTCGAAGAAATCGACGATCTGAATATCCTCCACGCAACCATGCTGGCCATGCAGCGCGCGGTCGCCGGTCTGCATATTCAGCCGAAGCTGGCGATGATCGATGGCAACCGCTGCCCGCATTTGCCGATGCGTGCCGAGGCTGTGATCCAGGGCGACGGCAAGGTACCGGCCATCGCGGCGGCGTCGATTCTGGCCAAGGTCAGCCGTGACCGCGAAATGGCGGCATTCGAATTGATCTACCCGGGCTACGGCATCGGTGGCCATAAAGGCTATCCGACGCCCGTTCATCTGGAAGCGCTGGCGCGGCTCGGCCCGACGCCGATTCACCGCCGCTCGTTCGCCCCGGTACGCCTGGCTTACGAGGCGCGGGAAAGCCTGACGCAGGTTTAGGCGCAAGGCTGATGTTTTATTCGAGGCCCGGTACAATCCGGGCCTCGTTGTCTCTATGTAACTGGACAGGATCACTATGCCGGCTTCATTCGTTCATCTACGCCTGCACACTGAATACTCCCTGGTCGACGGGCTGGTGCGGATCAAGCCGCTGGTCAAGGCGCTGACCGCCATGAACATGCCGGCGGTCGCGGTCACCGACCAGAACAACATGTGTTCCCTGGTCAAGTTCTATAAAAACGCCATGGGCGCCGGCATCAAGCCGATCTGCGGCGCAGACCTGTGGCTGGCGAACAAGGACCCGGATGCACCGCTGAGCCGCCTCAGCCTGCTGGTGATGAACGCTCAGGGTTATCGCAATCTCACCGAACTGATCTCGCGTGGCTTCATCGAAGGCCAGCGCAACGGCATGGTCATCGTCGAGCGCGAGTGGGTGGCCGAGGCCAACGAAGGTTTGATCATGCTGTCCGCCGCCAAAGAAGGCGAGATCGGCATGGCCATGATCGGTGGCAACCCGGCGGAAGCCGAAGCGCTGGCGCGCGAGTGGATGGCGGTGTTCCCGGATCGTTTCTATCTGGAAATCCAGCGCACCAACCGCCCCAACGATGAAGAACAGCTGCATGGCGCCGTGGCGCTGGCCGACAAGCTCGGTGCGCCGCTGGTGGCGACCAACGATGTGCGCTTCATCAAGCAGGAAGACTTCGCCGCCCACGAAACCCGCGTGTGCATCGGTGAGGGCCGCGCCCTCGATGACCCGCGTCGTTCGAAGAATTACAGCGATCAGCAGTACCTGAAAAGCGCCGAGGAAATGCTCGAGCTGTTCAGCGATATTCCCGACGCCATCGAAAACACCGTCGAGATCGCCAAGCGCTGCAACATCGAAGTCAAGCTGGGCACACACTTCCTGCCCAACTTCCCGATCCCCGATGGCATGACCATCGACGAATATTTCCGCAAGGTCTCCTTCGAAGGGCTCGAAGAACGCTTGGCGGTGCTGCTGCCCAAGGACACCACCGAAGACTACGAAGCCAAGCGCCAGGTCTATGTGGACCGCTTGAATTTCGAGCTGGATATCATCATCCAGATGGGCTTCCCCGGTTACTTCCTGATCGTGATGGACTTTATCCAGTGGGCCAAGAACAACGGTGTGCCGGTAGGTCCGGGCCGTGGGTCGGGTGCCGGTTCGCTGGTGGCTTACGTACAGAAGATCACTGACCTCGACCCGCTGGAATATGACCTGCTGTTCGAACGTTTCCTCAACCCGGAACGGGTTTCCATGCCCGACTTCGACGTCGACTTCTGCATGGACGGTCGTGACCGGGTGATCGATTACGTGGCCGAAAAGTACGGCCGCAACGCGGTGAGCCAGATCATCACCTTCGGTTCCATGGCCGCCAAGGCTGTGGTCCGTGACGTGGCGCGGGTGCAGGGCAAGTCCTATGGCCTGGCGGATCGTCTGTCGAAGATGATTCCGTTCGAAGTCGGCATGACCCTGGAAAAAGCCTACGAACAGGAAGAAATCCTGCGCGACTTCATCAAGGTCGATGAAGAAGCAGCGGAAATCTGGGAGATGGCGCGCAAGCTTGAGGGCGTGGTGCGTAACGTCGGTAAGCACGCCGGTGGTGTGGTGATCGCGCCGACCAAACTCACCGACTTCTCGCCGATCTATTGCGACGAGGCCGGTGACGGTCTGGTGACCCAGTTCGACAAGGACGACGTTGAGGCCGCCGGTCTGGTGAAGTTCGACTTCCTCGGCCTGCGTACCCTGACGATCATCGACTGGGCGCTGAAAACCATCAACCGCGACCGCGCCAAGGTCAACGAGCCGCCGCTGGATATCGCCTTTATCCCGCTCGACGACAAGCCGACCTACCAGTTGCTGCAAAAAGCCGAAACCACGGCGGTGTTCCAGCTTGAATCCCGGGGCATGAAAGAGCTGATCAAAAAGCTCAAGCCCGACTGCCTGGAAGACTTGATCGCACTCGTTGCACTGTTCCGTCCCGGTCCGCTGCAATCGGGCATGGTGGACGACTTCATCAACCGTAAGCACGGTCGCGCCGAACTGGCCTATCCGCACTCGGACTACCAGTACGACGGTCTCAAGCCGGTACTGGCGCCGACTTACGGCATCATCCTGTATCAGGAACAGGTGATGCAGATTGCCCAGGTCATGGCCGGTTACACCCTCGGCGGTGCGGACATGCTGCGTCGGGCGATGGGTAAGAAAAAGCCCGAAGAAATGGCCAAGCAGCGCGGCGGCTTCATCGAGGGTTGCGCGACCAACGGCATCGACGCGGATCTTGCCGGTAACATTTTCGACCTGGTGGAGAAATTCGCCGGTTACGGCTTCAACAAGTCCCACTCCGCCGCTTACGGCCTGGTGTCGTACCAGACCGCTTGGCTGAAAGCTCACTACCCGGCGCCGTTCATGGCCGCGGTACTTTCGGCGGATATGCACAACACCGACAAGGTCGTGACCTTGATCGAGGAAGTGCGGACGATGAAGCTGCGCCTCGACGCGCCGGACGTGAACACTTCGGAGTTCAAGTTCACGGTGAACGACGACGGCCGCATCGTTTACGGCCTCGGCGCGATCAAAGGCGTCGGTGAAGGCCCGGTGGAAGCGATCACCGAAGCGCGTCAGGCCGGTCCGTTCAAGGATCTGTTCGATTTCTGCGCGCGGGTCGACCTCAAGCGCATCAACAAACGAACTCTTGATGGCTTGATTCGCAGCGGCGCGCTGGATCGCCTCGGCCCGTATTTCCACGACGAACAAAAGGCCTATCAAGCCAACATCGACCGTAACCGCGCGGTACTGCTGGCGGCGATGGAAGAGGCGATCAAGGCGGCCGAGCAGACTGCGCGGACCCACGACAGTGGCCACGCCGACCTGTTTGGCGGCTTGTTCGTCGAAGAAGACGCCGACGTTTACGCGTCTCATCGCAAAGCCAAGGAACTGACCCTAAAGGAACGCCTCAAGGGTGAAAAAGACACCCTGGGCCTGTACCTGACCGGTCACCCGATCGACGAATACGAAGGCGAAATCCGCCGCTTCGCCCGTCAGCGCATCATCGACCTGAAACCGGCGCGCGATACGCAGACGGTGGCGGGGATGATCATTGCCCTGCGGGTGATGAAGAACAAGAAGGGCGACAAGATGGGCTTCATCACCCTCGACGACCGCTCCGGACGGATCGAAGCGTCGCTGTTTGCCGATGCGTTCCATTCGGCGCAGTCGCTGCTGCAGACCGACGCGATGGTGGTGGTCGAAGGCGAGGTCAGCAATGACGACTTCTCCGGCGGCCTGCGCCTGCGGGTCAAGCGCGTGATGAGCATGGAAGATGCGCGCACCAATCTGGCCGAGAGCCTGCGCCTGAAGCTGCACACCCAGGATCTCAAAGGCGATCAGCTACGCTGGTTGGGCGAACTGCTCAAGCGTCATCGCGGCGCGTGCCCGGTGACCATGGAGTACACCAGCCCGGATGCGAAGACCTTGCTGCAGTTCGGCGAGACCTGGCGGATCGACCCGGCGGATACCTTGATTCAAGCCCTGCGTGACCAGTTCGGGCGAGACAACGTCTTCCTCCAATACCGTTGACCGGCAAGTGCCATCATTGCGCTTGCCCACAACCTGAATTTTTAATCTCGACCTCAGCGCGCCTCTCCCTTAAGGTAGGGCGCGAATAGACAACCGGCCGGCCCAAGCTCACTTGGGACACGACCCAAGACGGACGCCTATGAACCCGAATTTTCTAGATTTCGAACAGCCGATCGCCGACCTGCAAGCCAAGATCGAAGAGTTGCGCTTGGTCGGTAATGACAATTCGCTGAATATCGGCGATGAGATCTCCCGCCTGCAGGACAAGAGCAAGACGCTGACCGAAGACATCTTCGGCAAGCTGACCAGCTGGCAGATCGCACGCCTGGCGCGTCACCCGAAACGCCCTTACACCCTCGATTACATCGAGCACATCTTCACCGAGTTCGACGAGCTGCACGGCGACCGTCACTTCTCCGACGACGCTGCCATCGTTGGCGGTATCGCCCGTCTGGAAGACCAGCCGGTGATGATCATCGGCCACCAGAAGGGCCGTGAAGTGCGTGAGAAAGTTCGCCGCAACTTCGGTATGCCGCGTCCGGAAGGCTACCGCAAGGCCTGCCGTCTGATGGAGATGGCCGAGCGCTTCAAGATGCCGATCCTGACCTTCATCGATACCCCGGGCGCTTATCCTGGCATCGACGCTGAAGAGCGCAACCAGAGCGAAGCGATTGCCTGGAACCTGCGTGTGATGGCGCGTCTGAAGACTCCGATCATCGCCACTGTAATTGGTGAAGGTGGTTCCGGCGGCGCACTGGCCATCGGCGTCTGCGATCAATTGAACATGCTGCAATATTCGACCTACGCGGTGATCTCGCCGGAAGGTTGCGCATCGATCCTGTGGAAGACCGCCGAGAAAGCACCGGATGCCGCTGAAGCAATGGGCATCACCGCTGAGCGTTTGAAAGGCCTGGGTATCGTCGACAAAGTGATCAGCGAGCCACTGGGCGGCGCCCATCGTGACCCGGCTGCTGCCGCCGCTTCGATCCGCGCCGAACTGAGCTCGCAACTGGCAATGCTCAAGCAGTTCGATAACGAAGCGCTGCTCAAGCGCCGTTACGATCGCCTGATGAGCTACGGTCTCTAAGTCAGACGCGCATTATCCCTGTGGGAGCGAGCCTGCTCGCGAAACCGGTATGACAGTCGACGAAATTGTTGAATGTTAAATCGCTTTCGCGAGCAGGCTCGCTCCCACAGAGGGTTAGGCAAAGGTGCAGATATGGGCCAGTCCCCGATTGATTTGCCATCCCGTCTTCTGCTGAATCTTGAGCCTTGGCGCCACGCCGCTCACTGGCGCATCGCCTTCTCCGGTGGCCTCGATTCCACCGTCCTCCTGCATCTGCTCGCCACTCTGGCGAACACCGAATCCCTCCCTGCGCTCAGCGCCATTCATATCCACCACGGCCTTCAGGCTGCGGCCGATGCATGGCCGCAACATTGCCAGGCCGTTTGTAATGCGCTGGGCGTGCCGTTGCAAGTGAAGCGGGTGACCGTAAAGGGCGGGGCGAGCCTGGAGCGGGCGGCGCGGGATGCGCGTTATGCCGCGTTCAGTTCGCTGACGCAGAGCAATGACGTGTTGCTGACTGGCCAGCACCGCGATGACCAAGCGGAAACGCTGCTTTTTCGGCTGTTGCGCGGTGCCGGTGTACGCGGGCTCGGGGCGATGCCGCAGCGGCGCCCAGTGGGGCAGGGCACGCTGGTTCGACCGTTGCTGGATGTCAGCCGTGCTGAGCTGGAAGGTTATGCACAGGCGCATCAGTTGCGCTGGATCGAAGACCCGTCGAACCAGGACCGGCAGTTTTCGCGCAACTATCTGCGCCATCAAGTCATGCCGGTCCTCACCGAACGCTGGCCGCAAGCGCAGGCCAGCATGGCGCGCACGGCTGCGCATCTGCGTGAGGCGCAGGGCTTGCTCGATGAGCTGGCGCAGATCGATCTCGCACAAGCCGAAACGGTCCATGAATTCGCTTGGCTGGGTGTGCCATCCCTGGAGCTGACATCATTGAGGGCATTGTCTGACGCGCGCCAGCGAAATGCCCTCAGCCACTGGCTCGAACCATTGACCCGGCTGCCAGATGCTGACCATTGGTCGGGTTGGACAACACTGTGCAATGCCGTCGCCGACGCTTCTCCGATCTGGCGTTTGGCCGACGGAGAGCTGCACCGCAGCGGCGGTCGCGTCTGGTGGCTGAGCGGCAATTGGTTGGGCGCGCCAGTGATCGGCGCCGACTGGCAGACCCCGACTTCAGCGCTACGCTTGCCGGATAACGGACGCGTCGTGCTCCACGGGCATGCTCCAGCCGGGCCTTTGCGTATTGCCTATCGGCAAGGCGGTGAGGTCATGCAACTGGCCGAACGCGGCAGTCGTGATCTCAAGCGTCTGCTCAACGAGCGCGCGGTCCCGGCCTTCGTGCGTGGCAGATTGCCGCTGCTGTTTCGTGGCGAAGAATTGCTCGCCGTGGCGAACCTGCCGGGTCTTGCTGGTCAGATGGACGAAGGCTGGACATTGCACTGGCAGCCAACAGACGAAGATCAAGGTTTGAGCTGAAAGGAGCATTCCGGTAGACTACGCTCCCTTCTTGATACAACTTCTGTGGATTCGCCTGAATTGCAGGAGTTGCCGATTACCAAGCAGTCTTTGCTGGGCGATTCCAAAAAATGTGTAGCGAGCAACGTACCGGTGTTTCATCTGCCGGTCTGTCACAACGCGGCGGTTTTTTCGAAAGGTGCACTGTGATTAATGCAGGTGATCGGGGGCTTCGGCCTTCCTTCGCTTTCCCCGGCGGCTCGTTCCGCTTTAACGCAGACTTCTAGGGTTTTTCATGACGCGCTACATATTCGTCACGGGCGGTGTTGTTTCTTCATTGGGGAAAGGCATTGCCTCGGCTTCATTGGCGGCTATCCTGGAGGCGCGGGGGCTTAAGGTCACCATGCTGAAGCTGGATCCGTACATCAACGTCGATCCAGGCACCATGAGTCCGTTCCAGCACGGTGAAGTATTCGTCACCCACGACGGCGCCGAGACCGACCTGGATCTGGGGCACTACGAGCGGTTCATCCGCACGACCATGACCCAGAACAACAACTTCACCACCGGCCGTGTCTACGAGCACGTGCTGCGCAAAGAGCGCCGTGGCGACTACCTGGGTGCAACCATCCAGGTGATCCCGCACATCACCGACGAAATCAAGCGCCGCATCATCAAAGGTGCCGGTGACGCTGACGTCGCGATGGTCGAAATCGGTGGCACCGTCGGTGACATCGAGTCGCAACCATTCCTCGAAGCCATCCGCCAGTTGCGTTTCGAAGTCGGCGCCAAGCGCGCGATGCTGATGCACCTGACGCTGGTTCCGTACATCGCCACCGCTGGCGAAACCAAGACCAAACCGACCCAGCACTCCGTCAAGGAACTGCGTTCGATCGGTCTGCAGCCAGACGTGCTGGTGTGCCGCTCCGATCACCCGATCGATGTGTCCTCGCGTCGCAAGATCGCGCAGTTCACCAACGTTGAAGAGCGTGCGGTAATCGCGCTGGAAGACGCCGATACCATCTACAAGATCCCGGGCATCCTGCATTCGCAGGGTCTGGACGATTTCGTCGTTGAGCGTTTCGGCTTGCAATGCGGCAGCGCCGACCTGTCCGAGTGGGACGCAGTGGTCGATGCCAAGCTGAACCCGGAACACGAAGTGACCATCGCCATGGTCGGCAAGTACATGGAACTGCTCGACGCGTACAAGTCGCTGATCGAAGCGATGAGTCATGCCGGCATCAGCAACCGCACCAAGGTCAACCTGCGCTACATCGATTCCGAAGACATCGAGAACCAGGGCACTGCGCTGCTCGAAGGTGTCGACGCGATTCTGGTGCCGGGCGGCTTCGGTCTGCGTGGCGTGGAAGGCAAGATCACTGCCGTTCAGTACGCTCGCGAAAACAAGGTTCCGTACCTCGGCATCTGCCTGGGCATGCAAGTGGCGGTCATCGAGTTCGCCCGTAACGTGCTGGGCTGGAAAGACGCCAACTCCACCGAGTTCGATCGTGCCAGCGGCCATCCGGTGGTCGGTCTGATTACCGAGTGGGAAGACGCCACCGGCGCTGTCGAAGTACGTACCGAAGCGTCCGATCTGGGCGGCACCATGCGTCTCGGCGCACAGGATTGCCTGCTTGAGCCGGGCTCCAAAGTCCATGATTGCTACGGCAAGGACGTGATTGTCGAGCGTCATCGTCACCGTTACGAAGTGAACAACAACCTGCTGCCGCAGATCATCGAAGCCGGCCTGAAGATTTCCGGTCGCTCCGCCGATGCTGCGCTGGTCGAAGTGGTTGAAGCGCCGGATCATCCATGGTTCGTCGCCTGCCAGTTCCACCCTGAGTTCACCTCGACGCCACGCGACGGCCATCCGCTGTTCAGCGGTTTCGTCAAAGCCGCGTTGGCTCAACACCAGAAGAAGGCGTAACCCGATGGCACAGAAGATCATCCGCGTCGGCGACATCGAGATTGCCAACGACAAACCCATGGTGCTGTTCGGCGGCATGAACGTGCTGGAAAGCCGTGACATGGCCATGCAGGTTTGCGAAGAGTACGTGAAGGTCACCGAAAAACTCGGTATCCCTTACGTGTTCAAGGCCAGCTTCGACAAGGCCAACCGTTCTTCTGTGACCTCGTATCGCGGTCCTGGCCTGGAAGAGGGCATGCGCATCTTCCAGGACATCAAGCAAGCGTTCGGCGTGCCGATCATCACCGACGTCCACGAGCCGGATCAGGCTGCGGTCGTCGCTGAAGTCTGCGACATCATTCAGCTGCCGGCCTTCCTGTCGCGCCAGACCGATCTGGTTGTCGCGATGGCCAAGACCAATGCCGTGATCAACATCAAGAAAGCCCAGTTCCTCGCGCCTCAGGAAATGAAACACATCCTGAACAAGTGCGTGGAAGCCGGTAACGATCAGTTGATCCTCTGCGAGCGTGGTTCGAGCTTCGGCTACAACAACCTCGTGGTCGACATGCTCGGCTTCGGCATCATGAAGCAGTTTGAATACCCGGTGTTCTTCGACGTGACCCACTCGCTGCAAATGCCTGGCGGTCGTTCCGACTCCGCCGGCGGTCGCCGTGCGCAGGTCACCGATCTGGCCAAGGCCGGCATGAGCCAGTCGCTGGCGGGTCTGTTCCTCGAAGCGCATCCGGATCCGGACAACGCCAAATGCGACGGCCCTTGCGCCTTGCGTCTGGACAAACTGGAGCCATTCCTGGCCCAGCTCAAGGCTCTGGACGAACTGGTGAAGAGTTTTCCGACGGTAGAAACCGCGTAACGCTCGATTCTCCGGTAAAGTACCGCACGATTTGTCGCTCATGCCCTCGGGCGTGAGCGTTGTCGTCTGCAAGTCTGCCCGCTGTACTTCGCTTGCCGACGATAAAGATTTCCTCTAGCTGCGTCGTTTTCGTCAACTTTGGAGTGTTTACAACAATGGCAAAAATCGTCGACATCAAAGGTCGTGAAGTTCTCGACTCCCGTGGCAATCCCACCGTGGAAGCGGACGTGCTTCTCGACAACGGCATCATCGGCAGCGCCTGCGCGCCGTCCGGTGCATCCACTGGCTCGCGTGAAGCGCTCGAGCTGCGTGATGGCGACAAGAGCCGTTACCTGGGCAAGGGCGTGCTCAAGGCGGTAGCCAACATCAACGGTCCGATCCGCGATCTGCTGCTGGGCACCGACCCGAGCGACCAGAAAGCGCTGGATCAGGCGATGATCAAGCTCGACGGTACCGAAAACAAAGCGACCCTGGGCGCCAACGCCATCCTCGCCGTATCCCTGGCTGCGGCCAAGGCTGCTGCGCAGGATCAGGATCTGCCGCTGTACGCACACATCGCCAACCTCAACGGCACCCCGGGTGTGTACTCGATGCCGGTCCCGATGATGAACATCATCAACGGTGGCGAGCACGCCGATAACAACGTCGACATCCAGGAATTCATGGTTCAGCCAGTCGGCGCCAAGTCCTTCTCGGAAGGTCTGCGCATGGGCACCGAGATTTTCCATCACTTGAAAGCTGTGCTGAAGGCCCGTGGCCTGAGCACCGCCGTTGGCGACGAAGGCGGTTTCGCGCCGAATCTGGCGTCCAACGAAGATGCACTGAAAGTGATCTCCGAAGCCGTGGCCAATGCCGGTTACAAGCTGGGCACCGACGTGACCCTGGCGCTGGACTGCGCCGCGAGCGAGTTCTACGAAGACGGCAAGTACAACCTGTCCGGCGAAGGCCAGGTGTTCACTGCTGAAGGTTTCGCCGACTACCTCAAAGGTCTGACCGAGCGTTATCCGATCATCTCCATCGAAGACGGTCTGGACGAATCCGACTGGGCCGGCTGGAAAATCCTCACCGACAAGATCGGCGAGAAGACCCAGCTGGTGGGCGACGACCTGTTCGTGACCAACACCAAGATCCTGAAAGAAGGCATCGATAAAAAGATCGCCAACTCGATCCTGATCAAGTTCAACCAGATCGGCACCCTGACCGAAACCCTGGAAGCCATCCAGATGGCCAAGGCTGCTGGCTACACCGCCGTGATCTCGCACCGCTCCGGCGAAACCGAAGATTCGACCATTGCCGACCTGGCTGTGGGCACCTCGGCTGGCCAGATCAAGACCGGTTCGCTGTGCCGCTCCGACCGCGTTTCCAAGTACAACCAACTGCTGCGTATCGAAGAGCAGTTGAACGGCAAGGCCAAGTACAACGGCCGTGCCGAGTTCCGCGGTTAAGCGCAACCTGATCAAAGGACACCGGATTGTGTCGGAAAAGTCGTGACAGCGATGGATTTGCCACTAATCTGATGCCTTAAGCACAAGCCTGGATCTTTCCAGGCTTCGTGCTATCAGATGCTGCAACATTATGCGTGGCTGTCTTTTTTCACTGGATACCTGATATTCGATGCGCAGTCCTTACTGGTTGTTTCTTGTTTTGCTCTTGCTGCTGGCCGGTCTGCAGTACCGCCTGTGGGTGGGCAATGGCAGTCTGGCGCAGGTCGCCGAACTGAAACAGCAGATCGCCGAACAACATGCCGAGAACGAAGGCCTGTTGGAGCGCAACCGGGTGATGGACGCGGAAGTCAGCGAATTGAAAAAAGGCATGGAGACCGTTGAAGAGCGGGCTCGTCACGAACTGGGCATGGTCAAGGACGGCGAAACCCTTTACCAGTTGGCCCAATGATCGATTCCCTGCCGGCCTTCTGGGCCGTGATTCCTGCCGCGGGCGTCGGTGCCCGAATGGCCGCGGACCGTCCCAAGCAATATCTGCAACTGGGCGGGCGCACAATTCTCGAACACAGCCTCGGCTGTTTCCTCGATCACCCGAGCCTTAAGGGCCTGGTGGTCAGTCTTGCTGTTGACGATCCCTATTGGCCGAATCTGGCTTGCGTCAGCGATCCACGCATTCAGCGGGTCGGCGGCGGGGCGGAGCGTTCTGCTTCGGTGCTCAATGCCTTGCTGCATCTGCATGCGCAAGGTGCCGACGATGACGATTGGGTGCTGGTGCACGATGCGGCCCGGCCAAATCTGAGTCGCGATGATCTCGACAAGTTGCTTGCCGAACTCGCGGATGACCCGGTCGGTGGTCTGTTGGCGGTGCCCGCTCGCGACACGCTCAAACGCATTGATAAAAACGGTCGTGTGGTTGAAACGGTGGACCGCAGTGTGATCTGGCAGGCGTATACGCCGCAGATGTTTCGCCTCGGCGCGTTGCATCGAGCGTTGGCCGATAGCCTGGTTGCGGATGCCGTGATCACCGATGAAGCTTCTGCGATGGAATGGGCCGGTCTGGCACCGCGTCTGATCGAAGGGCGGGCGGATAACCTCAAGGTGACCCGGCCGGAAGATCTGGAGTGGTTGCGCCAGCGTTGGGCGAATCGCCGCTGAGATTTGGGGTCGCTGTGGCATTGCCTTCGCGAGCAGGCTCGCTCCCACAGAGGGAATGCATTCAGCTGTCGAACTCGGTCAATTGTGGGAGCGAGCCTGCTCGCGAAAACGGTCGCACAGGCAACCAATAACTCAAAGTTTGTACTCCGGCCTTTCAGCCAGTCCCACCTTCAAATAATCCACCAACTTGCGCACCTTCGGCGACAGATGCCGCTGCTGCGGATACAACGCCCACACCGCCGTATTCGGCGGCTGATGCGCCTCCAGCAAGGAAATCAGCGCGCCACTGTGCAGATGCTCGAGCACGTAATAGTCCGGCAACTGACACAACCCGACGCCCTGAAGCGCCGCATCCAGCACCGCTTGCCCACTATTGCAACGCCAGTTGCCTTGCACCCGCTGGGAAAATTCCCTGCCGTTCTGTTCCAGTTGCCATATATCCGAACTGCCGATCAGGCAATTGTGTCGACTCAACTCCGACAAACTGTGTGGGCGTCCGTACCGTTCCAGGTAGGACGGCGATGCGCACAGGTACATTCTCCGTGGTGCCAGACGTGTCGCGACCAAGCGCGAATCCTGTAACCGACCCAGACGGATCGCCAGGTCCAGCCCTTCATGCACCAGATCCAGTTGGCGATTGCTCAGCTCTATATCGATACGCAGCTGCGGGTACAGCCCCATGAAGCGAGTCACCAGCGGCACGATAAAGCGTTCGCCGTAGGCCACCGCGCAGGTCATGCGCAGCATGCCTTTCGGTTCGCTGGTCAGATCACCTACCGCGCGCAAGGCTTCTTCGCGACCGTCCTGCAGGCGCTGGCAATGCTGCAGAAAAGTCTGCCCGGCTTCGGTCAACGTAACTCGCCGGGTGCTGCGGTAGAGCAGTCGCGTCTGCAGACGCTCTTCGAGCCGTACGATTTGTCGACTGATGTGTGAGGAAGAAACCCCAAGACGCTCGGCAGCGGCGGTGAATTGATTGCATTCGGCGACGGCAACGAACTCATCGATGCCTTCCCAGCGGTTTTCCGACACTTGGATTATCCCTGTATGGCAATAATGTTTTGCTTTGGTCCGGATTATTCCTCAGGAAGCGCTGAACTACACTGTCTGTCTGCTTTTTTATTTATTGGGTTCACTGGAGAGTCAGCATGATCAAGTCGCGCGCCGCCGTTGCCTTCGAGGCCAAGAAGCCGCTGGAAATCGTAGAAGTCGATGTCGCCATGCCCAAGGCCGGTGAAGTATTGCTGCGCGTCGTCGCTTCCGGGGTTTGCCACACCGATGCCTACACCTTGTCCGGCGCAGACCCGGAAGGCATCTTCCCGTCGATCCTCGGCCATGAAGGTGGCGCCATCGTTGAAGCGATCGGCGAAGGCGTGACTTCGGTCGCCGTCGGCGATCACGTCATTCCGCTGTACACCCCGGAATGCGGCCAGTGCAAATTCTGCAAGTCGGGCAAGACCAACCTCTGCCAGGCGATTCGCGCCACCCAAGGCAAGGGCCTGATGCCGGATGGCACTTCGCGCTTTTCCTACAAGGGCGAAACGATTTTCCACTACATGGGCACTTCGACGTTTTCGGAGTACACCGTACTGCCGGAAATTTCCGTAGCGAAGATCTCCAAAGACGCGCCGCTGGAAAAGGTCTGCCTGCTCGGTTGCGGCGTCACCACCGGTATCGGCGCCGTGCTCAACACCGCCAAGGTCAAGCCGGGTGACACCGTGGCCATCTTCGGTCTCGGCGGTATCGGCTTGTCGGCCGTGATCGGCGCGGTGAAAGCCAAGGCTGCGCGGATCATCGCCATCGACATCAATCCAGCCAAGTTCGAAATCGCCAAACAACTCGGTGCCACCGATTGCGTGAATCCGAAAGACTTTGATCGTCCGATCCAGGAAGTAATCGTCGACATGACCGATGGCGGCGTCGACTTCTCCTTCGAGTGCATCGGCAATGTGCAACTGATGCGCGCTGCGCTTGAGTGCTGCCACAAAGGCTGGGGCGAGTCGGTCATCATCGGTGTCGCCGGTGCCGGCCAGGAAATCGCTACCCGTCCGTTCCAGTTAGTCACCGGTCGCGTCTGGCGCGGTTCGGCGTTCGGCGGCGTGCGTGGCCGTACTGAATTGCCAAGCTACGTCGACATGGCCCAGAGCGGCGAAATCCCGCTGGATACCTTCATCACCCACACCATGGGCCTGGAAGATATCAACAAGGCGTTCGACCTGATGCACGAAGGCAAGAGCATCCGCACAGTCATTCATTTCTAAGGAGCAGCGGCAAGCTACAAGCCACAAGCTGCAAGCAGGCGCAATTCCCTCTTGCAGCTTGAAGCTCGCATCTTGCGGCTGAAGTGCTATGAATCTGGAAAACATTTCCTGTCAGAAGAGTTTTGGTGGCTGGCACAAGCGTTATCGCCATCGCTCCGAAGTGCTTGATTGCGACATGGTCTTTGCCGTGTACCTGCCGCCACAAGCGGAGCAGGGCGGCAAGCTGCCGGTGTTGTACTGGTTGTCAGGCCTGACCTGCACCGATGAGAACTTCATGCAGAAGGCCGGTGCGATGCGCATGGCTGCCGAGCTCGGGTTGATCATCGTCGCCCCGGATACCAGTCCGCGTGGCGCGGATGTCCCGGATGATGCCGACAAAGCTTGGGATTTCGGTCTCGGCGCCGGGTTTTATCTGAACGCCACGCAGGAACCGTGGGCGCGGCACTATCAGATGCATGACTATGTCGTGCAGGAACTGCCTGCTCTGGTCGAAGCGCATTTCCCCGCTTCCGACAAACGCAGTATCAGCGGTCACTCCATGGGCGGCCACGGCGCATTGGTCTGCGCGCTGCGCAATCCCGGGCGTTATCAGTCAGTGTCGGCGTTCTCGCCGATTACCCATCCAATCGATTGCCCGTGGGGTCAGAAGGCCTTTTCCAACTATTTGGGCGAAGACCGTTCGAAGTGGAAGGAGTGGGACGCCTGTGTGCTGATCGCAGAGGCGACGGAGAAGTTGCCGTTGTTGGTCGATCAAGGTGATCGTGACGATTTCCTCGCCACCCAGCTGAAACCCGAAGCCCTGCAACACGCCGCAAAACAAGCGGGGCATCCGCTGGAGCTGCGCCTGCAACCGGGCTACGACCACAGCTATTTCTTCATCTCAAGCTTCATTGACGACCACTTGCAGCATCACGCACGCGCTCTGCGCGGTTAATGCAGGTAGAATCACGCCCTGACAAAAATCGGGGCGTTTTTTTATGCGTATTGGCCACGGCTACGATGTGCACCGTTTCGCTGAAGGCGATTTCATTACTCTGGGCGGCGTGCAGATTGCACACAGCTTCGGGCTGCTCGCTCATTCCGACGGTGACGTCCTGCTGCACGCCTTGAGCGATGCCTTGCTCGGCGCGGCGGCGCTGGGTGATATCGGCAAACACTTCCCGGACACCGATCCGCAATTCAAGGGCGCCGACAGCCGTGTGCTGTTGCGTCATGTGGTCAGTCTGATTCACGCCAAGGGCTGGAAAGTCGGCAACGTCGACAACACCATCGTTGCCCAGGCGCCAAAAATGGCGCCGCATATCGAATCGATGCGCGCGCTGATCGCGGCGGATCTTCAAGTTGAGTTGGATCAAGTGAACGTCAAAGCTACCACCACCGAAAAGCTTGGCTTTGTCGGTCGCGAAGAAGGCATCGCCGTGCACTCCGTTGCCTTGTTGCTGCGCGCATGAATGAACTGCAATTACTCGGCCCACGGGCCTATGGCGAACCCCTCGGCACAGCGGTACTGAAAGCCATCGCCGAAGATTTCCAGGTCGATGAAGTGCTGGATATTCCGTTCAGCGGTGACGGCGAACACCTGTGGATCTGGGTGGAAAAGCGCGGCCTCAATACCGAAGAAGCGGCGCGGCGTATCGCCAAGGCAGCCGGCGTGCCGTTGCGTACCGTCAGCTATGCCGGGCTGAAGGACCGTCAGGCCCTGACCCGACAGTGGTTCAGCGTGCAGTTGCCGGGCAAGGCTGATCCGGATTTGTCGGCGGCGGAAAACGACACGCTGAAGATCCTCAAGACCACGCGCCACAAGCGCAAGCTGCAACGCGGTGCGCATTCGGCCAATGGCTTCACCCTGCGCCTGACGCAATTCAATGGCGACAAAGATGCGATTGAACAGCGGCTGCAACTGATCGCCAAACAAGGCATCCCCAATTATTTCGGCGCCCAGCGCTTCGGCCATGACGGCGGCAACGTTGTCGATGCCCGGGCGTGGGCGGCGCGCAAGGCTTTGCCGGAACAGCGCAATGTGCGTTCGCGGTTGCTGTCGACGGCGCGTAGCTTTCTGTTCAACCAGGTGCTCGCGGCGCGCGTCGCCGATGGCACCTGGAACACCGCGCTGGTTGGCGATCTGCTGGCCTTCACCGACAGCCGCAGTTTTTTCCCGGCCGGTGAAGCCGAATGCAGCGACCCGCGTCTGGCGATTCTCGACCTGCACCCGACCGGTCCGCAGTGGGGCGAAGGTGACTCGCCCACCGCTGGCGCAGTCCATGAACTGGAGCAGGCGATCGCCGCCCGCGAAGCGGATCTGCGCGACTGGTTGATCCACGCCGGCATGAGCCATGAACGTCGCATCCTGCGGCTGCCCATTGGCGGGTTGACGTGGCATTATCCCCAACCTGACATTCTGCAACTGGAATTCGTCCTCCCGGCCGGATGCTTTGCCACCGTATTGGTGCGCGAGCTCGTTGATCTGGTGCCGGTGGGGCAGACGGACAGCCCATGCGTATTCTGATTTCTAACGACGATGGGGTAACCGCGCCCGGTCTCGCCGCGCTTTATGCTGCGCTGGCGGATTACACCGAATGCGTGGTTATCGCCCCGGAGCAGGACAAAAGCGGCGCCAGCAGTTCGCTGACGCTCGACCGTCCGCTGCACCCGCAATACCTGGCGAACGGCTTTATCAGCCTCAACGGCACACCGACCGATTGCATTCACCTGGGCCTTAACGGCTTGCTTGAGCGCGAAGCGGACATGGTGGTATCCGGCATTAATCTGGGCGCCAATCTTGGTGACGACGTGCTGTATTCCGGAACCGTGGCGGCAGCGCTGGAAGGACGATTTCTCGAGCGCCCATCGTTTGCCTTCTCACTGGTCTCGCGTCAGGTGGACAATCTGCCGACTGCGGCCTACTTTGCGCGCAAACTGGTCGAGGCCCACGCCGGGCTGGATCTGCCACCGCGCACGGTGCTCAACGTGAACATCCCCAATCTGCCCATCGATCACATCCGTGGCATTCAGTTGACCCGCCTCGGTCATCGCGCCCGCGCGGCGGCGCCGATGAAAGTGGTCGATCCGCGCGGCAAGGCCGGTTACTGGATTGCCGCTGCCGGCGACGCTGAAGACGGCGGCCCGGGCACCGATTTTCATGCCGTGATGCAGGGCTATGTGTCCATCACGCCGTTGCAGCTCGATCGCACTTTCAATGATGCCTTCAGAAGTCTGGATGGCTGGCTGGGAGGGCTGAGCTGATGCGCGAACACGACGACCGCCTGCGCAGCGGCATAGGCATGACTTCACAGCGTACGCGCGAGCGCCTGATCCAGCGTCTATATGAAGAAGGCGTGTCGAACGCCAAGGTGCTGGAAGTGATCCGCCGCACGCCGCGTCATCTGTTTGTCGACGAGGCGCTGGCACATCGCGCTTATGAAGACACCGCGCTGCCGATCGGCAACAACCAGACCATTTCCCAGCCTTATATGGTGGCGCGCATGAGCGAGCTGCTGCTGGAGGCCGGCCCGCTGGATAAGGTGTTGGAGATCGGCACCGGTTCCGGCTACCAGACGGCGGTGTTGTCGCAGCTGGTCGAACGGGTGTTTTCGGTCGAACGCATCAAGGTGCTGCAGGACCGCGCCAAGGAGCGTCTGGTCGAGTTGAACCTGCGCAACGTGGTGTTTCGCTGGGGCGATGGCTGGGAGGGCTGGCCGGCGCTGGCCCCATACAACGGCATCATCGTCACCGCCGTTGCCACCGATGTACCGCAGGCTTTGCTCGATCAACTGGCCCCCGGTGGGCGCATGGTAATTCCGGTTGGCTCGGGTGAAGTGCAACAACTGATGCTGATCGTGCGCGAGGAACATGGCTTTTCCCGACACGTTCTGGGCGCTGTGCGTTTCGTGCCGTTGCTCAACGGGCCACTGGCCTGAGCATTTGCAAACAGGGCTGAATTCCTTTCAACGGCGCCGGTCTTACACCGGCAGCCAGAGTTTAAACGCAGCGTACTTGCCCCTGGCAAACGTGTGCGTCCGGTGATTTCGCTTCATTAAAGGTAAAGCCGGTTCGGCCCGTTATACTTGCGACACCTCATGCCGCAATGCGGCATTCAGAATTTTTCAGCCACCACAAAGGGAGCGGCGGGTGAGTCTCACAGTCATTGCGCAGCGTATGGGTAACACGAGCTTTCAGCGCCTGGTGACTGGCCTTGTCTTGAGCACCTTGCTGGTCGGTTGCTCCAGCACCAAATCGAGCAACGTGCGCGTTGTTGATCGCAACAATGCGGTGGCGCAACGTCCTACCGTTACCACCGGGCAGTATGTAGTCCGTCCCGGCGATACCTTGTTTTCGATCGCCTTTCGTTACGGCTGGGACTACAAAACCCTCGCCGCACGGAACAATATTCCTACGCCGTATACGATCCATCCGGGTCAGACAATTCGCTTCGACGGGCGCAGCGGTTCAACGCCGACAGCGGTGGTGAGCAACTCCAGTTCCTCGCCTTCTTCGTCGAGTAAAACCACGGTAATCCGGCGCCAGGCGAATGGCACCACAACCACTACAACCACCGGTTCCAAAGGGGTTGTACCGTCCGTCGCGAGCAAACCTGCACCCGCTCCACTGCCTCCGGCAGGCCCGGCCCCGACCGGCTGGGGATGGCCATCTAATGGCGTTCTGATTGGAAAATTCTCTTCAAACGGTAGTTTGAATAAAGGAATTGATATCGCCGGAGATTTGGGACAGCCTGTTTTAGCTGCGTCTGATGGGACGGTCGTATACGCCGGGAGTGGCTTAAGGGGCTACGGCGAATTGGTCATCATCAAACACAGCGAAACCTACGTCAGTGCTTACGGACATAACCGCAGGCTGTTGGTTCGGGAGGGGCAGCAGGTCAAGGTCGGACAGACAATTGCCGAAATGGGGTCAACGGGTACAGACCGGGTGAAACTGCATTTTGAGATTCGCCGCCAAGGTAAACCTGTGGATCCGCTGCAGTTCCTGCCAAGACGTTGATTTGAAGGCCAGCCTGTTCCGTCGCGTAGAGGGGACAGGCTCCAGCGTTGCCAAGGATAAAGGCGTCGCTTGAGCTTGGGGTCGAACTCACCAAAGGACTATAACAATGGCTCTCAGTAAAGAAGTGCCGGAGTTTGACATCGACGATGAGGTTCTCCTTATGGAGACCGGCATCGATTCGGATTCGATGTTGAATGATGAAGGGGCTGCTCCACCTTCCGTTCGTTCCAAATCCAGACACTCCGCCACACTCAAACAACATAAATACATCGACTACACTCGGGCACTTGATGCCACGCAGCTGTATCTCAACGAAATCGGCTTTTCCCCTCTGCTCTCCCCGGAAGAAGAAGTTCATTTTGCGCGCTTGTCGCAAAGTGGCGATCCTGCCGGGCGCAAGCGCATGATCGAAAGTAACCTGCGGCTGGTCGTCAAGATCGCCCGGCGTTACGTCAATCGGGGGCTGTCGCTGCTGGATCTGATCGAAGAGGGCAACCTCGGCCTGATCCGCGCGGTGGAAAAGTTCGATCCGGAGCGCGGCTTCCGCTTCTCGACCTACGCGACCTGGTGGATCCGTCAGACCATCGAACGCGCGATCATGAATCAGACCCGGACCATCCGGCTGCCGATTCACGTGGTCAAGGAGCTCAACGTGTACCTGCGGGCCGCACGGGAGCTGACGCAAAAACTCGACCACGAACCTTCACCCGAAGAAATCGCCAACCTGCTGGAAAAACCGGTGGGGGAGGTCAAGCGCATGCTCGGCCTCAACGAAAGGGTTTCTTCGGTCGACGTCTCGCTGGGTCCGGATTCGGATAAAACCCTGCTGGACACACTCACTGACGATCGTCCGACCGATCCGTGCGAACTGCTGCAGGACGATGATCTGTCGCAGAGCATCGATCAATGGCTGTCGGAGCTGACCGACAAGCAGCGCGAGGTGGTGATTCGCCGCTTCGGCCTGCGTGGTCACGAAAGCAGCACGCTGGAAGATGTCGGCCTGGAGATCGGCCTGACCCGCGAGCGGGTACGGCAGATTCAGGTGGAAGGGCTCAAGCGCCTTCGCGAGATCCTTGAAAAGAACGGCCTGTCGAGCGAGTCGCTGTTTCAATAAGCGCCTGATCGTCCGCCCGCAAAAAGCCCCGGCTGATTCAATCAGTCGGGGCTTTTTTGTTTTTCGCGTGCAGCAAATCGGGCTTTCGGCAGCCACCAGACAAGCGGTCGTCAATTTCTGAATTTGTAGTCTCGCGCTGTAAGCCTTTGCTTACTGTGTCGTAAGTGTTCGTTATTTTTACACTTCGGTGGAAGGCGATCGCGCTCACTTACAGTGAGCAACCTTTTGATTTTGTTAATTATTTCGTAAATGTTATGTCCTTGTGACAGAGCGCGCGTACGCCGAGGGCCAATTGCTCGTCTCCAGAAACTCTCTAATATCTCAACTGTGTCGACGGACAGACACGCCCTTCACGGAAGAGGGGAACGGACATCGCAGGAGGCGATTCATCAGGACGATGAAAAGGAATACAGGGAATAGGGAAAAAATGTGGGCGGGTCATACCGCCCCTTTTTTCGTCTGCAGAAAAGCAGAATCTGCAAAAGCAAAAAGGCCCGCAAGGGGCCTTTCAGTCGAGCGCGGGGTAGATCAGCGTTCGAGGTGTTTGATCTTGTTCGGCTGGCCATCCCACTCTTCGGCATCCGGCAGCGATTCTTTTTTCTCGGTGATGTTCGGCCAGATATCCGCCAGCTCGGCATTGAGCTCGATGAAGTTTTCCATGCCGCTTGGGATCTCGTCTTCCGAGAAGATCGCCACAGCCGGGCATTCTGGTTCACACAGCGCGCAGTCGATGCACTCGTCCGGGTGAATCACCAGGAAGTTCGGGCCTTCGTAAAAGCAGTCCACCGGACAGACTTCTACGCAGTCGGTGTACTTGCACTTGATGCAGTTGTCGGTGACGACGAAGGTCATTTCTAATTTTCTCCTCAGGCGGCGGCAGCGTTGCCCCTTCACGGTTGGGGTCGCCAGGTTCGGGAGCGATACCTGCTGACCAGGCTATGAGCCAGCAGCATCCCGAACCGCGCGAGATTCTAACAGCTTGAAGCGAATTGCGTTATATCCGCTTCTTCAGTGCTTATATCCGGTTCTTCAGTGCATAGAGCATTTCCAGCGCACGGCGTGGCGTCATGTCGTCCAGATCCACTTTCGCCAATTCGTCGAGCACCGGATGTGGCAGTGAGGCGAACATGTCGCTTTGCTGCGGTGTCGACGGCTTGCCCTTGGCCGCCGGTTTCGGCGCCTCGTGGGGCAGGGCAGTGTCTTCCAGGCGACTCAGATGCTCGCGCGCTCGCAGAATCACCTCGCTCGGCACGCCGGCCAGTTGTGCCACCGCCAAGCCATAGCTCTGGCTGGCAGGCCCGGGCAGAACGTGGTGCAGGAACACGATCCGTTCGTTGTGCTCGGTCGCGTTGAGGTGGACGTTGGCCACCAACGGCTCGGCTTCCGGCAACACGGTCAGTTCGAAGTAGTGCGTAGCGAACAGCGTATAGGCACGCAGATGGGCCAAGCGCTCGGCCGCCGCCCATGCCAGCGACAGACCGTCAAAGGTGCTGGTACCGCGCCCGACTTCGTCCATCAGCACCAGACTGCGCTCGGTGGCGTTATGCAGGATGTTGGCGGTTTCGCTCATCTCGACCATGAAGGTCGAGCGACCGCCGGCCAGATCATCGCTTGAGCCGATACGGGTGAAGATGCGGTCGACCAGCGACAACTCGCAACTGGCGGCCGGCACGAAACTGCCAATATGCGCTAGCAACACGATCAACGCGGTTTGCCGCATGTAAGTGGATTTACCGCCCATGTTCGGACCGGTGATGACCAGCATGCGCGTATTGTCGTCCAGGCTCAGATCGTTGGCCACGAACGGCGTGGTCAGCACTTGCTCGACCACAGGGTGACGACCCTGGGTGATGCGCATGCACGGCTCGCTGACGAAACGCGGGCAGTTGAGGTCAAGATTCAGCGCACGCTCGGCAAGGTTGCTCAGCACATCCAGCTCGGCCAATGCGCCGGCGGTGTCCTGCAGCGGTGGCAGCTGGCTGATCAAGTCTTCGAGCAGCGCTTCGTAAAGCATTTTTTCCCGGGCCAGCGCGCGACTCTTGGCCGACAGTGCCTTGTCTTCGAATTCTTTCAGCTCGGGCGTGATGAAGCGCTCGGCGCCTTTGAGCGTCTGCCGGCGGATATAGTCGGCCGGCGCCGATTCAGCCTGCTTGCTCGGCAATTCGATGAAGTAGCCGTGGATACGGTTGTAGCCGACTTTGAGGTTGGCCAGACCAGTACGGGCTTTCTCCCGGGCTTCGAGATCGATGAGGAACTGGCCGGCGTTTTCGCTCAGTGATTGCAGTTCGTCGAGTTCGCTGTCGTAACCGGTTTTCAGCACGCCGCCGTCACGGATCACCGCTGGCGGATTGTCGATGATGGCTTTTTCCAGCAATGCGGCCAGTTCCGGATAGGTGCTGGTGGTGGCCGCCAGATGCTGCAGGTGCGGCGCTTCCAGATCGGTCATCGCCACTTGCAGTTCGGGCAGTGCACCGAGAGCGTCACGCAGACGCGCAAGGTCACGTGGTCGTGCATTGCGCAGACCGATACGCGCCAGAATCCGCTCGATGTCGCCGATTTCCTTGAGCTGCGGTTGCAGCTTTTCGAAGCGATAGCCGTCGAGCAGGCAGCGGATCGAAGTCTGGCGTGCCAGCAGCACGGTGAGGTCGCGCAACGGCCGGTTCAGCCAGCGGGTCAGTAAACGGCTGCCCATGGCGGTCTGGCAGCGATCGACCACCGATTGCAGCGTGTTGTCGCGGCCACCGGCCAGATTGGTGTCGAGTTCCAGATTGCGCCGGCTGGCGCCGTCGAGCACCACGGTGTCATCGAGACGTTCGTGACGCAGGCTACGCAAATGGGGCAGGGCAGTGCGCTGGGTTTCCTTGGCGTAGGCCAACAGGCAACCGGCAGCGCCAATGGCCAGGGTCAGGTTCTCGCAGCCGAAGCCTTTCAGGTCTTGGGTGGAAAACTGCTGGCAGAGACTTTTCAGCGCCGAATCGCGCTCGAAATCCCACGGCGCGCGACGGCGTACGCCACGGCGTTTTTCCGCCGGCAGGTCTTTCGGCCAGTCATCCGGAATCAGCAATTCCACCGGGTTGACCCGCTCCAGTTCGGCGAGCAGGTTTTCCCAGCCTTTGATCTCGAGCACGGTGAAGTTGCCGCTGGTGATGTCCAGCACCGCCAGACCGAATAGTCGCTCGTCGCCCAACACCGCTGCGATCAGGTTATCGCGGCGTTCATCCAGCAGCGCCTCGTCACTGACCGTCCCCGGCGTGATGATCCGTACGACCTGGCGCTCCACCGGGCCTTTGCTGGTGGCCGGGTCGCCGACCTGCTCGCAAATCACTACCGATTCGCCGAGCTTGACCAGTTTCGCCAGGTAACCTTCCGCCGCATGGTAGGGAATCCCACACATCGGAATCGCCTGGCCCGCCGACTGCCCGCGCGCGGTCAGGGTGATGTCCAGCAATTTGGCGGCTTTCTTCGCATCTTCGTAGAAGATTTCGTAGAAATCGCCCATGCGATAGAACATCAGCTGGTCCGGGTGCTGATTCTTCAGGCGCCAGTATTGCTGCATCATCGGAGTGTGGGAGGACAGGTCGGAGACGGCTTTATTCATCGGATTGTCGGGCAACTCGTTAAAAGATGTAGGGCAAAGCGCGGGCAGTGGCCGGGCTTTTCCGCGATGGGCGCAAGGTTACCATGGCCAGTCTGCCCGACGCAGGCGCTGCGGTCGGGTGAGCATTTATTGGCAGGGAAAAGTTGATCTATGCACGATTTATGCAAATCAGCATTTGTCTTCAAGAAAAACTTCAAGCACTATGCGCGTTATGCAAAAACGCAACGTTTCCTCCGTCTTAAGAGCACTGCTCGACCAGCACGGGATCTCCCCCACGGAGCTCCACCGTCGCACCGGCGTGCCTCAATCAACGCTCTCGCGGATTCTCAGCGGGAAGATTGTCGATCCTTCGGATAAACACATCTCGAAGATCGCTGAATATTTCAACGTCAGCACCGATCAGTTGCGCGGGCGCGCGGATGTCGCAACAACGGCGGCCGGCACGCGCGCTGACGTGCATGCGGAACTCAAGGATATAAGCCTGTGGGACGACGACACCCCTGTCGATGACGACGAGGTGTCGGTGCCCTTTCTACGTGAGGTTGAATTGGCTGCTGGATCAGGAAGATTCGTCATCGAAGAGAGCGAGCGCTCCAGCCTGCGCTTCGGCAAACGCAGCCTGCGCCACAACGGTGTGCAGTTCGACCAGGCCAAATGCGTGACGGTGCGCGGCAACAGCATGTTGCCGGTTCTGCGTGATGGCGCCACCGTCGGCGTCAACGCCGGCAAGTGCGGCATCGGCGACATCATTGATGGCGATCTGTATGCGATCAATCACAACGGCCAATTGCGCGTGAAGCAACTCTATCGCCTGCCCACCGGCATCCGTCTGCGCAGCTTCAATCGAGACGAGCATCCAGATGAGGACTACAGCTTCCAGGAAATCCAGGAAGAGCAGATCGTTATCCTTGGTCACGTCTTCTGGTGGGGCATGTACGCCCGCTAGCCCCTTTCGATTCAACTGAAACCTGCCCCCCGGCAGGTTTTTTTTCGCCTGCAGAAATCTCCCCACCCCTTGGCCCGCTTGGATTTCATGCATATGCGCAAATTTAATGCATAAATAAATGCATTTACGCATTGACTGTATATGCATCCGTGCATATTCTTGCCACCAAGCCGCTCGACAAAGCGGCTGGCAAGACAAGCTCTTTAGTTCCGCAAGAACAGGCAGCGATGAACCGGCCTCAACGGTTCAGAGGGTTGGCAACTGACCCAGGTGTGCAGCGTAAAGCACCAGAAGCAGTTATCCGGCGGGCAGGGACCGCGGTCGGAAAAACAATCTGAATGGACTCGTACCGCGCCAGTAGCGCCGAAAAGTCAGCTTCCTTCTCGAACACAGGATTGGAAGGAAGGCGAAGGAGCGCATTACTGAAAAGCCCGGTGTACAAGCGCCGGGCTTTTTGGAATGCCTGCCTCAAGAGAAACCGTTTGAATCCAACCCATCACTCATCAATCACCCACGGAGGCGTGACATGACAAACGAGCAACAAGCGTTGGCGGACATGCCGATCTGGCTGGTCATCCTCCTCGCTGTCGTCGGCGGGGTGTCCGGCGAAATGTGGCGCGCCGACAAGGAGGGCGCCCGCGGCTGGTCACTTGTGCGGCGTCTGGCTCTGCGTTCCGGCGCCTGCATGATCTGCGGCGTGTCAGCGATCATGCTGCTGTATGCCGCCGGCATGTCGATCTGGGCCGCTGGCGCGTTTGGCTGCCTGACGGCGATGGCCGGCGCTGATGTCGCCATAGGCCTTTACGAACGCTGGGCGGCCAAGCGTATCGGCGTCTGCGAAGTGCCGCCGCACGACCAGCCTTAACTCTTTACGCATAGCCCTATGCGAGCGAGCCTGCTCGCGAAAGGGACGTCAGCTTCAGCATCGATGTGACTGATCGACCGCTTTCGCGAGCAGGCTCGCTCCCACAGGGACTGCGGCGTTCACTGTAATTTCTCTTACTTCGGAACACCCCCATGAAGATCACCCCGATCCTCACGCAACTGCGTGGGCAATGCCCTGGGCTTGCCAATCACATTTCGGTGGGTGTCGATCTGGCGTTGCTGCAAGGCAACCCCGATCTACCGACACCCTCGGCGCACGTTCTGCTGCTGGCCGATCTGGCCAGTCCTGGCACCACCCAAAACCTCACCACCCAACCAATCCGCGACGGCTTCGAAATCGTTCTGGTGCTTGACGCTACCGACGCGACAAAAGCGCTGGATGGGTTGCACGACCTGCGCGCCGAACTGTGGCGCGCGCTGGTGGGGTTCAAACCCGATTCCGACTACAGCGCCATCGTCTACGACGGCGGCGAGATGGTCTCGATCAACAGCAGCCGCGCCTTCTATCGGCTGCGTTTTTATGCCGAGTTCCAGCTCGGCCGCAATCTGCCAAGTCAGCCTGCGGAGAGTTGGCACGAGCGCGAACTGGACGCTTTGTCGTCCTTTACCGGGATGACGGTGCGGGTCGATGCGATCGATCCGGCCGACCCCAACCTGCAACGCCCGGGTCCGGATGGCCGGGTGGAAATGACTTTCTCTGGAGACGTAACCCCATGAGCAACCGCATCACCGTAGTGCCGGCCGCTGGCCGTGTCGTACCTGACCCGGAGGCGGGCGACCTGTTGCCGGCTGCAGGCCGTGACGTGCTGGATAGCGCCTGGTGGCGCCGGCGTCTGGCTGACGGCGATATCACACTCAAAACCGCAAAAGCGGCTAAACCACAGGGAGCCAAATAATGGCGATCGGATTCAGCAACATCCCGGCGGACATTCGTGTGCCGCTGTTCTATGCCGAAATGGACAACTCGGCCGCCAACAGCGCGACTTCGGCCATGCGTCGTTTGATCGTCGCCCAGGTCAACGACAATGTTGCCCCGACTGAGGTCGGCAAACTGGTGCTGGTTTCCAGCGTGGCGCTGGCGAAAAGCATCGGCGGCCAGGGCTCGATGCTCGCCTCGATGTACGAGACTTTCCGCAAGGCCGACCCGATCGGCGAGATCTGGTGCCTGCCGCTGCACAACACTGAAGGCGCTATCGCCAAAGGTGTGTTGACCCTGACCGGCACCGCAACTCAAGCGGGCATGCTCAATCTGTACGTCGGCGGCGTGCGCGTGCAGGCCACCGTGGTCAATGGCGCCACCGCCGCTCAAGCGGCCACTGCACTGGCGCAGAAAATCAACGCCACTGCCGACCTGCCAGTCAGCGCAGCCACTGCCGAAGGCGTGGTCACCCTGACCGCCAAATGGACCGGCGACAGCGGCAACGACATCAGCCTGCAATTCAATCGCCTGGGCAAGAGCAACGGCGAAGAAACTCCGGCCGGTCTGACCAGCGCAATCACCGCCATGACCGGCGGCGCCGGTGTGCCGGATCAGATCGCCGCCGTCGCGGCTCTAGGCGATGAGCCATTCGAATTCATCGCCTTGCCGTGGTCCGACTTGGCCACCCTCAACACCTGGCAAGCGGTGATGGATGACAGCACCGGGCGCTGGTCGTGGGCCAAGCAATTGTTTGGTCACGTCTACAGCGCCAAACGCGGCACGGTCGGTACGCTGGTCGCTGCCGGCCAGGCGCGCAACGATCAGCACATGACCATCCAGGCGCTGGAGCCGGGCGTACCGCAACCGTTCTGGGTACAAGCGGCGGCACTGGCTGCGCGCACGGCGGTGTTCATCTCCGCCGATGCCAGCCGTCCGACGCAAAGCGGCAGCCTGCCGGGTGTTGACCCGGCGCCGGCCAGCGAGCGCTTCACCCTGACCGAGCGTCAGTCGCTGCTCAACTACGGCATCGCTACTGCGTACTACGAAGGCGGTTACGTGCGCATCCAGCGCTCGATCACCACCTACCAGAAGAACGCCTACGGCCAGGCCGACAACTCCTATCTGGACAGCGAAACCATGCACCAGTCGGCGTTCATCGTGCGTCGTCTGCAAAGCGTGATCACCAGCAAATACGGACGCCACAAACTGGCCTCCGACGGTACCCGTTTCGGCGCCGGTCAGCCGATCGTCACGCCTGCGACCATTCGCGGCGAGCTGATCGCGCAGTACGCCAAGCTCGAACTCGAAGGCCACGTGGAAAACGCCGAGCTGTTCGCCGAGCACCTGATCGTCGAACGCGACGTGCAGGACCCGAGCCGCGTGAACGTGCTGTTCCCGCCGGATTACATCAACGGCCTGCGCGTGTTCGCACTGCTCAACCAGTTCCGTCTGCAGTACGACGACGCGGCCTGATCCGCGCAGTCGGCGCTAAGCATTCAGCCCACCTCGCGTGGGCTTTTTATTTGAAGGGAGAAACACCATGGGTCAACTGATTGCAGGCACCTGCTACGTCAAGGTCGACGGCGCACAACTGACCATCAATGGCGGCTGCGAAGCCCCGCTGATGGCCGTCAAACGTGAAACCGTCGTGCCCGGTTTCTACAAGGAAACCGACATCGCACCGTCGTTCAAAGTGACCGCGCTGCACACCGCCGACTTCCCGCTGAAGAAGCTGATCGAAGGCACTGATATCACCGTCACCTGCGAATTCAGCAACGGCAAAGTCTACGTGCTGGCCGGCGCCTATCTGGTCGAGGAGCCAGTTTCCAAGGGCGACGACGCCACCATCGAACTGAAATTCGAAGGCATCAAGGGGACCTGGCAATGAGCGCCGCCGTGAAGCTTCAAGTAGCAATCGAAGCCCACGGCGAGCCACTGACCGAACTCGTTCTGCGTCGTCCGACGGTGCAGGAAGTGCGAGCGATCAAGGCGCTGCCGTACAAGATCGACAAGAGCGAAGAAGTCAGCCTCGACATGGACGTGGCGGCCAAATACATCGCCGTGTGCGCGGGCATTCCGCCGTCGTCGGTCAACCAGCTCGATCTGGCTGACCTCAATGCGCTGAGCTGGGCCGTTGCGAGTTTTTTCATGAGTGCGGCGTCGGCGCCATCACCGACCTGATCGCCGTCGCCTATGACCTGGCCTGGTTCTGGAAGGTTGACCCCGAACAGATGATGGCCAGGCCACTGGATGTGCTCCGCGAATCGCTGGAGCACGCGCAACGGATCAATGCGATGCAGCAGGTGCAGTGATGGCAGACGAAGAGAAGAAAACCCCGAAACCGGTGCTGATCACTGGCATCGATGAACTCTCGCCCAAACTGGGCGCCCTGCGCATGAAGGTTGAGAGTTTTAAAAACAATCTCGAGCAGACCGGCCTCGGCAAACTGGACATCAGTGGTCTGTTCAACGGCGGCAGCGTGATCACGCCGTTTGTAGACGGCATCAAATCGGCCGCAGCGTTCCAGGGCAAATTGAGCGAAGTCAGCGACACGGCGAAAACCGTCGATCTGCCCGCCGCGCCGACAGCAGCGACGCAGAACATGAACGTGTTCAGTGCGTCGATGCAGAAGGTTTCGGCGGCGGTGGACGCCGCGCTGGTGCCGGCGGTGGGGGCCTTGGTGGTCGGGCTGGAACCGATGCTGACGCAGGTCGGCAGCCTGCTCGCCGACAACCCGAAACTGGTTGAAGGCCTGGCGGCGGGGGCAATTGCCTTCTCCGCTATGCAAACCGCGGTCACCGGTATGACGCAGGTGATGGACGTCATGAGCATGGTGCTCAAGACCAACCCGATCATGCTGATCGCCATGGGCATTGCCGTGGCGGCCGGTTTGATCGTGGCCAACTGGACGCCGATCAGCGCGTTCTTCAAAGGGATGTGGGAGGGCGTGAAAAACATCGGGGCGAGTGCGATGGCGACGTTGCGCTCGGTACTCGACTGGCGACCGCTGGCGGCACTGGCTGCGCTGTGGGAACCGGTCACGGCATTTTTCTCCGGAGTCTGGGACAAGGTGATGGCCGTGACGGCGCCAGTGATCGACTTCTTCAAGTCGGTTTTCTCGTGGTCGCCTGCGGGGATGATCATTGAAAACTGGGGGCCGCTGACCGGCCTGTTCTCGGCGATCTGGGAATTGCTCAAGGCCTTGAGTGTGCCGGTGATGGCATTTCTCAGAAACCTGTTCGATTTCTCGCCGATGCAGATGCTTACCGATGCGTGGGGTGGTGTCGTGAGGTTCTTCGAACCGATGTTCAGCGGCCTGCTAGAAGTCGCGCTACCGGCTAAAGAATTCCTCGTGTCGCTGTTCGACTTCTCGCCAATGCAGATGATCACCAGCGCCTGGGGAGGCGTTATTGCGTATTTCCAGCCGATATTGACGACGCTGCAATCGGCTGTGCAAAGCACCCGGGATACTTTGCGGGCACTGTTCGATTTTTTCCCGATGGAAATGCTCACCAGCGCCTGGGGTGGAGTTGTCGGGTTCTTCGAACCGATCTGGATGGCGCTGCAAACGTCTGTGCAGCGAGTCAGAGGCTTTTTCACCAGCCTGTTCGAGTGGTCACCGCTGGAGCAGATTGCCCAGTATTGGCAGCCGATCGGTGAGGTCTTTTCGGCGCTCTGGGGCGTTGTGTTGGCGCTGTCCGCGCCGGTCGTGGACTTTCTGCACAGCCTGTTCGAATGGAAACCGCTGGATCAGATCATCGAGAGTTGGGGGCCGATCACCGAGTGGTTCGGCGAGTTGTGGCAAAAGCTGCAAACCGTCATTGCGCCGATCAAGGAGTTGTTCGACGGTGGCTTCGCCGGACTGATCGCCAAAGTCACCGGCAAAGTTGAAACTCTCACTGAAGCACAACGCCAGACCAATGCCGAAGGCAAAGGCGAACTGGCACCGGCGTTCTTCGCTGCCAGTCCGGCGCCTGCTGGCAACGGCGCCCTGCAAAGCGGTTCGTTGCCACAAACCTCCAGCGCGCTGATCCAGCAAAGCGCCGCCAACAACCGTACGCAACTCGAAGGCGGTCTGACCGTGCGCTTCGAAAATGCGCCGGCCGGCCTGCGCACCGAACAACCGCAAACCAATCAACCTGGCCTGGCCGTGTCTTCACGCATCGGCTATCGCTCGCTGTCGATGGGAGGTTCCCAATGAACTGGCGTGACCGTTTATTGCCGGCATCCTTTCGCGGTGTCGGTTTCTGGATCGACCAGGCGAAAACCCCGGTCGGTCGCAAAGGGCAGTTGCATGAATACCCGCAGCGCGATCTGCCGTTTTTCGAGGACCTCGGCCAGCAGGCCAAGACCCACGATCTGACGGCGTTCATCATCGGCCCTGATTGCCTGGAACAACGCGACAAGCTGCTCAAGGCGCTGGAGCAGGGCCGTGGCGAGCTGGTGCATCCGTGGCTTGGACGCCTGCAAGTCAAGGTCGGCGAATGCGACATGACCCACACCCGCCAGGACGGTGGGCTGGTGACGTTTGCATTGAAGTTCTATCCCGACCAACCCCTGCCGTTTCCGACCGCTACGGTCAGCACGCAGAAAGTGCTGCTGGCCAAGGCCGACGGGCTGCTGGGTTCGGCGGTGGCGCGTTTCGAACAAGCGATGACGCTGATCAAGGCCGCGCGGATCGGCATCACCAACCTGCGCAACAGCCTTACCGGCGTCTATGAAGTGATCAAGGAGCAATTGAAACCTTTGATCGAGCAGTACCGCCAGATCACTGAACTGGTCAAGGCCGTGAAGGAGCTGCCCAAGGAAGTGGCGGCAGAATTCAAGGGTTTGCTCGGCGATATCCAGGAACTGAAAGCGTTCGCCAAGGAAGGCTACCGTGGCGTGATTGCCGACGTGTCGCAGCAACTCGAAGCGATTCGCAAGGCCGATGCGCCGAAGATCACCACCGGCAAGGACACCAATGCCGCAGCGCAAGCGATGGCCGATCTGGTGCAGGACACGCTGATCGTCAAAGTGGCGCAGTGGGTCGCGTCGATGCCAGTGGCCACCCGAGCGCTGCAACTGCCGTCGACGCCCACCGTTGCTCAGCAGGCTCATCAGCAAGTCACCCGCCCGGAAGTCCCGGCCACGGATGATTTGCAGGCGCTGCAAAAGGATTTGGTCGAGGCGCTGCAAGGGGCGAAAAACAAGGCCGATCCTGAGCACTATCAAGCCATCAGTGACGTGCAGGATGCCTTGGTTGCGCACCTCAAAGCCGTGGCGTCCTCGGGCGTGCGACTGGTCAGCAAAACCTTTCAGGAAAGCCTTCCGGCACTGGTCATAGCGTACAAACAGTTTGGCGACGCCACGCGAGTCACCGAAGTCGTGCAGCGCAACGGCGTGACCAATCCGTTGTACCTCCCGCAAAGCGATGTGAAAGTCTCCAGGGAGTGAACCATGGACGAGTTGGATAACCACGTCACACTGACGGTTAACGGCATGGAATACGGCGGCTGGAAAAGCGTCGAAATCACCGCCGATCTCGAGCGTCAGTTCCGCACCTTCAAGCTCGACATTACCTGGCAATGGCCGGGGCAGGCGGTGAGCAAACCGATTAAACCCGGCGACCCCTGCGAGGTGAAAATCGGCAAGGATCTGGTGCTCACCGGTTACGTGTTCAAGGCACCGATCCGCTATGACGGGCGGCAGATCAGCCTGACCATCGAAGGCAGTTCGAAAACCCAGGATCTGGTCGATTGCGCCGCCCGTAACCTGCCCAGCCAATGGCAGCAACAACCCTTGCTGACTATCGTCCGCGATCTGGCGAGCGAATATGGACTGTGGGTCGTCAATGAAATCAGCGACACCACACGCCTGACCAAACACACCATCGTGCCGGGTGAAACGGCATTCCAGTCGATCGACCGATTGCTCTCGCTGCTGCGGGTGTTTTCCACCGACAACGAGCTGGGCCAGTTGGTGCTGGCCAAACCCGGCAGCGGCGGCCGCGCCAGCGATGCGCTGGAGCTGGGCAAGAACGTCCTGTCGGCCAGTGCGCCGATGGATTTCAGCCAGGTGTTCTCCGAGTACCGGGTGATCGGTCAGCAAAAAGGCTCGGATGCGAAAAGCGGCGCGGCGGTCAGCGAAGTCGAGTCGACCGCGGCCGATCTGAGTTTCAAACGGCGGCGCACCACGGTGATCAATGAAGGCACGCAACTGACCTTTGAGTTGGCGCAGCAGCGTGCCCAATGGGAAAGCGCGACTCGCATGGGCCGTGCGCAGACCACCACCTATCAGGTGCAGGGCTGGCGGCAGAGCAATGGCGATTTGTGGCGCCATAACACGCTGGTCAAGGTCAAGGACCCGGTGCTGGATTTCGATGGCGACATGCTGATTTCCAAGGTCACTTATTCGTTGTCGGCGCAGGGTTCGGTGACCACCTTGCAAGTGGCGCCGCCGCATACCTTTGATCCTGATCCGACGCCCCCGAAGCAATCCCAGGCCTGACGCAGGATCCTGCTGGCGACAATGGCCCCTGTGGGAGCGGGCTTGCCCGCGATAGCGGTCGTGACAACAAATACATTTTTTCCCTGACACACCGCCATCGCGGGCAAGCCCGCTCCCACAGGGTTTGTGTCGACAAAGTCTAAGGAAACCCATGAGCCTACTGACACGCCTGCTGGCGCGCGGCACTGTCGTGCTCGCCAATTCGGCAACCAAGCTGCAATCGCTGCAAATGCGCCTCACCGCCGGTGAAGTCAACGACGACCTCGAACACTTCGAACCCTACGGTTTCACCAGCCATCCGTTGGCTGGCGCTGAAGGGGTCGTCACCTTCATCGGCGGCGACCGTTCCCACGCCATCGCCCTGGTCATCGCCGACCGTCGCTATCGCCTGCAAGCGCTCGCTGCCGGTGAAGTGGCGATCTACACCGACGAGGGCGACAAAATTCATTTCAAGCGCGGGCGGATCATCGACATCGAAACCGCCACGCTGAACATCCGCGCCAGCAGCGCGGTGAACTTCGACACGCCGGTGATAAACCAGACCGGCAAGATCGTTTCCACCGGTGATCAACTGGCTGGCGGCATCAGCCAGATCAAACACGTGCATGTTGGCGTGCAGGCCGGTAACGGTCAGACCGGCGCGCCGGCAGGAGGCCAGTGATGTTCATCAGCCAGAACCTCCACGCCGCGCTGACCCGCGCCGTGCTCATCAGTCTGTTCACCTGGCGTCGCGCCGCTGATGACGACGCCCTCGATGATGAAGAACGCTTCGGCTGGTGGGGCGACAGTTTTCCCACGGTTGCCGACGATCGCATCGGCTCGCGGCTGTGGCTGCTGCGCCGGGTCAAGCTGACCCGGCAGACGCAAATGGACGCCGAATTTTATGCCCGCGAAGCCCTGCAATGGCTGCTCGACGACGGCCACTGCAGCGCCATCGACATCATCAGCGAACGCCTCGACGCCCAGCGCCTCAACCTGCGCACGGTCCTCACGCTGGCCGACGGCGAACGTCTGGACATCAACCCCGATAACAGTTGGCAGGTGATCTATGCCGTTTGAAACCCCTTCGCTGCCGGTGCTGATCAAGCGCACCCAAAGCGACCTGGCCGGCGATTCGCTGCGCCAGTCCGATGCGCAAGTGCTCGCCCGCACCCTCGGCGGCGCCGCTTATGGCTTGTACGGTTATCTCGACTGGATTGCCGAGCAGATCCTGCCCGACAAAGCCGATGAGTCAACCCTGGAACGCATCGCCGCGCTGCGCCTGAATCAGCCGCGCAAAGCCGCGCAGGTGGCTACCGGCAGCGTCAGTTTTACCGCCACTCCCGGTGCGGTGCTCGACGTCGACACTCTGCTGCAAGCGAACGATGGCCGCACCTACAAAGTCACGACCGCGCGCACCACGGTCAATGGCAGCAACAGCACCACGATTGCGGCGCTGGAGGCCGGCAGTCTGGGCAACGCTGATGCGGGTTTGACGCTGACCCCGGTGCAACCGATTGCCGGGATTGTCGGCAACAGCTTCGTGGTGCTGGCGCCGGGCCTCAGCGGCGGTGTGGCGCGGGAAAGCCTCGAATCGCTGCGCTCGCGGGTCATCCGTTCCTACCGCGTGATTCCCCATGGTGGCGCGGCCAGCGACTACGAAACCTGGGCGCTGGAAGTGCCGGGCGTGACGCGGGCGTGGTGCCGGGGCGGCCTGCTCGGGCCGGGCACGGTGACGGTGTTCATCATGCGTGATGAAGACCCGCAACCGGTGCCGAACGATGAGCAGTTGGCGGAGGTTCAGGAGTACATCGAACCGCTGCGTCCGGTGACCGCGGAAGTGCACGTGCAGCGACCGGTTCAGGTGCCGGTGGTGTATCGCTTCAAGAGCGTCAATCCGGACACCACCGCCGTGCGCGCCGCCGTTGAAGCGCAGTTGCGCGATCTGCACAACCGCGAGGCCGATCTCGGTGTGCCGCTGCTGATCAGCCATATCCGCGAAGCGATCAGCAGCGCCGGCGGCGAATACGATCACACGCTCACTGCTCCGGCCGCTGACGTGCCGGCCGGGCAGAGCGAACTGCTCACCTTCGGAGGCTGCGTATGGGGGGCATAAGAACCGACGCGCAATACCAGGCGCAGTTGCGCGCCTTGCTGCCCAGTGGCCCGGCATGGGATCCGGAGCGGGTGCCCGAGCTTGAGGAAGTGCTGCAAGGCGTCGCCGTCGAACTGGCCCGTCTGGATGCGCGCGCCGCCGATCTGCTCAACGAAATGGACCCGGCCGGCGTCAGCGAACTGGTGCCGGACTGGGAGCGGGTGATGAACCTGCCCGACCCGTGCCTGGGCGCCACGCCACTGTTCGACGACCGCCGCCTCGCCGTACGCCGCCGCTTGCTCGCGGTCGGCAGCCAGGCTGTCGGCTACTACCTCGACATCGCCAAAAGCCAGGGTTACCCCAACGCCAGCATCACCGAACACGAAGCCCCACGCATGGGCCGCGCCCGGTTTGGTTCGGCGCATTGGGGCACTTGGGAAGCGCAGTTCATGTGGACGCTCAACACCGGCGGCCGCCTGCTGCTCGGCCGCCGTTACGGCGCGAGCTACTGGGGCGAGCGCTTCGGCGTCAACCCGGGCTCGGCGCTGGAATGCCTGATCCACCGCAGCGCGCCGGCGCATACCAAGGTGCACATCAATTATGACTAGGGAGGGATGAGCAGATGGACTATCCGAATAGCGTGCCCAGCGCCGGGCTGGTGAATGGCAAATTTGTGGATGAGAACCCCATGACGGGGACGCCGGGATCGTTGATCCCGGCGGACTGGGGTAACGGAGTTACGCAGGAAATTCTCAACGTGATCAAGGCGGCGGACCTGACGCCTGACGAGAAGAAATACGATCAGTTGTTGCAGGCGATTCAGAGCGTTTCGGCCAAGGGCTGGAATTTGGATTCGGCGTTGCCGATTGGCGCCTTGCCAACCGCCACCGTCGCTACGGCGGACGGGCGATTGCCAATCACACCGACCGCGTTTGCTACCAGTGGCGGTCGGTTATCTATTCTGCCCGGCGTACTGATCAGCCTGGGCCAAGAGGTGCTGGCAGGTCAGTTGGGTCGTCCGCGCACATTTACGACACAAGCGTGGAGCAGTGCCGATCTTTTGCCCAACTCTGGTTACTTTCTGCGTGCGCAAGTGGTTGCGGGCCTGCTGACCTTCTACATGCAGCGCGGCACGATTTATGACGCTACACCGGAGGGTTTGAAGGGCACGAACAATGGAGCGGCGGGAGGCGGTTTCCAATCGACGACGCTGGATCTTTGTCTGGCATGGGTGGTGACGGCTGGTCCCGGCTCGGTACCAATTGTCCGGCCGATTTATAACCGCAGTCGCTTGTCGTGGACGCAAACAATCAGCGGTAATGGTGTGGTGTACCTGCCACTTGACCCGCATGCTCGTGCCGCTCGTCTGGTGGTGGGCAACGCGACGCCGCATCCGACGCAAGTCACAGCTGTGAATTTTGCTACACCCGGATGGCTGGGCGCCAACTACTGTTTTCTCAACCCGAAGGTTGCCACGTCGAGCAACTGGGACGGCTGGGCCAATGCGGGTGAGACGGTGCGGGTTATTACCAACAACGAGGTGAATGACACAACCGTTTCGACATTGACCGCCAGCTTCGACCACAGCATGTTGCGTTCCCTGTGGCAGACCTATCAAGCCGAACACGCCTTCGGTGCTGATAACGGAACAAGTGACGAATTGCTGTTGAGCATGGGTATTAAAAATATCCTTCCAAGCGACTACTCCAACGGTATTGCGATCAACTTTACAGCAGCGGTGAATATCAATCTTTCCTGGGAGTTGATCCGATGATCATCATTCAAGAAATGCATCAGTTCGAGGACGGTTTGCGTGCTGCACAGCCTTCTCCTGCCCATGAGTGGGTCGCTGAAGCATGGCAGCTCAATACGGGCAGGGTCGCCGAACTGGAACTGCTGGAAGCCGAACGCCTCTGCGGCATGATCGACGCCGCTGCTGATAACGTCCGCTCGGTGCTGGCCGGCGACCCGCTCAAAGCCATGGAATACGCCCAGGCCGCCGCCGACGCGCAGGCTTATCAGGACGCCGGTTACCCAAAAAAAGAAGTGCCGCTGTCGGTCGCCGCGTGGGTTGTCAAAGGCCGCAGCGCCAAACAGGCCGCCGAGCAGATTCTGAGTAAGGCGGAGCAGTTGACTGACCATTTGCTCACTCTGCGCACTTTGCGCCTGAAGGCCAAGGCGCAGATTCGCGCACAGGCGGGCAAGGGCAAGGTCGATTTGGCGCGTGGCGCCGCAGACGATGCGTTGATCGGGATTCGTGCCCTGATCAACGGTATATCCAGCTAGGCAACAAGGTCCACTTCTACGTCACCGACGCCACGCGATATGGGCTTGTTTAGTTTGTACATCATTTGGCCTGTGGCGCCCCGCGCGACCGCAAGGATCGAAGTCATCGTTAAGGAAAAAGACAATGGATTATCCAATCAGTGTGCCAAGCGCAGGCTTGGTCAATGGCATGTTTGTTGATGAGGACGCGCTCGCGGGCACACCCGGCTCGTTGATTCCCGCGAGATGGGGCAACGGCGTGACGCAGGAAATTCTCGGCGTTGTGCGGGCTGCTGGAATGACACCGACCGAGACTTCAAATACACAAATGCTCGACGCGCTACGTAGCTCGCAGCTCTTCAAAACCCCGGCGCAATTCGATTTCAGCCGTTCAGTGGCTACGGCCGAGTTCGTGCAGCGTGCACTGGGCAATCACGCAGGGTCTCGTGACATCGCAGCCACGGCGCAACTTTCTCTTGCGGATGTGGGATGGGCGATCGGCCTGGGCGGAAACTCGGCCTATACCGTGTCTTTGCCAGACATCAAGTCAGTTCCCAATGGCGCAACGTTCACGCTGCATTGCCGTAGCAACGCCCCGGTCACTATTGCCTGTACAGGCATTGCGAAAATAAGCCCGCAAGGAGCTGAACTGACCTCGATTGTCATGAACAGTGGTGAGAGCGCCACCGTCGTCAGGGAAAACGGAGTCTGGGCAGTCCACGGCACCGCGAGTCTCAAATATGCCGCACTGTTTTCAGGGTTGACGGCTAACCCCGGGTATCAGAAGCACGCCAGTGGAAACATAGATCAATGGGGGACCGGCATTACGGATGCCAACGGTGAAATGTGGGTCAATTTCCCGGTTTCCTTCCCGAATGGTTTTTTCTCATGTGTCGCCAACCATGCCGGTGGCGAAGCGGCCATCGTGATTGTTGTCGGAGGCACCGCCACCAAGCAAGGCGTTCGCTTGAAAGTGCGCAACGCGGTCAACCAGCCTGGCGCTGGCTGGACCGTGTTTTATTTTGCCAAGGGTTATTGAATGAATACTACCAACGTGCTTTTCAGCGCCGGTACGCGAGGCGTGTATGTACCGGGTATCAATTCGTCGGACATTCCTGACGATGTCATCGAAATTCCCCAAGCCTATTGGATCTCGCTGCTGCAGCAACTGTCGGTCACCGCGAAAGTTATTGGCGTGCATGCTGAAAGCGGTTATCCGGTCCTGGTCGATCCACCGCCTCCTTCGGCAGAGGCGGCCGCAGGCTTCGAGCGCACCTGGCGCAACGCCCAGCTTGCCGCCACTGACGGCCTGGTCGCACGCGACCGTGATGAACTGGAGGACGGCGGCGGCACAACATTGACCACTGAACAATATGCCGAACTGCAAACTTATCGACGGGCGTTGCGCGAGTGGCCGCAAGGCTCATTCTTCCCGTCCAGCGCGCATAGGCCGGTGGCACCGAGCTGGCTGCCTGCTGCGCTTTAAATCATTAGGGACGTGATATGGATTATCCGAAAAGCATTCCGGGCTCAGGTCTGGAAAACGGCAGGTTTGTCGACGAAGACCCGATTGCAGGGACGCCGGGGTCACTGATCCCGGCGAGTTGGGGGAACAGTGTTACCGAGGAAATACTCAATGCAATCACGGCTGCTGGCCTGACACCTGATGAAAATCAGACCCATCAATTGGCTCAAGCCATTCGAGAGTTGTCCAGACCTGATCCGCTGCAAGCGTTTCCGGTGCAGGTCTATCGCAAGAATCTGTTGATCAATGGCGATTTCAGAATCTGGCAGCGTGGTGCGAGCAATCAGGCGCCAAATGTCGGCGGGTACGTGGCTGATCGTTTCCGTTGTGACTGGAACGGAAACGCCGGAGTGAGCATCACGCGGCAAAATTTTGCGCTCGGGCAAGGCGAGGTCTCTGATGAACCGGCCTGTTTCCTGCGCTGGCAGCAAACGTCCGCAGGGGCGGGAGCTACCGTTCACAAAATCTCCCAGAATATAGAGTCGGTCAGAACGCTCGCCGGAAAAACGGCAACGCTGACGTTTTGGGCTCGATCCGATGCCGTGCGGCCTTTGCAAATAACGATTGCGCAGCAATTCGGAGTAGGTGGATCGGCAGCCGTTGGGAAACTGATTGATACGTTTCAACTGAACACAGTGTGGACGCGCTACACCGCAACGTTTCAGGTGCCCGCCATTGCGGGGAAAATGCAAGGCAGCGGCGACTGTCTGACATTGGCGTTCGATCTGCCTCTCAACGTTCTGCAAACGGTCGATCTGACACAGATCCAATTGGAGGAGGGGCCTGTGTCCACTCCCTTTGAGCTTCATCCCTTAGCGCAGGAGCTGGCGTTATGTCAGCGCTATTACGAAAAGTCATTTGCTTCCGGGTTGCCGGTCAAAGCCAATAATGGCACCAATACGTGTATCTCGACGTTTACTCAGGTCCCGGCAGGAAATATCGGCCAATACGGGATGACGATCGGCTTTCTGGTTCAGAAAAGGGTTCAACCGACTGTCACTGCCTATAGCCCGGCAGACAGCAGTAATCAGGTCTGGAATCAAACGATCAGCAAAGCTTGCACCGGCACGCTACTTCAAGGCGTAACGGATCGTAGTATTTCTTTTGCCACTGTCACGCCAGTCGGCAGCGCACCGGGGCAGACTTTACAACTGGAATGGACAGCGGACGCTGAAATCTAGGAGCGACACTCATGGCTTATCAACTAAGCGCTTGCGGCGTGTTGCGCCTGGCTGACTGTGCATTTATTCCACAGGACTCCAACAATCGCGACTGGCTAGAGTTCCAGCAGTGGCAGCTCTCGGGCGGGCAGGTGCTACCGGCGGATGGGGTACTCGCTGAAACTGGTGCAACCGGCACCCTGAAAACTCTGGCAAATAAATGGCTGGCAAGCATCAGCCGCCAGCCGTGATTCAATCGGGGCAACATCCAGGGAGGATCAAGCATCATGCAATTAACTGAAAAACACCTTATCGACATCATGCCCAACGCCCGCTCCCAAGCGGGCGTTTTTGTTTCGCCACTCAACACCGCGATGGCCAGGCAGCGCATCGATACGCCAAAACGTATCGCGGCTTTTCTGGCACAGGTCGGTCACGAGTCGGGCCAATTGCGTTACGTGCGCGAACTGGGCAACAACCAGTACCTGAGCAAATACGACACCGGCACGCTGGCGCTGCGTCTGGGCAATACTCCGGAAGCCGACGGCGACGGGCAAAAGTATCGCGGGCGTGGACTGATTCAGATCACCGGCCGGGCAAATTATCGTCAGTGCAGTCTCGGCTTGTTTGGCGATGAGCGTCTTTTGTCGTTGCCCGAATTGCTCGAGCAACCGCAATGGGCGGCCGAATCGGCGGCGTGGTTCTGGGGGCAGAAGGGCTTGAATGAACTGGCCGACGCGGACCAGTTCAACACCATCACCCGCCGGATCAACGGCGGGTTGAATGGCTTGCAGGATCGACTCGAGATCTGGGCACGGGCGAGGGCGGTGCTATGTCCGGCTCCTGGCGCGTGATGGGTCTGTTGCTGCTGGTGACCGGGGCGTTTGCAGCGGCATGGCAGTTTCAGGACTGGCGCTACGGGCGGCAATTGGCCGAGCAGGCGCGGTTAAACGCCGAAACCCTCAATCAACTGACGCAGACCGCCGCCACCGCGCAACAGGCCGAGCAGGATAGACGCCTGGCACTGGAGCAGCGGCTCGCGGCCAGTGAGCAAACCCATTATCGAGCGCTGAGCGATGCCCAACGTGATCAGGATCGCTTGCGCGATCGCCTTGCTACTGCCGATGTGCGGCTGTCAGTCCTTCTCGATGCCGGCGACGTTGTCCACGGCTGTGCGGTGCCAGCCGCCGCCGGCACCGGCGGCGTGGATCCTGCAACCGTACGCGCCCGACTTGACCCGGCGCATGCTCAACGAATTATCGCCATCACCGACACCGGCGACCGTGGATTGATTGCGTTGCAGGCCTGTCAGGCCTATGTCAGAGCGCTGGCGCCCGAACATCTTGAATGATCTTGTGTATTGAAAGCATGGCCGGCTCGTGTACGGTGAAGGCATTCCACACGATTCGGAGCTCGCCGTGAAAGAGACCACTCAACTGGCCGCAGAACTGGGCCGACGTCTGCAAGTGCTCAATGCTCATGTCACTACCGCCGAGTCCTGTACCGGTGGCGGTATCGCCGAAGCGATTACGCGGATTCCGGGCAGTTCGGCCTGGTTTGAAGCGGGTTATGTGACGTACTCCAATCGGCAGAAAACCCGGCAGCTGGATGTGCCAGGCGATTTGTTCGAGACGGTAGGGGCGGTCAGTCGCGAGGTGGTCGAGGCCATGGTGCGTGGTGCGCAGCATCACAGCCTGGCGCATTTTGCCGTGGCGGTCAGCGGTGTCGCCGGCCCCGACGGTGGCACGCCGAACAAACCGGTGGGCACAGTGTGGCTGGCCTGGGGTGTGGGCGATGAGGTTTACACTGAAGTTCAGCACTTCCCCGGCGGTCGTGATGAAGTCCGCCGACAAACGGTGAAGGCCGCGCTAGAGGGGCTTGTGCGACTAGCGGCACGAGAAATCGAAAATCAGGGGTAGGCGATCTTCGAACGCTGTGGAATAATACTGGCTACTTATACAGGTGTTGGCCGTCAGGCCTTATTGATTACGTGAGGACTTTAATGGACGACAACAAGAAGAAAGCCTTGGCTGCGGCCCTGGGTCAGATCGAACGTCAATTCGGCAAGGGTGCCGTAATGCGTATGGGCGATCAGGACCGTCAGGCGATCCCGGCCATCTCTACTGGCTCTCTGGGTCTGGACATCGCACTCGGCATCGGCGGTCTGCCAAAAGGCCGTATTGTTGAAATCTACGGTCCTGAATCCTCCGGTAAAACCACACTGACCTTGTCCGTGATCGCCCAGGCGCAAAAAGCCGGCGCGACCTGCGCATTCGTCGACGCCGAGCACGCCCTCGATCCAGAGTACGCCGGCAAGCTGGGCGTCAACGTTGACGACCTGCTGGTTTCCCAGCCGGACACCGGCGAACAGGCCCTCGAAATCACCGACATGCTGGTGCGCTCCAATGCCGTTGACGTGATCATCGTCGACTCCGTGGCGGCACTGGTACCGAAGGCTGAAATCGAAGGTGAAATGGGCGACATGCACGTCGGCCTGCAAGCACGTCTGATGTCTCAGGCGCTGCGTAAAATCACCGGTAACATCAAGAACGCCAACTGCCTGGTCATTTTCATCAACCAGATCCGTATGAAAATCGGCGTGATGTTCGGCAGCCCGGAAACCACCACCGGTGGTAACGCGTTGAAGTTCTACGCTTCGGTTCGTCTCGACATCCGCCGTACCGGTGCGGTGAAGGAAGGCGACGAAGTGGTCGGCAGCGAAACCCGCGTCAAGGTTGTGAAGAACAAGGTGGCTTCGCCGTTCCGTCAGGCCGAGTTCCAGATTCTTTACGGCAAAGGCATCTACCTCAACGGCGAGATGATCGACCTGGGTGTGCTGCACGGTTTTGTCGAGAAGTCCGGCGCCTGGTACGCTTACGAAGGCACCAAGATCGGTCAGGGCAAGGCCAACTCGGCCAAGTTCCTGGCGGACAACCCGGAAATCGCCGCGAAGCTCGAGAAGCAGCTGCGTGACAAGCTGCTGTCGCCAGCGGTGATCGCGGATTCCAAGGCCTCGGCGGTCAAAGAGACCGAAGACGACCTGGCCGACGCTGATCTCTGATACCAGCGATGACCACCGCCGTACTGGATACCCTCGTCGCGGTGCGGCGAACCGCCATGGACCTGCTCGCACGTCGCGAGCATGGTCGAGTCGAGTTGACGCGTAAGCTGCGTCAGCGCGGCGCCGAGGCGGAGCTGATCGAAACAGCCCTCGACCGTTTGACGGAAGAGGGTCTGCTTTCCGAAGCCCGTTACCTTGAAAGTTTTGTCTCCTACCGTGCCCGTTCTGGCTATGGCCCCCTGCGAATTCGCGAGGAGCTCAGCCAGCGGGGTTTGCAACGTACCGATATCGAAATCGCCCTGCGCGAAAGTGGTATCAATTGGCAGGCGCAGCTTCAGGATACGTGGCAACGTAAGTTCTCCGGACATTTACCGATTGATGCGAAAGAACGGGCCAGGCAAGGCCGGTTTCTGGCGTATCGGGGGTTCTCGATGGAGATGATCAACCGCTTGTTCAGCGGTCGAGGGATGGACGATTAGACCGATTCAACAAAAAAGGCCCGCTATTTTTTAGAAAATAGCGGGCCTTTTTTTTGCCTTCAAATTACGTTGAAAGGCTCGCGTGAGCGTTGTGCAGTGGGCGGTTTTGAATCGGCCCAGTTTTCCGGCAGATTGATAAAGTCCACCAACTCCCTCAGACGACCATGGGTACGGCCATTGAAGGCAAAGGCCAGCCGTGCCAGATGGCTGAACTGCGCATCGTCGTGTTCTTCGCCGCTGTAGGCATGTTGGTGGAACTGGTCGCTCAGGCACAGATCAGCAAACTCCTCCTGCATCCGCGCCAGTGCGTGGTCGCTGAGCTTGTGGTTCATGCGAATCACAAATTGCCGCTTGAGCCAGCGGCTGGAGTGGAAGTTGCTGTAGAACTGATTGATCTCTTCCACCGCTTCTTCAACGCTGTAGACCAGTCGCATCAGCTTCATATCGGTCGGCAGGATGTAGCGGTTTTCTTCCAGCTGATTGCGGATGAAGTCCAGCGCGCCTTGCCAGAACGTCCCGCCCGGAACATCCAGCAACACCACCGGCACCAATGGGCTTTTGCCGGTCTGAATCAGCGTCAGCACTTCCAGCGCTTCATCAAGGGTGCCAAACCCGCCCGGGCACAGCACCAGCGCATCGGCCTCTTTGACGAAGAACAGTTTGCGGGTGAAGAAAAAGTGGAATGGCAACAGATTGTCGGTGCCGTCGACAGTAGGGTTTGCATGTTGTTCGAAGGGCAGGGTGATATTGAAACCCAAGCTGTGATCTCGACCGGCTCCTTCGTGGGCGGCGGCCATGATGCCGCCGCCGGCGCCGGTGATGACCATCATCTCTGCGCGTGTCAGTGCTGCGCCGAGTTCGCGGGCCATTGCATACAGCGGATGCTCCACTGGCGTACGTGCCGAGCCGAACACGGTAACTTTGCGCCGCCCCTTGAATTGCTCGAGTACACGAAATGCTTGCTCCAGTTCACGCAGGGCTTGCAGGGTGATCTTGGCGTTCCAGCGGTTGTGGTCTTCCTGAGCCATGCGCAGCACGGTCAGGATCATGTCACGGTAGATGGGGATGTTCGGGCTGTTGGTGGAAATATGACTGAGTTGGGCTTCGACCTGGCTGATGAGGTCGCCGCTTTCCTGAAAATGACGGCTCAAGAGGTCGTTCGGTTGATAAGGCATTCAACGTCTCCTTCTGTACAGGGCGGGTAGCCCGGACAACCAGCGTCCGGGTCGCACTGCAAAAACACACAGGGCCGGCAGTTCCATTTCTGCCGTTAACGAATGATCGGGAATACTCTCAATCTAGACCCTCGCACGCATTCGCGCTGACTTGAACAGTGCGCTGTAACGTTTTGTCTGGCAACCGCTTACTGATTTGCGCCAAAGCCCCGCCGCTCGTCTGAACGTATCGCAAAGGGCCATCACTCTGATTTACTCAAATACAGACGTCGCAAGACAACCTTGCGTTTGCGCAAGGCAAAGCAATTCAAGGATTCGTGGGTGGCAAGGAGGCGGGATGCATGGTCAGAGTGGTTCTGGAGATCGATACGCAGTTGTATCGAATGTTGCAGGAGTCGGCCGAGACGCATCAATTGAGTCTCGAAGAAGAGTGCTGCCGACGATTGGCCGGCGGCGAGCGTCGCTCGCGCTATCTGCAGGCGCTAGTGGCGGAATTGCGCGCCGAGGATGAGCAGCGGCGCGCCAAGGCTTCGCGCTGATTACTTCTTCTTCGCTGGCGCGGCTTTCGGGCAATCGGATTCCTGGTAACTGGCCGAGCCGATCGCTTTGTTGGTTTTCACTTCGGTGAAGTCGTAACGCATGATCGCGCCCTTGGCCATCAGCTTGCGGTACGACGGGTTGTTGCACACCGACGCGCCCAACTGGAAATACACAGCCTTGGGATCGGCGCGCATCTTGTCGGCGTGGCTCTTTTGCACGCTCAGATGGTTGATCAGCTGCGTGCCTTCGACGGTGTAGCCTTGATCAAGAATGTCTTCATTGATCGCCCGTGGCGTGCCGACGCTGCTTTGGGCGGCGACGTTGCGCAGCTCTCGGTTCAGATTCTGCTCACTCAGGGACGCAGCCTGAGCGGTAAAGGACGACGCCAGCAGAATGGCAGCGGTGGGAACGATAAGGCGCAGCATGAAACTCTCCTGATTCGGTGACTGGTGGTTCGACCCGTCACGGGGCGGTGCGTTCAGTGGCGGCGAATTATAGGGGAGCCGGTCTGGACGGTACAGGCTTGTGGCCGACGCTCTGGTAAACTGCCGGCCTTTATTGCCCTGCCGAGTGTTTTTCGTGTCGAGTTTCCCTGTCAGCCGGTGTTGCCTGCGATGAACCATGCCCCCAACGCCGTGGCCCGCCTGCGCGATCAGCGCGAGGACGAAGGCATCAAGCCGATTCAGGCGCGCGGCTTTCGCTCCGAGCGTTGCCGCGATTGCCGGGTCATCATCAGTCATTGCCTGTGCGCGTGGCGGCCAAGCGTCGACACCCGTTCCGGCGTGTGCCTGATCATGACCGGCAAGGAAGTGTTCAAGCCAAGCAACACCGGTTGGCTGATTGCCGATGTGGTGCGCGACAACCATGCGTTCATCTGGTCACGCACCGAGCCCGACCCGCAGATGCTTGCACTGCTCAACGATCCGCAATGGCAGCCGTACCTGGTGTTTCCGGGTGAGTATGTCGAACCGTCGCGGGTGACCAACACGGTGACAGTCGATAGCAGCAAGCGCCCGCTGTTCATTTTGCTCGATGCGACCTGGACCGAGGCGCGCAAGATCTTTCGCAAGAGTCCGTATTTCGACCGCTTGCCAATCCTCAGCCTGCTGCCCGACAAACTCTCGCGCTATCGCTTGCGCCGTTCGACCCGCAGCGAGCACCTGTGCACCGCCGAAGTCGCTGCGTTGTGCCTGGAGCTGGCCGGTGACAGCGATGCCGCCTCGGCGCTGGACGCCTATTTCGATGTGTTCAGCCAGCATTACCTCGGTGCCAAGCAGCAACTGGACATGAATGAATCAACGCCCGCCCATGCCGAGCTGCTGCCCTATATACGAAAGCCGCAGCCGGAGTTGGCCCGATAGTGGCCCATACTGTCGACAGCGCTGGCCATCTTGCTTGACCACCCCGGCTGCGCTGGGCATGCTTGGCGCCGATTAGGGTGCGGCCAAGGTTTGAGACGCCGTGTTTGCTGTTGATTGGCGTCGAACGTGCCCCTGTGGATATCGCTTCCAAGCGTTGTCTCGAGTTGCTTTGGCCAGACCGGAATCTACCGCGTCTGCCATCAAAAACAGGATCATTTGAAAAATGGCCACATACGACATCCTGATTGCCGATGATCACCCCCTGTTTCGCAGCGCCCTGCACCAAGCGGTCACGCTGGGCCTTGGCCCGGACGTGCGACTGGTGGAGGTGGCGAGCATTGCCGAACTGGAAGCGCGCCTGACCGAGAAGGCTGACTGGGATCTGGTCCTGCTGGACCTGAACATGCCCGGCGCCTACGGTTTTTCCGGGCTGGTGCTGCTGCGCGGGCAGTATCCGCAGATTCCGGTGGTGATGGTCTCGGCCCAGGAAGAAGCTTCGGTGATGGTCAAATCCCGCGAGTTCGGCGCCAGTGGCTTCATTCCCAAATCCAGCGATCTGAGCGTGATTCAGGAAGCGGTGCGCAAGGTGCTCGATGGCGACGTGTTCTGGCCGCCGCAAGCGTTCGAAGCAGTCAGCGTGTCGGATGAGGCGAAAGCTGCCAGTGATGGCCTCGCCAGCCTGACGCCGCAACAGTTCCGCGTGCTGACCATGGTCTGCGAAGGTCTGCTGAACAAGCAGATCGCTTATGAGCTGAGCGTGTCGGAAGCGACCATCAAGGCCCACGTCACGGCGATCTTTCGCAAATTGAACGTGCGCACTCGCACGCAAGCGGCTTTACTGCTGCAACAACTTGAGTCAATTCCGAGCCAGTGATGGCTGGCGGTTTCACGCTTTTTTGACTTTCGTTGATCTAGCTTCCCCACACCTTTTTGGCTGGTTTCTTTCTTATGTCACCTTTCAAGGGCCAGACCGGCCTGAAACGCATCCTCAACGCGTCCGGCTATTCGCTCGATGGCCTGCGCGCCGCCTTCACTGGCGAAGCGGCATTCCGCCAACTGGTGCTGCTCAACGTGGTGCTGATTCCGCTGACATTCTTCCTCAATGTCAGCCGGGTCGAGCAGGCGCTGTTGATTGCCGTGTGTTTGCTGGCGCTGATTGTCGAGTTGCTGAATTCGGCGGTGGAAGCGGCCATTGACCGCATCTCGCTGGAATTGCACCCGCTGTCGAAAAACGCCAAGGACATGGGCAGTGCCGCGCAATTTGTCGCACTGAGCATGATCGCTTTGGTGTGGGCAGTGATTCTGCTTTAAGCAATCGTCGGCAAAACGATCTCGTCGCTGCGCTGCACCCCGGCGGTGAATGCTCGGCACAGCTCGAGAAACTCGCGCATCGCTGAAGTCTGGTACTTCTGTTTGTGCCAGATGAAATAGAACTGCCGGGCCAGGTCCAGATCCGGCGTCTCCACCGGCACCAGACTGCCGCGCCGGAAGGCATCGCGCAGCGCCAGCCGCGAAATGCAGCCAATCCCCAAGCCAGATTCCACTGCACGTTTGATCGCTTCGGTGTGTTCCAGCTCGAGACGAATATTCAGCGCGCTGCGATGGTGACGCATGGCCTGGTCGAAGGTCAGCCGCGTGCCGGAACCCTGTTCCCGCAGAATCCATGCCTCATGGGTCAGCTCTTCCATTGTCGCACTGCCGCGTTTGGCCAACGGATGCTGCGGCGCGCAAAACACCACCAGCTCATCCTCGACCCAACTCTGCACTTCGATGTCCGGGTGGCTGCAATCGCCTTCGATTAGACCCAGATCAATTTCGTAGTGGGCGACCTGCTGCACGATATTGGCAGTGTTCTGCACGTGCAGCTTGACCTGACTTTCCGGGTGGCGCTGCATGAAGCTGCCGATCAGCAGGGTGGCCAGATAGTTGCCAATGGTCAGCGTCGCCCCCACTGATAACGAGCCGAAACCGGATTTGCCATTAAGCAGGTCTTCGATTTCCTTGGCCTGGTCGAGCAGGGCCACCGCTTGCGGCAACAGTTGTTTGCCGAGGGCGTTGAGGCTCAGGCGTTTGCCGGCGCGGTCGAACAGCTGGCAGCTGGACTGGCGCTCGAGCTCGGTGATCGAAGTGCTGGCCGCCGATTGCGAGAGGTTGAGCAGACCCGCAGCACGGGATACGCTTTCCTGCTGGGCGACGGCGACGAAGACTTGCAGTTGACGGAGAGTAAATCGCATATCGATATAACCGATAACCCTTATCTTAATAATCCAGTTAACAGATATTGTCGTCGCTATTAGAATGCGATGCAATTGCGCACGTTGAGCCTCATTGAGCCGCGCAGACCAATCTCCAGGAGTCAAACGTACATGAGCAACATGAACCACGAGCGTGTCCTCAGTGTTCATCACTGGAACGACACTCTGTTCAGCTTCAAGTGCACCCGCGATCCGGGCCTGCGCTTCGAGAACGGTCAGTTCGTGATGATCGGCCTGCAACAGCCCAATGGCCGCCCGCTTATGCGCGCTTACTCGATCGCCAGCCCGAACTGGGAAGAGCATCTCGAGTTCTTCAGCATCAAGGTGCAGGACGGTCCGCTGACCTCCCAATTGCAGCACTTGAAGGAAGGCGACGAGATCATCATCTCGAAGAAGCCTACCGGCACGCTGGTTCTTGATGACCTGAACCCGGGCAAGCACCTGTACCTGCTGAGCACCGGCACCGGTCTGGCGCCGTTCATGAGCGTCATTCAGGACCCGGAAACCTACGAGCGCTTTGAGAAAGTGATCCTGGTTCACGGTGTGCGTTACGTCAACGAAGTCGCCTACCGCGAATTTATCACCGAGCATTTGCCACAGAACGAATTCTTCGGCGAGGCGCTGCGTGACAAGTTGATCTACTACCCGACCGTGACCCGCGAGCCGTTCGAGAATCAGGGCCGCCTGACCGACCTGATGCGCAGCGGCAAGCTGTTCAGCGATATCGGCCTGCCACCCATCAACCCGCAGGACGACCGCGCAATGATCTGCGGCAGCCCAAGCATGCTCGACGAGACCAGCGAAGTGCTCGACAGCTTCGGCCTGAAAATCTCGGCGCGGATGCGCGAGCCGGGTGATTACCTGATCGAGCGTGCGTTCGTCGAAAAATAACCTGCGATACCTGTGGGAGCGAGCCCGCTCGCGAAAGCAGTCTGTCATTAAGATTGATGTTGACTGACACGACGCCTTCGCGAGCAGGCTCGCTCCCACAGTTGGTTTTTGGGTGTGACAGTAAAAGCCCGCGTTGCCTGAGAAGGCAGCGCGGGCTTTTTCGTTTGCGGGTTTTATGCCTTGGCCGGGATGACTTCCAGCACGCGGATCTGTTCGGGCGTCGGGTAATGCCAGCGCACGTCCAGATCCCAGAACTGCGCACCATATTCACGTTCCGGCGCCGGTGTCTGATACGCCGGACGCGGATCCTGCGCCAGGCACTGCTCGATCAACTCAACCAATGGCTCTTCAAGCCGCTGAGCGTGGGTGTGCGCTTGTTTCAAGGCTGACTCCACCCACTGGACGTCGATCAACTGCGGCGCCGCGCTGGCGATGTCATTGGTTGCCCCAGGGATGATGTCGGCATACGGCACATACGGTTTGATATCCAGCACCGGTGTGCCGTCGAGAAGATCGATCCCGGAGATAAACAGCCGATTACCTTCGACCCTGTCCAGCTTCACCACCGACTGGCCAATGCCGTTCGGCCGGTGCGTGGCGCGGGTGGCGAACACGCCCATCGACTTGTTGCCGCCCAGGCGTGGCGGGCGCACTTTCAGTCGCGGTTTGTCTTCCAGGGCTTGGTGGAACAGAAACAACAGCCACACATGGCTGACCTGCTCCAGCCCCTGCACGGCGTCACCCTGGTCGAACGGCGCGACCAGTTCCAGCACGCCACGGGCGGCCGGGGCCAGTTGTGGCTGGCGGGGGATGGCGAACTTCTCCTTGAAGCAGGAGCGCACGAAGCCGATGGGGGAGACGCTGTAAGTCATGGTCTGGGATCGAAGCGGGTAGGGCGGGCATGATAACCCGGCTCGCTTCAAGTCTGGTGGTGACAGGGCGGACGCCATCGCTGGCAAGCCAGCTCCCACAGGTTTTTGAGTGAACCCGGATTGTTCAAACACCCAAGAACCCTGTGGGAGCTGGCTTGCCAGCGATAGTCACACCGCCGATGTCAGAGGCTGAACCCACCATCAAGAGGAATGATATTCCCGGTCATATAAGCCCCCGCCGTACTCGCCAGGCTGATCGCCAGCGCCGCCATCTCTTCCTCACGCCCCCAGCGCTTCATCGGAATCAGCGCCGTATCCTCAGCCAACGCATGTTCATCATTACCAATATGCTGGGTCATCTTGCTCGGAAATCGTCCCGGCGCAATCACGTTGACGTTGATGTGCTGGCTCACCAGTTCTCGCGCCAGAATTCGCGACAACTGATGCAGAGCGGCCTTGCTCGGCCCATAGGCGTAAGCCTGCTCGCCAAACGAAGAAATCCCCGCCACCGAACCGATATTGATGATCCGCGCCGGATTCGCCGCCGAACCAGCCTTGCGCAACAACGGCAGAAACTGCTGGATGCAACTGAACACCGACGTCACGTTGAGCTGCATGACCTTTTCCCAGCCCTTGACCGGATAACTCTCCAGCGGCGCGCCCCACGTGGTGCCGGCGTTGTTCACCAGAATGTCCAGATGCGTGATCTGCTCGGCCAAGCGCGCGGCCAGTTCCTGCACTCCTTCTTCCGTCGCCAGATTCGCCGCCACGCCGTGGCAAGTGCCGAAGGCACTGAGTTCTTGCGCCGTTTGATGACAGGCTTCGGCGTCGCGGGAGCAGACGAACACTCGGGCGCCAGCCTCGACAAAGGCCTTGGCGATCATTTTGCCGATACCACGGGTGCCGCCGGTCACCAGAGCGGTGCGGCCTTGCAGGGAAAAGTACGGGTGCATGGCGAATCCTGAGGGCTAGGGGTCAATACACCCTAGTCGCCAGCCGCAAAAAACGGAGCCACTATTTTCGAAGGGAATGAACGGTCATGCGCTGCGGTGGCGACCATCAGTCGCCACCGCAGAAGGGCATCAGGCCGGGCGAACGCGCAGGGTCAGACCCTTGAGGAAGTTGCGCAGCAACTGATCGCCGCACGGACGGTAGTTGGTGTGGCCGACCTTGCGGAACAGAGCGCTCAGTTCGGGCTTGGACACCGGAAACTCGGCGGCTTTGAGGATCGCGTGCATGTCGTCTTCTTTCAGTTCGAAGGCCACACGCAGTTTTTTCAGGATGATGTTGTTGGTCACCGGCACTTCGATCGGCTGCGGCGGACGGCTTTCGTCCTTGCCGCGTTTGAAGATCACCAGGCCGTCGAGGAAGTGCGCGATGACTTCGTCCGGGCAGCGTACGAAGCCTTCTTCGTCTTCTTCTTTCTTGTCGAGCCAGGTGATGACATCGGCGAGCGTGACGTCCATGCCGCCCAGTTTGATGATCTCGACAACTTTCTTGTCGCTGATGTCGAGCATGTAGCGCACGCTGCGCAGTACGTCGTTATGAACCATGTCGGTATTCCTGATGCGTTGTGGGCAGCGCTCGCGGGCGCTGCCGGAATGTGTGGCGGCAGTGGAAGTTCTAGAACTTCTCTTTGCCGGACAGGTAGCGCCATTGGCCAACCGGGACCTTGCCGATCGACACGCCGCCGATGCGGATGCGGCGGATGCCGATGACCTTCAGGCCGACCGCTTCGCAGAACTGCGCGATGATTCCCGGCTGCGGGTTTTTCATGGCGAAGCGCAGGCGGTTTTCGTTCTGCCAGCTGGCCTTGACCGGCGGCAGCTCCTTGCCCTTGTGCGTCAGGCCATGTTGCAGGCGGTTGAGGCCGTGGGCAGCCATCTCACCTTCGACTTCGACGATGTATTCCTGCTCGATCTTCGCCGCGTCGGCGGTGAGTTTGCGCAGGATTTTCCAGTCTTGGGTGAACACCAGCAGGCCGCTGGCCTTGGGCTGCAGGTCGGCGCTGGCGGTCAGGCGCAGGAAATGCCCGCGCAACGGACGCTTGCCGTAGCGATGCTCTTCGCTGAGGGTTTCGGCGCTGAGCGATTGCATGGCGCTGTCGACATCCATGCCGGCGGGCGCGTTAAGCAGGATGGTCACCGGCTCCGGCGCGGTGGCCTTGGCGTCCTTGTCGAGCTCGACCTTTTGCTCGCCGACCTTGAATTGCGGCTCATCGATGACTTCGCCGTCCACGGTGACCCAGCCGCCCTCGATGAACAGCTCGGCCTCCCGGCGGGAGCAACCGACCAGTTCGATGAGGCGTTTGGAGAGGCGGATCGGGTCAGTCATGACGGGGCCGTAACAAAAAAGGGGTGGGCATTGTACCTGTGTGGAAGCGGTTAAGCCCGGTTCCATTTGCAGGGTGTTGGTATTCCCTGTGGGAGCTGGCTTGCCTGCGATGGTATCAACTCGGTATTTCTCGTACACCGCGGCGTCTGCATCGCTGGCAAGCCAGCTCCCACAGGGTTCCAGGTTGTGTCAGGCATGGTTCGCGCGCTGTTGGGACTGCCGCAAGCGCATATGCAGTAGCGGATACGGCTGGCCCATGCCATCGACCTCGGAGCGGCCGATCACCTCGAAGCCCTGTTTCTCGTAAAAGCCCAAGGCTTGCGGATTCTGTTCGTTGACGTCGAGTTCATCGGCATTGAGCCGTTCGATCGCATAGCGGAGCAATTGCTTGCCCAGTCCCTGACCACGATGGTCGGGATCGATGAACAGCATTTCAATCTTGCCCGCCGCGACACCGGCAAACCCGGTGATGCGCTGCTGGCGGTCCTTGGTGCAGATCAGCATTACCGCGTCGAGATAGCGGGTGAGCACCAGATTGCGCAGCAGCTCGATATAGCTGTCCGGCAGGAACCGATGAGTTGCACGGACCGAGGCCTCCCAGACCCGGGTCAGTTCTTCGTAATCGCTGATTTTCGGTGTGTGGATGACCGAATGCTGACGCATGTGCGTGTGCCTCTTGTGCGGTTCAAGGGAGTCCGTCCCCCGCTAAACGATAGCCGCAAAAAAGCCCCGTATCTCGGAAAAGAGCGGGGCTTTTTGGATTTGTTGCGGTGTCTGGCTGGCTATTTCTGTCGCCAGCAAGATTTCTCCCCCTCACCCCAACCCTCTCCCCCAGAGGGGGCGAGGGGGAAGGGAGCTGATCTTCGTGCTGTTCAAAGCCTGAGTTCGACTCGATATTTCAAGTCGCCGTCATTCTGAAGAGCACCTCGATCAGTCCCTTCTCCCCCAGAGAGGGCGAGGGGGAAGGGAGCTGAACTTCGTGCTTTTCAAACCTGAGTTCGACCGGATAGCTCAGGTCGATGTACCTAGAAAGAACAACACGGTCAGCTCCCTCTCCCTCTGGGAGAGGGCTGGGGTGAGGGGCTTTTGATCTTCAGATCAGATCTGCTCAGCCCACAGATCATATTCGTCAGCGTCAGTCACCTTGCACCAGACCTTGTCGCCCGGCTTCAGGTTGCTGCCGTTATCAATAAACACGTTGCCATCGATTTCCGGGGCGTCGAAGAAGCAACGGCCGACCGCGCCTTGCTCGTCCACCTCATCCACCAGCACTTCAATCTCACGACCAATGCGCATCTGCAGACGTGCCGAGCTGATCGCCTGCTGGTGCGCCATGAAGCGTTCCCAACGGTCTTGCTTGACGTCGTCCGGGACCACTTCCAGATCCAGATCGTTGGCCGGTGCGCCATCCACCGGCGAGTACTGGAAGCAGCCGACGCGGTCGAGCTGGGCTTCGGTCAGCCAGTTGAGCAGGTACTGGAAGTCTTCTTCGGTTTCGCCCGGGAAGCCGACGATGAAGGTCGAACGGATGATCAGGTCCGGGCAGATTTCGCGCCAGTTCTTGATGCGCGCCAGGGTCTTGTCTTCGAACGCCGGACGTTTCATCGACTTCAGTACTTTCGGGCTGGCGTGCTGGAACGGGATATCCAGGTACGGCAGGATCTTGCCGGCGGCCATCAGCGGGATCAGCTCGTCGACGTGCGGGTACGGGTAAACGTAGTGCAGGCGGACCCAGACGCCCAGCGTGCTCAGTGCTTCGCAAAGCTCGGTCATGCGGGTTTTCACCGGCGCGCCGTTCCAGAAGCCGGTGCGGTATTTCACGTCGACGCCGTAGGCGCTGGTGTCTTGCGAGATCACCAGCAGCTCTTTGACGCCGGATTTGACCAGGCGCTGAGCCTCGTCGAGCACATCACCGACCGGACGGCTGACCAGTTTGCCGCGCATCGACGGGATGATGCAGAACGAGCAGCTGTGGTTGCAGCCTTCGGAAATCTTCAGGTACGCGTAGTGGCGCGGGGTCAGTTTGATGCCTTGCGGCGGCACCAGGTCGATCAGCGGGTTGTGATCCTGACGCGGCGGCACCACTTCGTGCACGGCGTTGACCACTTGCTCGTACTGCTGCGGGCCGGTCACGGCCAGCACGCTCGGGTGTACGTCGCGGATGTTGCCTTCTTCCACGCCCATGCAGCCGGTAACGATGACCTTGCCGTTTTCCTTGATCGCTTCGCCGATCACTTCCAGCGACTCGGCCTTGGCCGAATCGATGAAACCGCAGGTGTTGACCACCACGACGTCGGCGTCCTGATAGGTGGACACCACGTCATAGCCTTCCATGCGCAGCTGGGTCAGGATGCGCTCGGAGTCGACCAGTGCTTTCGGGCAACCCAGAGATACAAAGCCAACCTTTGGATTGGCCGGCGCAGGAGTGGTGGACATGTCTAACCTCGGTGTTTTGTGACGTCGCTTGCTTGGTGCGCAAGCCGACGGATGGGCGCTTAGGGCGCGCCTCTGATCAAAAAGTGCGCAATTCTAGCGGCGGGCAACGCACTTGACCAGCTTTATACGGGGAAATACGACGAGTGCTGCGCTATGCTTCGCGCCGTTGAGCTTTACCGATTTCGTGCAGTCAATCATTGGTCTGTAACAACAGGTAAAACAGCGCATGCTGCAACTCAAAGCATAGTGCTTCCATCAAAGAAGCCGGTATCGAGATCAGGAGTGTTGGATGGGTCAGGCAAGTAGTCATGCGGCGGGCGCCGAGGGTTCGGCAAGCAGACCGCTGAGCATGCTGGTCGCGGCGGTCGGGGTGGTTTATGGCGACATCGGCACGAGCCCGTTGTACACCCTCAAGGAAGTGTTTTCCGGCGGTTACGGCGTGCCGGTCAATCACGACGGTGTGCTGGGCATTCTGTCGTTGATCTTCTGGTCGCTGATCTGGGTTGTCTCGATCAAGTACATGATGTTCGTCCTGCGCGCCGACAACCAGGGCGAGGGCGGCATCATGGCCCTGACCGCACTGGCTCGGCGGGCAGCGGCGGGGCGCAAGCGCCTGCGCACGCTGTTGGTGGTGTGCGGGCTGATCGGCGCAGCGCTGTTCTATGGCGACAGCATGATCACCCCGGCCATTTCGGTGCTGTCGGCGATCGAAGGCCTTGGCCTGGCGTTTGACGGCATTGATCACTGGGTGGTGCCGCTGTCGCTGGTGGTGCTGGTCGCGCTGTTTCTGATCCAGCGCCACGGTACCGCGCGGATCGGTATTCTGTTCGGGCCGATCATGGTTACCTGGTTCCTCGTCCTCGGCGCGCTCGGTGTGTACGGCATCAGCCACACGCCGGAAGTGCTGCATGCGCTTAACCCGATGTGGGCGGTGAATTTTTTCGTCGTGCACCCAGGCATGGGCGTAGCGATCCTCGGCGCGGTAGTGCTGGCGCTGACCGGCGCGGAAGCGCTGTACGCCGACATGGGCCACTTCGGTCGCAAGCCGATCGCCCGCGCCTGGTTTCTGCTGGTGCTGCCGGCCCTGGTGCTCAACTACTTCGGCCAGGGCGCATTGCTGCTGGAAAACCCGGAAGCCGCGCGCAACCCGTTCTATCTGCTGGCGCCGAGCTGGGCGCTGATTCCGCTGGTCGGCCTGTCGACCCTGGCCACGGTGATCGCTTCGCAAGCGGTGATTTCCGGCGCGTTCTCCCTGACCCGTCAGGCGATCCAGCTCGGTTACATCCCGCGCATGTACATCCAGCACACCTCCAGCGACGAACAAGGCCAGATCTACATCGGCGCGGTGAACTGGGCGCTGATGGTCGGCGTGGTGCTGTTGGTGCTGGGCTTCGAATCCTCCGGTGCACTGGCCTCGGCCTACGGCGTCGCAGTGACCGGCACTATGCTGATGACCACCATTCTGGTGTCGGCGGTCATGCTGCTGCTGTGGAAATGGCCACCGATCCTTGCGGTGCCGGTGTTGATCGGCTTCCTGTTGGTGGATGGTCTGTATTTCGCTGCCAACGTACCGAAGATCGTCCAGGGCGGCGCTTTCCCGGTGATCGCCGGTATCGCGCTGTTCGTGCTGATGACCACCTGGAAGCGCGGCAAACAGCTGCTGGTCGAACGCCTCGACGAAGGCGCGCTGCCGCTGCCGATCTTCATCAGCAGCATCCGCGTGCAACCGCCGCATCGGGTGCAAGGCACCGCGGTGTTCCTCACCGCACGCTCCGACGCCGTGCCCCATGCCTTGTTGCACAACCTGCTGCATAACCAGGTGTTGCATGAGCAAGTGGTGTTGCTGACGGTGGTCTACGAAGACATCCCGCGCGTACCGCCATCGCGGCGTTTTGAAGTGGAAGCGCACGGTGAAGGCTTCTTCCGGGTGATCCTGCACTTCGGCTTCACCGACGAGCCCGACGTGCCGCAGGCGTTGAAGCTGTGTCATCTGGATGATCTGGACTTCAGTCCGATGCGTACCACCTACTTCCTCAGCCGCGAGACGGTGATTGCTTCGAAGCTGGAAGGCATGGCGCGTTGGCGTGAGGCGTTGTTTGCGTTCATGTTGAAGAATGCCAATGGCAATTTGCGGTTCTTTAATTTGCCGTTGAACCGGGTGATTGAGTTGGGGACGCAGGTGGAGATGTAAGCCTGACCTCAACTGAAAAGCCCCTGTCAGCCTTGTGGTTGGCGGGGGCTTTTTTGTGCCTGTGCCCAATCCCTCAAACCACCGCTGATTCCCTGTGGGAGCGAGCCTGCTCGCGAAGGCGTAGTGTCAGTCGAAGCATGTGGTGGCTGAACCACCGCATTCGCGAGCAGGCTCGCTCCCACAGGGTATTGGGTTGAATCAAGAGGTGCGTTCAGACAGATCAGCTTCAGATTCAGTCTTCGTCCGCGCAGGTCGTGGGATCAGCGCTTGGATCACGTCATCAACCAAGGCTTTGCCCATCACGGTCAGGTAATGCGCGGCCCAGGCATGGCGGTCGGTGTCTCTGATGAAGGCGGCGTCTTCTGCGAAGGATTTGGCAAGGGACAGCAGGTCGGAGGATTGGGACAAGGCATTGATGATCGGGACGCCGGAGCGGACATTGAAGAACGCTTGATCCGAGTTGTAGAGGAAAGGAGTGAAGCCGATGGTTTTAAGATCAGATGGATTGCTCATTGTCAGTTCCCTTGATTTCGAGAGCTGCCGCATCCGATACCAAGCGAATGGGTGGCAGCTGTGCGCAGGTTGGTAAACCGGGGAACCAAGGAAACCGGCACGCTCGAAAGCGTCCCACACACAGCTGCCATAACACAGGGGCTCGGACGGGATTTCGCCTGAGTCGTGTCGGGTGCGCTGTTGCGCCTTATTCCACCGGGTTACCAAGCCCGATCGCTGAATGGGTCAGCGACGTCCGGAGAGTATCCCGTCGAAAAACAGCGCAATAGAGCGGCACAGCGGCCCAACAAGAGTTTCGGAGTTTGCCTACAAGGTCTGTGGGCGTCATCTGATATTGCGAGACCGGAAGTAAACGAAACTAAACGTTGCTGGCGATTTTGTGGGTATTTGTTCGGTAGATGAATGAGTGTGGAGTTGACGATTCGATAATGCCAATTAAGCAGGTGTCCACGTTTTATGGAATGTGGACATTTGGTGATTTTAGTTTCCTGAAGAGTCAAGAAATTTACGAGCCTTGCCACAAAACCGCTGAATCCAGCGCAATTCCCCTGTGGGAGCGAGCCTGCTCGCGAAGGCGTAGTGTCAGTCGCCGAATCTGTAAACTGACCCACCGCTTTCGCGAGCAGGCTCGCTCCCACAGGGATTTTGGTGGCTGTTGGGATGTAAAAAGCCCCCGCAACCGTGAAGTTGCGGGGGCTTTTTGTGGATGCGCTTCAGATCACTCTTCGGCGACCGAGTCCTTGCTCTGGCGCTTCTGAATCAAGTCCACCAAACGCTTGGCCAGCGCTGGATAGTTCTCATCGAAGTGATGCCCGCCGGGCAGTTTCACCGCTTCGCCGACAGCAGTCTTGTCGGTGCAGCCACTTTCATCGGTCTCTTCTTCGCCATAGATGCACACAACCTTGGCCGCTGGCAGCTTGGCCATTTCCGGGCCGGTCGCGGCTTCTTTGCCGGCGTTGCCCAGCCAGCCTTCGACTTCGATTTCGAAGCTGCCGGTGCGGGCGAAGGCGAGCAGGATGATCGCGTCGACGCGTTGCTGTTCGTTCTCTGGCAGGCGGTTGTAGATCGCCGGCAGGACGTCAGCGCCGAACGAATAACCGGTGAGGATGAAGCGTTTGGTGCCCCATTTCTGCCGGTAGTGCTGCATCAGTTCGGTGAGGTCGAGTGCGCTTTGCTCCGGGCTCTTGTGCTGCCAGTAGTAGCGCAGGGTGTCGATGCCGACCACCGGGTAGCCGATCTTGGCCATTTCGCCCGCCACGTCGCGGTCGAGGTCGCGCCAGCCGCCGTCGCCGGAGAGGAACAGGGTCACGGTGTCGTTGGCCTGACCGGCCGGCACTTCCACGACCGGGATCGCCAGGCCGCCGTTGGCCTTGTCGCCGCCGACGAGGATTTTGCGCAGTTCGTTGTTCAGCACTTGCGGCAGGTTGATGTCGTAGTCGCTGATGCTGGTTTCGGCGTTCGGCTGATCGCGCACGAAGCCCGCGCTGGCGTCGTCCGGGTTGTCGTTCCACGCCACCAGCCAGTGGCCGTGGGCGGCGGATTTCGGCAGCAGGTGAGTGCAGCCGGGTTTTTCCAGGGCCAGATCGACGGAGACGGCCTGGGCCTTGTCGTCTTTCTGTTCCGCCAGCCAGCGCCACGCCAGCACAGCGCCTGGGCCGATGCCGCTGACCAGAGTGGCCGGGCCATTCAGTTCACGCAGGCCCGATTGCAGGGCGCGGCTTTGCAGCAGGCAGTCCTTGGGCAGAATCACCTGGACGATCTGCGCCGAAGCGCTGCGGCTGAGGGTGGTCAGTTGTTTCTCGGAGAGCTTCTGGTCGTCGGTGACGGCCACCAGCACCTGAGCCTTCGGCTTGTTGCCGGGGATCACGCGGGTCATGGCGGTGCCATCGGCAGGTTTCAGTTGTTCGACGGTCGGTTCCGGTGCCGGACGTTTGAGGTACCAGTAACCGCCGCCGGCAATCACGGCCAGCACCAGCAGGGCGGCCAGGATGTACTTCAGGGAGCGTTGAATCATCAGCGTTTCACCAATCCAGTCAAGCCGCCCGCGATCAGGGCGGCAGTGTCGGCCAGTGCCACGAGCGGATCGAGTCCGGCGGGCACGGCCATATAACGGGGTTCCCAGTCAGGCTGGAACTTGTCTTTGAAACGGCGCAAGCCTTGGAAGTTGTACAGCTGCTCACCACGGCGGAAGACCATCGAGCCCAGGCGCTGGGTCAGTGGTGCGCCGCGCCGGGGTTGCAGCCCCGACAACGGCACCATGCCCAGGCTGAAGCGCGCGTATCCGTGACTCTTATAGTGTTGAATCAGGCCGACCATCATGAATTCCATGGTCAGCTTCGGCGCTTCCGGGTGCGCGCGCATCAGGTCGAGACTGGCCAGATCGTGGCTGTAGGTCTCGAGCAGATTGGCGAACGCCACCGGGCGGCCTTCGAAGCGAATCACCGCAATGCGGAAATGCTTCAGGTAATCGTCGCTGAAACGGCCGAGGGAGAAGCCTTTCTCGCGCACGTTCTTGCCGGTCAGCCAGGCATCGGAAATCACTTTCAGCTCGTCCATCGGCGCCTGGCCCGGCTCATGGATTTCCAGCGACAGACCATCGCGAGTGCCACGGTTCCAGGTGTAGCGCAGATCCTTCATCTCCTTGCCCTTGGCTTCCAGGTCGAAGCGTTGCAGATCGACCCTGGCTTCTTCGCCGAGCTTGATCGCTGTCAGGCCGATGTCCATGTAGTACGGCAGATTCTCCGCGCGCACCTGATAGAACACGGGGCGGGTGTGATGGATGTCGCAGAGATCGCGGAACTGCCAGATCATTTCCGCGCGTTGCTGGCTCGGCCCGATCGGGTCGTACAGCGCCACCAGACTGCGGCCACGGCGGGCGTACATCAGGAACGCCTCATCGTTGGGGTGAAACAGCAACGCCTTGTCACCGGTCAGCGCGAGGCCGCCGTCGGGTTGCGACGAGGCCATGAGGATTTTCGCCGCGCGATCCAGTTCGTCCGGCGTCGGCAAATGAATCACCGGGCGCGCCGTGCGCAGCAGCCAGGTCAGCGAGATGATCACCAGCAACACCGCCGCACCGAGCAGCGAGCGCAGACCGCGCGGCGCGTCAGCGTCGAGGGTGAACTGCCACCACAGCTGATGGCTGTAGGGTACGTCCTGATAGGCAAACAGCAGCAACCAGGCCGAAGCGCCCAGTACGCACAGGCTGGCGACCAGATACAGCGGCGAAAACGGCAGTTCGGTCAAACGGCTCGGACGGTAGAAGGAGCGGCGGAACACGCCGAGCAGCGCGGCCGTCAACGTCATCAGCGTGGCTTCTTCCCAGTCGAAGCCTTTGAGCAGCGAGAGCAGGGCGCCAACCAGCAGCAGAATGGTGGTCAGCATCCACGCCGCCGACAGGCGTCGACGCAGACCTTGGGCGAGCAACAGACAGAGGACGCCGATCAGGCTGGCGCCGAAGTGCGAGGCGTCGACCAGGCGATGCGGGATCAGAAAACCGATGTGCTCCAGGCGCGTGTCGATTTCCGGGGTCGCGCCGGAAAACAGCAGCACCACGCCAGACAGGAACACCAACACCGCCAGAACCGGCGCGGCCAGACCGGACGCCGCGCGCATGGTTTGGGATTGAAACAGGCGCTGGCCTTCGTTGATCAGCAGTAATACGCAGGCGACCAGCAGCGGCAGCACCACGTAGATCAGGCGATACAGCAGCAGTGCGGCTGCCAGCGGGGCGGCGCCGAGCTTGTCGGCAAACGCGGCGAGCAGAATCGCCTCGAACACGCCAACACCGCCCGGTACATGACTGAGTACACCGGCGGCCAGCGCCAGCAGATACACCAGCAGGAACGGCGCAAACGGCGGCGCTTCCGGCAGCAACAAGTAGAGAACGGTGGCGGCAGCCGCGACATCGAGGGCGGTGATCACCAGTTGCAGAAAGGTCAGACGCCGACCCGGCAGGCGCAGGGTGCGCCGCCCGGCACGGACCAGCAGATTGTCGGGGTAGGGTTGTTCCGGCAGGCGACGACGATAGATGCCGATCGCCAGCACCGTACCAAGGATCAATACGGCAGCGGCGACCGAGCCCAGCAAGATTTCGGACAGCCCCAGCGCTTGCGAGGCGGCGGGCAGGTTGCTCAGGGTGGCCAGCGCTGCCAGTGGCGGCAAGGCGCAGCCCAGCGAGAGGCTGGCAAATAGCGTCATGTGCGCAACTTCCGACGCACCGACGCCCAGTCGCGCATATAAACGATAACGAACCGAGCCGCCGGACAGCAGCGACAGGCCGATCGCATTGCCAATCGCAAATGCGGTGAAGCCGCCGAGCGCGAGCGTGCGCGGCGGCAGTTTCACGCCAGCGTAGCGGCTGGCCGACCATTCATAGCCGAGCAGAATGATGAAACCGACCACGGTCGCACCGATGGCGCCGAGCAGGGCCGGTTTCGGCACGTCGAGAATCGAGTCATGCAACGCATAGAGATCGAGCTCGGCGAGCAGATGGCGGCAGGCAATCAGGGCAATGGCAAACAGCAGCAACGTGACGGCCAGACCGATCGGCTGACGGTATTTGCTTAATCGATCCAGCCAGCGCAAACGCTCGGGTTTGATCGGTTGTTCTGCTGTAACGGTGTCTTGTGGATCAGACGAGTTGGCGCGCATCAATCACCTCTTGGATTGTGCGCGACAGGATGGAGGTATCCAGCCAAGTTACCAATCCCTGTAGAAAAAAATAATCACAAAATACTACGCCTCTCGTCGGGCATCGGCGAGGGCAGTTCCTGGATTGCAGAAACCCTGTCTGCGACTCAAGCATAGTCGCAAGTCAGTGGTTCTGATGATCCCCAGCGGTTCACTGCACAGTGACAGATCATTGTTGCGAAAGGACTTTTTCAACAGATACAAAAAAGGCCACTCTTTCGAGTAGCCTTTTTTGATGTTTGGTTGCGGGAGCCGGATTTGAACCGACGACCTTCGGGTTATGAGCCCGACGAGCTACCAGACTGCTCCATCCCGCGTCTGTGTGGCGGCATTCTACAGGCGAACGACGAGGTGTCAACCGCTAATCCTGGAATGGGCCAAATAACTGCGAAATCGCGGCGAACGGTCGCAGGTAATGCGTAAGTTTCGGAAATGCAACAAATTGCCGTTTCGCTGGCGATTGAGCAGGGCGCGCGTTTGCAAAACAGACGCGCACAAAAAAGGCCACTCTTTCGAGTAGCCTTTTCTGATGTTTGGTTGCGGGAGCCGGATTTGAACCGACGACCTTCGGGTTATGAGCCCGACGAGCTACCAGACTGCTCCATCCCGCGTCTGTGTGGCGGCATTCTACAGAGGTTCGCGAGCGTGTCAACCGTAGATCCGGATAAATCTGTTGAGGTTCAAGCGCTTAGCGTATTTTCGCGGCGGGAGGCCGGCGCGCAGGGCAAGTGGCGCAAGGCTTTCAGCTCTATTGCGCGCGGATCTTTGATTGAAAAAATAAATTCATCGGAAATCTCCTACGGTCGGAAAAGAACATTCAACCACTGGTGCTATATACAGGTACCAATGAGATACTGCCGCTCCGGCTTGCCACGTTGTCTTTTTCCGACATGACCCAGCGAAAAATCATCCACGTCGACTGTGACTGTTTCTATGCCGCCATCGAGATGCGCGATGACCCGCGTCTGGCCGGCAAGCCACTGGCGGTGGGTGGTTCAGCGGATCGACGCGGGGTGATCGCCACCTGCAACTATGAAGCGCGCGCCTATGGTGTGCGCTCGGCCATGGCTTCCGGGCATGCATTAAAGCTGTGTCCGGACCTGACCATCGTCAAGCCGCGCATGGACGCTTATCGCGAAGCTTCGAAAGAAATTCATACGATCTTTGCCGACTACACCGATCTGATCGAGCCGCTGTCGCTGGACGAGGCCTATCTGGATGTGTCCGACAGCGCGCATTTCGGCGGCAGCGCCACGCGCATCGCCCAAGACATTCGCCGCCGGGTCTCCAACCAATTGCACATCACCGTTTCCGCAGGCGTTGCGCCAAACAAATTTCTGGCGAAGATCGCCAGCGACTGGAAAAAACCCAACGGTTTGTTCGTGATCACCCCGGATCAGGTCGAGGAGTTCGTCAGTGGTCTGCCGGTGAGCAAGCTGCACGGCGTCGGCAAGGTCACCGCCGACAAGCTCGGCAAGCTCGGCATCGTTGACTGCCAGCATCTGCGCGAGTGGGGCAGGCTGGCGCTGGTGCGCGAATTCGGCAGTTTCGGCGAGCGCTTGTGGAATCTGGCCCGTGGAATCGATGACCGGCTGGTGCACAACGACAGCCGCCGTCAGTCGATCAGCGTGGAAAACACCTACGACGTTGATCTGCCGGACTTGCGCAGCTGCCTGGACAAATTGCCCGAGCTGCTCGATACCCTGAAAACCCGCATGGCGCGGATCGACAGCAGTTATCGACCGGGCAAGCCGTTCGTCAAAGTCAAATTTCATGATTTCACCCAGACCACGCTGGAGCAGGCCGGGGCAGGGCGGGACCTTGGCAGTTACCAGTTGATGCTGACGCAGGCGTTCAACCGCGGCGGCAAGCCGGTGCGGCTGTTGGGGGTGGGAGTGAGGCTGGAGGATTTGCGCGGCGGGTTTGAGCAGATGGAGTTGTTTGAGCGGTAGATTTGCGGCGTATTCAGATAGTCATCGCGGGCAAGCCCGCTCCCACATTGATCGATGGTGAAACACATATTGTGTGAACACCCATAAACCCTGTGGGAGCGGGCTTGCCCGCGATGCATTTAGCTTTTAATTCGGTCCCGGATCAGCCACTAAACGCCCGGCATCCTTGGCCAAAGACTTGAGAAACTCAGCCTGCAACTCCGGATCGTTGCGCGTCAGTTCGATCAGGCTCTGTTCCAGCTCACTGGCTTCTTCTTCCAGACCCAGCTCCGACAGGCGTTTGACCCGGTGTACCCACTGGCTCACCTCGTCATCTTCCAGATCGTCATAAATCAGCCCGTGCGCCTCAATCAACTTGCCGCGCAGGTGGCCGCTGAGCATCAGGGTCGAGTCGGAATGCACATCGTCCTTGGCGTCTTCGACACTGATCTGCAAGCGGCCGACATGGTTGAGGTCATGTTCGGCGAAAGGGCTATCGAGCAGATTCAAGCGCAGCACACCGTTGCGATCAGTGGTCATGTCGAACGTCTGCTTGCCGGCCTTGACCTGCACCGGTCGTTCGCTCCACGGCAGGCTCGAATACTCCGTGCGCTTGTCGCGCTGGACTTCGTCGATGCCCGCGAGGTTTTGCTGCGCGCGACCATTGGACTGCACGTTCATGAACGGGTTGAGCCCGGCGAAACCGTAGCTCAGCCAATCCCGGGTGACGCTATCCGGCAGGTTACCGAGGGCAAACACGTTGACCACGTTGGCACCGACACCACCGACCACGGCCACCGCGCCCAGCGGAATCTCGTAGACTTCGCGCCAGGGTTGGTAAGGCGTGTAGCGGTCGTAGCGACGGGTGACCTCGAACTCGGTGACTTCGAAAGTCTTCTGCTCGTTTATCTTCACGCGTCGCTGCGGCAGCTCGAGCACCTTGGGCTCGCCGACATCGATCTGCAGGCTGTGATCGAGCAACTTTCGCTCGACCCGCTCTTCGTGCTCGCTGCGTTGTGACATGTGATTGGCGCAGCCGCTGACCAGCAGGGCGCCGCACAGGGCGGCGCCACCGAGGCCTAAGGTGTTTCGCTTGAACATGACGTCTCTATCTGGTTTCAGCGGCGGATACGGGCCTGAAGGAAGGACACAACATCGGCCACCGGCAGTGCTTGCGCCTCTGCTTCGGAACGACTCTTGTATTCCAGGTTGCCTTCGGCGAGGCCGCGGTCGCTGACCACGATCCGGTGTGGAATGCCGATCAGCTCCATGTCCGCGAACTTGATGCCCGGGCTGGTTTTCTTGTCGCGATCGTCCAGCAGCACTTCGAAGCCGGCCGCCGTCAGTTCGGCATAGAGCTTGTCGGTGGCTTCGCGCACCTGTTCGGTTTCATAGCGCAGCGGTACCAGCGCGATCTGGAATGGCGCCAGGGTGTCGCTCCAGATAATGCCGTTGGCGTCGTTGTTCTGCTCGATGGCAGCGGCGACCACGCGGGAAACGCCAATGCCGTAGCAACCCATTTCCAGAGTCACCGGCTTGCCGTTTTCGCCCAGCACTTCGCACTTCATCGCCTTGCTGTACTTGTTGCCCAGCTGGAAGATGTGTCCGACTTCGATGCCGCGCTTGATTTCCAGCGTGCCTTTGCCGTCCGGGCTTGGGTCGCCGGCGACGACGTTGCGCAGGTCGGCAACGGTCGGAACCGGTAGATCACGCTCCCAGTTAACGCCGAAATAGTGCTTGTCGTCGATGTTCGCGCCAATGCCGAAGTCGCTCATCATCGCCACCGAGCGGTCGATGATGATCGGCAGCGGCAGGTTCAGCGGGCCGAGCGAGCCGGCGCCGGCGCCAATCGCGTCACGCAGTTCGGCATCGGAGGCCATCACCAGCGGGCTGGCCACGCCAGGCTGGTTGGCAGCCTTGATTTCGTTCAGTTCGTGGTCGCCACGAATCACCAGCGCGATCAGCTTGCCTTCTTCTTCGGCATGGACGATCAGGGTCTTGATGGTCTTTTCAATCGGCAGATTGAATTTTTCCACCAGGGCGGCGATGGTTTTCGTGTCCGGTGTGTCGACCAGACGCAGCTCTTCGGTTGGCGCAGGGCGCGAGGTTTCCCGTGGCACCGCTTCGGCTTTTTCGATGTTCGCCGCGTAGTCGGAGCCGTTGCTGAAGACGATATCGTCTTCGCCGGACTCGGCCAGCACGTGGAATTCGTGGGAACCGGCACCACCGATCGAACCGTTGTCGGCTTCTACCGGGCGGAATTTCAGGCCCAGACGCGTGAAGATGTTGCAGTAGGCTTCATGCATGCGGTCGTAGGTGACCTGCAGCGACGCCTGATCAGCGTGGAAGGAGTAGGCGTCCTTCATGATGAATTCGCGGCCGCGCATCAAACCGAAGCGTGGGCGGATTTCGTCACGGAATTTGGTCTGGATCTGGTACAGGTTGATTGGCAGCTGTTTGTAGCTGCTCAACTCGTTGCGCATCAGATCGGTGATCACTTCTTCGTGGGTCGGGCCCGCGCAGAAATCACGACCATGGCGGTCTTTGATGCGCAGCAGCTCAGGGCCGTATTCTTCCCAGCGCCCCGATTCCTGCCACAGCTCGGCCGGTTGGGTGCTCGGCATCAACACTTCCAGAGAACCGGCAGCGTTCATCTCTTCGCGAACGATGGCTTCGACCTTGCGCATGACTCGCAGGCCCATCGGCAGCCAGGTGTACAGGCCCGAGGCAAGCTTGCGGATCATGCCGGCGCGCAGCATCAGCTGGTGGCTGATCACGACCGCGTCGGAAGGCGTTTCTTTCTGTGTGGCGAGCAAAAATTGACTGGTGCGCATGGTTGGCCGTTGTCGGTTGCTATGACTGGAAATGACGGAGCAGTGTACCGGCGAGTTTTGCTGACGTACAGAAGTGTGGCCGGCGGAAGGCGCCAGCGGCGGGATTCCTCCCGCCATTGGCGAAGCGTCCTACGATTCTTCGGTGACGGGCGTCGGTGCAGGCTCGGGCGTCGGTGTTTGTCCTTCGCGGCGGCGCTCCTGGAACCAGTGCAGCGCGATCAGTAGCAGCGTCGGTACGCCGAGCAGGGCGGTAATGAGGAAGAAGCTGTGATAACCGAACTTCTCGACCAGCACGCCGGAATAGCCGCCCATCAGGCGCGGCAGCAGCAACATGATCGAGCTGAGCAGGGCATATTGCGTAGCGGAAAACTTCAGGTTGGTCAGGCTCGACAGGTAGGCAACGAACGCCGATGTCGCCAGGCCCGAGCTGAAGTTGTCGAGGGAAATGGTCACCACCAGCATCTGCAGGTTCGGGCCCATGTCCGCGAGCATGACGAACAGCAGGTTGGTCGCTGCCGAAGACACACCACCGATAAACAGAATCGGCAGAATGCCGAAACGCACGATCAACAGGCCACCCATGCCGGCGCCGACGAGGGTCATGATCAGGCCGAAAATCTTGCTGACACTGGCGATCTGATCCTTGGTGAAACCCTGGTCGATGTAGAACACGTTGGCCATCACGCCCATTACCGTGTCGGACATCCGGTAAGTGGCGATCAGGCCCAGCAGCAACAGCGCCTGCCAGCGATAACGCAGGATGAAGTCATTGATCGGCGTCAGTACCGGAGCCAGTCCGCGCCGGCCCATGGCCGACAGACACAAACCGGTGAGCAATATGTAGAGGATGGCGCGCAGAAAGGCGCGGTCTTCAAGCAGCAGGTCGAGCGGGCTCATGTCACCGAACAGCACGCCGGCGAAATCGGTGTTGTATAGCTGGGTGAACATCGCCGGTACGGAAACCAGCAGCACGATCAGCACGAACACCGACATCAATTGATGCATGAACGTGTAGCGCCCGGCCTGCAACTGCGTGCGCAGCGGCACCGGTGGTTCACGCATGAACAGCGTGGTCAGCAGCGCGGGCACCATCAATGCGCCGAACAGCACATAGGTGCCGGTCCAAGCTGCGTGCTTATAGTTGAAACCGGTGGAGCCGAAACCTTCGGCGAAGAACAGCGCGCCGGCGGTGGCCAGCAGGGCGGCGACGCGGTAACCGGACATGTAGCTGGCGGCGAGAGCGGCCTGGCGGCTGTCATCGGCGATTTCCAGGCGATAGGCGTCGACCGCGATATCTTGCGTGGCGGAGGCGAAGGCAACCACGACAGCAATGGCGATCAGCCAGGACAAATGCTTCTGCGGATCACAGAAACCCATGCCGATCAGCCCGAGAATCACCAGTGCCTGGGAGAGCACCAGCCAGGAACGGCGGCGGCCGAGTTTGCCCAGCAAGGGCAGGCGCCATTGGTCGAGCAGCGGCGACCAGACCCATTTGAACGCGTACGCCAGGCCGATCAGGCTGGCATAGCCAATGGTTTCACGGGCCACGCCTGCTTCACGCAGCCATACGGAGAGCGTCGAGAACACCAGCATGTACGGCAGGCCGGCGGCAAAACCGAGCAACAACAGCACGAGCGTCGAAGGACTGGCATAGGCGGCGAGCGCGGCGCGCCAGGTTTTACGGGGCATGGGCTGAAGTCTGCCTCAAAATTGCGAAAACAAAGCGCGCACTCTAACCGCTGTGCTCTACCGGACGCCAGCCATGGCGCCGAATATCCACACGATTGTTCTGGACGGTGATGCCTTCCATGCGCAATCGCGCACGTTGTTCATCACCGGAGGGGCTGCCGACCGGCAGGCTGATGCGCCCGCCGGCGCCGATTACGCGGTGCCAGGGCAGCCTGGTGTCGCCGGGCAACTGGCTCAAAGTCCGCCCAACCCAGCGCGCGGCGCGGCCCAGCCCGGCAAGTTCGGCCAACTGGCCATAACTGACGACTTTGCCTTCAGGCACTTGCGCGAGTGTTGAGTAGAGTGCCGTGCGTCGGATTTGCGCATCGTTTTCGACGCTGTCGAGCGGGTCTTTCACGTACGCGGCTCCTGAGCATTGGCGTGATGATGGCGACAAGGGTAATCGCTCGTGGCGCAGTTGAGAAATGAACTCAATTGAAATAGTCCGGTCAGTCCTTGTCATGGGCAAAATCCTACGGATAATGCCGACCCTTTTCGCCAACTCTGAGCCCCCGATCTGCTTATGTTCCCCAGAACCCTGTTGTGCCTTGCTGTTTTCAGCGCGTCCACGCCCCTGCTTGCCGACACCGTCTGGTTGAAAAACGGCGACAAGCTGAGTGGCACTATCACGGTTTTCGACGGCGGCAAGCTGTTGATCCAGACCAAATACGCCGGCGCAGTGGCGATTGACTGGAAAGAGGTCAAGACCCTCGACAGCGATCAGCACCTGTTGGTGAAGCAGGACGCCTATGCCGGCGAAGTGTCGAAGTCGCTCACCGCGGCCGACGATGGCAAGGTCACCCTGGCTAACGGCGAGGCGCCGAAGACTGTCGAATTGGCGAGCATTCAGCAGATCCTCAAGCCCAAGCCGATCGTCACCGACCTGGTATGGAAGGGTAACGTCGATCTGGCGCTGGACTATCAGCGCGCCGAAAAGGACACCGACGATTACGACGTAGCCTTCAAGACTTCGGCTCGCCATGGTCGCTGGCGCCATACCGGCGAGGGCGAGTACAACCGCGAAGTGCAGGATACGGAAACCACCACCAACAACTGGCGCGCCGAATATTCCCTCGACCGCTTCCTTACCGATCAGTGGTTCTGGCAAGGGCGCATCAACTACAAGCGTGATCACATCGAAGAGCTGGCGCGTCAGCGTGTGGTCGGTACCGGTCCGGGTTACCAGTTCTGGGACGATGAGCTGGGTGCGTTCTCGCTGGGCTCGTTGCTCAACCGCACCGACTATGAATACCGCGATGGCAGCAAGGACAACTTCTACTCCGTCGCGATGAAGTGGGACTACAACCGCTACCTGATCGGCAAGAAGGTCGAGTTCTTCACCAATGGCGAAGTCGGCAAGCCGCTGTCGGGTGTTGCCGATTACGCACTGGATGCCGAGCTGGGCCTGCGCTACAAGGTCACCGACTGGGCCTCCCTCAACCTCAAGGCCGAGCGCGACATCATCAGTGGCACCAACGATGCGGATCTGAACAAGACCCGTTATACCGCAGGGTTTGGCGTCGCCTGGTAAGGGCAGAAACAAAAAAATCGCGACCTCAAGGGTCGCGATTTTTTTTGCCAGCGCAAAACAGGCGCCCACAAAAAAGCCCCGCTTTTAAGGGCGGGGCTCTTTTCTAAAGAAGCTACAAGTTAGATAACTTGTACTTCTTCAGCTTGCATGCCTTTCTGACCGCGGGTAGCGATGAAAGAAACCTGTTGGCCTTCTTTCAGGCTTTTGAAGCCGTCGGATTGGATAGCTTTGAAGTGAACGAACAGGTCGTCACCGGATTGTGGAGTGATGAAGCCGAAGCCTTTTTCATCGTTGAACCACTTAACGGTACCGGTTTGGCGATTAGACATGGTGTAACTCCTTGAACAAAGATAACTGCGACTCAGGAAGAACCCTGGCCGAGACTGAGTGCAAAGAGCAGGAAAAATTCTTGTAGATGGTTGGATCGAAATTCAACATATCGTGTAGAGATTCTCAGTGACACAAGCAACACAGTGACGCCACCTTAACCCTTTTTCCGGAACGTGCCAATGTTTCTTGCAAAGGATTCTGTGTTTTAGGGATCGGCGGTGCGACGGTTCGTCGCCACATCGCGTAAATACGGGGTGTTCGCCGAGAATTGCGTTGCGCACTTTGAACGAGACGACGCGCCCGGTAAGATGCCGGACAGAATTTTTCCACCTCGCTATTCAGGACAAACCCGCCATGAGCATCAAATCGGACAAGTGGATTCGCCGCATGGCGCAGGAACACGGCATGATCGAACCGTTCGTCGAGCGCCAGATGCGCGGTAGCGACGACAGCCGGGTTATTTCCTACGGCGTGTCGAGCTACGGCTACGACGTACGTTGCACCAACCACTTCAAGGTGTTCACCAACATCAACTCGGCCATTGTTGACCCGAAGAACTTCGACGCCGGCAGCTTCGTCGACATCCACAGCGACGTCTGCATCATTCCGCCGAACTCCTTCGCCCTGGCCAGCACCGTCGAGTACTTCCGCATTCCGCGCAACGTGCTGACCATCTGCCTGGGTAAAAGCACCTACGCGCGCTGCGGCATCATCGTCAACGTCACTCCGCTCGAGCCTGAGTGGGAAGGTCATGTGACGCTGGAATTTTCCAACACCACCAACCTGCCGGCGAAAATCTACGCCAACGAAGGCGTGGCGCAGATGCTCTTCCTCGAATCCGATGAAGAATGTGAAGTTTCCTACAAGGATCGTGGCGGCAAATATCAGGGCCAGCGTGGCGTAACCTTGCCGCGTACCTGATCGACCATCCGACGGATGTCGGGAATTCTTTGGCGGGCAGACACTCTATGGGGTGTACTGCCCGTTTTTGTTACACACAAATTCGGGCCTTCACTGAGGAGTGCCCTATGAAGATCGACCCGCGAATCAGCGCTGAACTGGCAAGGCTTGAGCCCAATCAGATAGGCGTTCTGGCCTGGTCGTTACTGGCGAATCCGTCTTTGAGCCTGTCCGGCGGCGTGCCCGGCCAGCCCGATCCCGATACTCCCAACGAACAACCGACCGAACCAGGCGAACCGACGCTGCCGGACGAGCCGCCTCCGGCGCCTGTCGCCTGACCCACTGTCCTGAATATGGCCCGTCAGTCTGATCGATTTGCGATCTAGCTGACGGGCCATATTTCGTTGTCGCCGATCACGAAGACTTTGCAACTGTCGTCGCGCTCGACCTGATAGCCGCCGGTAAACGCACCGAATGCCGGCATCAGGCTGATGCGCTCACCGAGTCTGAAACAAGCCAGGCGCAGACTCTGCCGACCTTTGCCATGCAGCCGATAGACCGGGTGCACGTGGCCGGCGAGCACGTGCCGTTCCGGATGCGCATCGGGCTCATGCTGCAAGGCAAACGGCCCGAGTAACAGCGGTTCTGGCACCACGCGGATATTCAACGATGCCGGCGGGTCGCCTGCGCGTTTGTCATGGTTGCCGCGAATCAGCGTCATCGGCAGGTCAGCGTGCCGTGCGCGCCACTCTGCCAGCGCATTCAGCGTGGTCGGGACATGTGAGCCAGGCCCATGCAGAAAATCCCCGAGGAAGATCAACTGGCGACACGGCAACCGCGCCAGCAACGCGTCGATTACCTCGATGTTGCTCGCTGTCGTGCCATGCGGCACCGGCTGGCCGAGGCTGCGATAGGCCGCCGCTTTACCGAAATGCACATCGGCGATCAGCAATGCTTCCTGCGCTGGCCAGTACAGGGCTTTCTCCGGCAGCAGCCATAACTCCTCACCGGCCAAACGCACTGGGTACGCACTCACGACGATTTCCCGTTATCAGCGGTTTTTTCCAGGTCACCAACCATTCTTCTGATCCTGTCAGCCAGTTTTTCCGAACTCATGCTCTCGCGCATCCGCTCCACCAGCAGCGGAAAGCCCAACGGTGTAGGACGTTTAACCTGATGCACGTCCAGTTTCATCTGATTGATGCGCTCCAGTGTCTGTTCCAGACGGCGAATATCCAGCTCTTCGCGTAGGACTTCTTCCCCAGCCTGGGCTAGCAGCAGGTTGTCGGCGTCATATTGTTTGAACACTTGGAAAAACAAGCCACTCGACGCCTGCACCTGGCGGGTGCTTTTTGGTGCGCCCGGATACCCGGCGAACACCAGCCCGGCGATCCGCGCGATTTCGCGGAAGCGGCGCAACGCCAGTTCACCGGCATTGAGACTGGCGAGCACGTCCAGCAACAAGTCATCGGCGTTGAACAGGTGAGCGTCGAGATGCGTGGCCCAATCCACCGGCGTGGCGCTGAGCAGTTCCAGGCCGTAATCATTCACGGCAATCGAGAAGGTCACCGGCTGGCGCTGACTGACGCGCCATGCCAACAGGCTCGCCAGTCCCAGATGCACTTGTCGCCCGGCGAACGGATAGAGAAAAAGATGCCAGCCTTCGCGGGATTTCAGCACCTCGGCGAGCAGATTTTCCGTGGTGGGCAAGCCGGACCAGCGTATCTGCGTCTCCAGCAGCGGCCGCAACGCGTGCATTTCCGGGCCGTTGAATTGACCTTGAGCAGCGGCGCTGAAGCGCGTGACCACCGCTTCGGCCAGTTCGTTGGATAATGGCATGCGTCCGCCATTCCAGCGCGGCACGGCAGCCTTTTTCGCGGTACTGCGTTTGACGTAGGCGGTCATGTTTTCCACCCGCACCAGTTCCAGCAAGCGGCCGGCGAAGAGGAAACCATCGCCTGGTTTCAGGCGCGCGATAAAACCTTCCTCGACGCTGCCCAGCTGTTTGCCGCCGCCGCCCTTGCTCCAGAATTTCAGGTTGATGCTCGCGTCGCTGACGATGGTGCCGATGCTCATGCGATGGCGCCGCGCCAGACGCGCATCCGGCACACGCCAGACGCCGTGTTCGTCCGGCTCGACCCGGCGGTAATCCGGATACGCTGTAAGAGACATCCCGCCATGGCGTACGAACGCCAGCGCCCAGGCCCAGTCTGCCGCTGTCAGGTCGCGATAGGCCCAGGCACCACGGACTTCTTCGTACAAGTCTTCAGGAATAAAGCCACCGCCAAGGGCCATGCTGACCAAATGCTGGACCAGCACATCCAGCGGCTTGTGCGGTGACAGGCGCGGCTCGATGCGCCGCTGTTCGACGGCGTCGCGTGCGGCAACCGCTTCGATCAGTTCCAGGCTGTGGGTCGGCACCAGCGTCACCCGCGAGGTGCGCCCCGGTGCGTGGCCGGAGCGCCCGGCACGTTGCATCAACCGCGCAACGCCTTTCGCCGAGCCGATTTGCAGTACGCGTTCGACCGGGAGGAAATCCACACCCAAGTCCAGGCTCGAGGTGCACACCACCGCTTTCAACTGGCCATTCTTTAATGCCTGCTCGACCCAGTCGCGGGTATCGCGTGACAGTGAGCTGTGGTGCAGCGCGATCAACCCGGCCCAGTCCGGCCGCGCTTCCAGCAGCGCCTGATACCAGATCTCCGATTGCGCACGGGTGTTGGTGAACACCAGGCTGCTGGCACAGGCGTCAAGTTCGGCCACCACCTGCGGCAGCATCTTCAGACCGATGTGGCCGGCCCAGGGAAAACGCTCGATGGCCGGTGGCAGCAGGGTGTCGACTTGCAGGGTTTTTTCGCTTTTGCCTTGGACACTGACGCCGCCGCCCTGTGGGATCAGCACTTGCTCGGCGTGGGATTGATTACCGAGGGTGGCGGATACCCCCCAGACAATCAGTTCCGGCTGCCAATGACGCAGGCGGGCGAGGGCCAGTTGCAATTGCACGCCGCGTTTGTTGCCGAGCAATTCGTGCCATTCATCCACGACGATCATGCGCAGGCTCGACAACGCGGTGCGCGCATCGGCGCGGGCTAGTAGCAGAGTGAGGCTTTCCGGGGTGGTGATCAGCGTCGTTGGCAAACGCCGGCCCTGACGCGCGCGTTCGCTGCTGCTGGTATCGCCGGTGCGCAGGCCGATGCTCCACGGAATCTGCAATTCATCGACCGGGCTTTGTAAAGCGCGGGCGGTATCGGCGGCGAGGGCGCGCATCGGCGTGATCCACAGCACCGTCAGCGGTTCGGCCGGCGCTTTGCGTTTGCGCGGTGTAGCCACGGGCGGTTGCAGGCGGGCGAAGCGGTTGAGCGCAGCAAACCATACCGCATAAGTTTTGCCGGCGCCGGTGCTGGCGTGGAGCAACCCGGATTCGCCGTTTTTCACCGCCGCCCACACCTGTTTCTGAAAGGCGAACGGCTTCCAGTCGCGGGCGCTGAACCAGGTTTTTGCAAAGTCGGGGGATTTCGCCATGCCGGCTGCGTGCGCTCTGGAGGTGTTGTTTCAGAGACAGCGAAGCGGGGGGACAAGTTTAACTTTGTCGGTCGGTGGATTCCCCCGTGGGAGCGAGCCTGCTCGCGAATGCGATGTCACCTTCAACATTGATGTTGACTGATAAACCGCTTTCGCGAGCAGGCTCGCTCCCACAAAGGGTTGAGTGCCAACCTTATTTAAGATTGCCGCTCAGGAATTGCTTCAGGCGTTCGCTTTTCGGGTTGCCCAGCACTTCTTCGGGCGCACCTTCTTCTTCCACCAGACCCTGATGCAGAAACAGCACCTGATTCGACACCTTGCGCGCAAAACTCATTTCGTGGGTGACCATGATCATCGTCCGGCCTTCCTCGGCCAGGCCCTGAATCACTTTCAGCACTTCGCCGACCAGTTCCGGGTCGAGTGCCGAGGTCGGTTCGTCGAACAGCATCACTTCCGGTTCCATCGCCAGTGCCCGGGCGATCGCCACGCGTTGTTGCTGGCCGCCGGACAGAAACGCCGGGTATTGATCGGCGACCCGCGCCGGCAAGCCGACTTTGTCCAGATAACGTCGGGCGCGATCCTCGGCTTCCTGTTTGCTGCAACCCAGCACCCGGCGCGGGGCCATGGTGATGTTTTCCAGCACGGTCATGTGGCTCCACAGGTTGAAATGCTGGAACACCATCGCCAGCCGCGTGCGCAGGCGTTGCAGTTCATCGGCGTCGGCAACGTGCATGCCGTGGCGGTCGGTGACCATGCGGATCGCCTGGCCATCAAGGCTCATGGCGCCGTCATTGGGTTGTTCAAGGAAATTGATGCAGCGCAAAAAGGTGCTTTTGCCCGAGCCGCTGGCGCCGATCAGGCTGATCACGTCGCCGGTTTTGGCCTTGAGCGAAACGCCTTTGAGCACCTGATGATCGCCATAGCTTTTGTGCAGGCCTTCAACGGTCAGTTTGTACATGGACGAGCATCCTCAAGGCGAAAGTAGGTAGCCGCTGCGATAGGCCTGGGCGCCCGCGACGTGGGCGATGACCATGCCGGCAGTGGCCATGCGCCGCAGCGAGCGCGCATACAGCAGGCCGGCGGCGGTGCAATGAATGGGGGTGACCTTGTCGTGGACCGGGTCGATGATTTCTGCGATCTGCTGGCCGGCTTCCAGGTATTGGCCGGGCGTGGCGCAGTACACCAGCAGGCCGCCGACTGGTGTGGTCACTGGTTCGACCCCGGCCAGCGGCGTGGCAGGGTACGGCAGTGGCGGTTGCGGCTTGGTCTCGCCGACGATGGCATCGAACTGGATCAGATAGTCGATCAGCGCCTGACAATCGCGGCTGGCCAGCGGGTGATTGACGTCGCCCTGGCCGCGCAATTCGACGGTCACCGAGAAGCTGCCCAGCGGAATCTCGAACTGCTCACCGAAGCGCTCGCGCAGTTGCCACCAGAGCAGGGTGAAGCACTCGTCGAACGATTGCCCGCCGGAATCGGTAGCGAGCAGACTGGCCTGGGCTTCGATATAGCGCGCCAGCGGCTCGACCTGCGGCCAGGCTTCGGGCGTGGTGTACAGGTGCACCACCGATTCGAAGTCGCAGTGCAAGTCCAGCACCATGTCGGCATCGCAGGCCAGGCGTTGCAGGGTCAGACGCTGGGATTGCAGTTGTGTGGTCGGCTTCTGACGGTCGAGGGCGTTGCGCAGGCTGGCGCGGATCAGTTCGAGGTTGTGCTGCGCGTCGTCGTTGAGTTGGCCTTCTATGGCGTTGCCGATTTCTTCGCTGAGGTCGACGAACCAGCGATTGAAGTTCTGCCCGCTCTCCAGGTCGTAACGGCCCAGCGGCACGTCCATCAGCACTTGTTCGAGGCCGACCGGGTTGGCCACCGGCACCAGGACGATTTCGCTGCGCAGGCGGCCGGCAGCTTCCAGTTCGGCCAGACGCTGTTTCAGGTGCCAGGCGACCAGCATGCCCGGCAGTTCGTCAGCGTGCAGCGACGCCTGGATGTAAACCTTGCCCTTGGCCTGCGGTGGGCCGAAGTGGAAGCTGTGAATCTGCCGTGCGGTCCCCGGCAGCGGGGCCAGCAAGTCATGGATCTGGTGGCGCATTGTTATCTCTTTATTTTCAAACCGGTGCTAGTGAGTCGGCCCGAGGAAGGCCAGCCAGCGGCGTTCGGCGAGGCGGAACAGACCGACCAGCGCAAAAGTAATGGTCAGGTAGATCAGCGCGGCAATGCCGAATGACTGGAAGGTCAGGAAGGTCGCCGAGTTGGCATCCCGCGCGACTTTCAGGATATCGGGAATGGTCGCGGTGAACGCCACGGTGGTCGAGTGCAGCATCAGGATCACTTCGTTGCTGTAGTAGGGCAACGAACGGCGCAATGCCGACGGCATGATCACGTAGGCATACAGCTTCCAGCCGGTCAGGCCATAAGCCTTGGCCGCTTCGACTTCGCCATGGTTCATGCTGCGAATCGCCCCGGCAAAAATCTCCGTGGTGTACGCGCAGGTATTGAGAGCGAAGGCGAGGATCGTGCAGTTCATCGCGTCGCGAAAGAAGCTGTCGAGGATCGGCTGCTCGCGCACGGCGGCGAGGCTGTAGATGCCGGTGTAGCAGATCAGCAACTGGATATACAGCGGCGTGCCCCGGAACAGGTAGGTGTAGAACTGCACCGGCCAACGGACGTAGAAGTGCGGCGAGACGCGGGCAATCGACAGCGGAATCGAGACGACGAAGCCGATGCAGATCGACGCGGTCAGCAGCCACATCGTCATCGCCAGCCCGGTGATGTTCTGGCCGTCGGTATAAAGGAAGGCGCGCCAATATTCCTGGAGAAGTTCGATCATCGTACGGCCTCCCGGGCACCGGCGGCGTAGCGGCGTTCGAGCCAGCGCAGGATGAAGTTCGAAGCACTGGTGATCAGCAGATAGATCAATGCGGCAAGGACCAGAAAGTAGAACAGTTGATAAGTGCTTTTACCGGCGTCCTGCGCTGCCTTGACCAGATCGGCGAGGCCAATGATCGACACCAGCGCGGTGGCCTTGAGCATGACCATCCAGTTGTTACCGATGCCCGGCAACGCGAAGCGCATCATTTGCGGAAACACCACGAAGCGAAAACGCTGGCCACGTTTGAGGCCATACGCGGTGGCGGCTTCGACCTGACCACGCGGCACCGCGAGGATGGCGCCACGGAAGGTCTCGGTGAAATACGCGCCATAAATGAAGCCCAGCGTCAGCACGCCGGCGCTGAACGGGTCGATTTCAATATATTCCCATTCCATATAGTCGGTCAGCGACGTCAGCCAGGTTTGCAGGCTGTAGAAGATCAACAGCATCAGCACGAGATCCGGCACGCCGCGAATCAGCGTGGTGTAGAGCTGCGCGGGCAGGCGCACCAGTTTGACTTTCGACAGTTTGGCACTGGCGCCGAGCAGGCCGAGCAACACGGCCACCAGCAGCGACATCGCCGATAATTTGATGGTCATCCAGGTGCCTTGCAGCAGCAACGGGCCGAAGCCCTGCAGACTGAACGAGGCCAGCCCCAGATTTTGCAGGAGGGTTTCAAACATAAATCAGCAACCTGAGCGGATGGAAAAGGCGCCCATCGAGGATGGGCGCCGGGGCATTATTTGCCGCTGTACAGATTCAGGTCACCAAAGTGTTTCTTTTGAATCTCGGCGTATTTGCCGTCGTCGTGTAACGCTTTGATACCTTTATCCAAAAGTGCTTTCAGCTCAGTGTTACCTTTCTTGATACCGACAGCGGTTTTGGCTGGCAGCAATTCGCTGTCGACCGGCTGGCTGATTTCATAATCAGCGCCTTTTGGCGACTTCAGAAAGCCCAGTTCGGCTTGCAGCATGTCCTGGATACCGGCGTCGAGACGACCGGAGGTCAGGTCGGAATACACCTGATCCTGGTTCTGATAGGCCTGGGTTTTCACGCCAGCCTTGTCCAGCACGGCTTTGGCGTAGGCTTCCTGAATAGTGCCTTGCTCGTAACCGACGGTTTTGCCCTTGAGCGAAGTGACGTCGGCGGTGATGCCGGAGCCTTTCTTGAACACGTAAGCGGTCGGGCCGGAAAACAGTTCGCTGGAGAAGTCGATGACCTTCTCGCGCGCCGGAGTCACGGTCATCGACGAGATCACGCCATCGAACTTGTTGGCCTTGAGGCCCGGAATCATGCCGTCGAAATCGCTTTCGACCCATTTGCACTTGACCTTCAGTTCGGCGCAGATCGCGTTGCCCAGATCGATATCGAACCCGACCAGGCTGCCATCGGCCGCTTTCGACTCGAACGGTGCGTACGAAGGGTCAACGCCAAAGCGCAGCTCTTTGTATTCCTTGGCCAGCGCGGAGCCGGCGGCCATGCACAACGCCAGTGCAGAAAGGGTCAGCAATGCTTTTTTCATTATTCAATCCCTAAGAACCAATATGAGCGCTTGTGGCGCAGAATTATTGTTACTGCAACGCTTACGACCTATAGAAAGTAGCAATTTCCGAACCAGAGTGCCGAACAGGTGTTTTAAAAGGTTGAGCGGAGAGAGGCAAGGGTAGTTGAATGCACGGAAACGGGCATTGCTGTTTGCATGCACTGTTTCGGTTCAAACGCGTAGCTCAGAGCAGGGAAAAACTGTGGCAAGGGGTTTGTCCCCGATGACTGATCGTTCCCACGCTTCTGCGTGGGAATGCATCAACGGACGCTCCGCGTTCGGCTCTGAGGGGGACGCAGAGCGTCCCAGGCTGCGTTCCCACGCAGAGCGTGGGAACGATCAGTGAAAAGGGGTTAGGCCAACAGATCTTGAAGGGTAGCGAGGCTGTCCGCTTCTTCGACGGTCTTGTCCTTGCGCCAGCGGAGCATGCGCGGGAAACGCACGGCGATGCCGCTCTTGTGCCGGCGCGACAGGGCGATGCCTTCGAAGCCGAGTTCGAACACCAGGCTCGGCTTGACGCTGCTGACCGGGCCGAATTTCTCCACGGTAGTCTTGCGCACGATGCTGTCGACCTGGCGCATCTCTTCATCGGTCAGCCCCGAATAAGCCTTGGCGAACGGTACCAGCGAGCGTTGACTGGATTCCGGCGGGCCGTCCCACACCGCGAAGGTGTAATCGCTGTACAGACTGGCGCGACGACCGTGTCCGCGCTGGGCATAAATCAGTACCGCGTCGACGCTGAACGGGTCGACCTTCCACTTCCACCACACGCCCATGTCCTTGGTCCGGCCGACGCCATAAAGCGATTCGCGCGCCTTGAGCATCATGCCTTCGACGCCGAGTTTGCGTGACGCTTCGCGCTGGCGGCCGAGGTCGAGCCAGTCTTCGCCGGTCAATACGGGGGAGGGCAGCAGTACCGGGCTGTTGCAGCGCGCGATGACTTCCTCGAGTTGCGCCCGTCGCTTGACCTGCGGCTGGTTGCGCCAGTCCTCGCCCTGCCATTCCAGCAGGTCGTAGGCCAGCACTACCACCGGCACTTCTTCGAGAATTTTCTTGTCGAGCGTCTTGCGACCGATGCGTTGTTGCAGCAGGGCGAACGGTTGCACGGCCGGCGGCTCATCGGATTGCGGATCGAAGGCATCTTCGGTGGTCGGATGGGTGCTCTTCCATACGACGATTTCGCCGTCGATCACCGTCCCGTCGGGCAAGCCGTGGACCAGCACATCGAACTCGGGGAAGCGCTCGGTCACCAATTCCTCGCCGCGCGACCACACCCACAGCTTGCCGTCGCGCTTGACTACTTGCGCGCGGATACCGTCCCACTTCCATTCCACCTGCCAGTCGCTGGCGGGGCCGAGCAGGGCTTCGAATTCCTCGACCGGTTGCGCCAAGGCGTGGGCAAGAAAGAACGGGTAGGGCTGGCCGCCGCGCTGGGCATGTTCGTCGGCGGATTCCGGGGCGATCAGTTTCAGGTAACTCGCGGCGTTGGGCCGGTTCGACAGATCGGTGTAACCGACCAGGCGCTGGGCCACGCGTTTGCTGTCGAGGCCGGCCATCGACGCCAGGGCGCGGGTGACCAGCAACTTCGACACGCCGACGCGGAAACTGCCGGTGATCAGCTTGATGCACAGCATCAGGCTCGGCCGATCCAGTTGCGCCCACAACATCGGCAGTTGGCGCGCCAGATATTCCGGGGTTTCACCGCGCAGTGGCAGCAGCTTGTCTTCGATCCATTCGGCTAGACCGGCCTCGGAGCTGTGGGAATTTTCCGGCAGCACCAGAGAAATGGTCTCGGCCAGATCGCCGACGGCCTGATAGCTTTCTTCGAACAGCCACGGCTCCAACCCTGAAACTTCTACCGCCAGCTCACGGAGGATGCGCACCGGGACCAGTTGACGAGGCCGACCACCGGAGAGGAAATACACCGCCCATGCGGCATCTTCCGGCGCGGCCTGCGCGAAGTACACCTGCATCGCCGCCAGCTTGGCGTTGCTCGACGTGGTGGCGTCGAGTTCGGCATATAACTCGGCGAACGCTTTCATGGGGACGTCTCGGCAACGGTGGGTTCGGTGGCGATGTTGTCGTCTTCGTCATCGCCGTATTCAGTGGTGAAGCCTTGTGCATCAAGACCCTGTTCGCGCAGATGACGTACGAGCACGCCGATCGAGCCATGAGTGACCATCACCCGCTCCGCGCCGGTCTGGTTGATCGCCCAGAGCAGGCCGGGCCAGTCGGCGTGATCGGAGAGGACGAAACCGCGATCGACGCCGCGCCGCCGCCGGGTCCCGCGCAAGCGCATCCAGCCGCTGGCGAAGGCATCGCTGAAGTCGCCAAAACGGCGCATCCACGTGCTGCCGCCCGCCGACGGCGGAGCAATGACCAAAGCCTGGCGCATGATCGGATCGCTTTTTTTCACGTCGCCCGCATAGATCGTCGGCGGCAGGTACACACCGGCATCGCGGTACACACGGTTCAACGGTTCGACCGCGCCGTGGCTGAGGATCGGCCCGAGGGTTTCGTCGATGCCGTGGAGGATGCGTTGGGCCTTGCCGAAGGAGTAGCAGAACAGCACGCTGGCCTTGCCGGCGGCGATATTGGCCGCCCACCACTGATTGATCTCGGCGAAGATCTGCGCCTGCGGCTGCCACCGATAGATCGGCAGGCCGAAGGTCGATTCGGTGATGAAAGTGTGGCAGCGCACCGGTTCGAATGGGGCGCACGTGCCATCCGGCTCGACCTTGTAATCCCCCGACGCGACCCAGACTTCGCCGCCGTATTCCAGGCGCACCTGCGCCGAACCGAGGACATGCCCGGCGGGGTGAAAGCTCAGGGTCACGCCGTGATGGGTCAGGCGTTGGCCGTAATCAAGGGTTTGCAACTGGATATCCTGACCCAGACGCGCGCGCAGAATCCCGGCGCTGGCGCTGCTCGACAGGTAGTGCTGATTACCGGTGCGCGCGTGATCGCCATGGGCATGGGTGATCACCGAACGCTCGACCGGCCGCCACGGATCGATATAGAAATCCCCGGCGGGGCAGTAGAGACCTTCAGGTCGGGCAATAACAAGATCCATGTCGTGACCGGAATGGGGGGCTTGTTAGCTATGAGGCGGGCGTGAGGCTGGAAGTTCGATCGGCTTTGAAGCGCTACCCTCACCCCAGCCCTCTCCCAGAGGGAGAGGGGGCCGACCGAGGTGTCTGGTGAGGTACATCGACCTGGGGGACCGAGTTGAATATGGATCCGGCACAGCCTTGAGCCTGATCCAATGTTGGATTCACCTCGCTTTGTAGAGGGGCCGACCGAGGTGTCTGGTGAGGTACATCGACCTGGGGGACCGAGTTGAATATGGATCCGGCACAGCCTTGAACCTGATCCAATGTTGGATTCACCTCGCTTTGTAGAGGGGCCGACCGAGGTGTCTGGTGAGGTACATCGACCTGGGGGGCCGAGTTGAATATGGATCCGGCACAGCCTTGAGCCTGATCCAATGTTGGATTCACCATCTCTCTTTCAGGTCGGCGCAAGACCCAAGCATCCCCCAATCAGTCCCCTCTCCCTCAGGGAGAGGGCTAGGGTGAGGGGCTGTTGATCTTGCTCTATTTCCCGGGGGTGAGGGTCAAGCGGGCCTTGCCATACACCCGATCAAAGTTCTGCGGCTGCATCGGCAGGCCGATGTACTGACCTTTCAGCCATGCATCGATCCCGTTCAGGTAGTTCGGACTCAGTGGATTGCCCGACTGCCCCGTACCGTTCTGCGCCATCAGTGGCTCGCTCTGGCCGAAGTCGACGATAAAACGCATCGACGGCGCGCGCGTGGTAACGAAGTCCTGGCCCCAGGCAAACGCCGAGTTGTTCAGCGTGGTGTGATCGCCACCGGCTGCCAGTGGTCCGCGCACGGTCTGGCCGTTGCTGTTTTTCCACGCATAGCTGTGCAATTTGCCCCACTGCCAGGCGCGATGATCGCCGCCCAACTGGCTGTCACCGGCAGTAATCGCCGCAGCGAGGCTACGGGCGAGAATCACGGATTTGTCTTCCTTCTGCGGCGTGCGCAGGTCATCCCAGAACGGACTGTCCTCACGCCCCAAGAGATGATCGGCCTGCGCCGCGTAGGACAGATCGCCATTGGCGACAAAGGCCTTCCACGCCGGGCTCGACTCAGGACCCAGTTCATCGAGGAAGATCTGCTTCATGCTTTCCTGCAGAAACAGTTCATAAATCGCCGCATCCGCCGAGGTCGGGCTGAGCTTGCCGTCGAACGCCATCAAGCGCGTGAAGGCTTCGCGGGCCTTGCTGCGTTCGGCTTCCGGCAGGGCGTCGATCGCCTGTTTCAGCGGTTGCTTCATCCCCGGTGCTTCGAAGACTTTTTTCAGCTTGGCGGCGAACGTGGTGGTCTGGTCGTACTGCATGGCGATCACGCTGCGGCTGTCGTGCTTGCCGCTGCCGGCCATTTCCGCCAGGCGCTCGCCGCGCTCCGGTGCCGCCCAGGATTTCGACAACTGCATGCCGTAGCCGTCGGGAATTACACGCTGGTTGGCGGTACCGAGCCAGCCTTGTGCCGGGTCCTGATCGTAGGGGTGCAGCATCGGGTCGGCGTAACCGTCCCAGTCGTAGCGACCGTCCCAACCCGGCGAGGGCAGCAGGCCTTCACCTTCGCGACGGTTGGGGAAGCGCCCGGTGACTTGCCAGCCGATATTGCTTGCATCGGCAAAGACCAGATTCAGGGTAATGGCGCGGATTTCACGGCTGGCGTCTGAGGCGCGCTCGACGTTCTGCGCGCGGGTCAGGTCGAAGAAGGCATCCAGGGTTTTGTCGTCAGTGAAGCTTGGCGTCTGCAAGGCGAGGCCGAAACCGTTGCCTTGCGCCGCTGCCTGGGCACTGTTGAGCAGCGCGCCGTGGCGGGTTTCGTACACGGCTTCGCGAATCGGCCGCTGGCCTTTGACGAAATAGGTTTCGTTGCGCACGCCCAACGGCTGCCATTTGCCGTTGACTTCATAAGTGAGGCTGCTGCCCTGACGGCGGATTTTCTCGAGGAACAGGTCCTGATTGTCGCCGAGCACGCTGGTCATGCTCCACGCCACTTTGCCGTTGAAGCCGCCGAGCACCATCGGCAGACCGGCAACCGTGACGCCGGCGGCCTGATATTTCGGCGCGCGGATCTGCACGAAACTCCACAGAGACGGTGCGGCCAGCGGCCCGTGCGCATCGCTGGCCAGCAGGCTCTTGCCGCTGCGGCTGCGTTGCGGGGCGATCGCCCAATTGTTCGCAGTCGGTGTGGCGAGCAGGTTCAGCGACGACAGTTGCTGGCTGGCGCTGCTCAGTTCGGTCAGCCCCGGAATCTGCCCATTGAGCTTGAGGCCTTGGAGCTTGTCGGCTTCAGCCACTGGCAGGTTTTCATCAGGCGCCGACGGGCTCAGCCAGGCGAGTTTGTCAGTGGTCACGGTTTGCGCGAGCACCAGTGACTGGATTTCCTCCGGCAGGTTGGCCGACTGGCTGAAATTCAGCAGGGTAAAAATCAGCGCCGAATCTTCCGGTTTCCAGTATTCGGGCTTGTAACCGCTGGCGGCGAGGTCGCCCGGCAACTTGTCGGCGTAGCGGAACAGGTAGGCGTTGACGCCCCGTGCATACACTTCGAAGAAGCGCTTGAGCCGTGGCGACGAGGCCTTGTACAACTCGCCGGCGCTCTTCTTCAGATTGACCGCGCGCATGTAGCGGTCGGCATCGAGCATCGACGCGCCGGACATTTCCGCCAACCGGCCCTGAGCCAACAGGCGCAGGGTGACCATCTGGTTGATGCGGTCGCTGGCGTGGACATAGCCGAGGCTGAACAGCGCGTCATGGAAGCTGTTGCTCTCGATCAACGGCATGCCCATCGCATTGCGCCGCACCGACACGTTCTGCGCCAGGCCCTTGAGTGGTTGCACGCCGGAGGTCGGCGGCAGGCTGTCCTGGGCGTTCCAGGTCTGGCAACCGGACAGGCCGAGAACACCGGCCACTGCTGCGGCAACGCCGAACCGGGGAAGAAAATGTGTAAGGGCTGGCGAGGCCATGGCGAAGCTCCTGCGGAGGTATAAGGCTGGGGGCGCAATAAAGCCGCTACGTTAGTGAGGGCGCGAGGGCCGCGCAAGCGGGGCGAGCGGTTATTTGTGCTGTTGTCGGCTGATCGGTCAAAGCTGTGACAGTTGCTTGTGGGAAAGCGCTGATGTTGAACTGCGGAATGAGTCCCGAGACCTGTCAGGAGAAAGATCGCTATGGAGCTTCAAAGCAACGCTGCGCTGATCATCATCGACCAGCAGAAAGGCATTCTGCATCCGCGTCTGGGGCGGCGGAATAATCCTCAGGCCGAAGAGCGAATGCTTGAGTTATTGGCGCTGTGGCGCCTGCGCGGGCGCCCGGTGATTCACGTGCAGCATTTGTCGCGCTCACCTGACTCGGTGTTCTGGCCGGAGCAGGACGGAGTCGAGTTTCAAGAGCGTTTTGTCCCTCAGGGCGGGGAATGGCTGATCCAGAAACAGGTGCCGGACGCGTTTTGTGCCAGTGGGCTGGAGGCGCAGTTGCGTGAGGCCGGGATCGGGCAACTGATCATCGTTGGTGTGGCGACCAATAACTCTGTTGAGTCGACGGCGCGCACTGCGGGCAATCTGGGTTTCGACACATGGGTGGCAGAGGATGCGTGCTTTACCTTCGACAAAGCCGATTATTTCGGCAAACCGCGTACCGCTGAAGAGGTGCACGGGATGTCGCTGGGCAATCTGCATGGGGAGTACGCGACGGTGGTCAGTGCTGCCCTGATTCTGACAGTCAACTGATAGACCTGTGGGAGCTGGCTTGCCAGCGATTGCGGTGAATCAGGCGACATCAATGCAGGGATGTGCCGCCCTATCGCTGGCAAGCCAGCTCCCACAGGGCTGCGCAGGTTCACAAAAATGTGTTGAGTGCAGATCAACTGTGGGAGCGAGCCTGCTCGCGAAGGCGGCAGGTCAGGCGAAGAAGATCTTCGCCCGTGACATCAAGCGCCGTGGCACTTCTTGAATTTCTTGCCGTTGCCGCATGGGCAAGGGTCGTTGCGGCCGACGTCTTTCAGGGCGTTGCGCACCGGTTCCTGGTGGGCGTGGCCGCAGTTCGGGCCGTGGACATGGCCATGGTCGTGATCATGATGGTGGTCATGATCGTGGTTGCAGTCAGGGCCATGGACATGGGGTTGCTGGGTCATCGAGGTCACTCCGGAGTTAGATCGGCGGGGATTATCACGCCATTGCGCTCAAGGTGCACGTAGTGGGCGATGAATAAACCGGTTTCCATTTCCCCCTGCAATTGATAGGGAATCTGCTGGTTCGGATTTTTCAGCAGTTTCACCACGTGTTTGATCTTCGGCCACAGGTTGGTGCGGATCGGCACTTTGAAGTAAGCGCTGCGCTTGGGACCCACGGTAAACCAGTGCTCATGCTCGCCTTCGGTGAGCAGCATGTCGGCCAGGTGAATCCGGTATTCAAGGCCGCGCACGGTCAGGTCGCTGTCGTTGGGATTGTCGACGCGAAAGTGCAGGATGAATTTCTGTTCGAGCAGTTTGGCCCGCACCACCTCGACTTTCACCAGATGCACGGCAGGCTCGACGCTGTCATCGCTGAACCACGAGGCACAGCCGCCGAGGTTTACGATCAGCATCAACAGCAGGAAATGTAATGTGCGCCGACGACCGAGCATGAAATTGACTCCCTTTGTGCCCAGTCTAGACCTTAAAAGATTTCAGTCTTCGGCTAATCCCGTGTAGGAGCTGCCGAAGGCTGCGATCTTTTGATCTTGGCTTTCAAGCGCCGAAATAACCCGCACAACACTTCTTGAACTTCTGCCCGCTGCCGCAAGGGCAGCCGTCATTGCGCCCCAGCTTCATCTGCACCGTGGGATCGATGAAGTACCAGCGCCCGGCGTTTTGTACAAAGGATGAGCGCTCGCGATGGCTGTGCTCGCCCTGGCTGTCATGCCAGCGCGCGGTGAAGGTCACAAAAGCGTGTTCCGGCTGGCCGCCGAACACTTCCGAGCTTTCCACCTCAAGACCAAGCCAGGTGCTTTGCGCGCTCCAGTCGCTGATCGATTGTCGGTTCAGCCCCGCCTGTTGCGCGGGCAGGGTGGTCGCCACCAGATAGTCGATCAGCCCCAGCACATAAGCGCTGTAGCGCGAACGCATCAAGGCTTCGGCACACGGCGCCGGGTGGCCGTCATGATAAGGGCCGCAGCAGGCATCCAGCAGATTGCCGCTGCCGCAAGGGCAAATGGGTGTACTCATTGCATTACCACCAGTATTTCCCGAAGTTTTCCGGATTGGCCCAGAAGCGTGAATTGAGCCAGTCGGGGACTTGTTTGTAGTCAAGCAGATCGTAGGTGAACAGGGTCAGCACCTGCGCGTCGCGCTGAAAACGCTCGCTGGCCTGCAGTGCCAGCGAATAGAAATCGGTTTCCTGCCAGCCACTGGCGGCCAGATCCGCCAGCACCGCGATGCGACTGGCGTTGAGATTGCGGATGCCGCCCAACAGGTTCAGGCCATCGCGTTTGGGCAAATGTTCCAGGCAATCGACTACCAGCGCCAGATCGAAGCGTTGCGCAGCCAATTCGGCGGGCAACGCGCCGGGCGCGGCATGGGCGACCACGGTGTCTGGATGCGCGTCCTTGAAAGCGCTCAAGGCGGGAAACTCGCTGGCGCCGATCAGCAGCAGTCGGGCCGGGGCGTAGCGATCCAGCAAAGCGGCCAACGCCTGTTGTGGCGTGCGCGAAGAAATGGCGACGTTCATCGAAGCTCCTCAGTCAGACCGCCAAGACTAGCCTGCCAGACTGCGTCGGCAAAGCACCCGGTAGCGGCGGTTTCCGCTGAAAGTGGCAAACCCCTGTGAACACGGTCGCAAACAGCGGTGGCCTATTGCTGGCGGAGATTAAAACTCCGGTCTTTACTCCCTGAATCGGTTTTAAGCCGATCCCTCAGGAGAAAACTAGATGAGCATAGTTCGGACAGCATTACCCTTGGTTCTGCTAACCAGTGTGTTGACTGGTTGCGCAGGTTTGCAGAAAACCGACTGGCCGACCTGTGCGGCGGTCGGTGGTGTCGTCGGTGCCGGTCTCGGCGCGACCGAGAGCGCCTCGTGGGCGGGCGGCGGCGCACTGATCGTCGGTGGTATGGCGGCGGCCTATTGCTGGGTGCACGGTGATGGCGATGAAGACGGTGATGGCGTGCCGGACAGTCGCGACAAGTGTCCGGGCACGCCAAAAGGCGTGCAGGTCGATGCTGACGGTTGCCCGCCACCGACGCCTGCGCCAGTGGTCGAAGAAGCGGTTGTGGTCAAGGAAGAAACCATCGTCATTCGTGATGTGCATTTCGAATTCGACAAAGCCACGCTGACCGGCCCTGACAAGCAAGTGCTGGACAAGGTCGCCGATCGCCTGAAACAGGAATCCTCTACCGCGCAACTGACCGTGACCGGTCACACCGACAGTGTCGGCAGCGATGCCTACAACAAGAAACTGTCGGATCGTCGTGCGCACTCGGTGGTGGAATACCTGATCCAGCAGGGCGTGCCACGTGCCAGCTTCGTTTCGGTGTCGGGCCTTGGTGAAAGCCAGCCTGTGGCTGACAACAAGTCGGCTGATGGTCGTGCACAGAACCGTCGCACCGAAATCAAAATCGTCCGCTAGCCCCTCTCGCATCCGCGGCTTGTGCAGTCGCGGATGCGGGTCTTTACTCCTGTGTAACCGGTATGGGCCGGTACACAGGAGCGTTCACAAATGCGTCTTTTCTCAAGGTCCGTCTTGCCGGTGCTGCTGCTTGGCAGCTTGCTCACCGGTTGTGCCACTCACAGCGATGGCACCGCCCCCCTCAATCAACGTACGTGGCCGATCTGCAGCCTGCTTGGCGGTCTGGTCGGCGGCGGTCTTGGCGCCATTGAAAGCGCCGGCTGGGCCGGCGGCGGCGCGGCATTGGGTATCGTCACCGGCGGGCTGATCTGTTACGCCCAGGATGGCGACGAAGACAGCGACGGCGTCTTCGACCGCCGCGACCGCTGCCCGGACACTCCGGAAAACACCGAAGTCGATCACCGTGGCTGCCCGCTGCCGCAATATCCGGTGGCAGTCAAACCGGTCGAACCGGCGCCGCAATCTGAAGTGATCACCTTGAGCGATGCCGGCAACGTGCTGTTCGATTTCGACAAGTCCGATCTTACCCCGGCGGCCAAAGCCCAGCTCGACACCTTGATGGACAAGCTGCGCAATGCCGATGTGGTCAGCATCAAGGTCATCGGGCACACCGACAGTAAAGGCTCCGACGCCTATAACCAGGCTTTGTCCGAGCGGCGCGCGAGCAGTGTCGCAGCGTATCTGTTGAGTCAGGGGCTGGCGCCGAACAAGCTCACCAGCGAGGGCCGAGGCGAGAGTGAGCCGGTCGCCGATAACGCCAGCGATGAAGGCCGCGCGGACAATCGCCGGGTCGAGCTGCACATCAATCGTTAGCAACCGTCTGTAGTACGCAGGCTAGAGCTGCCGGGTCGAGATCGTCGCCCCGGCAGCCATTTCATCCGCGTTTGCACAAATTTCATTTTTCCCTCTGGCTTATCCCCCGCAGAAGCCGGTACTGTGCGTGCAAAGAATAATTCGCAACACGGGGGAGCGTATGAAGGTGTTCTGGGGGCTGGGGCGTTTGCTGACCCTGCTGTTCTGCTGCGTGGTGCTGGCCAATCAGCTGGTGCCGTTTGTTCATCCGCTGCATCTGCTGGTGAATCTGGCCGGCGCTCTGTTGTTGCTGATTCATCTACTCGAAGTGCTGCTGTGCAACCGCAGCCTCAAGGGCCGTCCGCACCCTTGGCGTGATCGTGGCCGCATCCTGTTGTTCGGCGTTTTCCACCTGCAAACCATCCCGGCCCCGGCCGCTCCGGAGGCTTCTTCCCATGCGTAAACTCTGCCTGCTCGCTGCATTCATCAGTCCACTGGCCTGCGCCCAGGTGGTCAACGTGCAAAGCAATTCTTTGATGCGCTTGCCCAACACCACCAGCACGCTGCAACTGGAGAAACTGGAAGTCGCCGATTACGGCACCTTGCTGATCCCGTCCAACGTGACTGAATTGAACATTGATGAACTGCGTCTGGGCCACGAAGCACGTATTGCTATCGTTCCGGCTGAACAGGCGCTGGAAGTGAAGGTCAAGCGCGCTGAATTGAGCGAGGGCAGCCAGATCACCGCGCGCGGCGCCCCCGGCACTTATGAAAAAGCGGCCCGGGCCGGGCGCAATCTGAACCTGCAATTTCAGGCCCTGAGCGCGCCGCAACTGACGGTCGATGCCCGTGGCGGCAGGGGCGCGCCGGGTTTCGTCGGCCTCGACGGCGGCAACGGTGAAGATCCGGGCTGCACCTATGGCTCGGCCGGCCACGGTGCCGATGGCAGTGACGGCAGCGATGGTCAGCCAGGCGCGCCGGGTGCGCTGGTGCGCCTCGCCGTACCACGGGATTTCCCAGTCGAGCTGATCAAGGTCAACGTGGCTGGCGGTGCCGGCGGACCGGCGGGTGTCGGCGGCAAGGCGGGCAAGGGTGGCAAGTCCAAGGGCTGCCTGGTCTATCGCGCTGATGGCGGCAAGAACGGCAAGGCCGGCGCGGATGGCCAGCCTGGGCCGGTGGGGGCGGCGGGTTCGGTTACCGTGCAACGGCTCTAAAACTGCGACCCGCTCTCTGATCAATAAAATGCTTTGGTGAGTGAAGATCTTTGGTGAGTGAAATTATGTGGCGAGGGGATTTATCCCCGCTGGGCTGCGTAGCAGTCCCGCTTTTGATTTTTAGAGCGGGGCCGCTTCGCGACCCAGCGGGGATAAATCCCCTCGCCACAACTGTGTTCACAGCAGAACAAGAGTGCGATTCAGAGCATCGGTCTCGCCGCCGCCACAGCCACCAGCACCAACCCGACAAGCAGATTAAGCCCCACCACCCGCCGAATCCGCCCCAGCACTGCCGCACCCGCCGGCCAATCCTTCGCCTCAACCGCCTTGCGCAACTCCGGCAGCATCAGCCCTTGAATGCGGATGAACAGTGCCGTCATCACCACATACAAACCGATCATCACCTGCACGTACTTCGGCGCGGTTTCAAATCCGACCTGCTGCAGATGCAACATGCCCACGCCGCTGATCGGCAACAGGATCACCGCGACCCAAACCCAACGGAAAAAACCTTGAAACACTTCCACCCACAGGGTCAGGCGAGCGGGGCCGTCCAGAGCCTTCACGGCCGCAGGGCGCAAGACCATCCAGGCGAAAAACATACCGCCGACCCACACCAGAGCGGCGAGGACATGCAGGGGGTAAACGAGGCTAAAAGGTGTCATTGGGTCACTCCGTTCTGCGCGGGATCGATTAGCGGGGTATGATAGCCGCCGAATCAAACCACTGAAAATTTATCCAGCGTTTTGCGCCCGACACTCAATGATCAGCACTGAACTCAAAACCACGATCCAGGGCGCCTATTCGCGTTTTCTAGAGGCCAAGAGCCTCAAGCCGCGTTACGGCCAGCGCCTGATGATCGCTGAAATCGCCAAAGTCCTCGGAGATATCGACACCGACGACGAGGGCCGGCGCAGTGGCGACCCCGCGATTGTCGCGGTGGAAGCCGGCACCGGTACCGGCAAGACCGTGGCCTACAGCCTGGCGGCGATCCCCACGGCGAAACTGGCCGGCAAGCGTCTGGTCATTGCCACCGCGACCGTCGCCCTGCAAGAGCAGATTGTCTACAAGGATTTGCCCGACCTGATGCGCAACAGCGGGCTGAATTTCAGTTTTGCCCTGGCCAAGGGCCGTGGTCGCTACATGTGCCTGTCCAAGCTCGACATGCTGTTGCAGGAAGGCCACGCACAAACCGCCACCGCGCAGCTGTTCGAAGAAGAAGGCTTCAAGATCGAAGTCGACGAGGCCAGTCAGAAGCTGTTCACCAGCATGATCGAAAAGCTCGCCGGCAATAAATGGGACGGCGACCGCGACAGTTGGCCTAACGCGCTGGAAGACGCCGACTGGGCGCGCCTGACCACCGATCACAGCCAGTGCACCAACCGTCATTGCCCGAACTTCGGCCAGTGCGCTTTCTACAAGGCTCGCGAAGGCATGGGCAAGGTTGACGTGATCGTTACCAACCACGACATGGTCCTGGCTGACCTGGCACTGGGCGGCGGCGCCGTGTTGCCTGACCCGCGCGACACCATTTACGTGTTCGACGAAGGTCACCATTTGCCGGACAAGGCCATCGGCCACTTCGCTCACTACACGCGCCTGCGTTCCACCGCCGACTGGCTGGAAACCACCGCCAAGAACCTGACCAAGCTGCTGGCCCAGCATCCGTTGCCGGGCGATCTCGGCAAGCTGATTGAGCAGGTGCCCGAGCTGGCGCGGGAGATCAAGACGCAGCAGCAGTTCATGTTCACCGCCTGCGAGCAGATCGCCGATTTCAAACCGGGCGAAGACGTCGAAGGCCGCGAGCGCCCGCGTCATCGCTTTGTCGGCGGGGTGATTCCCGAGGACATGCGCGAGATGGGCATCGAGCTGAAAAAAGGCTATTCGCGCCTAAACGACCTGTTTCAACGCCTGACCGACCTGCTCAAGGAAGGCATGGACGGCGAGGTCAACATCGGTATCGCCAGCAATCAGGCCGAAGAGTGGTATCCGCTGTTCGGCAGCCTGCTGTCCCGCGCTTCCGGCAACTGGGAATTGTGGACCGCGTTCACCGCCGAAGACCCGGAAGACAGCCCGCCCATGGCACGCTGGCTGACCCTGGCCGAAAGCGGCTCGCTGTTCGACATCGAGGTCAACGCCAGCCCGATTCTGGCGGCGGAAACCTTGCGTCGCAGTTTGTGGAACGTCGCTTACGGCTGCTTGGTGACGTCGGCGACGCTGACGGCGCTGGGCACCTTCGACCGTTTCCGCATGCGCGCCGGTCTGCCGAAAAAAGCCGTCACCGCCGTAGTGCCGAGCCCGTTCCATCATGCCGATGCCGGCGTGCTGCGCGTGCCGGATCTCAAGGCCGACCCGCGCGATGCCGCCGCCCACACGGCGGCGATCATTCGCGAGCTGCCCGATCTGGTGGAAGGTTCACGAGGCACACTGGTGCTGTTCTCCTCGCGCAAGCAAATGCAGGACGTATTCGACGGTCTCGACCGCGACTGGCGCAAGCAAGTGTTCATTCAGGGCAACCTGTCGAAACAGGAAACCCTGAACAAGCACAAGGCGCGGGTCGATGGCGGTGATTCCAGCGTGCTGTTCGGGCTGGCCAGTTTTGCCGAAGGTGTCGATTTGCCGGGGGCCTACTGCGAGCACGTGGTGATCGCCAAGATTCCGTTCTCGGTGCCCGATGATCCGGTTGAGGCCGCGTTATCGGAGTGGATCGAGGCGCGCGGTGGCAATCCGTTCATGGAAATCTCCGTGCCCGATGCCTCGCTGAAACTGGTTCAGGCCTGCGGCCGTCTGCTGCGCACCGAAGAAGACCGCGGCACCATCACCTTGCTCGACCGGCGTCTGGTCACTCAGCGCTACGGCAAGGCGATCCTCAATGCGTTGCCTCCTTTCCGTCGTGAAATATCCTGAGACACGGGTGGGCCGATTGGCCCGCCGCGTTGTCTATCTCTCTGCCACCGCTTTTCCACTGGCCTTGACTGGTCGTTAGGGAGAACTCCGTTCTTATGATCCGCCGTTCGTTGCCCGCTGTTTTCGCCTTGATCTTTGCCGCGCCGTTGCTGGCGGCCCCTGCCGGTCAGCAGACGCTGTTCAACTTCGTACGCCCGGCCGACGTGGTCAAGGTCGCCACGGAAAACGCCGACCTGCCACAGGCCAATGCCGAACAGACCGCCGAAGGTGAAGTGCTGCGCCGGGTGACGTTCAACCCGGTCGCCCGCCCGACCTTGCGCCTGACCCCACAGACTGGTGCTTGGGACTGGTCGCAGTCCGACATGATGACCCTGCGTCTGCAAAGTGCGATGAATTGGGCGGTCACAGTCTATGTGCAGATCCAGAGCAACGATGGCCGCACTCTGGTCAGCCGCGTCGATCTGCCCGCAGGCCCCGCGCAGACCTTGCTGGTGCCGCTGGTGGCGTCGACGCCACTGAGCCAGGGCATGAAAGCCGGGCCACCGATGCCGATGACCGTCGATGGCCAACGCATCCTGCTGGCCAGCAGCACGGGCGAGATCGACCGCAGCCAGGTGGTTTCGGTGAGTCTGTCGATGGATCAGCCGAAAGTTGCGCAGAGCCTGTTGCTCGAGCGGTTCGGCGTGCAGGACGGCGAATCGGTGACGCGGGCGGTGTACGGCAATCTGGTCGACGCCTACGGTCAGTCAACCCGTAGTAAATGGCCGGAAAAAGTCAGCAGCGACGAACAACTGAAAAGCGCCGCCAGCAAAGAGCAGCAACAGCTGAATACGTGGCTGGCCGAGCGTGAAAAGGCTTCGCTGGACACATTCGGGGGCTGGAACAAAGGCCCGGCGTTCAAGGCCAGCGGTTTCTTTCGCACGGAAAAACGCGATGGCCGCTGGTATCTGGTGACTCCTGAAGGCCACCCGTTCTATTCGTTGGGCGTCAACACCGTCAGCGCGCAGGTCAACCAGACCTACGTCGCCGGCCGTGAATCCATGTTTGAATCGTTGCCTAAGAACGACGACCCGCTGGCCGCGCATTTTGGCGAGGGTGACAACCGTGGCGGCAATGGCGCCGACCAGGGGCGTGGCTACGGCAACGGCCGCTGGTACGACTTCTATGGCGCCAACCTGCAACGCCTGTACGGCGAACCGTGCAAGGCAGACAGCGACAACAAGGCCGGGATTGCCGAAGCGGCGAAGGCTGGGGCGGCTGAGGCCGGTTCGGTGCAGGCCGCTGAAACCGCAGCGGTGCCTGCCGAGCCAAAATCCGGTATTGCCGAAGCGGCGCAGACCGATGCGGTGCAAGCGTCCAGCGCGCAAACCACTCCGTGCACAGCCGCAATTGATGAAGAACGCTGGACCCGGCATACCCTCGATCGGCTGCAAGCCTGGGGCTTCAACACAGTGGGCAACTGGAGCGCGCCGTCGCTGGCGGATGCTGAACGCGTGCCGTACACCTTGCCGCTGTCGATCGTCGGCGATTACACCAGCATCAGCACCGGCAGCGATTGGTGGGGTGGCATGCCGGATCCGTTCGATCCGCGTTTCGCCATGGCCACCGAGCGCGCCGTGGCCATCGCCGCCCGCGATCACCGTGACGATCCGTGGCTGATCGGTTATTACGCCGACAACGAACTGGCCTGGGCTGGCCCTGGCGACGATCCAAAGGCTCGCTACGCACTGGCCTACGGCACGTTGAAAATGACCACCGACGTGCCGGCCAAACGCGCCTTTCTCAAGCAATTGCGCGACAAGTACCGCAATCAGGCCGGACTGTCCAAGGCCTGGGGCATCGAGTTGCCGGCGTGGGAATTGATGGAAGACCCTGGCTTCGTGCCGCCACTGCCGAACCCGGAGCATCCGGAGATCGAAGCGGATTTCAAATACTTCCAGAAGGTCTTCGCCGATACCTATTTCAAGACCATTTCCGATTCGCTGAAATGGCACGCGCCGAACCAGATGCTCCTTGGCGGTCGTTTCGCCATCAGTACCCCTGAAGCCGTGGCGTCCTGCGCACAGTATTGCGATGTGTTGAGCTTCAACATGTACACGCTCAAGCCGCAGGACGGCTACGACTTCGCCGCGCTGGCAGCCCTGGACAAACCGGTGCTGATCACCGAATTCAACTTCGGCTCGGCCGACCGAGGTCCTTTCTGGGGCGGCGTGACGCAGCTGGCCAAGGAGGAAGATCGCGGCCCGGCCTATGCCAACTTCCTCAAACAGGCGCTGAGCGAACCGTCGATTGTCGGCATGCACTGGTTCCAGTATCTGGACCAACCGGTGACCGGGCGTTTGCTCGACGGCGAGAACGGCCATTTCGGTCTGGTAGGTGTGACCGATCTGCCGTATCAGGGATTTGTCGAGGCAGTGCGCAAAAGCAATCTGCAGGCGCTTGAGCAACTGGGCAAGGAGGCGCAGAAAACCCCGGCTGCGGAAGTTGAAGGCGGGCGCAAGGCCGAGGCTGGCAAAGCTGCGGAGGCTGCACAGGCGGGTGGGCATTCGGGGAATGGTCACTAGGTTTCAGACCGCGTTATCGTTCTTCGCGAGCAGGCTCGCTCCCACACTGGATATCAACAGCAGCGGAGATCCCCTGTGGGAGCGAGCCTGCTCGCGAAGGGATCGCCACAAATTGCCGATCAACCGTCTGGCCCGCGCCTGTTCCCAAATCCCTCAAGGGCTGGAACAATGCGGACCACTTTGTAGAGCGTTTTCGCGGGGGAGTTGCGGGTGCAGATTCAGGGACATTACGAGCTTCAATTCGAAGCGGTGCGCGAGGCTTTCGCCGCACTGTTCGACGATCCCCAGGAACGCGGCGCAGCCCTGTGCATCCAGGTCGGTGGAGAAACCGTCCTCGACCTCTGGTCCGGTACTGCCGACAAGGACGGCGCCGAAGCCTGGCACAGCGATACCATCGCCAACCTGTTTTCCTGCACCAAGACCTTCACCGCCGTTACCGCGCTGCAACTGGTGGCTGAAGGCAAGTTGCAACTCGATGCCCCGGTTGCCCGCTACTGGCCGGAATTCGCCGCTGCCGGCAAAGAATCCGTCACTCTGCGCCAATTGCTTTGCCATCAGGCCGGCTTGCCGGCGCTGCGCGAACTGCTCGCCCCTGAAGCCCTTTACGATTGGCAAACCATGGTCGACGCCCTCGCGGCCGAAGCGCCATGGTGGGCGCCGGGCATCGGTCACGGTTATGCCGCGATCACCTACGGTTGGCTGGTCGGCGAATTGCTGCGCCGCGCTGACGGGCGTGGGCCGGGCGAATCGATCGTCGCTCGGATCGCCAAACCGTTGGGCCTGGATTTCCATGTGGGCCTGGCCGACGAAGAATTTCATCGGGTAGCGCACATCGCCCGTGGCAAGGGCAACGCCGGCGACGCTGCGGCGCAGCGCCTGCTGCAAGTGACCATGCGCGAACCGACGGCCATGACTACCCGCGCGTTCACCAATCCGCCGTCAGTGCTGACCAGCACCAACAAGCCGGAATGGCGCCGCATGCAGCAACCGGCGGCCAACGGCCACGGCAACGCGCGCAGTCTCGCCGGGTTCTATGCCGGCCTGCTCGATGGCAGCCTGCTCGAGAGCGAGATGCTCGAAGAGCTGACCCGCGAGCACAGCCTTGGCGATGACAAGACCTTGCTCACCCGTACCCGTTTCGGCCTCGGCTGCATGCTCGATCAACCGGACGTGCCCAACGCCACCTACGGCCTCGGCCCACGCGCGTTCGGCCATCCGGGAGCGGGCGGCTCGATCGGTTTTGCTGATCCTGAGCACGATGTGGCTTTCGGTTTCGTGACAAATACCTTGGGGCCTTACGTTTTGATGGATCCGCGCGCACAGAAGCTGGCGCGGGTGCTTGCCACTTGTCTGTAAAGCTTCAACTGAGGTTCCAGGGTCGGAACCTCGAAGGGATTTTCGTTTCAAAACGGCTGTTTATCCGGGCGAAAGTGCTCTGATTTTTCATTACTTCATTTTGTGGATTTTCAATGTCATCTAAAAAGACCCTCGCCCTGGCCCTGTGTGTAGCGATCACCGGTTGCGCACAGACTCCGAAAAACGATGCAGATGGCGGCAGTTGGTGGCCGTTCGGTTCTTCCGACAAAGTCGCGGCCAAAGATTCGGCCCCGGCTCCGGCTCCTTTGAAACCTGCGGCGACTGCGCCAGTGGCCAAGGCCGAGAGCAGCAACCCGTGGTACTGGCCGTTCGGTTCCAGCGATGAAGCGGTCAAGGCTGATCTGAAAGCCGAGGTTAAACCTGAAGCCAAACCGGTCGAGGTGGCCAAAGCCGAGGCGCAGTCCAATGGCAAATGGTGGTGGCCGTTCGGCGGCAAGGATCAGCCAACCGCCAAAGCCGTGCCGATGCCCGATCCGAAGGTGACTCAGGCCTGGCTGGATGACTACGAACCGCGTCTGCGTGAAGCGGTGAAGGACAGCAATCTGCAACTCGAACGTCGCGACAATGTGCTGGTAGTGACGGCGCCGGTCGAAGGCTCGTTCAATCCGGACCGTCCGGCGATGCTGCTGCCGGTCACCCTTGGCCCGTTCACTCGCGTGGCGAAAATACTTGAAGCCGATCCGAAAACCGCAGTGCTGGTGCTCGGTCACAGTGATACCAGCGGTGCCGCACCGGCCAACGTCAAGCTGAGCCAGGAACGTGCGCAATCGGTGGCAGCGATCTTCCGCCTCAGCGGCTTGCAGCGTGATCGCCTGATGCTGCGCGGCATGGGTTCCGAAGCGCCGCGTGCGGCCAACGACAGCGTTGAAGGCCGCGCCTTGAACCGTCGTGTCGAGCTGCTGGTGACTCCGCAAAACACCATGGTTGCGCTGCTGAGCAAATACAACATGCCAGCACCGAAGCCGGTGACGATGGTTGCTGCGCAAGACGTCAAGCCAGTTGCCAAACCGGTTACCCCGGCGCCTGCGGCGAAAAAAGCCGCTGTGCCGGCGGCGAAAAAGGCGCCAGCCAAGAAAACCGCCGCCAAGGCTCCTGCGAAGAAGGCCCCGGCCAAGGCTCCAGCGAAAAAAACTGCACCAGCCAAAGCCGCCGCGACCGACAAGAAAGTCGCCGCAGCCGACGCCGCCAAGAAGTGATCCGCTAACGAAAAGGAATCCGCCATGACCCAGGCTCTGGCCGATATGCGTCGCGACTACACCCGTGACGGTTTGACCGAGGCGCAAGCCCCGGCCGAGCCGTTTGCGCTGTTTCACCAGTGGTTCGCCGATGCGGTGAAAACCGAGCAGGCGCCGGTGGAAGCCAATGCCATGACCCTGGCCACGGTCGATGCCGACGGTCGTCCGCATTGCCGCATTTTGTTGCTCAAGGGCCTGGACGAGCAGGGCTTCACCTTCTTCACCAACTACGACAGCGCTAAGGGCCAGCATCTGGCGGCCAACCCGTTTGCCGCCATGACCTTCTTCTGGCCCACCCTGGAGCGCCAGGTGCGCATCGAAGGGCGGGTGGTCAAGGTCACGGCGCAAGAGTCCGACGCGTATTATCAGCTGCGTCCGCTGGGTAGCCGCCTCGGCGCCTGGGCCTCGCCGCAGAGCCGGGTCATCAACGGTCGTGGCGAACTGGAAGATTTGCTCAAGGCCACCGAGCAACGCTTCAGCGACAGCCAGCCGCACTGCCCGGAACATTGGGGCGGTTACCGCTTGTTGCCTGAGCGCATCGAGTTCTGGCAAGGCCGTCCGAGCCGCCTGCACGATCGCCTCAACTACCGCCTCCAGGGCGCCGAATGGATTCTGGAACGTCTGGCACCCTGAGCAGTCTACCGAGCGAGATAAACGCGGATGGCGCAGGATCGCTGATTTGACGCTACCTTGAGTGGACGCTCGCGGGCATCTGTACCAGGCCTGAATGGAAGCCAATTTTATCCGGATGGTGTCGTGACAGGCGCCAGGCCACGGGGTTTAATGAACACATGTTCTTTTGGAGTTGATGCTATGCGTAAGTCTGTTCTGCTGGTTGCTTCCTTTTCGACGATGGCGATGTTGCTGACCGGCTGCCAATCGAGCCTCACCGGCGACTCCTACTCCCGTGACGAAGCGCGTCGTGTGCAGACGATTCGCATGGGCACCATCGAATCCCTGCGACCGGTAAAAATCGAAGGCACCAAGACCCCGATCGGCGGCGCAGCAGGCGCAGTGGTCGGCGGCGTCGGCGGCAGCGCTATCGGCGGCGGCAAGGGCAGCATTGTGGCTGCGGTCATCGGCGCAGTGGCCGGCGGCCTGCTTGGCTCGGCCACCGAAGAAGGCCTGACCCGCACCCAGGGCGTGGAAATCACCGTCCGCGAAGACGACGGCAGCATGCGCGCCTATGTGCAGCAGGTTCAGGAGAATGAAGTATTCCGCGTTGGCGAGCGGGTGCGGATTTCCACCGTTGGCGGAACCAGCCGCGTTTCGCACTAAGCGGGAAGCCGGGTAAAAGAAAACCCCGATCAGGTGACTGATCGGGGTTTTTCTTTGTTTGTGAATTGCTCATTCAGTATGTGGCGCAGGTGCCCATGAAGTATTCGAGGCCCTTTGGAAAACTGACGTTGAGCAGGTTTTCCAATGCGGTTACCTGATCCTGAGTCAACAACAGCTCGCCGGGTTCCACCTCATCCAAGGGCTTTGATTCAATGAGCTGAGCCACTTTTTCATTCATCTCGCTGCCTGTGATATCCAGCTCGAATTGCAAGGAGTCGTCTTGGGCTTCGTCAGGGAAAAAACCGGTAATTAAAAGAAAGTGCATGGAGCTAATACTTCCGGGGCTGTTAGCCGTAGTCAAACGAAATTTGATAGTCGTGAACTCTCAAATCGATTTGATGTTGAAAATACGGCTGAATGGTGGCGAGCCAATTTTGAGCGACGTTGAAACTGCCATTGTTGATGTTGTCCGCGGCGGGAATCCCCAAGGCGTTTAACACTGACTTGTCACCACCCAGGTCTTTTGACGACTCTTCCCCCTGAAACTCCAAGGTTGCTGTGTCGTACCATTCCAATCTCAGTTCCAGTCCCATCTACCATTGATCCCGGTAAACGAACGATACCTGATAGTCGTAAGAAGAAAATTGAATGGAATGCTGGAAGTGGGGCTGGAGAGTCTTGATCCAATCGGCTTTTACATCAAATCCGCCGTTATTGAAGCTTTTCGACGGTAGGCCTAATGCTTCCATTAATGAGCCGTCCTCGCCAAAATCTTTCGACAGTTCCTCCCCCTCACCCAGTTCGGTTTGTCGGTCGTACCATTCGAGTCTGGCTTTGAGTCCCATGTAATCCTCATAAATATTTTTTAATACTACGGTTTTTTTTGGGTGGATCTATCTGTTCACCAGTTCTGTGGTCGTAAGAGCCTAAATGGCTGCCATCACTTGCGCGATAGGCTTCAAGCTCGCCATGTAAATAGTCCCATTCATAAATTATTCGGCCTTTTGCATTGATCCAGCGATCCCGGAGCCCACCGTTGAACGGCGTTTTCTTTTTTGCTCTTCTTAAATCGGGAAAGGCTGTGATATCCGACGTTTCGGGAGCGGGGTGATAGGTATGTCCCGCTTCAGCGGTGCCTTTCGCAGAGCTGACAACGATGTAAATCGGTTTTACACCCGAGTCTGTGGGAAACACCAGAATGAAATCTTTGTACTCCGGCGTATAAAGCGGATTCACCAGTATCCCGTCCGCCGCCTTCGTCGGTGGATACACCCAGATATGCGGTGCCTGCGGTGCGGCCTCCAGTGCTGGAATGCCGAGAATGTCCGAGCCATCCACCGCCGGGGTCCAGAGCAGTTCGACGCCTTCACCCAGATCGGCAACGAACCGGTCGCCACGCGCAATGAACTGCACGACATCGACCATTTCCCAATCGCGGTTCTTACCGGTGTAGAAACCGTAACCCTTGAGGCTGCCATCGGCCTGTTGCTCGACGCGCAGGCGCACGCGGGTTCGGGCTTGTTTGAGTGTGCTCAGTTGCTCATCGGTGTAGAGCGCGCTGTCGCCCAGGCTGGATGGCATCAAAAGCGCAATCAGCCCCACCAAAGTCGCAGCCGCCGCAGGGGAGGCGAGCGCCGGTAGCACTTCAAAAGCCGAGCCTGCCAAGGCCAGACTGCCGAACCCGACCGGGATGGTGTTGGCGCTGATTTTCTTGAGAGGAATGCCGCCGCTTGCGTCGGCTTCGCGAGCGCCGAGCAGGATCAGCTCGCCGTAATCCTTCAGGCTGTCGGTCGGTACCATGCCGGAAGGATTGCTGTAATCGATAATCGCATCCGGCAACTTGCAGGACTTGGCGAATACACAGCCGGCACGCACGGCTTCAGGTTTTTTCGCAGCCACTTCACGGCTGTGCTCGAACGCCTCCTGCCGCGCCAGCATCGCGTCGTAAGCGTTTTGCCCGGCTTCGCGCTCGGCCAGTTCTGCCGCCGTCATATACCGCCATGTAACGTGATGCCCGTCGCCCTGCGAGGTGGGTTTTGCACCCGGGGAATGTCCTTGTTCCGCGCCACTGATCGTCCCTTCGTTCATCATCGACAGCCCCTCGGAAAGGGGCTGCACGACGTTATCGAAGCGGGGAAAGTGTGGCTGTAGGACGGGTCGCTAATGACGTGGGGATTGTTCGCTGCGTAACTGTCAGGCGGAGAATCTGTGGCGAGGGCCAAGCTCCCTCGCCACAGGGGTCATTGCAGTTGTGAATTCTTGCGACTCGCCGCCGCCGTCACCGCATAACCAATCACCGCCGCGAGAATCGAGCCGGTGAGGATGCCCATGCGATCCATGCCGGCGTAATCACTCACGCCCGGTTCGAAGGCCAGCGAGCCGACGAACAGGCTCATGGTGAAGCCGATGCCGCAGAGGATTGCCACGCCGAGGACCTGGCCCCAGTTGGCGCCTTGGGGCAGGGCGGCGATGCCAATCTTGACCGCCAGCCAGGTCAGGCCGAACACGCCGATGGTCTTGCCCAGCAGCAGGCCGATGGCGATGCCCATCGGTACGTCGTGGGTGAAGCTTTCGACGGTGACGCCGCTCAGTGACAGGCCAGCGTTGGCGAAGGCGAACAGCGGCAGGATGCCGTAGGCGACCCAGGGGTGCAGCGCGTGTTCGAGGGTCAGCAGCGGCGACGACTCGGCGTTTTTCGTGCGCAGGGGAATGCAGAAAGCCAGGGTCACGCCGGCCAGTGTCGCGTGGACACCGCTCTTGAGCACGCAGACCCAGAGGATCAGGCCGATGATCATGTACGGCCCGAGCTTGACCACGCCGAGCCGGTTCATCGCCACCAGCGCGGCAATGCACGCAGCCGCCAGGCCAAGGGACAGGGTCGAGAGTTCGCCGGAATAGAAGATTGCGATGATGACGATGGCGCCCAGGTCATCGATGATCGCCAGGGTCATCAGGAACAGTTTCAGCGACACCGGCACGCGTTTGCCGAGCAGGGCCAATACGCCGAGGGCGAAGGCGATGTCGGTGGCGGTCGGAATGGCCCAGCCGCTCAGGGCGGCGGGGTTGTCGCGGTTGAGGAACCAGTAGATCAGCGCCGGCACCAGCATGCCGCCGATCGCCGCTGCGCCGGGCAGGACGATCTGCGAAGGCTTGGACAATTGGCCGTCGAGCACTTCGCGTTTGACTTCCAGACCGATCAGCAGGAAGAACATCGCCATCAGGCCGTCATTGATCCACAGCAGCAGGGGTTTGGCGATTTTCAACGCGCCGATCTGCGCCACCACCGGGGTGTCGAGCAGGCCGGTGTACAGCCACGACAGCGGTGAGTTGTTGATGATCAGCGCGAGAACGGCTGCGGCGATCAATAGCAGACCGCTGGCGGCTTCCAACTGAAAGAAACGCGTGAAAGTGCTACGCAGAGGCAAGGTCGCTCTCCATCGAATCAAGAAAAAGGTGAAACACCCTAACCCGTACCGTTAGTTGTTAAAACAAAAGTTATATTCTTTTTTGTTATATGTCGTTACAGGCTGTCTGGCTCGGGCAGCACTGAGCCTAGCAGTTGCCCGACACATTGAGACTCAGCTGTATCTTTGCCGCCTGCGGGATTTTTCCTAAGCTTGCGGCAGACCTTTTTCAGAAGACCGATCTTCTGGCTGATTCAACGAGAACCGAAACCATGAGCGACAACCGACAGTGGGCACGCGAAGCCATCCGCATCATCGAGGCGGACTTCCAGCGCAGCGCCGACACCCACCTGATCCCTTTGCCGCTGCCCGGTTTTGCCGGCATCGAGTTGTATTTCAAGGACGAATCCAGCCACCCGACCGGCAGCCTCAAGCATCGCCTGGCCCGTTCGCTGTTCCTTTACGCGCTGTGTAACGGCTGGCTGAAACCCGGCGCGCCGGTGATCGAGGCATCCAGCGGCTCGACGGCGATTTCCGAAGCGTATTTCGCGCGCATGCTCGGATTGCCGTTTATCGCGGTAATGCCGGCGACGACTTCGAAAGAGAAGATTGCCCAGATTGCCTTCTACGGTGGCCAGAGCCATCTGGTGCAGGACCCGACGCAGATCTACGCCGAATCCGAGCGCCTGGCCCGCGAGCATGGCGGTCACTTCATCGATCAGTTCACCTACGCCGAACGTGCCACCGACTGGCGAGCGAACAACAACATCGCCGAGTCGATCTTCCAGCAGATGCGCTACGAAAAACACCCTGAGCCGACGTGGCTGATTTCCAGCCCCGGCACTGGCGGGACTACAGCGACCCTTGGTCGATACGTGCGTTATCGCCAGCACTGCACCCGCGTGTTGTGTGCCGATGCCGAGCGTTCGGTGTTCTTCGATTTTTACCAGACGGGAGATGCCAGCCTGCGTCTGGATTGCGGTTCACGCATCGAAGGCATTGGTCGGCCTCGGGTGGAAGCGTCGTTCCTGCCCAAGGTCATCGATGCGATGGTCAAGGTGCCGGACGCCCTGTCGCTGGCGGCCATGCATTATCTGGCGCAGCGTTTGGGGCGGTATGTCGGCGGGTCGAGCGGGACCAATCTGATCGGTGCGCTGATGGCGGCGCAACAGATGAAAGCGGCGGGGCAGTCGGGGTCGATCGTGGCGATCCTGTGCGATGGCGGCGAGCGTTATGCCGACACGTATTACGATCAGCAATGGCTGAAGGCGCAGGGCTATGAACTGGGTAATTTGATTGCAGCGGTGGCGGCGAGTGCCGAGCGCGGGGAGGCGCTGCCGACCTCGGTACTGCGCGCGAATATCTAAAGCTCAACGCAGAAACCACTGTGGGAGCGAGCCTGCTCGCGAAGGCGGAATCACATTCAACAACTTCGTTGAGTGACAGACCGCTTTCGCGAGCAGGCTCGCTCCCACAGGGTTTTGTGTTGGGTCAGCTGATGCTGATCAGGCTTCCAGGCCGAGGATATCGCGAGCCACTGCCTCGGCAATGCGAATCCCGTCGACACCCGCCGAGAGAATTCCGCCGGCATAGCCCGCGCCTTCACCGGCCGGGAACAGGCCCTTGACGTTCATGCTCTGCAGCGACTCGTTGCGGGTGATGCGCAGCGGCGATGAAGTGCGCGTCTCGATTCCGGTCAGCACGGCGTCGTGCAGCGAATAACCGCGAATCTGCTTCTCGAACGCCGGCAAGGCTTCACGGATCGCCTCAATGGCAAAGTCGGGCAGCGCCAAGGCCAGATCGCCCAGCGCCACGCCCGGCTTGTACGACGGCTCGACTTCGCCCAGCTCGGTCGATGGAATGTCGTTGATAAAGTCGCCAACCAGTTGCGCCGGAGCCTTGTAGTCGCTGCCGCCCAGAATGAACGCGTGGGATTCCAGGCGCTCCTGCAACTCGATACCGGCGAGCGGGCCGCCCGGATAATCGACTTCCGGGGTAATGCCGACGACGATGCCGGAGTTGGCATTGCGCTCGTTACGGGAGTACTGGCTCATGCCGTTGGTGACCACGCGATTGGGCTCGGACGTCGCCGCGACCACGGTGCCGCCCGGGCACATGCAGAAGCTGTAGACCGAACGCCCGTTCTTGGCGTGGTGCACCAGCTTGTAATCGGCAGCACCAAGTTTCGGGTGGCCGGCGTACTTGCCCAAGCGCGCGCGGTCGATCAGCGATTGCGGGTGCTCGATGCGGAAACCCACCGAGAACGGCTTGGCTTCCATGAACACGCCACGGCTGTGGAGCATGCGGAAGGTGTCGCGGGCGCTGTGGCCGAGGGCCAGAACCACGTGTTTGGAATGCAGGGTTTCGCCGCTGGCCAGTTGCACGCCGACAAGTTGGCCGTCTTCGATCAGCACGTCGCTGACGCGCTCCTGGAAGCGCACCTCACCGCCCAGTTCGCGGATCTGCTCGCGCATGTTTTCGACCATACCGGTCAGGCGGAACGTACCGATGTGCGGCTTGCTGACGTAGAGGATTTCTTCCGGCGCGCCGGCCTTGACGAACTCGTGCAGGACTTTGCGGCCGAGGAATTTCGGGTCCTTGATCTGGCTGTACAGCTTGCCGTCGGAGAACGTGCCCGCGCCGCCTTCGCCAAACTGTACGTTGGACTCGGGATTGAGCACGCTTTTACGCCACAGACCCCAAGTGTCCTTGGTGCGCTGACGGACTTCGGTGCCGCGTTCGAGAATGATCGGTTTGAAGCCCATCTGTGCCAGCAGCAGACCGGCGAAGATGCCGCACGGGCCGAAACCGACGACGATCGGCCGCTGGCCGGGATCGTTCGGTGCCTGGCCGACGAATTTGTAGCTGACATCCGGCGCCACGTTGACGTTACGGTCGTCGGCGAACTTGCCCAACACTCTGGCCTCGTCGCGTACGTTGAGGTCGATGGTGTAGATGAAGCACAGTTCGGAGGACTTTTTGCGCGCGTCATAGCTGCGCTTGAACAAGGTGAAATCGAGCAGATCATCGCTGGCGATGCCCAGACGCTGCACGATTGCGGCGCGCAGGTCTTCTTCGGGATGGTCGATTGGCAGCTTGAGTTCAGTGATTCGTAACATGGCGGGGATCCGGATTCGCGGGGCGCACAACTGCGCCAGGGCGTTTGAAGGCGGCGATTATAAGCCGCCGCGAGCGGATCCGTGGGGGAAAAACGATCAGTCGTTACGCGCGCCGCCGAAATAGCCGCAGCCGCGCTGGACCTGACCGTCGATGCGCAACTCGGCGCTCATGTGCTGCACGCTGCCGGTGCTGCTGTCGACGCAGCGCTGTGGCGCCACCCACAATTCGATGCGCTGGTTGTTGGCTTCGCTGCTGAGATTGAAGCGGCCGTCGCCCAGTTGCTCTTCCACATACGGCACCGCCAGTGGAGCCTGGCCCTCACGCTCGATGACCATGCCTTTGCCGCTGACCTTGACGTTCCACTCCGGGCCATGGCCGGCAGCGCGCAGGATCAGCAGTTTGAAATTTGGGTCGTCGCAGGCCGTGCCCGAGCGCTCGACGCGATACAACTGGCCGAGGTCGAGGCGGTCGCCGGAAACCTTGCCGCGCACATCGGCAAACAACTTGCCTTGCTCGTCGGCCAAGGTGGCGGCCTCTTGCAGGACGCTGGTGCCGCCGATGTCGTTGACCACCAGTTGCCGCTGCTCCTGGCACGGCTGGAACACCAGTTTGCCGTCGGCGGCGGTCAGTTGCCCCTGCATTCGCGTTTGCCCGGCATGGGACACACTTTCACGCTGGCCGTCGAACAACTGGCAGGCGGCAAACATCGGCAGCAGGGTAACGAGGACGATCGAACGGGCAACACGCATCTTTGGCTCTCCAGACAAGTGCTGCCACGTTACTGAGGCTGAGTGCCTATCACAAGGTCTGGTCTGCCACTATTGAGTCGGGCGTGGGAGCCCCGCATAGTCTCATGCACGTTTTTTGATGGATCAGGGAGTGTTAAATGAAATGGAAAATTGCGCTGTTGCTGTTGGCATCTGCAAGCGCTGTCAGCGTCCAGGCAGCCGATTTGGCTTTCTCTTCAGGGGTTGATTTCACAAAGATGGTAATGCTGCTCAAGGATGATCAGGGGCCTAATCCGGATCTTGTCGAACTATCCCTGGTGTTGACACCCGTAGCCACTGCGAGGGCTAAGGCAATCAGTCATGAGGCGATGGGCCAGCCATTGAGTCTTTCGATCAACGGCCAGCACATTTCCACGGCGACAGTGCGATCCGAGCTGGGCGGGGAGTTCAGGATCTCTATGTCGCGGTCTGTCGCCAAACGGCTTTTACCTACCTTGATCGATTAATCATTCAGGCCACGTGAAACGTCTGCCCTGTTTGCAATCCTTCGACACTTTTCGCGTAGGCCAATGCCACTTCCGCGGCAGGAACCGGCTTGAAGCCACGGAAGTAGGGCGCGTATTTGCCCAGGGCTTCGGTCAGTACGGTCGGGCTCACCGAGTTCACTCGCAGGCCACGCGGCAGTTCGATGGCGGCGGCGCGGACGAAGCTGTCGATGGCGCCGTTGACCAGCGCTGCCGAGGCGCCGCTACGAATCGGGTCGTGGCTGAGCACGCCGGTGGTAAACGTGAACGAAGCGCCATCGTTGGCGTACTCGCGGCCGATCAGCAGCAGATTGACCTGACCCATCAGTTTGTCTTTCAGGCCGAGGGCGAAGCTGTCTTCGGTCATGTCGTCCAGCGGTGCGAACGTCACGTTGCCCGCCGCGCAGATCAGCGCATCGAACTTGCCGGTCTGTTCGAACAGCTTGCGGATCGAGGCGCTGTCGCTGATATCCACTTGCAAGTCACCGCTGTTACGACCGATACGAATGACCTCGTGGCGTTGCGACAATTCTTTGTCCACCGCTGAGCCGATGGTGCCGCCTGCGCCTATCAACAGAATTTTCATCGAGCTGTACCCCATGTGTGTGAATGAGGTTTCAGTCTAGGGTGGTTTTTTCAGCGGATAAGCGCACTAATAGGCAACCTTTGGTTTTCAATTGGAAACAATCCATGAGCGAAATGGATGATCTCGCCGCGTTCGCTGTGCTGATCGAGGCCGGCAGTTTCACCCTTGCGGCGCAGCAGTTGGGCTGCAGCAAAGGCCAGTTGTCCAAGCGCATCAGCCAGCTCGAAGCGCAGTTCAGTGTGGTATTGCTGCAACGCACCACCCGGCGCTTGAGTCTGACGGCGGCGGGGGCGGCGCTGCTGCCGCAGGCCCAGGCGCTGGTGGTCCAGGTCGAACGCGCACGGCAGGCTTTGGCGCGGTTGAAGGACGACATGGCCGGCCCCGTGCGCATGACGGTTCCGGTGTCGCTCGGCGAGACCTTCTTCGACGGCTTGCTGCTGGAGTTTTCCGGGCAATACCCGGAGGTGCAGATCGAGCTGGAGCTGAACAACAGTTATCGCGATCTGTCGCGCGATGGCTTTGATCTGGCGATTCGCGCCGAAGTGGCCAATGACGATCGGCTGGTGGCCAAGCCGTTGTTGGCGTGGCACGAAATGACCTGCGCCAGTCCGGCCTACCTCGAGCGCTTCGGCGAGCCGGCGACGCCCCATGCCTTGGCCGAGCATCGTTGTCTGCTCAACAGCCATTACAGCGGTCGCGAAGAATGGCTGTATCACCAGCAGCACGAGTTGTTGCGGGTGCGGGTTTCGGGTCCGTTTGCCAGCAATCACTACAGCCTGTTGAAGAAAGCAGCGCTGTCCGGCGCCGGCATCGCCCGTCTGCCGTCGTATCTGCTGCAAGCGGAACTGGCTGACGGCCGCTTGCGCTGGTTGCTGCGCGATTACCAGACCCGACGCATGCCGATGTATCTGGTGCACCCGTATCAGGGTGGATTGCCCAAGCGCACGCAGGTGTTGGCGGATTATTTGATGGGCTGGTTCAAGCGCAGTGGCGAGGCGCTGGATCGACTCCAGCGCTGATGTGATTTCCCTGTGGGAGCGAGCCTGCTCGCGAATGCGTCAGTTCAGTCGATACCGATGTTGAATGACACACCGCTTTCGCGAGCAGGCTCGCTCCCACAGGGGGGATCTTATTTTGCCAAACGGCGGGCAATCAGCTGATCGATCGACAATTTGCCGGGCCCGGTCGCCATCAGGTACAGCAACACCGCCGCCCAGGTGCCGTGGGTCGGGTAGGCATCCGGGTAGACGAACAGTTGGATAGTCAACGTCATGCCGAGCAATGCCAGCGCCGAAAATCGTGTGGCGAAGCCGAGCAGGATCAGTAGCGGAAACACATGCTCGGCAAACGCCGCCAGATGCGCGGCAATTTCCGGCGACAGCAGCGGCAGGTTGTACTCGCTCTGAAACAGCGGAATCGTCGAATCGGCCAAACGTGGCCAGCCCAGTTCAAAAGTGCCGTCAATCAAATCGACGGCCAGTCCTTCGACCTTGGTTTGCCCGGATTTCCAGAACACCGCAGCGATGGAAAAACGCGCGATGAGGGCAATCAGGCTGTGCGGGATTTTTTCCAACAGCGCGATGACGCGCAGGATAAAGGCGTTCATGGCAACTCCTTGTAATTCAGCTGGGTGATCGCGTTATGCGCAATCAGTAAGGCGAGGGTTTGCGCGAGATCGAACGGCGGGCTGTTTTCTGCCGCCGCGAGCAACGGCGAGCCCTGAAGCAGATGACCAATGAACACGCTCGCACCCGCCTCAAGAGCGAACACCTCAACGTCGAGACCGTTGCGCAGCACCAGGGCATGCTGGCCTTGATGGAGGCCAATGCCCGCCAGACTTGGCTCCTGCTGATGCGCGGCCCAGATCGCCACCACCGCGAAAGCAGAGTCGAGCAGGTGCAGCGAGGGATGCAGTTCGAAACACAGTTCACTCAGCGACTGCGGATCGGCCAGCGCGGCACTGACTTGTTCAGGCCGGATCGGCTGCGCATCGGCGGCGTGGTAAGCAACAGTGCGCAAATGCTCGAGTCGCGCGACATCAGCGACATAAGGCACGCCGGCGATGGGTTCAAACTCTGCGATGAAGTCGGCGAAATTCTCGCCATAGCGGCTCATCAACGGACTGTGTGGCGGCTGACTCTGGACGAAAATCGCCGCCATGGCGCGGAAGAATTCCTCGCCGACCAATTGCAGTACCACCGGATAGCTGTCGGCCAGGGCATTGATCAGCGAGCTCTGCACGTTGTTGCGATACACCGCAAAACGTCGCGACGGATCGGCGCCATTACGGCTGCACAGGCCCTTGGGATGCGGCAGTTGCGCATTGAGCAGGGCGGCGGCGAAATCCGCTTGCGTGCTCATGCCGCACGCTCCGCTTGGCGCAACAGCGTCTCGGCTTGCTGCGCTTCGGCGAGCAAAACGGCGAAGGCCGGCACCTGATTATCCCGTTCGATCAACGTCGCCACCGGGCCGATACGGCGCAGCACTTGCCGGTACAGATCCCAAACGGCCTGATCAACCGGCGCGCCGTGATCGTCAATCAGCAAGCGGTCGCCGAGGTTGTCGCAATCTTCAGCGAAGCCGGCCAGATGAATCTCGCCGACTGCGTGCAGCGGTAACGCATCAAGGTAGGCCGACGGATCGCGCTGATGATTGATGCACGACACGTAGACATTATTGACGTCGAGCAACAAGCCGCAGCCGCTGCGGCGGATTACTTCGGCGATGAACTCGGCCTCGTCGATCGTCGAATGCTCAAACGCCAGATACGTCGCCGGGTTTTCCAGCAGCATCGGTCGTTTCAGAGTGTTCTGCACCTGGTCGATGTGCGCACAGACGCGGTTCAGCGTCGGCGTGTCGTAAGCCAGTGGCAGCAGGTCATTGAGGAACACCGGGCCGTGGCTCGACCATGCCAGGTGTTCGGAAAAGGCTTGCGGTTGATAGCGCTCGATCAGCTCGGCGAGGCGTTTGAGGTGCTGGCTGTCCAGCGGGCCTTCGCCACCGATCGACAGTCCAACGCCATGCAGTGACAGCGGGTACTGTTCGCGAATCAGACCGAGAAAATGATGAAACGGGCCGCCGGCCACCATGTAGTTTTCGGCGTGGACCTCGAAGAAACCGAGGTCCGGTACGGAGCCGAGCACATCAAGGAAGTGCCCGGTCTTGAGCCCCAGCCCGGCGCGGGCAGGGAGCTCGGTGCGAGCTGCCTGAGTGCGCGGCAGGGACGGTTCGTGATGACTGAACATGGGCGTCACTCAGGCAGGCCGTGGATCAGGACTTGGCTTTGAAGGCTTCGAGCTGACCGAAACCGGTCGGCGAGGTTTTGCTCTCGGTGGTGGCGCAGGTGCCCTTCGGAACGAGCTTCCAGGCGTTGGCCTGATAGTCCATTTTCGCCGTACCGGCGCAGGTGGTGCCGGCACCTGCGGCGCAATCGTTCTTGCCTTTCAGGGCTACGCCGAAGCATTTTTCCATGTTGGCATCGGCTGCCTGGGCGGTGGAGACAGTGGCGATGCTCAGAGCGGAACCGAGAGCCAGAACCAGAGCGGTGGCGGACAGGGTACGGGTAGTCGCAGTCATGATGTTTCTCCAGGTTTATCAGGGTTTCTGCAAGTGCTGTTGCGCTTGCTTGTCCCTCTAGAGAACGGGTGGCGGGATGCGTTACAGGTGGGGCGAGAAATTTATAAAAAATTTCGGATTCAGCAGTATCCCTGTGGGAGCGAGCCTGCTCGCGAAGGCGGTGTGACATTCAACATTATTGGTGCGTGATACATCGCTTTCGCGAGCAGGCTCGCTCCCACAGAGGATCGGTGTTTTTCGTTTGGGCATAAAAAACGGCCCGAAGGCCGTTTTTTTGTGCAGCGATAACACTCAACCGCCGAGGTACGCCTCGCGTACTTTCGGATCGGTCAGCAGCGCTTCACCGGTGCCTTGCATGACCACGCGGCCGTTCTCCAGAACGTAGGCGCGGTCAGCGATTTTCAGCGCCTGGTTGGCGTTCTGCTCGACCAGGAACACCGTCACACCGTCCTTGCGCAGCTGTTCGATGATGTCGAAGATCTGCTGGATGATGATCGGCGCCAGACCCAGCGACGGCTCGTCGAGCAGCAGCAGCTTGGGCTTGCTCATCAGTGCACGGCCGATGGCGAGCATCTGCTGTTCACCGCCGGACATGGTGCCGCCGCGCTGGTTGAAACGCTCTTTCAGGCGTGGGAAAAGTCCGAGGACCTTGTCCATCTGTTCCTGATAGTCGCCCTTGTCGGTGAAAAATCCGCCCATCGACAGGTTTTCTTCCACGGTCAGACGGGCAAACACTCGACGACCTTCCGGGACCACGGCGATGCTCTTGCGCATGATCTGCGACGAGTCCTGGCCGACCAGTTCCTCACCCATGTAGCGGATGCTGCCGCTGTGCGCCTGCGGCGAACCGCAGAGTGTCATCAGCAGCGTGGATTTGCCGGCACCGTTGGCGCCGATCAGCGTCACGATCTCGCCCTGACGGACTTCGACGTTGACGCTGTGCAGGGCCTGGATCTTGCCGTAGAAGGTGGAAACGTTTTCGAACTGCAGCATTTACGCTTCCCCCAGGTAGGCTTTGATCACTTCAGGATTGTCGCGGATCTGTTCCGGCGTGCCGTCGGCCAGCGGCGTGCCCTGGTTGATCACGACGATGTGGTCGGAAATGCTCATGACCAGTTTCATGTCGTGTTCAATCAGCAGCACGGTGACGTTGTGCTCTTCGCGCAACACACCGATCAGCGCCTTGAGGTCTTCGGTTTCCTTCGGGTTCAGGCCGGCGGCCGGTTCGTCGAGCATGAGGATCCGTGGGCGGGTCATCATGCAGCGGGCGATTTCCAGACGCCGTTGCTGGCCGTAGGCGAGGGTGCCGGCGGTGCGGTTGGCGAACTCTTTGAGGTTGACCTTTTCCAGCCAGTATTCGGCAAATTCCATCGCCTCGCGCTCGCTTTTGCGGAACGCCGGGGTCTTGAACAGGCCGGACAGGAAGTTGGTGTTCAGATGACGGTGCTGGGCGATCAACAGGTTTTCGACCGCAGTCATGTCCTTGAACAAACGCACGTTCTGGAAGGTGCGGACCACGCCTTTGAGGGCGATCTTGTGGCCCGGCAGGCCCTGGATCGGCTCGCCGTCGAGCAGGATGCTGCCGCCGGTAGGCTGATAGAAGCCGGTCAGGCAGTTGAACACGGTGGTCTTGCCGGCGCCGTTCGGGCCGATCAGGGCAACCACCTGTTTTTCCTTGACGGTCAGCGCCACGCCGTTGACCGCCAGCAAACCGCCGAAGCGCATGCTCAGATTTTCGACTTTAAGGATCTCGCGGCTCATTTGCGCAACTCCATGTGTGGGCGTTGCATCGGCAGCAGACCTTGTGGACGCCAGATCATCATCAGCACCATCAGCGCACCGAACATCAACATGCGGTACTCGCTGAACTCACGCATCATTTCCGGCAACAGGATCATCACGATCGCCGCCAGAATCACGCCCAGTTGCGAGCCCATGCCACCCAACACGACGATGGCGAGGATGATCGCCGACTCGATGAAGGTGAACGACTCGGGCGTCACCAGCCCCTGACGTGCAGCGAAGAAGCTGCCGGCGAAACCGGCGAACGCAGCACCCAGGGTGAAGGCGGAGAGCTTGATCACGGTCGGGTTCAGGCCCAACGCGCGGCAGGCGATTTCGTCTTCACGCAGCGCTTCCCACGCACGGCCGATCGGCATGCGCAGCAGACGGTTGATCACGAACAGCGCGGCCAGTGCGAGCAACAGCGCAACCAGGTAAAGGAAGATCACCTTGTTGATCGAGTTGTATTGCAGGCCGAAATACTCGTGGAACGTCTGCAGGCCTTCGGCGGCTTTGCGCTCGAAGGTCAGGCCGAAGAACGTCGGTTTTTCGATGTTGCTGATGCCGTTCGGGCCACCGGTGATGTCGGTCAGGTTACGCAGGAACAGACGGATGATTTCGCCGAAACCCAAGGTCACGATCGCCAGATAGTCGCCACGCAGACGCAACACCGGGAAGCCCAGCAGGAAGCCGAACGTCGCCGCCATCAGGCCGGCAATCGGCAGGCAGATCCAGAAGCTCAAACCGTAGTAATGCGACAGCAGCGCGTAGCTGTAGGCGCCGACGGCGTAGAAACCGACGTAACCGAGGTCAAGCAGACCGGCCAAACCGACGACGATGTTCAGGCCCAGGCCGAGCATCACGTAGATCAGGATCAGCGTTGCGATATCCACCGCGCCACGGGAGCCGAAGAACGGCCAGACCAGGGCGATCAGAATCAGCGCAATGATGAAATAGCGCTGGGTGGTTGGCAGGGTCAGGAAGTTGCTGGCCTTGGCCGGGATCAGCGGCATGCCCGGCGAGGAGCGCCAGGCCTTGCTGATCTGCTGGTTGAACAGCACGCGCAGGAACATCAGCACCGAGCAGATCGCGATGGTCGCGAGTACCGCAGGGCTGGTGTTGTGCACTTCCAGATTGATGCCGACGATGGTCAGTTTCAGACCCAGTACCGGGTAGGCCACCGCCCACACCAGCAAGGCACTGAACAGTGCCTGTTTAAGATTCCTAGTCATACTTTCTCAACCTCCGGACGGCCCAGAATGCCGGTCGGACGGAACAACAGCACCAGAACCAGCAGGCCGAACGCAACGACGTCCTTGTACTGGTCGCCGAAGATATCGGCACCGAACGCTTCCGCTACACCGAGCACCAGGCCGCCGAGCATTGCCCCGGGGATGCTGCCGATGCCGCCCAGTACCGCAGCGGTGAAGGCCTTGAGGCCGACGAGGAAACCGGCGTTGGGGTTGATCACGCCGTATTGCATGCTCAACAGCACGGCAGCGACCGCCGCCAGCGCAGCACCGATGACGAAGGTCAGGGCGATGATGTTGTTGGTGTTGATGCCGAGCAGGTTGGCCATCTTGATGTCCTCGGCACAGGCGCGGCAGGCGCGGCCCAGACGGGAACGGGAGATGAACAGGGTCAGGCCGAGCATGGCGATCAGGGTCACCACGAACACCACGATCTGCATGTAGGAAATCAGCACTTCTTGTGCGCCACCCGGACCGAAGGCGAAGTTGCCCGGGATCAGGTTGGGGATAGCTTTGTCCTTGGAGTCTTGCGCCAGCAGAACAGTGTTCTGCAGGAAGATCGACATACCGATGGCAGAAATCAGCGGGATCAGACGGTTACTGCCGCGCAGGGGGCGGTAGGCGATCCGTTCGATGCTGTAACCGTAGGAACTGGTCACGACGATGCTGGCGATGAACGCCGCGGTCATCAACAGCGGGACACTGTCGAGTCCCATCATGGTCAGCCCGGCGATGGCGATGAAGGCCACGTAGGAACCGATCATGTACACCTCGCCGTGGGCGAAGTTGATCATTCCAATGATGCCGTAGACCATCGTGTAGCCGATGGCGATCAGGGCATACATGCTGCCAACGTTGAGGCCGTTAACCAGCTGTTGGAAGAAGTGATAGAGGTCAGGCATTACAGCGCTCCTAAAAACCTGTACGCATTTCACTGGTGGAGTCATTTTCCCGCCCGGCCCCGTGGATCTCTATCCACTTCGAATCCGGGTTTTGCCAGCGAACCGCTGATGACGGTTTTGAGATTTTCAGGTGGGTCGACTGGCGGATCACGCCAGCGCGGCCCATACATTCGCAAAACAAAGCCCACGGCACGCCGTGGGCTTTATTGGCAGTCAGTCGGGCAAGGCCTTACTGAGGCGAAACTTCGGTTTTAGGTTTGCCGTTGTGCCACTCGTACACGACAAATTTGAAGTCCTTCAGGTCGCCCTTGTCGTCGAAGCTCAGGTCGCCGGTCGGGGTCTTGAACGAACCGGCGTGGATGGCTTCAGCCACTTTGGTAGCGTCTTCGGACTTGGCCGCCTTGATGCCTTCGGCAATCACGGTCACTGCCGAGTAGGACGGGAACACGAACGGACCGCTCGGATCTTCCTTCTTGGCCTTGAACGCGTCAGCGAGGGCAACGTTGGCCGGATCCTGGTCGAAGGATTTCGGCAGGGTCACCAGCAGGCCTTCGGACGCGTCCTTGGCGATCTGGGTGATCGAGTCGTTACCCACGCCTTCCGGACCCATGAAGCGGGCTTTCAGGCCTTTTTCCTGAGCCTGACGCAGGATCAGACCCAGCTCCGGGTGGTAGCCGCCGTAGTAGACGAAGTCGACGCCGGCTTGCTTGAGCTTGGCGATGATGGCGGAGAAGTCTTTGTCGCCGGCGTTGACGCCTTCGAAGACGGCAACCTTGGTGCCTTTCTTCTCGAGGGTCGATTTCACCGCGGTGGCAATGCCTTCACCGTACTGCTGTTTGTCGTGCAGCACGCCAACCACTTTCGGTTTCACGTGATCGGCGATGTAGTTGCCGGCGGCAGGGCCTTGGGCGCTGTCGAGACCGATGGTGCGGAAGATCATTTTGTAGCCACGGGCGGTGATGTCCGGGCTGGTGGCAGCCGGGGTGATCATGATCACGCCTTCGTCTTCGTAGATGTCCGAAGCTGGCTGGGTGGAGCTGGAGCACAGGTGACCGACCACGAACTTGACGCCGTCGTTGACGACCTTGTTCGCTACCGCTACCGCTTGTTTCGGATCGCAGGCGTCGTCGTATTCAACGGCTTCGAGTTTCTTGCCGTCGACGCCGCCCTTGGCGTTGATCTGCTCGATGGCCATCTTCGCGCCACTGAACTGCATGTCGCCGTACTGGGCTACTGGACCGGTTTTAGGACCGGCGATACCGATTTTGATGGTGTCAGCTGCGAACGAATGGCTGGCAACCCCGGCCAGAACCATAGCGGCAAACAGTTTGGAAATCTGCTTAGTAGCCTTAGTCATAGTGCTCCACTCTTACTGTTGTATTTTTTAGAGTTCTGGCGCCGTAGCAGCAGAACCGGGTCAGATATCTTTGCGATACCCTCCGGAAAATGCCCCGGCAACTGTACCGGTACAGTGTAGAGCGCCGCTTGATCAACTGGGAAGCGGGCGCCACGGGGCAAAACTTGGGGGTGTCGCATTTTTGAATGAAAGAGACAGAATTGCGGCGGAGCAATCGGGGGCATATATCCCAAAAGGCAGCATTCCCTGGCGTTCCTGCTCTTTTCGTTCGGTGCAGCGATTTGCAACCGGGTTTTTCTGACGGACCACCGACGTTATCATTCGCGTCGATTTCTTTTCCGGACAGCTCCCATGAATCAAGAACCTAGCACCCTCTATGCCAAGCTGCTTGGTGAAACGGCATCTATTACCTGGAAAGAGCTGGAGCCGTTCTTCGCCAAGGGTGCCCTATTGTGGGTCGACCCTGACCTGGATTTGATCGCCGCCGCCGAGGCCGTGGTCTCGGATGAAGGCGAGAAAGTCGCGGCCTGGCTGGCCGACGACAAGGTCGCCAAGCTGTCTGAAACGCGGGCGCTGGATATTTTCGAACGTGATCCGCAGCTGTGGGCCGTGGTGGTTTCGCCGTGGATTCTGATCCAGGAAAGGGCGACCGTTTAATTGCCTGCACCCTTTTGGTGCCTCGATTGCCGCGCCGCAAGTGTGTAGCGGAGTAGCGTGATGGCACCTTGCCGTGGAGAAATGCCACGCCTCACGGTGACGTAAACGTAACGGGAACAGTTTATTGAGCGGCCTGAGGGTCGCTTAATTGTTTCTGGATGTTCGCAAAGCGGGAATTTGTCGGTGAAGTCGAGGGCGCCTTCGCGAGCAGGCTCGCTCCCACACTGGAATGCATTTCCCTGTGGGAGCGAGCCTGCTCGCGAATGGGGCAACTCGGTGCCGGATCAGACCGAGAACGTCTTCCCAGTATGGTTATTCAGCGAAATCACCTTGGTCTTGCCAATCCGGTGGCGGTAGATCTCGCGCAGGTACTTGATCGACTTCTTCACGCAATCGCGTGACAGGCGAATGTCATTGATCGAGACGAACTTGTCCTTGTCGTTGATCAACTCACGGTATTTCTTTTCGTACATCGGTTTGATCGCGTACCAGTTGGTATCGAGGATTTTCGCCGGGTTCTCGAATTCGTTGAGCAGGTCGTCGATCCGCTCCTCGTCGAAGTCTTCCTGAATGATGAAGTCGAGAATCGAGTTATCCAGCGTCTCGTCGAAACGGTACGGATTCTTCGCGAAGCAGCGCTTGATGAACGCCACGATCAGCGTGAGGAAGTCGTCCGACAGGCACGGGCTCTTGGCGATCAGGGTGGTCAGCGACAGGTTGGCCGAAGCGCCGATCACCAGCGCGTAGCGCTTGAGTGTGGTGTTGGGGAACAGGCTGTTGAGGTGGGTCTTCAACCGGTTCAGGTCCATATACGACAGCTTGTAGTCTTTCGGCAGCGAGACGATCGACACCACCGACGAGCAATTCTTGAAGAAGTGCAGGTCGTGCAGCGCGGCGGCGTCGTAGCCGGAATTCTTGTACTGCTCAAGCGAAGCGCGATAACGCTTGGATTCGATCGGCAGCAGGCTGATGCCTTCGATGGCCTGAGTGACCTTGTTGAAGTGCGGCAGGTCGATCGAACGGAAGAACAGGTCATCGATGTTCAGGCGCTGCGGCTCTTTATCGAAGACCTTGAATTTGTCGCTGCTTGGCGGCGGGGTTTCCGGGACTACCGATTCGGCGTAGGCAATCGCCACCGGCCCGGCCAGACTCATGAACAGGTCGTTGGCGTCCAGGCGGATGGTTTCGCCGATGTCGATGCCGGCGCGGCGGAAGTAGTTCTGGTCGTAGTCAGTGGTGACTGCCTGCGCCGTCAGAATATTGAAGATCTGCTGCGAGATGTACTGGTTGGCGTGCTTCTCCATGGCATTGACATCAATGTTCTGGATATTCCCGTCATCGCTTTCTTCGGCGTAGCGCATGATGTCGTTGGAGATCAGCATCATCGCGTTCCACGGGCGGATACGCCCCATCACGCTGGCTTCGCTGCTGTCTTCGTTGGCGAAGTTGTAGGAGAAATCCCATTCCTCCGACAGGTATTTGCACAGCAGGCGCCCGGCGTTGATGTGCAGCGCCTCGGACATTTCGCTGCGGTGGTCGGAAATGTTCGGCAGCACGCAGATGCCGCTGGTGAAGATCGGCTCAAAGACAAACGAATGGCCGCTCTTGCCGTCATGCTCGTCCATCGGCTTGGTATCGAAGGTCTTGTTCATGTACGAGTGCTGCTGCGCCAGACCGAACTCCGAGGCCATGCCCGAACCGGTACCGCCGCCGGCACTGAAGATCGAGAAATACAGGCGCGACTGGTTGGCCTTGATCCCGCAGCTGTCGATCAGGTACGAGTGGATCATTTTCCAGTCGGGGCTGGAGAAGCGCTGGGTGTCCTTGTTGAGGATGATCTTCGCCAGGTACTGGCCGAGGATCGGCGCGTTACCGGCGCCACCGGCGTGGACTTCGGACAAGTCCATGATCTTCATTTTGCTGTAGTCGCGCAGGAAGCCGCTTTTCTCGCCCTTGCGCGAGAAACGGATGCGCCCGGCGATGTCCTTGTCGAGGTCGCCAAGCATCACCAGCGGTTCGACCAGAAACACCGGTTTGGTCGATTTGCTGGTGCCGATGCGCAGATTGTTCTTGATCCACTGCGCTGGGCTGTAGCCCTTGTCGGCCAGACGCCGGTCGGTCGGGCGGTCTTCGTTGTTGAATTCGTTGAGGTAGAACTTGCGCGCGTTGTACACCAGCTCCGCCACGTCGAGGGCGATGTTGGAGCCGCAGCGACCGAGGCCGATCAGGCACACCGAGGGAAATTCCTGGTCGTTGTGCTGCTCGTTGTCGCCTTCCTGATGCGCCGGGCGCGGGAACACCGAATCGCGCAGGCCGTCGAGGTTATCGAGGATGCGGTCAGTGTTGGTTTCGGTGAAGTACAGGTATTGCTGGGTCGACAGCGGACGCGAAGGCGGCGTCGGTCTGGATAATGACGCGCTGTTCGCGGCGGGGCTCAGGGTCAGATCGGCTGTTGCACTGGCGGGGTTGTTTTTAGAGGTCATGGTGCGCCATTTACCTGGACTGGGTTGGCCCGCCGAACAGTGCCGGCGAACCTCACGGAATAAGATCTCGCGTCTTGTGTGCGCGAATACGGCCCGGGCGTCGTAGTGCTGGCTGGTCTGATCGCCGGGCGGAATCCTTTCCTGATCGTTGATGAATCGGCCATGATTCGGTGATCTTTAATCGAAAAGAGGCGAAATGATGTCAACGCTACCTTCGTTGGGGTTTGCCGGAATCGGCCTGATGGGCCTGCCGATGTGCCGGCGTCTGCTGGCGGCGGGTTACCCGTTGACGGTGTGGAACCGCAACCCGGACAAGTGCGCACCGCTGGTTGCGGCCGGCGCCCGCCAGGTATCCAGCCCCGCCGAACTGTGCGCACACGCCGACATCGTCATGCTGTGTCTGGCCGATACCGCCGTGGTGCGTGAAGTGGTGTTTGGCACTGGCGGTATCGCCGAAGGGGCAAAAAACGGCCAGCTATTGGTGGATTTCTCCAGTCTTGAACCGACCGCGACTCGCGAGATGGCCGCAGCGCTGGCCGAGAAAACCGCCATGGGCTGGCTCGATTCACCAGTGTCCGGCGGCGTGGTGGGCGCCGAGGCCGGCAGTCTGGCAATCATGGTCGGTGGTGCAGCGGCAGATCTTGAGCGCGTACGCCCGGTGCTGCTCAGCCTCGGTCAGCGCGTCACGCACATGGGCGGCGTTGGCGCCGGCCAGGTGACCAAGGCCTGCAACCAGATGATCGTCGCGTGCAATGCGCTGGTGATTGCCGAAGTGGTGGCGTTGGCCGAACAGGCCGGGGTCGATGCCAGCCTGATCGCCGAGGCGCTGGCCGGTGGCTTTGCTGATTCGAAGCCGTTGCAGATCCTTGCCCCGCAAATGGCCGAAAGCCGTTTCGAGCCGATCAAGTGGCACGTGCGCACGCTGCTCAAGGATCTCGACACAGCAGTGAAATTTTCCCGCGAGCAGGGCTCGGCGACGCCAATCAGCGGATTGGCCGCACAATTGATGCGCCTGCATGGGGCGCAAGGCTTTTTAGCGCAGGATCCAGCGACGCTGGTGCAAATGTATCGCGCGCCAGACTCAATGGATTGACCCCGAGGACGGGTTTGCGCTGGTTGATTTCATCGAGCACCGCGCGCAATTCGTCCAGCGGCACCGGGCGGCTGAGCAGATAACCCTGAATGAAGTCGCAGCCCGAACGCTCGAGAAACTCGTATTGCTCCAGGCTCTCGACGCCCTCGGTGACCACCTGCAGATGCAGGGTGTGGGCCATGACGATGATCGCCTGCACGATCTCCATGTCCGCCGTGGCGGTGGGAATGTCGAGGATGAACGAGCGGTCGATTTTCAGGGTGTTCAGCGGCAGACGCTTGAGGTAGGCCAGCGAGGAATAGCCGGTGCCGAAATCATCGATCGACAGCGACACACCGAGGGCGCGGATCTGCCGCAGCAGCACCAGAGTGTCGGCGATATTGCCCATCAAGGCGTTTTCGGTGACCTCCAGTTCCAGGCGTTCCGGGGCAACGCCCGCAGTGTGTAAGGCGTGCTCGATCTCCTCGGCCAGCTCTTCGCGCGCCAGATTCAGCGGCGAGCAGTTCCAGGCGATTTTCAATTCGGCACAACCATGCCGCGACAGCTCGCCAAGATCCTTGCAGGCGCGGCGCAACACCCAGTTGTCCAGTTCGGCGATCAAACCATTGTTCTCGGCGATACCGATGAAGCGATCCGGTGTGAGCAAACCGTGAACCGGATGCTGCCAACGAATCAGCGCCTCGAGCTTGGTCACGCGTCCGGTTTTCACCTCGAAGATCGGCTGGTAGTAGAGCATCAGCGCGTTGTCTTGCCGTAGCGCACTGCGCAGTTCCTCTTCCAGTTGCAGCTCGAAACTCGCGCGGGTCTTCAGGCTGGAATTGAAGAAGTGCAGACCGTTGCGCCCGGCGCCTTTGGATTGGTACAGGGCCAGGTCGGCGTGTTTGAGCAGCTCTTCGCAGGTAGTGCCGTCTTCGGGAAACAGGCTGATGCCGATGCTGGTGGTCATCACCATGCGCCGGCCGGCCAGTTCGATCGGCTCTTTCATCTTGTGCATGATGCGCTGCGCCATACCGCGCGCCTCTTCGCGGTCACGCAGGCTGATGAGGATGCAGAACTCGTCGCCGCCAAAACGCGCGACCACGTCTTCATGGCTGCGCACTGAGCTCTTGATGTGTTGGGCGATGACTTTGAGCAGCGCGTCACCGGCATCATGGCCGAGGCTGTCGTTGATGCGCTTGAAGTGGTCGATGTCGAGAAACATCACCGCGAGCATGCCGCCCTCGCTGGTTTTCTGGCTGAGTTTTTCGGCGAACATCTGGTTGAAACCACGGCGGTTGATCAGATTGGTCAGCGCGTCGTAATTGGCCGCTTGCTGCAGGGACATGCGCGCCTGATCGAGTTGGCTGAGCAGGGCGTTGACCCGGCGCAGGTCGTTTTCCTTGTTCTGCAGCTTTTTGTCGGCGAGGGCAGCGCTGATCGCACTGCCGAGAATCAACAGGATGATCAGCGCCACGGTCAGGCCCAGTTGCAAATGCCCGGTTTCACTGCCGCTCGCTGCCAGGGCACCTTCGGGAAGCACCAGATCCAGCGCAGCCATGCCGGTGAAGTGCATGCTGATGATGCCGGCGCCAAGAATCAGCGCCGCGCTGTACTTGAGCAATTGATGCGCGACGCCGCTGCCTTCGCTGAGATAGCGCGCCACCCAGAGCGCGGTGAAGCTGGCGCCGATGGCAATCAGCACCGACAGCGCGAACAGCCCTGGCTGATAGTAGGCGGTGGCGCTCGACTTCATCGCTGCCATGCCGACGTAATGCATGCCAGCGATGCCCAAACCGATGACACACGCGGTCTTCAGGCAATGCAGCGCGCTCGGCTGCACCTCACTGAGAGTGTGCATGGCCAGCCACGATGCGAGCAGAGCGATCAGTAACGACAAGAGGGTGATGCCGAGGTCGTACTGAATATCGATGGGGGTCTGGAAGGCCAGCATGCCGATGAAGTGCATGGCCCAGATGCCGCCGGCCAGGCAGGTCGCGCCGATCCAGCGCCAGATGCGCCGCGACCCCGGATCTTCGGCATGTACCAGGCGCTCTGCCATGTCCAGGGTGGCGAAACTCGCCGCGCAGGCGACCAGGTAGGCCACCATCACCAACAAAGGGTTGTGGCTGCAATCGAGGAGAATCTGCCCGCTCGCCGGCAGCTCGGCAACAAACTGCAAACCAAGCCACTCCATAGCATGCCCCGTCTCGGATTCATCTGGCCCGTGCGTCAATCAACGCAGGCGAATGGATGGAGTATAGAGGCGGTTTTCACGCTGCAAGGCGTAGTGGCACATTGGTGGTAATGATTTTGCCATTAGCCTCATAGCGATTTGCGCTAAGGCTCAGGCAGTGCGCTCCAGTGGCAGATCATTCCAGTGTGGCGGCAAGGGGGGCAGGCCGTGGGCAGCGCGGGCCTTGTCGCAGTCCGGGTTGTGTTCGCCGTTCTCCCACGACGCCTCGAACTCACGACACGTACTCGAGCGCTTGTCATAGATCGTGCAGGCCACGGCACTGCCGACCTCACCCGCCAGGGACATGCAACGCGCCGGTTTGCGATCGGTGCCGATCATTGCCACCCGGCTCGGGGTGATCTGCGCGACCAGTTCATCGGGCACCGTCCCGCCAGAGGATGAGCACTCACCCCAGAAAAAAGACACGCGAAAATGGGAACAGCAGGCACCGCAATTCAGACACGGACTGGCTTCGGACATGAGCGGGGGTATCAAAGGGATTGATCGGAAGATCCGGACGGATCCGGCGGCCATTCTAGACTTTGCCATGGCGTTGGGAAGGGGGGCGCGAAACTATTTTTTTGTCGCCGGATTTTGCCGCGAAAGCCCCGTATGGCGGGGGATTCCAGAGTTATCAAGGGCTTACGTTTCGTTACAGTGCGATGGGTCGATATCAGGCTGACGAATGATGACAGACAGCCCCCGCGCGGCTGACTAGATTGCAGGTTCCGGGCTCGACGCGCTGGCAGTGAAGCCCTCATAACAATAAAGAGACGGACCCATGCAGAACTCGACCCAAGCGGCGAATGCCTGGCGCATTCTGTTCCTGCTGTTCCTCGCCAACCTGTTCAATTTCTTCGATCGCACCATCCCGGCGATCATCATCGAACCGATCCGCATGGAATGGCACCTCAGCGACTTTCAGCTGGGCATCATCGGCACCGCGTTCACCATCGTTTACGCCATTGCCGGCCTGCCACTCGGGCGCATGGCCGACACCGGTTCACGCAGCAAGCTGATGGGCTGGGGCCTGGCCACCTGGAGTGCGCTGACTGCGGTCAACGGTATGGTCGGCAGTTTCTGGAGCTTTTTGATCGTGCGCATGGGCATCGGCATCGGCGAAGCCAGTTATGCACCAGCGGCCAACTCGCTGATCGGCGATCTGTTTCCGGCGCACCGTCGGGCGCGGGCGATGGGTATTTTCATGCTTGGCCTGCCGCTGGGGCTGCTGCTGGCGTTCTTCACCATCGGCGCGATGGTCAAGGCCTTCGACAGCTGGCGCGCGCCGTTCTTCATCGCCGCCGTGCCGGGGCTGATCCTCGCGGTGTTCATGTTCTTCATCAAAGAGCCGAAACGCGGCGCGGCTGAAACCGTGCAGGTCTCGCAAGAGAAAGTCGACAAACCGATCCGCCGCGTCCTCGCCGTGCCGACCTTCCTGTGGCTAGTGATGGCCGGGCTGTGCTTCAACTTCGCGACCTATGCCTGCAACTCGTTTCTGGTGCCGATGCTGCAACGCTATTTCCTCATGCCGTTGCAGGAGGCGGCGGTGGCAACTGGTCTCATCGTTGGCGTGACGGGATTGGTCGGGCTGACCCTTGGCGGCTGGATCGCCGACAAGATCCATCAGCGTTTCGCCAGTGGGCGGCTGTTGTTCGCCGCGTTCAGTCTGATCATTTCGACGTTGTGCACAGCCTGGGCGCTGCATGCCGGGCGCATTGAGATCGGCGTGTTCGTCGCGGTGTTCAGCGTTGGCTGGCTGTTCGCGTACAACTTCTATACCTGCGTGTACACGGCAATTCAGGACGTCGTCGAACCGCGCCTGCGGGCCACGGCGATGGCGTTGTTCTTCGCCGGTCTGTATCTGCTCGGCGGCGGGTTGGGGCCGGTGGTCGTGGGTGGTCTGTCGGATCACTTCGCGCACACGGCGATGCTGGCGGCAGGGGCTGAGCAGATGACCGAAGCGTTCAAGGCTGTCGGCCTGCATGACGCGATGTACCTGATCCCAGTGGCGCTGTTCCTGACCATGGTCTTTCTGTTTCTGGCATCGCGGTGTTTTGTTCGCGATGCACAGCGGATGAAGGAGGGGTTGGTGGCGGTGGTTGAACCTGAAATTTCTGCGGCGACTGCCTGACCGTTTTCGCGAGCAGGCTCGCTCCCACATGATCGTTCCCACGCAGAGCGTGGGAACGATCGGCCCGCATCACTGCGGGCCTCTTGGTTTTCAGCGATGAAGCGGGGCGGTTAGCCCGCTACCAACACCCGAATCGCTTCCAGGCGCAGCGCCGCTTTGTCGAGCATCGCCAGACCCTGCTCACGCTGAGTGCGCAACGCCTCCAGTTCGCTGTCGCGCACGGTCGGGTTGACCGCTTGCAAGGCGGTCAGGCGCGCCAGTTCTTCGTCGGTGTCGGCGGCCAGACGACGGCGCGCTTCGGCCACACGTTCGGCGTGACGCGGGGCGATCTTTTCTTCGCCGGCATTGATCCGTGGCGTCAGCTGATCGCGCTGGGCCTGGATGAACTTGTTGGCGCTGGCGCGGGGAACGCTTTCCAGCTGATCGTTGAGGGTTTCGAACGACACCCGTGGCGACAAGTCGTTGCCATTGGCATCGAGCAGGCAACGCAGCGCCGCCGGTGGCAGGTAGCGACCCAGTTGCAGCGAGCGCGGTGCGACCACTTCGCTGACGTAGAGCAATTCCAGCAACACGGTGCCCGGCTTCAGCGCCTTGTTCTTGATCAGCGCGACGGCGGTGTTGCCCATCGAACCGGACAGCACCAGATCCATGCCGCCCTGCACCATCGGGTGTTCCCAGGTGATGAACTGCATGTCTTCGCGTGACAGCGCCTGGTTGCGGTCGTAAGTGATGGTCACGCCTTCGTCGTCGCCCAGCGGGAAACTGGCGTCGAGCATCTTCTCGCTCGGCTTGAGGATCAGGGCGTTTTCCGAATGGTCTTCGCTGTCGATGCCGAACGCGTCGAACAGGGTTTCCATGTAGATCGGCAGGGCGAACTGATCGTCCTGCTCGAGAATCGCCTCGACCAGCGCTTCACCTTCGCCAGCGCCGCCGGAATTCAATTCCAGCAGACGGTCGCGACCGGTGTGCAGCTCGGCTTCGAGACGCTCACGCTCGGCGCGTGCTTCGTCGATCAGCGCTTGCCACTCGCCGTCATCGGCTTCTTCGAGCAGCGGCAGCAGGCGTGGGCCGAACTGATGCTGCAAGGCGTTGCCGGTCGGGCATGTGTTGAGGAAGGCGTTGAGCGCTTCGTGGTACCACTGGAACAGGCGCTCTTGCGGGCTGGTTTCCAGGTACGGCACGTGCAGTTCGATGATGTGTTTCTGGCCGATCCGGTCAAGACGACCGATACGCTGCTCGAGCAGGTCCGGGTGCGACGGCAGATCGAACAGCACCAGATGATGAGCGAACTGGAAGTTGCGACCCTCACTGCCGATTTCCGAGCAGATCAGCACTTGCGCGCCGAACTCTTCATCAGCGAAGTAGGCGGCGGCGCGGTCACGCTCGAGGATGTTCATGCCTTCGTGGAACACCGTGGCCGGGATGCCGGAACGCACGCGCAACGCGTCTTCCAGGTCCATCGCGGTTTCGGCGTGGGCGCAGATCACCAGCACCTTGGTGCGCTTGAGCATTTTCAGCTGATCGATCAGCCACTCGACGCGCGGATCGAATTTCCACCAGCGCTCTTCTTCGCTGGCGTCCGGCTGCGCCTGGAAGCTGACTTCCGGGTACAGCTCGGCGTGTTCGCCCAGCGGCAGTTCGAGGTATTCGTCCGGGCACGGCAGCGGGTACGGGTGCAGTTTGCGCTCCGGGAAACCCTGCACGGCCGCGCGGGTATTACGGAACAGCACGCGACCGGTGCCGTGGCGATCAAGCAGCTCACGGACGAGGCGGGCGCTGGCTTCAGTATCGCCATCGTTGACGGCGGTGAGCAGGGCTTCACCTTCGTTGCCGAGGAAGCCGTGAATGGTCTTGTGCGCTTCGGCCGAGAGGCGGCCCTTGTCGAGCAGTTCCTGCACCGCTTCGGCGACCGGGCGATAGTTGTCGCTCTCGGCGCGGAACGCGGCCAGGTCGTGGAAACGATTCGGGTCAAGCAGGCGCAGACGGGCGAAGTGGCTGTCCTGACCGAGTTGTTCCGGGGTGGCGGTGAGCAGCAGCACGCCGGGAATCACTTCGGCCAGTTGCTCGACCAGCGAATATTCCGCGCTGGCCTTGTCTTCATGCCAGACCAGGTGATGCGCTTCGTCCACCACCATCAGGTCCCAACCGGCAGCGAACAAGGCGTCTTGCGCCTTCTCGTCGTCGACCAGCCACTCCAGCGCGACCAGCGCCAGTTGCGTGTCTTCGAACGGGTTGGTGGCATCGCTTTCGATGAAGCGTTCTTCGTCGAACAGCGCGACCTGCAGATTGAAGCGGCGGCGCATCTCAACCAGCCACTGATGCTGGAGGTTTTCCGGGACAAGGATCAGCACGCGGTTGGCGCGGCCCGAAAGCAGTTGGCGATGGATGACCAGACCGGCTTCGATGGTTTTACCCAGACCCACTTCGTCCGCCAGCAATACGCGCGGGGCGATACGGTCGGCGACTTCGCGGGCGATGTGCAACTGGTGCGCGATCGGTTGCGCACGCACGCCACCCAGGCCCCACAGCGAGGACTGCAACTGGCGGCTGGTGTGTTCAAGAGTGTTGTAGCGCAGGGAGAACCACGGCAGCGGGTCGATCTGTCCGGCGAACAGGCGGTCGCTGGCCAGACGGAACTGAATGAAGTTCGACAGCTGGGTTTCCGGCAGGGTGACGACTTCGTTCTGCCCGTTGAGGCCGTGATAGACCATCAGCCCGTCGACGTCGTCGACCTGCTGCACGGTCATCTTCCAGCCTTCGAAATGGGTGATGGAGTCGCCCGGCGAGAACCGCACGCGGGTCAGGGGCGCATTCCGTAGCGCGTACTGGCGGGTTTCGCCAGTGGCCGGGTAAAGCACGGTCAGCAAGCGGCCGTCCTGTGCCAGAACGGTGCCTAAACCAAGCTCTGCTTCGCTGTCACTGATCCAGCGTTGCCCCGGTTGATACTGCTGCGCCATGCTGCCTGACTCCCACCTTGAAAAAGCGGGCTATCTTAACGGAATGAGGGCTTCAGGGCCAAAGATTACTGGCGTAGGAGCTGCCGAAGGCTGCGATCTTTTGATCTTTGAGAACCCTTCAGGTTTGAGCTGTCTGATAAGGATCGCAGCCTGCGGCAGCTCCTACAGGTGCGAGGTGCATCACACAATTGCGACAGGCGGCTCAAGGCGCCTGCACCCCAGCCGATAGCCTGCAGACAGGAGACCTTTATATGTTGCCACCGATGCTCCCCTTGAGCGCCGTGCCGATCACTTCCCAGCAGGATCCGATCCGCCAGCGGCCGGACATCCCGCCAGTGGTGCCGGTGCAGGAAAGCTCCAACGAAAGCACGATCGATCTGCAGAAGCGTGATCCGGAAGAGGATCGTCTGCTCGCGCGCGAAGAACAGCGTCGTCAACAAGAACGTGACCGCCGACGTCGCGAGGCCGATGAAGATCCCGAAGAGCATCTGGCCGTGCCGGGCACTGAGCTCAATGCCGACAACACCGTGCCGGTGGTGCCGTTGATAGACGATCAGCCGCGTCAGGGCTTGTGGGTTGATATCGAGATTTGAGCAGCGACTGGTCAGCGCCTGCGCCAGGCGGCATGATTGGCGCAATCCTGTCGGTGACGGCAGCTGTGATCTCTTCTGCGATGTGCCGGACGCCATGAGCCAAGACGACAAACTGATCGACCTCAGCACTGAACGCGCCAAGCGAGTGCATGACCTCAACGAAAAGCGCCTGAACGAAGTGCGCCAGGCTTTCGAGCAGGCGATGCCGTTGGGAAAAGCCAAGAAAAAGTCGAAGAACAAACCGAAAAAGCGTTGATCTCCCGCTGCATTGGTTGATGCAGATCAGTTATTTCCCCTCCTTTATTTCCCTTCGTTGCGGATATTGATCCTGATCAATATGTGCGCCTGTGTGTTTGTTAATTTGAATCCATCGCAGCAAAGCAAAGCAGGGCCGGGAGGTCAGTCATGTTTTTCGATAACGTGGTGTTTGCCGGGGTTCTCACGGTGGGGCTCATGGTGCTGTTTTTTGCAGGGTTTGGATTTTTTATCTGGAAGGATGCGCATAAGCGGCGCAAGTGAGTTCTTCTGGATTGATGGGCACGCAAGGCATTTTGGGGCGACTTCGGTTGCCCCTTTTTTTTGTGCCTTGGCGGCCTTGGCGGCCTTTGGGCCGACCAGGCTGTTGGGGGGTTGGGTGAATATCCGTTGCTTCGGTAGCGGCTGCTGGCGGTTTCGCCTGACGGCGACTTACTTTTTTACAAGCGCCTAAAAAAGTAAGCAAAAAACGCTAGCTCCTGCGTTCGGCCCTCGCAGGCTCGGGTTCCTTCGCTCCGGGACTGATCCGGGCGCAGCGGCTACGGTTTGCTTCGCTGCACCTCCTTCCGCTGTGTCTGGCTGCGCCAGACGGTCGCTGCGCTCCCACGCCCGGATCAATCCCTCCGCTCAGCCTTCCGACGTCGCCCGTAGATCAAAAGCACTCGAGCTTGCGCTCATTGTTGAGTGGTTAGAAGCGTCGCATGGCTTGAGATTTTCGGTGGATTCGCCCCTCACCCCAGCCCTCTCCCGAGGGAGAGGGAGCCGATTTTTGCGGTGTTCAAAACCTGCATTCGACTCGGTATCGCAAGTCGGCGTGTTTCGCCCAAACACCTCGGTCAGTCCCCTCTCCCTCTGGGAGAGGGCTAGGGTGAGGGGCTCTTGATCTGGCTTTGGCTTTTGCTTTTGATCTTTTGCCCCTTCGGCAGGCTTCGTTACGGGATCGATCCGGGGGTGGGAGCGTAGCGACCGTACGACGCAGTCGTACACAGCGAGTGTAGGTGCAGCGAAGCCAACCGGAGCCGCTGCGCCCGGATCGGTCCCGTAACGAAGGTACCCCGAGCCCCAGCGAGCGGGCCGTACGCCGGGGCAAAGCCTTTTGGGTTACCTTTTCGGCGTTTGGAAAAGGTGACTCGCTGTAAGAGCGAAACCGCCAGCGGCAGCACCCGCAGCAACGGATATGCCCCCAATCCAAAAAACAAAAAAGGCGCGATTCCAAAGAATCGCGCCTCCTTCACAAGCAACAATCGATCAACTACCCAAAGCCTTCGAAGCCAACCAGAACAACCCGGCCGACAGCGCCACGGTCGCAGGCAAGGTCAACACCCAGGCCAGCAGAATAGTCTTGACCGTGCCACCCTGCAGGCCGCTCTTGTTGGCAACCATGGTCCCGGCCACACCCGAAGACAACACATGAGTGGTCGACACCGGCAGGCTGAAAATGTTGGCCATGCCGATCAAACTGGCGGTGGTGATCTGCGCCGACATGCCCTGGGAATAGGTCATGCCCTGCTTGCCGATCTTCTCGCCAATGGTCAGCACCACACGCTTCCAGCCGACCATGGTGCCCAGGCCCAGTGCCAGGGCGACCGCCAGAATCACCCAGAACGGGGCGTATTCAGTGGTGGTGGTCAGGTCTTTGCGCAGCTTGTCGAGGTCAGCCTTTTCACGGGCTTCCAGGCCAGGCAATTTGCCGACTTTCTTCGCCGTGTCGTCCAGGCAGAGCAGGTAGCGACGCACTTCGATGCGGCTGTCCGACGACAGCGAATGGTAGTCCGCTACACCTTTGAGGGTATGCAGCAGGGCGGTGATGGTCGGTTCGGTCTGCTGCGGGTTGCAGCGGAACTTCTCCGGCAGGTCGCCTTCCACGCTCTTGCCCAGGGCCAGGAACTCACCCAGCGAATCGGCGTTGCGCTGGTAGAACTGGCTCAGGTGCAGGGTCGCGTCGCGGGTGCGTTCGATCTGGTAGGTGGTGCTGTTCAGATCGAGTACGAACTGCGCCGGGACGATACCGATCAGCACCAGCATGATCAGGCCGATGCCTTTCTGGCCGTCGTTGGAACCGTGCACGAAGCTCACGGCCATGGCCGAGATCACCAGGACCAGACGGTTCCAGAACGGCGGGTGCTTTTTGTCGTCGATCTTGCGGCGCTGTTCCGGCGTCTTGTGCATCTTCGACAGCGGGCGCCACCATTTCAGGCCGATCAGCACCAGCGCGGCGATGAGGAAGCCGGCCATCGGCGAGAACACCAGCGAGGCGCCGATGTCGATCGCTTTCTGCCAGTTCACGCCATCTCTCAGCGGGATGTCGTTGATCAGCGCGTTGGCCAGACCGACACCGAGGATCGAGCCGATCAGGGTGTGCGAGCTGGAAGCCGGGATACCGAAGTACCAGGTGCCCAAATTCCAGGCGATTGCCGCGGCGAGCAACGAGAACACCATCGCCAGGCCATGGCCGGTGTTCACATTGATCAGCAGCTCAACCGGCAGCAGGTGGACGATGGCATACGCCACGCCAACGCCGCCCAGCAGCACGCCGAGGAAATTGAACACACCGGAAAAGAACACCGCCAGGTGTGGCGGCATGGCTTTGGTGTAGATAACAGTGGCTACCGCGTTAGCGGTGTCATGAAATCCATTGATGAACTCGAAGGCGAGGACAAACGTCAGGGCGAGCAAGAGGCTCACAAGCACCCAAGCATCCAGTCCGCTGAATAAATCGATCATGAAGGTTTTCTGACCCGGTCGTAAGGGGGCGCGATTATGCCAGAAAAGACAGGAAATCGATGCCCCGTCTGCTCACTGGTCACACCCTTCTTCGATTTAATTTGTTGCAGGGCGTGAAAACCAAGCAGCACGCAGGGTTTTTCAACTACTTGATTTTATTGAATAAACTATATTTTCGAGGCGTTTTTTCAGACATCGCAAAGGCTCAAACGCTTGTCTGAAATATCTCTGAAACCTGTGGGACGCTCGTTCATAAGCCCCAGAACAGCGATGCAGCCGCTGCCCGCAGATAGCGGGCGCGCGAGGTGTCGTCTTCCACCGCGCTGTGGCTCAGGCGGACGCCGACTTTCGAATGCTCAACCGCCGTGGCTCATGGCTCTTCGGCTTTGAGTTCCTTTTCGATCTTTTCGATTTCCTGCTTGAACACCTGATCCTGAACAGTAGGGCGCTTGCGCCATGCCTTGCGTTCCGGTTCCGGCTGAGCGGCGTAGGTGGTGACTTCCCCGCCGTAAACTTCCTTGTAACGTTGTTCCTGGCGCTCTAGTTCCGCGCGCAGTTCGTCTTTTGTCACGGTGCTACCTGTATGAGTTGAATTGAATATCCGGTGAAACACACTGCAACGAGTCAATTGAGCGAACCCGCCAGTCATCCACAGCCCGATCAGGCGCGGAGACATTGCAGAGGCGATCAAGACTTCCGTGTTACAGGCGGCTACGGCACCAGATAAAAACTGACGCAGCATCAGTTTCCTGTTTCAGCGAGCGCTGGCGTTGCATGTGTGATGGGCGCCGGGCGCTGGCCGGAGCTGAGACGAAGGACCTCGTTTCAGCAAGTCGCGGGCTTTTGATTAAAGCGCCGCGACTAGGGTGCATTATAGCGGCCGATTCGGGAATGACTATCTTTGCCAAGTTAAAAACGGTTCTGAATGTGTGAGGGTTTTGTTACCGGCAACTTTTACCGCTAGTTAAGTGTAAAGACCGCGTTATAGAACAGGCGTTCTGTTTTTGGCGCCATTAACTGGAACAACTAAGTTGCGAGCAGAATCGCTAAAGCTGCCTCAAGGATGAAGAGGAGGGCGGGCGGCTGGATTGCGATTATCGGTCGGCGGTTCGATAATCGCCCAATGTTGGCGCCGCGATGCTTGTGCATCGCGCGGCGAGCCGTTTGACTAGGCATCGATGCGTGCCGGACAAGGACAAGAAATGAACGATCAAATGCGCAACTCCTTCACGTCGGTGGCGCCGCCCATCGTCGCTTCGCCGGCCAAGCGCATTCAGGCGCTGACCGGTGATCCGGATTTCATGACCTCCCTGGCCCGTGGTCTGGCGGTGGTGCAGGCGTTTCAGGAACGTAAACGCCACCTGACCATCGCGCAGATCAGTCATCGCACGGAAATTCCCCGCGCCGCCGTGCGCCGTTGCCTGCACACGCTGATCAAACTCGGCTACGCCACCACCGACGGGCGCACCTATTCGCTGCTGCCGAAAGTGCTGACCCTCGGCCATGCCTATTTGTCCTCGACACCGCTGGCAGTATCCGCCCAACCGTATCTGGACCGTATGAGCGAGCAGCTGCACGAAGCCTGCAACATGGCGACGCTGGAGGGCGATGACATTCTCTATATCGCGCGTTCGGCGACCACTCAGCGATTGATCTCGGTCGACCTTTCCGTCGGCGGGCGTCTCCCTGCCTATTGCACGTCGATGGGACGCATTCTGTTGGCGGCGCTGGACGACACCTCCCTGGGCGAATACCTCGACCATGCCGAACTGGTGGCCAAGACCAGCCGCACCATTCATACGCCCGACGCGTTGCTTGAATGTTTGCAACAGGTGCGGCAGCAGGGCTGGTGCATTGTCGATCAGGAACTGGAACAGGGTCTGCGTTCGATCGCCGTGCCGGTGTACGACGCCTCCGGGCAAGTGGTCGCCGCGCTGAATGTCAGCACCCACGCCGGGCGGGTCAGTCGCGCCGAGCTGGAGCAGCGCTTCCTGCCCGGCCTGCTCAGCGCCAGTCGCGACCTCAGTGCGCAGTTGTTCGCCTGAGGAAGCTGTTCGATAAACGCACAGTGTTGCGTTTATCGAATTGACGCTAAAACCCTCGGATCATTAATGTCGCGGCAGCGTCATCCGGCCTGATGTGAATGAGCTCGCCGGACTGTCGACCCCATAATAATGACAAGAGGCAACTCACCATGCGCTCGCTCCCCGACTGTCCGTATCCCACCCGTTGTTGCCGGGTTCACCGCAACGCCTGATAACAACCTTCTATTCTTGTGACCGTGCCTTCCTTTGGCCGGCCGCCGTTCGACTGCGTTTTTTGCGTGGAATAAAAATAATGAACCAGCCTCAGTCCGCTGTGGGTAACTGCCTCGATGTGCAGACCTTTATCAACGCCCAACCGATCTCGCGCTACCAGTGGCGAGTGGTGATCCTGTGTTTCCTGATCGTATTTCTCGACGGCCTCGACACCGCCGCCATGGGCTTCATCGCCCCGGCGCTGTCGCAAGACTGGGGCATCGACCGCGCCAGCCTCGGCCCGGTGATGAGTGCCGCGCTGATCGGCATGGTCTTCGGTGCACTCGGCTCCGGCCCTCTGGCTGACCGCTTCGGGCGCAAAGTCGTACTCGTCGGCGCGGTGATTCTGTTCGGCGGCTTCAGCCTGGCCTCGGCTTACAGCACCAACGTTGAACAACTGCTGGTGTTGCGCTTCCTCACCGGCCTCGGTCTCGGCGCGGGCATGCCCAACGCCACGACGCTGCTCTCGGAATACACCCCGGAGCGCAAGAAGTCGCTGCTGGTGACCAGCATGTTCTGCGGCTTCAACCTCGGCATGGCCGGCGGCGGTTTCATCTCGGCAAAACTGATCCCGGCGTTCGGCTGGCACGCGCTGTTGATGATCGGCGGGATCCTGCCGCTGATCCTCGCCGTGGTATTGGTGTTCTGGCTGCCGGAGTCGGCGCGCTACCTGGTGGTACGCAACCGCGGCACCGACAAAGTTCGCAAGACCTTGGCACCGATCGATCCAATTACCGTCGCCCAGGCTGCGAGCTTCAGCGTGCCGGAACAGAAAACCGTCAAGGCGCGTAACGTTTTCGCAGTGATTTTCTCCGGCACTTACAGCACCGGCACGCTGCTGTTGTGGCTGACCTATTTCATGGGCCTGGTGATCGTCTACCTGCTGACCAGTTGGCTGCCGACGCTGATGCGCGACAGCGGCGCGAGCATGGAACAGGCCGCGTTCATCGGTGCGTTGTTCCAGTTTGGCGGCGTGTTGAGCGCGGTCGGGGTGGGCTGGGCGATGGACCGCTTCAATCCGCACAAGGTCATCGGCATTTTCTACCTGCTGGCCGGGGTGTTTGCCTACGCGGTAGGGCAAAGCCTGGGCAACATCACCTTGCTGGCGACGCTGGTGCTGGTGGCAGGCATGTGCGTCAACGGCGCGCAATCGGCGATGCCGTCATTGGCAGCACGCTTCTACCCGACGCAAGGCCGCGCGACCGGGGTGTCGTGGATGCTCGGCATCGGCCGCTTCGGCGCGATTCTTGGCGCGTGGATGGGCGCAACCTTGCTCGGCCTGGGCTGGAATTTCGAGCAAGTGCTGACCGCGCTGGTGATCCCGGCGGGGTTGGCGACGGCGGCGGTGTTGATCAAGGGCATGGTCAGTCATGCGGATGCGACCTGAATCGGGCGCAGATCGTTATTGAACAGGCTGGCCCCTTCGCGAGCAGGCTCGCTCCCACATTCTGGAATGCATTCCAAGGTGGGAGCGAGCCTGCTCGCGAAGCTTTTGATCTGATTGTTAGCTGAACAACAATCCGTTCGATAAACGAACACTCAGTCGATTATCGGATTGTTTGGCGAATTTCCCGAGCTTAATCTTCAGTGACTCCGGCGCTGAACCTCGCGCCTTTTTATCACTGGCGATTCCTTACAAGAACAGGAGCCCGCTCCATGGCTGAGATCCTTTCGCTGCACGACGCGGTGAAGCAATTCGTCAACGACGGCGATACCGTCGCCCTCGAAGGCTTCACTCACCTGATCCCTACGGCAGCGGGTCATGAAATCATTCGTCAAGGCAAGAAAGATCTGACGCTGGTGCGGATGACGCCTGATCTGATCTACGACCAACTGATCGGCGCCGGTTGCGCGCGCAAACTGATTTTCTCCTGGGGCGGCAACCCGGGCGTGGGCTCGCTGCACCGTCTGCGTGACGCGGTCGAGAAACAATGGCCGCATCCGCTGGAAATCGAAGAGCACAGCCACGCCGACCTCGCCAACGCCTACGTCGCCGGCGCGTCCGGCCTGCCCTTCGCGGTGCTGCGTGCCTACGCCGGCTCCGACCTGCCGAAGGTCAATCCGCTGATCAAAACCGTGACCTGTCCGTTCACCGGCGAAGTGCTGGCGGCAGTGCCATCGGTGCGCCCGGACGTCACCGTGATTCACGCGCAGAAAGCCGACCGCAAGGGCAACGTGTTGCTCTGGGGCATTCTCGGTGTGCAGAAAGAAGCCGCGCTGGCCGCCAAACGCTGCATCGTCACCGTGGAAGAAATCGTCGACGACCTCAACGCACCGATGAACGCTTGCGTACTGCCGACCTGGGCCTTGAGTGCGGTCTGTCACGTGCCGGGCGGCGCGCATCCGTCCTACGCCCACGGTTACACCGAGCGTGACAATCGTTTCTATCAGGCGTGGGACCCGATCGCTCGCGACCGTGAGACGTTTACCGCGTGGATCAACGAATACATCCATGGCTGCGCTGACTTCAGCGAATTCCAGGCCAAATTGGCCGCTGCTTCGGAGGCCAAGTAATGACTTACACCACCAATGAAATGATGACCGTCGCGGCGGCCCGGCGCCTGAAGAACGGCTCGGTATGCTTCGTCGGCATCGGCCTGCCATCGAAAGCCGCCAACCTCGCGCGCCTGACTTCATCGCCGGACGTGGTGCTGATTTACGAATCCGGCCCGATTGGCGCTAAGCCGAGCGTACTGCCGCTGTCCATCGGTGACGGTGAGCTGGCCGAGACCGCCGACACCGTGGTGCCGACCGGTGAGATTTTTCGCTATTGGTTGCAGGGCGGGCGCATCGACGTTGGCTTCCTCGGCGCCGCGCAGGTCGACCGTTTCGGCAACATCAACACCACCGTGGTCGGCGACTACCACGCGCCGAAAGTGCGCCTGCCGGGTGCCGGTGGCGCGCCGGAGATTGCCGGTTCGGCGAAAAGCGTGCTGATCATCCTTAAACAGTCGGCGCGTTCGTTTGTCGACAAGCTCGATTTCATCACCTCGGTCGGTCACGGCGAAGGTGGCGATTCGCGTAAACGGCTGGGCCTGCCGGGCGCCGGGCCGGTGGGCATCATCACCGACCTGTGCATCATGGAACCGGAGGAGGGCACCCACGAATTTGTGGTCACCGCGTTGCATCCGGGCGTGACCCGCGAGCAAGTGGTCGCCGCCACCGGTTGGGCGATCCGTTTTGCCGCCTCTGTTGAAACCACCGCTGAGCCGACCGAAGTCGAGCTGACGGCGCTGCGTGATCTTGAAGCGCGCACCGCTGCCGCCCACGGTCAGGCACCGGGAGAAGCATGATGCGTGACGTGTATATCTGCGACGCGATTCGCACCCCCATTGGCCGCTTCGGTGGCGCATTGTCCGCCGTGCGCGCCGACGACCTGGCCGCCGTGCCGATCAAGGCCCTGATGGAGCGCAATCCATCGGTGGACTGGAATGCCGTCGATGAGGTGTTCCTCGGCTGCGCCAACCAGGCCGGCGAAGACAACCGCAACGTTGCGCGCATGGCGCTGCTGCTGGCGGGTCTGCCGGACAGCGTGCCCGGCGTTACGCTCAATCGCCTCTGCGCTTCGGGCATGGACGCGATCGGTACGGCATTCCGCGCCATCGCCAGTGGCGAGATGGAGTTGGCAATTGCCGGTGGCGTTGAGTCGATGTCCCGCGCGCCATTCGTGATGGGCAAGGCCGACGCGGCGTTCTCGCGCAACATGAAACTGGAAGACACCACCATCGGCTGGCGTTTCATCAACCCGCTGATGAAGGCGCAGTACGGCGTAGATGCCATGCCGCAGACCGCTGACAACGTCGCCGACGACTACAAGGTTTCGCGCGCAGATCAGGACGCCTTTGCCTTGCGCAGTCAGCAACGTACCGCCGCCGCGCAGGCCGCCGGTTACTTCGCCGAAGAAATTGTTGAAGTACGGATTGCCCACAAGAAGGGCGAAACCGTGGTCAGCCAGGACGAACATCCGCGCGCCGATACCACGATTGAAGCGTTGACCAAGTTGAAACCGGTCAACGGCGCGGACAAAACCGTCACCGCCGGCAATGCCTCCGGGGTCAATGATGGTGCTGCTGCGCTGATTCTGGCGTCAGCCGAAGCGGTGAAAAAACACGGCCTGACTGCTCGCGCAAAAGTGCTCGGCATGGCCAGCGCCGGCGTCGCACCACGGGTGATGGGCATCGGCCCGGTGCCGGCGGTGCGCAAACTCGCCGAGCGCCTTGGCGTCGCGGTCAGCGATTTCGACGTGATCGAGCTCAACGAAGCGTTCGCCAGCCAGGGCCTCGCGGTATTGCGCGAGTTGGGTCTGGCCGACGATGCGCCGCAGGTCAACCCGAATGGCGGCGCGATTGCCCTCGGTCACCCGTTGGGCATGAGCGGTGCGCGGCTGGTGCTGACCGCCCTGCATCATCTGGAAAAGACTGGCGGCAAGAAAGGTCTGGCGACCATGTGCGTCGGTGTTGGCCAGGGTCTGGCCCTGGCCATCGAACGTGTCTGACGCGCTGCGGCACTTACAAGAACTGAGGAAAGCGAAATGACTGACAAGCCTGGTTACCGTCGCCCACAGGCAGGCACTCAGCCTGACTACCTGCACCCGACGTATCAATCCACCAACCTGCGCTCGCCGTCCAAGCCGTTGGTGCACCTGCCGCACTCGCTGTCGGAAATCACCGGGCCGACCATCGGTGCCGAACACGTTGCCGAGAAGGACAATGACCTGACCGCCCAGCACGACGGCGAGCCATTGGGCGAGCGCATCATCATTCACGGCCGCGTGCTCGACGAAGACGGCCTGCCGGTGCCGGGGATTCTGGTGGAGATCTGGCAGGCCAATGCCGCCGGCCGCTACAACCATGCCCGCGACCTGCACGACGCGCCGCTGGACCCGAACTTCACCGGCACCGGCCGCACCGTCACCGATGCCGATGGCTGGTACCAGTTCCAGACCATCAAGCCCGGCGCCTATCCGTGGGGCAACCACCACAACGCCTGGCGCCCGGCGCACATCCACTTTTCCCTGTTTGGGCCGAGCATTCTTACGCGTCTGGTCACGCAGATGTACTTCCCCGGTGATCCGCTGCTGGCGTATGACCCGATCTACAACTGCGTGCCGGACACTTCGGCCAAGGAACGCCTGATCGCCAGTTTCGATCTGGAAAAAACCATTCCGTCCTACGCCCTCGGTTACCGCTGGGACATCGTGCTGCGCGGCCGTGAAGCCACGCCGATGGAGAAATAAGATGACGCTCTATGCGACCACGTCCCACACCGTCGGGCCGTATTACCACATCGGCCTGACCTGGCTGAACCGCGAAACCCTGGCCAACGAGCTGACCCTCGGCGAGCGCGTGGCGATCACCGGCCAGGTGGTCGACGGCAACGGCGATGTCGTCAACGATGCCATGCTCGAAGTCTGGCAGGCCAACGCCGCCGGCAAGTACGACCACCCGGAAGATCAGCAGGACAAACCGCTCGACCCGAATTTCGAAGGCTTTGGCCGGGTACCGGTGGACGCTGAAGGGCGCTTCCGTTTCACCACGATCAAACCGGGCACCGTGCCGGGGTTGAAAGGCTCGACCCAAGCGCCGCATCTGGTGGTGCTGGTGTTTGCCCGTGGTCTGGTCAAGCATTTGCTGACGCGGATTTATTTTGAAGGCGAACCGGCAAACGTTGCTGACCCGTTGCTCGAGTGCGTGCCGGCGGAGCGTCGCCAGACGTTGCTGGCCAAGCAGGATGCTTCGGGTGTTTACCAGTGGAATGTAGTTCTGCAGGGCACTGATGCCGAGACGGTGTTCTTCGATTATTGAGAGAACACCCCAAATCCCCTGTAGGACAGAGTCCCTGTGGTGAGGGGATTTATCCCCGCTGGGCTGCGAAGCAGCCCCAAAAACCAGTCGGCGCGGTATTCAGATGAACCGCGTGTATCTGATTTGCGAGTGCTTCGCACTCGAGCGGGGATAAATCCCCTCGCCACAAAGGCTGATCCAGACGTGGGTGATGATCCGATGTGGAACGGGACTGTTGCAAAGTATGTCTAGACTGTGACTGTCCCTATCGAGTGAAAAAACAATGACAACCACCACCTCCCACTACACCGGCGAAGAGCGCAGCAAGCGCATCTTCGCTATCGTCGGCGCTTCGTCCGGCAACCTCGTCGAATGGTTCGACTTCTACGTCTACGCCTTCTGCGCGATCTATTTTGCCCCGGCGTTTTTCCCCTCCGATAACCCCACCGTGCAACTGGTCAACACCGCTGGCGTGTTCGCTGCCGGGTTCCTGATGCGTCCGATTGGTGGCTGGATTTTCGGCCGGGTCGCTGACAAGCACGGGCGCAAGAACTCGATGCTCATCTCGATTCTGATGATGTGCTTCGGCTCGTTGCTGATCGCCTGTTTGCCGACCTACAAGGACATCGGCGTCTGGGCACCGGTGCTGTTGCTGTTTGCGCGTTTGCTGCAAGGTCTGTCGGTCGGCGGCGAGTACGGCACCACCGCGACTTACATGAGCGAAGTCGCGCTCAAGGGCCAGCGCGGATTCTTCGCCTCGTTCCAGTACGTGACGCTGATTGGCGGGCAATTGCTGGCGGTGTCGCTGGTGGTGGTGCTGCAACAGTTCCTCACTGAAGAAGACCTGCGTGCCTACGGCTGGCGGATTCCATTCGTGGTCGGTGCGGTGGCGGCGCTGATTTCGCTGTTCCTGCGTCGTTCGCTGAAGGAAACCACCAACAAAGAAACCCGCGCGCACAAAGACGCCGGCAGCATCACTGCACTGTTCCGCGATCACAAAGCGGCGTTCATCACCGTGCTCGGCTACACCGCTGGCGGCTCGCTGATTTTCTACACCTTCACCACCTACATGCAGAAATACCTGGTGAACACCGCCGGGATGCACGCCAAGACCGCCAGCTACATCATGACCGGCGCGCTGTTCCTGTATATGTGCATGCAGCCGTTGTTCGGCATGCTCGCCGACAAGATCGGCCGGCGTAATTCGATGCTCTGGTTCGGCGCGCTTGGCACGCTGTTCACCGTGCCGATTCTGCTCAGCCTGAAAAGTATCAGCAGCCCGTTCCTCGCCTTCGTGCTGATCACCCTGGCGCTGGCAATCGTCAGTTTCTACACCTCGATCAGCGGTCTGGTGAAGGCCGAGATGTTCCCGCCGGAAGTGCGCGCGCTTGGTGTCGGCCTGGCTTACGCGGTGGCCAATGCAATCTTCGGCGGTTCGGCGGAATTCGTTGCCTTGAGCCTCAAGGCTGGCGGCATGGAAAACGCCTTCTACTGGTACGTCACGGCGATGATGGCGGTGGCTTTCCTGTTCAGCCTGCGTTTGCCCAAGCAGGCGAAGTATTTGCACCACGATCTGTAAACCCATGTGCGCGGGCTGCGAGGCCCGCGCCGGCAAGGACTGTTTATGACTCAGCGACCGGGCAATCAATTGTTCGATGCCTACTTCACCGCCCGCGATATGCGCGAAGTGTTCTGCGATCAGGGCCGGGTGCAGGCGATGCTCGATTTCGAAGCGGCGCTGGCCCGGGCCGAAGCGCGGGTCGGGCTGATTCCTTCATCGGCCGTGGCACCGATTGCCGCAGCGTGCGAGGCGGGCCTGTATGACTTTGCGGCGCTGGGCGAGGCGATTGCCACGGCCGGCAATTCAGCGATTCCGCTGGTCAAGGCCTTGGGCAAGCAGATCGCCTCGAGCGATGCCGAAGCCGAGCGCTATGTGCATCTGGGCGCGACAAGTCAGGACGTGATGGATTCCGGGCTGGTCCTGCAATTACGCCAGGCGCTGGCGCTGATCGAAAACCAACTGGCACAACTGGCCGACTCGCTCGCCACTCAGGCACAACGTTTCGCCACCACGCCACTGGCCGGGCGCACCTGGCTGCAACACGCGACGCCAGTGACCCTCGGCATGAAAATCGCCGGTTGGTTGGGCGCTTTGACGCGCAGCCGTCAGCGTCTGCAACAACTGAAGCCACGGCTGCTGGTGCTGCAATTCGGTGGCGCCTCCGGCACGCTCGCGGCGCTGGGGGCACAGGCGTTGCCAATCGCTGAGGCCTTGGCCGAAGAGCTGCAACTGACCCTGCCCGAGCAACCGTGGCATACCCAGCGTGATCGCATCGTCGAGTTCGGCGCCGTGCTTGGCCTGATCGCCGGCAGCCTCGGCAAATTCGGCCGCGACATCAGCCTGTTGATGCAGACCGAAGCGGCGGAAGTGTTCGAGCCCGCCGCACCGGGCAAGGGTGGTTCGTCGACCATGCCGCACAAACGCAATCCAGTCGGCGCGGCGGTGCTGATCGGCGCGGCCACGCGGGTGCCGGGGCTGGTGTCGACGCTGTTCAGCGCGATGCCGCAGGAACACGAACGCAGCCTCGGTTTGTGGCACGCCGAATGGGAAACCTTGCCGGAGATCTGCTGCCTGGTGTCCGGTTCGCTGCAACAGGCGCGTTTGCTGGCCGACGGTCTGGAAGTCGACGCGGCGCGCATGGCCCGCAACCTCGAACTGACCCAAGGCCTGGTGCTGGCCGAAGCGGTGAGCATCGTCCTCGCCCAACGCGTCGGCCGCGACACCGCGCATCATCTGCTCGAACAGTGCTGCAAACGCGCGGTGGCCGAGCAGCGCCATCTGCGTGCGGTGCTCGCTGACGAGCCGCAAGTCACCGCCGAACTCAGTGGCGCTGAACTCGATGATCTTCTGAACCCCGCGCATTACCTTGGCCAGGCGCAAGCCTGGGTCGAGCGCGCGGTGGCTGAACACAACGCTTTGAATGTCTGAAGGAGAGGGCTGTGGCTTTCGTTCAACTCGCCGATGGCGAACTGCACTATCAAATAGAAGGCCCGGCCGCTGCGCCGGTGCTGGTGCTGTCCAACTCGCTGGGCACCGACCTGCACATGTGGGACGCGCAGATGCCGGCGTTCACCGAGCATTTCCGCGTGCTGCGTTTCGATACCCGTGGCCACGGCGAATCGCTGGTGACGCCGGGTCCTTACAGCATCGAGCAACTCGGTCATGACGTGCTCGGTTTGCTGGATGCACTGCACATTGAGCGTGCGCATTTTTGTGGGCTGTCGATGGGAGGCCTGATCGGCCAGTGGCTGGGGATCAATGCCGGGCATCGGCTGCATAAGCTGATCGTCTGCAATACCGCGGCAAAAATCGGTGATCCGTCGGTGTGGAATCCACGCATCGAAACCGTGCTGCGTGACGGTGCGGCAGCGATGGTGGCCCTGCGTGATGCATCGATTGCCCGCTGGTTCACCCCGGACTTTTCGGCTGCTCATCCGGCAGCGGCCAAGCAGATTACCGACATGCTCGCGGCCACCTCGCCGCAAGGTTATGCGGCTAACTGCGCAGCGGTGCGTGATGCGGATTTCCGCGAGCAACTGGTTTCGATCAACGTGCCGTTGCTGGTGATTGCCGGCAGCGAAGATGCGGTGACGCCGCCGTCCGGCGGGCACTTCATTCGCGACCATGTGCGCGACGCCGAGTACGCCGAGTTCCATGCGGCGCATTTGTCCAACGTGCAGGCCGGCGCCGATTTCAGCGACCGTGTGCTGGCGTTTTTGCAGGCTCAGTGAGGAAGATTTTGTGGACGAGAAACAACGTTACGACGAAGGCATGCAAGTCCGCCGCGCGGTGCTGGGCGATGCCCACGTTGATCGCAGCCTGACCACGCTGACCGAGTTCAACTCGGAATTCCAGGAGATGATCACCCGCCACGCATGGGGCGACATCTGGACCCGCCCGGGCCTGCCCCGCCATACCCGCAGCCTGACCACCATCGCCATGCTGATCGGCATGAACCGCGAGGGCGAACTGAAACTGCACCTGCGTGCGGCGGCCAATAATGGTGTGAGCCGTGGCGAGATCAAGGAAGTGATCATGCAGAGCGCAATCTACTGCGGCATACCGGCGGCGAACGCGACGTTTCATTTGGCCGAATCGGTGTGGGATGAACTCGGGGTTGAATCCCGCGAGTGAGGTTGTTGCACTGACGCCTTCGCGAGCAGGCTCGCTCCCACATTGGAATGCATTTCCCTGTGGGAGCGAGCCTGCTCGCGAAAGCGGTAGCGGCCGTAACGAATCACACCCTGGCGACAATAAATATTCGCTTGAATGCAAACAACGTATGCCCATCCCCCTCTTGCGGATAATGCTCATGCACCCGCATCAGGTAGTGATAGATAAACCGCGCCTGTTCCGCTGAACTCAACGCCTGCATCACCGGCCGCAGCGCCGAGACCTTCACCCAGTCATACACCGGCGACTTGCCGTCAACCACCTGCAACTGCTCGGTCTCCCAGATATCCAGCGACGTAGTCATGGGCGCGAGCAACCGATAGTAATCCTCCAGTGCCAATAACGGCCGCGCCGCCATGCGCTGGCGCAGTTCAGGCGTGCCCAGTGGTGTGCCACCGGGGCCGCCGTTTTCGAGGGTGTCGAGCATCAGCCGATACCACAGCGCATCGCGCCAGTCCGGCATGTGCGCCGCCAGACAGCCGCCGGGATTCAGATAACCGAGCAGGCGCGGCAGCAGTTTTTCATGGCCTTCGATAAAGTGCAGCACGGCGGCCGCGAACAGCAGATCCGCCGGCTGCTCAGGTTGCCAATCAAGCAGGTCGCAATGTTTCCACAACGCCCGGATCGGCAGGCAGCGTGCCTCATCGAGCATCTGCGCGGAGCTGTCGACGCCCTGCAACTGCGCGCGCGGCCAGCGTTTGGCCAACAACTGCGTGGCAATGCCGGTGCCGCAGCCCAGATCGTAAATGCGTTGGGGGTTTTGCAGTTCGATACGGTCGAGCAATTCGTTGACCGGACGTTGTCTGAGACGGGAAAACTGCTGGTACGCCTTGGCGTCCCAATCGGGTGCAGTGGTGCGGCGCGTGATCATGAGGTGATCCTCCGGTGATCAAATGGTGTCTTCCGATGACAACCTGGTGCACAGCTGGAGACCGACTACGAAACGGAAGCGTGAAGGGTTGGAGCACCTGAGTCCTTCAGGTTTGCTCACTGTAACTGTCGCCCGCAAAAGCACTACATGGCCTGACCAATGGCATGCATCTGTGATGGGAATCAAATGTGGGAGCGAGCCTGCTCGCGAAGGCCATTTCATATTCGACACAGATGTCGACTGAAGCAGCGCTTTCGCGAGCAGGCTCGCTCCCACAGTGGAGCATGTTTGGTTAAAGCAGGCTGATCGGGTAGCTGACGATCAATCGGTTCTCGTCGAACTCGTTGTTGCTGAAGTCGCGGCGCATGGTCGAGTTGCGCCATCTGACGTTCAAATCCTTCAAAGTCCCGCTCTGCACCGTGTAACCGAGTTCCGATTCGCGACCCCATTCCTTGCCGTCGGTGATCGTCCCGGTGTGCACGTTGTCGCCGCTGATGTAGCGGTTCATCAGGGTCAGGCCGGGGATGCCCATGGCGGCGAAGTTGTAGTCGTGACGCAACTGCCAGGAGCGTTCCTGAGCGTTGTCATAACTGGCGTTGTAGCTGTCGTTGGCCAGAGTCCCGCCACTGGTGCCGTTGACGCGCATCCAGGCGCTGTCGCCGGTGAGTTTCTGCAGGCCGAGGTAGAACGTGCTGCCGCCGTACTTGGCCGAAAACATCCCGTACCAGGTCTTGTTGTCCAGATCGCCGGCACGCGCGCTGCCATCTTCCTTGCCGTAGAAAAAGCCGAGGTTGGCGCCCAGCGTCCAGTCGCCGAGAGGCTGACTGTGCAGCACATTGAGGTACTGCTGGCTGTAGATGTCCTTGAGTTGCGCATTCCATAAGCCGATCTGTGTGCGCTTGTCGTTGAACAGGTATTCGCCGCCCTGGAAGTTGAAACGGTCAGAGGTGAACGCGGCTTTGCCGGTCATCGACATGTCGCTCATGCTGCTGTCGTCGCGCGGGCTGTTGGCGCGGAACTGGCCGCCATAGAGGGTCAGGCCGGCGATTTCCTTGGAGGTGATCTGGCCGCCACGGAAGGTTTGCGGCAGCGAGCGACCGTCGTCCGAACGCAGAATCGGCAATACCGGCATCCACTCGCCGACCTTGACCTCGGTCTGCGAAAGTCTTGCCTTGAAGGCGACGTTGGTGCGACCGAAGTTGTCCGCCGGGCGGCCGTCATGGTCCAGCGGCAACAACTGCGTGCCGCCCGTGCCTTTACCGCCATCGAGCTTGATCGAATACAGCCCGAGTACGTCCATGCCGAAACCGACGGTGCCTTGGGTAAAGCCGGATTTGGCGTCGAGGATGAAACTCTGCGTCCATTCTTCAGCCTTGCCCTGGGTTTTGGTCGGGTTGGTGAAGTTGCGGTTGATATAGAAGTTGCGCAGGTTCAGGTTGACCTTGGCGCCTTCAACGAAGCCGCCTTCTTCGGCGCTTGCCGGCAGGGCCAGACCGGCGATGGCCAGGGCGATCACAGCGGGCAATGCGTAGGGCACAGGGAAAACTGTCATGGACTTGGGTCTCTCTTGTTTTTTTAGGGCGAACGGCTGCGCTGTCGCGGCGGGTGCGGCGCAGGCAACGTGATGCAGGTCTGAGATGCAGCGGTGGCGGTCAGCCGGGCGGGGCAGGGCGCTGGAGCATGGTGTCGAACCTTGTTGTTATTGGTTTTCTGGTTCGAATGGTGAAGGGCCTGTGTGTTCGGGTTCAATTGCTGAAAGCGGGTTTTGGGCGGTTATCGAACGCAAGATTCATGCGGATTTGTGGTGAGTGTGAGGTCCTCTTCGCGAGCAGGCTCGCTCCCACAACTGGAATGCGTTTCCCTGTGGGAGCGAGCCTGCTCGCGAAGAGGCCAGTTCGGCCGCGAAACCTTTGCGACAGGCAACAAAAAGCCCACCAATAAGGTGGGCTTGATGTAGTCAGCCGATGATCAGAACAGCTTCATCTTCGGCGCTTCTTCTTTCAGCGCTTCGTTCTGCGCGGTCTGCGCATTCCAGCCACCGCCCAGGGCCTTGTACAGGTTGACGGCACTGGTCAACTGCGCGAGGCGGTCGGTGATCAGCGCTTGTTGTGCGCTGAACAACTGACGCTGGGCATCGAGGAAGGTCAGGTTGCTGTCGACGCCGATGCGATAGCGACGTTCGGCCAAGCGGTAGTAATCCTGGTTGGCCTGCACGAAATCGCGCTGCGCTTGCAGCTGCTCGGTGTAGGTCTGGCGGGCGGCGAGGCCGTCGGCGACTTCCTGGAAGGCGGTCTGGATGGACTTCTCGTAGTTCGCCACGCCAATGTCCTTCTGGATCTTGGCGTAGTCGAGGCTGGCGCGCAGGCTGCCGGCGTTGAAGATCGGCAGGTTGATCTGCGGCTGGAACAGCCACGTCCCCGAACCGCCCTTGAACAGGCCGGACAGATCCGGGCTCAGGCTGCCCGCGTTGGCGGTCAGGCTGATGCTCGGGAAGAACGCTGCACGGGCCGCGCCGATATTGGCGTTGGCCGCCTTCAGGTTGTACTCGGCCTGGAGGATGTCCGGACGACGTTGCAGCAGGTCCGAAGGCAGACCGGCCGGTACGTCGCTGAGCAGATCATCAGACAGCGGTTTGGCAGCTTGCAGATTGGCCGGGATACCGGTGCCGAGCAGCAGGGTCAGGCTGTTTTCGTCCTGCGCGACCTGGCGGGTATAACGCGCCAATTGTGCCCGGGCGTTTTCCACGGAAGTGCGCGATTGCGCCAGGTCCAGCGCCGAAGCCACACCGACTTCGTTGCTGCGGCTGGTCAGCTTGTAGCTTTCTTCGAAGGCACCGAGGGTGTCCTGCGTCAGCTTGAGCAGTTCCTTGTCCGCTTGCCAGGTCAGGTAAGCATTGGCGACGCTGGCAACCAGACTGATCTGGGTACTGCGGCGTGCTTCTTCAGTAGCGAAGTACTGTTGCAACGCTTGCTCGCTCAGGCTGCGCACCCGACCGAACAGGTCGAGTTCGTAGGCGCTGACGCCGACGGTAGCCGAGTAGGAGCTGCTGATCATCGACTCGCCGGTCTGCGAGGCACGGGCCGGCAGACGCTGGCGGCTGCCGGCGGCATTGGCCGACACTGCCGGGAACAGGTCGGCGCGCTGGATGCGGTACTGCGCCGCGTAAGCGTCGATGTTCAGCGCCGCGACACGCAGGTCGCGGTTGTTTTCCAGGGCGACCTGGATCAGCTGTTGCAGGGCAGGGTCATGGAAAAACTGCTTCCAGCCCTGTTCGGCAGCGGCTTGCGCCGGAGCCTGGGCCGGCGAATATGCCGGCCCCTGCGGGTACTGGCCTGCGACCGGAGCCTCAGGCTGCTGATAGTCAGGTATCAGCGAGCAACCGCTCAGCACGAAGGCGGCGACTGCGATGGAGAGTAGCGACTTGCTCATTGGCCAGCCTCTTTAGGAGTTTCAGTAGTCTCATCCGCGTCGGTCTTTTTACGCTGACCGATGGACGACACAGTAACGAAGAACAGTGGGACCCAGAAGATCGCCAGGATCGTGGCCGTGAGCATACCGCCAATCACGCCGGTACCGATCGCGTGCTGACTGCCTGAACCGGCGCCGGTGGAAATCGCCAGCGGCACAACACCGAGAACGAAGGCCAGCGAGGTCATGATGATCGGGCGCAGACGCATGCGGCAGGCTTCGATTGCCGCCTCGCGCAGGCTGCGTCCCTGTTCATGCAGTTCCTTGGCGAATTCGACGATCAGAATGGCGTTTTTAGCCGCCAGACCGATGGTCGTCAACAAGCCCACCTGGAAGTACACGTCGTTGGACAGACCGCGCAGGCTGGTAGCCATCAGTGCACCGATGATCCCCAGCGGTACCACGAGCATGACCGCGATCGGAATCGACCAGCTCTCATACAGCGCCGCCAGACACAGGAACACCATCAGCAGCGACAGGGCGTACAGCGCTGGCGCTTGCGAGCCGGACAGACGTTCCTCGTAGGACAGACCGGTCCAGGAGATACCGACACCGGCCGGCAGCTTCTTGGCAATCGCTTCGACTTCAGCCATCGCTTCACCGGTGGAGTAGCCCGGCGCCGGAGCCCCGAGGACCTCGACCGCTTCCACACCGTTGTAACGCGCCAGTTTCGGCGAACCGTAGACCCACTCACCCTTGGCGAACGCCGAGAACGGAACCATGGTGCCTTCGGCGTTGCGCACGTACCACTTCTTCAGGTCTTCGGGGCTCATGCGCGAATCCGGCTGGCCCTGCACGTAGACTTTCTTCACCCGACCACGGTCGATGAAGTCGTTGACGTAGCTACTGCCCAGCGCGATCGACAGGGTGTTGTTGATATCGCTGATGGTGATGCCGAGGGCACTGGCCTTCTCGTCGTCGATTTCCAGCTGGAACTGCGGCTCATCGTTCAGGCCGTTCGGACGCACTTGGGTCAGCACCTTGCTTTGCGCCGCCATGCCAAGGAACTGGTTGCGCGCTTCCATCAGTTTTTCGTGACCGATACCGGCGCGGTCTTGCAGGAACACGTCGAAACCGGTGGCGTTACCCAATTCCAGAACCGCTGGCGGGGCGAAGGCAAACACCATCGCGTCACGGAAACTGAAGAAGTGTTGCTGGGCACGCGCGGCGAGCTTGAACACGCTGTTGTCGGCGTTACGTTCGCCCCACGGTTTGAGCATGATGAACGCCATACCCGAGCTCTGCCCACGGCCGGCGAAGTTGAAGCCGGTCACGGTGAACACCGAAGCCACCGCGTCCGCTTCACCACCGTCCTTGTTCGGACGCAGCAGGTACTCACGCATTTCATCCACGACCACCTGCGTGCGCTGGGCACTGGAACCGGCCGGGGTCTGCACTTGGGCGAACAGTACGCCCTGGTCTTCTTCCGGCAGGAACGCGGTCGGGATGCGGGTGAACAGCCAGATCATGCCGACGACGATCAGCAGATACGCCAGCAGGTACGGCGCCTTGCGGGTCAGCATATTGCCGACGCCGCGCTCGTAGCTGCGCACGCCACGGTCAAAGTTACGGTTGAACCAGCCGAAGAAACCTTTCTTCGGAGTACCGTGCTCGCCTTTCGGAATCGGCTTGAGCATGGTCGCGCACAGCGCCGGGGTGAAGATCAGGGCAACCAGCACCGACAGGGCCATCGCCGAAACGATGGTGATCGAGAACTGCTTGTAGATCACACCAGTGGAGCCGCTGAAGAATGCCATCGGCAGCAGTACCGCCGAGAGTACGAGGGCGATACCGACCAGTGCGCCCTGGATCTGGCCCATGGATTTCTTCGTCGCTTCCTTCGGTGACAAGCCTTCTTCGCTCATCACCCGCTCGACGTTTTCCACCACGACGATGGCATCGTCCACCAGCAGACCGATGGCCAGCACCATGCCGAACATGGTCAGGGTGTTGATGCTGAAACCGGCGGCGGCGAGGATGCCGAACGTACCGAGCAGTACCACTGGCACGGTCATCGTGGTGATGACGGTGGCGCGGAAGTTCTGCAGGAACAGGAACATCACCAGGAACACCAGCGCGATCGCTTCGACCAGCGTGTGCACCACGCCTTTGATCGACTCGGTCACCACCGGAGTGGTGTCGTACGGGAACACCACTTCCATGCCTTGCGGGAAGAACGGCTTGAGGCTGTCGATGGTGTTGCGCAACGCTTTGGCGGTATCGAGGGCGTTGGCGCCGTTGGCCAGTTTCACCGCCAGACCTGACGCCGGGCTGCCGTTGAACTGGGCGCTGATCGCGTAGTTCTCGCCGCCGAGGCCGACTTCAGCCACGTCTTTGAGGCGAACCTGCGAACCGTCCTTGTTGACCTTGAGCAGGATTTCCTTGAACTGCTCGGCGGTCTGCAGACGGGTCTTGCCGATGATCGTCGCGTTCAATTGCTGGCCCTGCACGGCAGGCAAGCCACCGAGCTGACCGGACGACACCTGGACGTTCTGCGCAGCAATGGCGTTTTTCACGTCGACCGGGGTCAGGTTGAAGTTGTTCAACTTGGCCGGGTCGAGCCAGATACGCATCGCGTACTGCGCACCGAAGACCTGGAAGTCACCGACACCGGCGGTGCGCGAGATCGGGTCCTGCATGTTCGACACGATGTAGTTGGACAGGTCGTCCTTGCTCATGCTGCCGTCACGCGACACCACGCCGATTACCAGCAGGAAGTTCTTCACTGCCTTGGTCACGCGGATACCCTGTTGCTGCACTTCCTGCGGCAGCAGCGGGGTGGCCAGGTTCAGCTTGTTCTGGACCTGTACCTGCGCGGTGTCGGAGTTGGTGCCTTGCTCGAAGGTCGCGGTGATGGTCATGCTGCCGTCGGAGTTACTTTCCGACGACACATAACGCAGGTTGTCGATACCGTTGAGCTGTTGCTCGATGACCTGGACCACGGTGTCCTGCACGGTTTGTGCGGACGCACCCGGGTAGGTCACCTGGATCGCAATGGCCGGTGGCGCAATGCTCGGGTATTGGTTGATCGGCAATTTCAGGATCGAAAGTGCCCCGACCAGCATGATCACCAGGGCGATTACCCAGGCGAAAATCGGACGGTCGATGAAGAATTTTGACATGGGTTACTCCCCTTTGCCGCCGGCGGCTTTGTCAGCTGCCTGTGCGGGGGCCGGGTTCTTGGTGCCGACGTTAGTCGCCTCGGTCGCTTTGACCTCGACGCCCGGTTTGACGTACTGCAGCCCTTCGGTGATCAGACGATCGCCGGCTTTCAGGCCGTCTTCGATCAGCCACTGGCTGCCGACGGTGCGGCTGGCCTTGAGCTGACGCAGTTCGACCTTGTTGTCGGCGCCGACGACCAGTGCGGTCGGGGTGCCTTTGAGGTCGCGGGTCACGCCTTGCTGTGGCGCGAGGATCGCTGCGCTGTTGACGCCGGCCTGCAACTGGGCGTGGACGAACATGCCTGGCAGCAGGGTGTGATCGGGGTTGGGGAACACGGCGCGCAGGGTCACCGAGCCGGTGGTCTGGTCAACCGAGACTTCGGAGAATTCCAGCTTGCCGTCGAGCTTGTACTGGCTGCCGTCTTCCAGGGTCAGCTTGACTGCGGCGGCGTTGTCGCCAGCCTTCTGCAGACGGCCACTTTCCAGTTCGCGGCGCAGTTCCAGCAGTTCCACCGACGACTGGGTCACGTCGACGTAGATCGGATCGAGCTGCTGAATCACTGCCATTGCATCGGCCTGGCCATTGCTGACCAGTGCGCCTTCGGTCACCGAAGAGCGGCCGATACGGCCGGAGATCGGCGCATAGACCTTGGTGTAACGCACGTTGATCTGCGCAGTCTGAAGCGACGCTTCCGATTGCAGGCGGTTGGCCAATGCGGTGTCGTATTCCTGACGGCTTACGGCTTGCTCATCGACCAGTTGCTTGTAGCGGTCGGAGATCGACTTGGTCGAACGCAGGTTGGCTTCGGCACTTTTCAGCGTCGCTTCATAGACCGACGGATCGATCTGATAAAGCTGCTGACCGGCTTTGACGTCGGCGCCTTCCTTGAACAAACGCTTGAGAATGATGCCGTTGACCTGCGGGCGAACTTCAGCGATGCGGAACGCACTGGTGCGGCCCGGAAGTTCCGAGGTCAGGGTAAAGGCTTGTGGTTGCAGGGTGACGACGCCGACCTGAGGGGGCGGAGCGGCAGGGGCCGCTTCTTCCTTTTTACATCCGCTGAGCAGCGATGCCAGGGCGACGGCAGTGACCAGAGCGGTAACAGCTGGCTTGAATTGCATGAAGATCCTCGGGTCAGGCGCGCATGAAGCGCACAAGAAGTGTGAAAGAGTAAAAATCGGGCACCGGGTGGATAAGTAGCTTGCTAAGTAATATACTTACGTTCATGGTTGTTTGTAAACACCTGCGCCGCGTACCCACCCTGATACAAAAGTCGTCGCAAGGTTTGAAATTGTAGGCCGGGGAGTCGATTCACGAGAGATCGCCCCCTCTTTATTCAGCGGATATTCAGCCATCCCTGAAACATCCTGTTTGAGGTTTTACTGCCATGGTCCGTCGTACCAAAGAGGAAGCTCAGGAAACCCGCAGCCAGATTCTGGAAGCGGCCGAGAAAGCCTTTTATGAAAGGGGGGTTGCCCGCACCACCCTGGCGGACATCGCGACCCTCGCCGGCGTGACGCGTGGCGCCATCTACTGGCATTTCAGCAACAAGGCCGATCTGGTCCAGGCGATGCTCGACAGCCTGCACGAACCGCTGGATGAACTGGCCAAGGCCAGCGAAAGCGAGGACGAACCGGACCCGCTGGGCTGCATGCGACAGTTGCTGATTCATTTGTTTCATCAAGTTGCACTGGACCCGAAAACCCGGCGCATCAACGAAATTCTGTTTCATAAGTGCGAGTTCACCGATGAAATGTGCGATCTGCGCCAGCAGCGCCGGACGGCCAGTCTCGATTGCAATCTGCGCATCGGCCTGACCCTGCGTAATGCGGTGAATCGCGGCCAGTTGCCGGAAGACCTCGACACTGCCCGCGCGGCCATCAGCATTCATGCCTACATCGACGGCCTGCTGTACGGCTGGCTGCTGGCCCCGGACAGCTTCGAGCTGCACGCCGAGGCTGAACGCTGGGTCGACACCGGGCTGGACATGCTGCGCCTGAGCCCAAGCCTGCGCAAATGAAACAAAATGCGCAATGGCCCGGCAGGATGTCAATCAGCCGCCATGGCTGATGATCGCGGCGGGGAGTTTAATCGTAGCGAGTCGCAGATTTTGTAGGGAAATTGTGTCGCTGTTGTTAAACGGTGTTTGCTTGCGCTTGTCCTGCGCCAATAGCAAAAAGCCCCTGACTCTCAAAAGTCAGGGGCTTTTTCATTTCTGCGCTACAGCGTGATTACAAGGTCGGATAGTCGATATAACCGACCGGACCCTTGCCGTAGAAAGTCTCCGGATGCGGCTCGTTCAGCGGCGCATCAGCCTGCAAACGTGCCGGCAGGTCCGGGTTGGCAATGAACGGCACGCCGAACGCTACGGCGTCTGCCTTACCGCTGGCCAGCCACTCGTTGGCGCTTTCCTTGGTGAACTTCTCGTTGGCGATGTACGGGCCACCGAAAGCTTCTTTCAGTTGCGGGCCGAGGCTGTCGGCGCCTTCTTTTTCGCGCGAGCAGATGAACGCGATGCCACGCTTGCCCAGTTCACGGGCGACGTAGGTGAAGGTCTCGGCAAGATTGTCATCGCCCATGTCATGGGAATCGGCACGCGGTGCCAGGTGCACACCAACGCGGCCAGCGCCCCAGACTTCGATCGCGGCGTCGGTCACTTCCAGCAGCAGGCGCGCACGGTTTTCCAGCGAGCCGCCGTACTGGTCGGTGCGCTGGTTGGTGCTGCTTTGCAGGAACTGGTCGAGCAGGTAGCCGTTGGCGCCGTGGATTTCCACGCCGTCGAAACCGGCGGCCTTGGCGTTCTCGGCACCGGTGCGGTAGGCGTCGACGATGTCGGCGATTTCAGCGGTTTCCAGAGCGCGCGGCGTTGGGTAGTCGGCCAGCGGACGCACCAGGCTGACGTGGCCCTTTGGCTGGATGGCGCTTGGCGCGACCGGTGCTTCACCATTCAGGTACGAAGGGTGAGATATGCGGCCGACGTGCCACAGTTGCAGGAAGATCTTGCCGCCGGCGCCGTGAATCGCTTTGGTCACGTTGGCCCAGCCACGCACTTGATCGTTGGACCAGATGCCCGGGGTGTCCGGATAGCCGACGCCCATCGGTGTTACCGAAGTGGCTTCGCTGAGGATCAGGCCGGCCGAGGCGCGTTGTACGTAGTATTCGGCCATCAGCGCGTTCGGCACACGGCCTTCGTCGGCGCGGCAGCGGGTCAGCGGGGCCATGATGATGCGGTTGTTCAGCTCGATGTCGCCGAGTTTGATCGGGTCGAAAATAGTCGCCATGTCTAAAAGCCTCTCTTTAATAAAGGAAGTTGATCAGTTGGAAGCAGGGGCCAGTTCGGCATTGCCGTTCTGGCGGAAGGTAATCAGGGTTACCAGCAGGGCCAGTACAGCCAGCGCGGCGGCAGCCAGTGGCACGCTGGTCAGGCCGTAGCCGTGGGCGATGACGCTGCCGCCGACCCAGGCGCCAAGGGCGTTGCCGACGTTGAAAGCGCCGATGTTCAGGGTCGAAACCAGGTTCGGGGCAGCCTTGCCGAAGGTCACCACGTTGACTTGCAGCGCCGGCACAGCGGCGAAACACGCGGTGGCCCAGAGGAACAGAGTGATTTCAGTCGGGATCAGCGCGACGCTGGTCCAGCTCAGCACCGTGGAAACCACGGCCATGGCGATGAACACGCCGATCAGCGTGGCGGCCATGCCTTTGTCGGCGAGTTTGCCGCCGATGATGTTGCCGACCGTCAGGCCCAGACCGATGAGCATCAGCGTCCAGGTCACGCCACGCGGCGACACACCGGTGACTTCACCGAGCAGTGGGGCGACGTAGGTGAACAGGGTGAAGACCGAGGCGGCGAACAGCGCGGTCATGCTCAGCGACAGCCAGATGCCGGCGCCTTTGAGGGCGGCGAGTTCGGCGCGCATGTCGAGTTTCTCTTCGTCACGCTTGGCCGGCAGAAAGCGGATCAGGCCGATCAGCGCGATCACACCGATGACGGTCACTGCCCAGAAGGTCGAACGCCAGCCGGCTTCCTGACCCAATGCGGTGCCCAGCGGTACGCCAAGTACGTTGGCCAGGGTCAGGCCGGTGAACATCAAGGCTACTGCCGAGGCACGTTTGTTGGGCGCGACCAGATTGGCCGCCACCACCGAGCCGATGCCGAAGAACGCGCCGTGACACAGCGCGGTGACTATCCGGGCAAACATCAGCACGTTGTAGTCGCTGGCGATGGCGCAGAGCAGGTTGCCGACAATGAAGATGCCCATCAACGCCACCAGCGCTGCCTTGCGCGGCAACCTGGCGGTGGCCAGCGCCATGAACGGTGCACCGATGGCCACGCCCAGGGCGTAACCGGTGACCAGCCAGCCGGCGCCGGGAATCGACACACCGAGATCCGCCGCCACGTCGGGCAGCAGGCCCATGATGACGAACTCGGTGGTGCCGATGGCGAAGGCGCTCAGGGCGAGGATGAGAAGCGAAAGGGGCATGCAGGTTTCCTTGTCGGCTGACTGACGTTAAGGGTCAGAGCTCTTTACTGAGAGTGCTGAGAAACGCCTGGATGACGTCCTCGTTACGTTTGAAGAAATGCCACTGCCCGGCCTTCTGGCTGCTGATCAGCCCGGCCCGTTGCAGGGTCGCCAGGTGGGCCGACACGGTCGATTGCGACAGGCCGCAACGCTGATCGATCTGCCCGGCGCAAATACCGTATTCGTGGTTGTGCAACTGCTCGGGGAATTCGCCTTTCGGGTCCTTCAGCCAGTTGAGGATGTCTCGCCGTACTGGGTGCGCCAGGGCTTTTATTATTTCGTCGAGGTCGAGGTTCATGGCTTGGGCTCGTGTTGGCAGTAGCGATATATCGCGATGGGACGAACTTTAAATCGTCGGATCGCGATATACCAATATGAATTCGGTCTGACGAGCGCATAAATCGTTATATCGGGTTATAACGATACGAGGATGCTGGAGCAGCAAGCGCAGTGCTAAGCTGCGCCCATGAACTATCTCGCGCATTTGCATCTCGGCGGCCAGCGCCCCGGTCAGCTACTTGGCAGCCTGTATGGCGACTTCGTCAAAGGTCGGCTGCAAGGCCAGTTCGACCCGGAGGTAGAGGCGGCGATTGCGCTGCATCGGCGGATCGACGTGTTCACCGATCGGCATCCACTGGTGGACACTGCCCTGGGCCGCTTCAGCGAAACGCGGCGGCGTTATGCCGGAATCGTCCTCGATGTGTTTTTCGATCATTGCCTGGCGCGGGACTGGACGCTGTATGCCGACCGACCGCTGGAGCAGTTCACCGCAGACGTCTATCAGGTGCTGTCCCGCGAACGGCAATTGCCGGAGCGGCTGGCGAAGATCGCCCCGCACATGGTCGCCAACGACTGGCTGGGCTCGTATCGCGAATTTGAGGTGCTGGAACAGGTGCTGCGCGGGATCTCGCGACGGCTGACCAGGCCCGAGGAGTTGGCCGGGGCGATGGCGGAGTTGCGGCGGTTGTATGAGCCGTTGAGTGAAGACTTCAGCCTGTTCTACCCGCAACTGCAGGATTTCGCACAAAACTCTGATCCACTGAAGATCTGAATGTGGGAGCGAGCCTGCTCGCGAATGCGGTGTCTCAGCCAATATAGATGCTGAATGGCACGACGCCTTCGCGAGCAGGCTCGCTCCCACAGGGGATTTGTATTTTCAGGCGGCGATCAAATCGCCTGCGCGACGCGGTTCGGCAGGTTTCGCCACCTCACCAAACAACACCTTCTGCACCGCCTGCTGCGCTTCGAACGCCAGCGCCGCGCGCTCGCGGCCCTGACAGGCAATCGGCTTGAGCAGATGCACCTGGACATCGCCGCAGTCATGGCTGAACAGGCGCATCAGGTGCGAGAGCAAATCATCGTCACCAATGAACGGCGCCAGCGTATCGATTTCGCCGTCGCGCAGATAACGGATCGCCACCGGTTGCAGCATCACTTCGGAATCGATCGCCGCCGACAGCAGGCGACCATGAAAGGTGCGCAGCGAACGGCCATCGGTGGTGGTGCCTTCGGGGAACATCAGCAGCGCGTGTTCGGTTTGCAGATGGCGGGTCATCTGCTTGCGGATCAACTGGCTGTCGCCCGACCCACGGCGGATGAACAGGCTGCCGGCCTTGGCCGCGAGCCAGCCGGCCACCGGCCAGGTGCGCACTTCGGCTTTGGACAGAAACGACAGCGGCGTGAGCATGCCCAGCAGCGGAATGTCGGTCCACGACACGTGATTGCTGACCCACAGCATCGGCTGTTTCGGCAGCTCGCCATGGACCCTCACGCGAAACGGCAGGGCGTTGCTCAGCCGCGCCATGAAGAAGCGCGACCAGCGCTGGCGCCGCTCCATCGAGTGGGCCAGACCGATGCGTTCGAACACGCCGAAGACGCTCGCCATGGTCAGCCCCAGCGTCACCACCAGCAGCACTCGCGCGATTCGCGCGTACACCCGCAACCGGCTCATCACACCGCCGCCTTGAAGTGTTTGGCGTAGCGCGGGCAGAGTTCGTCGCGCTTGAGCAGGATGAACACGTCGGCCACCTGGAAGTCTTCGTCCCAGCACGGCTCGCCGCAGATCTTCGCCCCGAGGCGCATGTAGGCCTTGAGCAGCGGCGGCATTTCGGCGATGACGTTGGACGGAATATCCAGCGTCGGCAGAGGATTTTTCGGCTCGGCGCGCAGGTGTTCGGTGCACAGGTAACGTTCGCGCAGACGCTGCATGATCGCGTGGGCCTGAATGCCGCCGTCCTGCATCGGGATGCTCGCGCAACCCATCAGATAGCTGTAGCCGCCCTGATTGAGCACTTCGGCCAATTCGCCCCAGAGCACGGCGATGGTGCCGCCGTTGCGGTATGCCGGATCGACGCAGGTGCGGCCGATTTCCAGGATCGGGCCTTGCAGATGGGCGAGGCCGTGCAGGCTGAATTCTTCTTCGCTGTAGAACTTGCCGAGGCTGCTGGCGGCGGTGTGATCGAGCAGACGCGTGGTGGCGACCAGGCGCCCGGTGTTCAGATCACGCACGCCGATGTGGCTGCAGTGAACATCATAATCATCCATGTCCAGACCCAGTTCGGCGCCTTTCAGTTTGGCGTTGAACTCGCCGCTGAAGACGGCGAAGCGCAGGGCCTGGGCTTGCTGCAAGGCTTCGGCGCCGATCAGGCGTTCGGCTTGCAGGCGGCGTTCATTGCCGGTGTCGCTGATGCGGGCGATTTGCGTCATGTGAATCTCCGTACGGGCCTTTAACCCGTCGTGGGTTGCAGCCGATCGACTTTCTTTATGCAGCCGTGTTGTGCAAAGTCAGGCTATGTAGCCCCGGTGTCATCGCCATGAACGTTCGGTGATGCTTATATGACAGCCCACAAGGAGGCGCCCATGCCCTGGCCAGATCTGCTGCACCGCCGTGAACGCTTGCCCGCCGCAGCTGATCTGGCCGAGGGCTTTGCAACGTTGTTGCAGACGCTGGGCAACGTCACGCCGTTCGAATTGGCGGTGGCCGGCGGGCGGCGGATGGCGACGCCGGGGCTGGCGTTTCTGGTGGGTTATCAGGCGGCGCTGCGCATGTTGTGGCCGAGCGCGCCGCTGAGCCTCGGCGCCTTGTGCGCGACCGAGCAACGCAGCCTGCGTCCGGCCGATATGCAAACGCGGCTGCGCGATTTGCGCTTGAGTGGGCGCAAGGATTTCGTCACCGCAGGCGACGCCGCCGATTGGTTACTGGTGGCTGCGCGCAGTGAGGAGCCTGGCGAAACACCGCGCCTGAGTCTGGCGGTGGTGTATCCCGGCGAGCCCGGCGTGAAGGTGGAAAAACTTCCGGCGTTGCCGTTGATGCCGGACATCAGCCACGGTCGCCTGTACCTCGACGGCGCCCTGTGCGAATTGCTCGCTGGCGATGGCTGGGACGCCTACGTCAAACCGTTTCGCACCCTTGAAGATGTCTACGTGCTCAGCGCCATGACCGCGTGGTTGTACGGCGTCGGCCAGGACAGCGACTGGCCGCAGGCCCTGCAATTGCGTTTGCTGGCGCTGCTGGCCGGGTGCGCCGAGGCCAGCCGGCAAGCGCCGAACAATCCGCCCGGGCATGTGCTGCTGGGCGGGTTGTTTGCGCAGTTTGAAGCGCTGGCGGGGGAGATGGACCAGGCATTGGGCAATGGCCCGGTGGAGTGGGCGCAGATGTGGCAGCGGGACAAGGGCGTGATGCAGTTGGCGGCGGGGGCGAGGGCGAAGCGGTTGGCCAAGGCTTTGGCGGTGACCTGAGCGGCCCCTTCGCGAGCAGGCTCGCTCCCACAGGGACGGTATTCTTCAATTGAAATGCGATCAACTGTGGGAGCGAGCCTGCTCGCGAAGGCGGCCTCAAAATCACCATACATCTGTCATAAACCCCGACTAGTCTCGACAGGTTCATTCCCTGAGCGCCCACCATGTTCAAAGGCCTGTCCCTGTTCCTGCTGCTGATCAGCCTCACCGTCCGCGCCGAACAATGGCCCGGCGAGCAATGGCCCATCGCCCCGCAGATCACCGGCCCGGCCGTCGAGGCGCTGGAAAACTACGCCTTCGCGCCCCGTAACGACGCCACCCGCGACGGCATTCGCACCGACGCCTTGCTGATCATCCACGACGGCCAGATCATCTACGAACGCTACGCCGCTCCGACCACTGCTCAGACACCGCATCTGACCTGGTCGATCAGCAAAAGCCTGCTGGCAACGGTCCTCGGCGTGGCCTACGGCGAAGGCCGGTTCAAGCTCGACGATCCGGCGCTGAAGTTCTACCCGGCGCTGGACAAACACCCGGCGATCACCCTCGGCCATCTGCTGAACTGGGCCTCCGGTCTCGATTGGCAGGAAGACTACGAATACGCGCCGCTGAAATCTTCGGTGGTGGCGATGCTCTACACCCGCGGCCATCGCGACATGGCCGCGTTCACTGCGGGCCACGACGCCTACGCCGCGCCGGGTCAGGCTTTCCGTTATTCCAGCGGTGACAGCAATCTGCTCGCCGCTGCCCTGAAAACCATGGTCGGCGCAGAGCGTTATGCCGACTATCCGTGGACAGCATTGTTCGAGCCGTTGGGCATTCGCCACGCCGTGTGGGAAAGCGATGCCAGCGGCACCTTTGTCGCCTCGTCCTACGCCTATCTCACCGCGCGGGATCTGGCGCGGGTCGGTCTATTGATGGCGCGGGGCGGGCGCTGGAACGATCGGCAGTTGCTGCCCGAGGATTGGCTCGCGTTCAACCTCACACCGTTTGCCGGCTACAAGGCGCATCAGGACGAAGCCGTACCCGGCGGCCACTGGTGGCTCAATCGTCGTGTCGACGGCGCCACATCACCATGGCCCGACGCCCCACCCGACACCTTCGCCGCCCTCGGCCACTGGGGCCAGGCGCTGTATGTGATGCCCAGCCAGAAACTGGTGATCGTGCGTTACGGCGATGACCGCGATGGCAGCTACCGGCACAACGAACTGCTCAAACGCGTGTTGCAGGCGGTGCGGCGATGAAGCGCTTTCTATTGTTGCTGTTGGTCGTGCTGCTCGGCTGGGGTTGGTATGAGCGGGAGAATCTCTGGGCTTTCCCGGACATCATCAGCGCCTACACCGCCAAGGAATATTGCTCGTGTCGTTATGTGATGAACAACGACGCCGGGTATTGCCGTGGCTATGTGAAGCAATGGCTGCCAACCAGCGGTTTTACCGATGACGCTTCGAGCAAAACCATCACCGTCAGCGGCATGGGCCGCAGCAACAGCGCGCAGTGGCTGAGCGAACGCCAGGGCTGTCGCCTGAATCCCTGAATTATCTGGTCTCCCCTGTGGGAGCGAGCCTGCTCGCGAAATCGTCGCAAGCCGCAATACATGCTGTGCGGCGAGCATTGCATTCGCGAGCAGGCTCGCTCCCACAGGGCTTGCAATAACTTGGCGGGCGGTTAAGGTTCGTGCAGGTTTATCGCCCCCACGAGTGTTCAATGTTCAACCGCTCCCTCTATACAACCTTCGCCAGTCTGCTGTTGACCGCCGCTGCGCTGCCGGCCCAGGCCAATTGGTATCTGGACGGCGAGTCGTCGCGGCTGTCGTTCGTCAGCACCAAAAATGCCAGCGTTTCGGAAGTGCAGCGCTTTCTGGTGCTGCACGGCAAGGTCGACCCCAACGGTCGCGCCGAGGTCGAAGTCGAGCTCGAATCGATCAACAGCGGCATTCCGCTGCGCGATGAGCGCATGCGCAAGGAGCTGTTCCAGATCGAGCAGTTTCCCGCAGCCACCATCACCACCCAGATCGACCTGCGCCCGATCAACGATCTGGCGCCCGGCGCGCAGCTGGAGTTGCGCCTGCCGCTGACCGTCAGCCTGCACGGCAAGCAGCACGAATACCCGGCCGAGTTGCTCGCCACGCGTCTGGATGATCGGCGCTTTCAGGTGGTGACGCTGGAGCCGCTGGTGATCAACGCCGAGGATTTCGATCTGGCGCCTGGCCTGGAAAACCTGCGCAAACTCGCCGATCTGTCGGCGATCAGTCTGTCGGTGCCGGTGGGTGCGGTGCTGATTTTCACGGCGCGCTGACATGCGCGGTGCGGTGTTCCCCTGGCGTGACGGCAACCGTTTCGAACTGTTGATCGACGGCCCGCAGTTCTTTCCGCGCATGCTCGAGCATATCGCTGGAGCTACAGAGCAGATCGAACTGGAGCTGTATCTGGTCGAGGCCGGCGCCTGCGCCGAAGCCATCGTCCAGGCGCTGGTCGCGGCGGCCGAGCGCGGCGTGCGCGTGCGTTGCTTGTTCGATGATTACGGCAGCCTCGCGTTCACGCTGCATCTGCGTCAGCGCCTGACCCAGGCCGGGGTCGAACTGCGTTTTTACAATCGCCTGAGCTGGCGGCGCTGGGTCGGCAACTTCTATCGCGACCACCGTAAATTGCTGCTGGTCGATCAATGTCTGGCAGTGGTCGGCGGCACCGGCGTGACCGATGAATTCTGGACGCCGGGCCATGATGTCAGCGAGTGGCACGAGGTGATGGTCGAGATCAGCGGTCCATTGGTGATCGATTGGCAATTGCTGTTTGATCGCCAGTGGATCGCCAACCGCTACCGCCGCGCCTGGCGCCCGGCCGCGCATTTCGGCTTGCCGCGCCTGCCGCGTGTGCCGGACAAGGGCGAAGGCATGGGCCGCGTGGCGTATGCCGATGCCCGTCAACATCGCGACATTTTGCAGTCGTTGTTCCGTGCGTTGAACAGCGGGCAAAAACGCATCTGGATGGCCACGCCGTACTTCCTGCCGACCTGGAAAATCCGCCGCTCGCTGCGCAAGGCTGCCGCGCGCGGCGTCGATGTGCGCTTGCTGCTGACCGGGCCGCGCACCGATCACCCGTCAGTGCGCTACGCCGGGCATCGCTACTACCCGCGCCTGCTCAAGGCCGGGGTGCAGATCTTCGAATACCAGCCGTGCTTCCTGCACCTGAAAATGGTTCTGGTCGACGAATGGGTAAGCATCGGTTCGTGCAACTTCGATCACTGGAATCTGCGTTTCAATCTGGAGGCGAATCTGGAAGCGCTGGACCCGGCGTTGACGGCAGCAGTGGAGGCGAGCTTTGTGAAGGACTTCGGCTTGAGTCAGCTGGTGAGCCTGGAGGAATGGCAGCGCCGACCGTTGTGGCGGCGGGTCAAGCAGCGGGTGTGGGGCTGGGTGGATCGGTTGGTGGTGAATATTCTCGACCGTCGCGGATAACCACGATTTTGAATACACCTTGAATCCAATGTGGAAGCGAGCCTGCTCGCGAAAGCGGTGTGTCATTCAGCAATTTTTTGTCTGAATGATCGCTTTCGCGAGCAGGCTCGCTCCCACAGTGTTTTGCAGTGTTGCTGCTGTTACAGCAGTTCAAAGCTCTGCTGCGTCACGTCCTGGGAGTCCAGGCCGATCTGCACGTTGAACTTGCCAGGCTCGGCTGCGTATTTGAGCTGGGCGTTGTAGAACTTCAGGTCTTCCTCGGTAATGGTGAAGTGCACGACCTTCTGTTCGCCGGCCTTGAGCATGATCTTCTGGAAGTTCTTCAGTTCTTTCACCGGGCGAATCATCGAACCGGTGACGTCCTGGATGTACAACTGCACCACGGTTTCGCCGTCACGCTTGCCGGTGTTCTTGACCATGACGCTGGCGTCGAGCTTGCCGCTGGCGTTCAGGGTGGTCGATGACAGCGCCATATCGCTCAGGGCGAAGGTGGTGTAGCTCAGGCCATAACCGAACGGAAACAGCGGGCCGGTGGTGTCATCGAAATACTGCGAGGTGTAGTTGCCCGGTTTGCCCGGAGTGAACGGCCGGCCGATGCTCAGGTGGTTGTAGTAGGTCGGGATCTGGCCCACGGAACGCGGGAAGGTCACCGGCAGTTTGCCCGACGGGTTGTAGTCGCCGAACAGCACGTCGGCGATGGCGTTGCCGCCCTCGGTGCCGCTGAACCAGGTTTCCAGAATCGCATCGGCCGACTGGTTCTCTTCGAGAATCGTCAGCGGACGGCCGTTCATCAACACCAGTACCAGCGGTTTGCCAGTGGCTTTAAGTGCGCGAATCAATTCGCGCTGGGTTTGCGGGATGTTCAGGTCAGTGCGACTTGAGGATTCGTGGGACATGCCACGGGACTCGCCCACCGCTGCAACAATCACATCAGCCTCTTTCGCCGCTTTCACCGCTTCGTCGATCAGCACGCTGGCCGGGCGCGGGTCATCGACCACTTCCGGGGCATCGAAGTTGAGGAAGTTCAGGTAATCGAGGACCTTCTTGTCGCCCGTGATGTTGGCGCCACGGGCGTAGATCAGGTTGGCCTTGTCGCCGATCACTGAATTCATGCCATCGAACAAAGTGACCGATTGCGCCGGGCGCCCGGCGGCGGCCCAGCTGCCCATCATGTCGATCGGCGCTTTCGCCAATGGACCGACCAGCGCGATTTTCGCGTCTTTCTTCAGCGGCAGGGTTTCGTTGTGGTTCTTCAGCAGCACCAGACTGCGCCGCGCGACTTCGCGGGCCTCGGCGCGATGCAGGCGGCTTTCGGCGTAGGTGTCGGCCGGGTCATCCTCGGCCTTGCCGATGCGCAGGTACGGGTCCTTGAACAGGCCCATGTCGTACTTGGCCGCGAGCACTTCGCGCACAGCGTTGTCGATGTCTTTCTGTTCGATCTCGCCGGACTTGAGCAGCCCCGGCAGTTCTTTGCCGTAGAGGGTGTCGTTCATGCTCATGTCGATGCCGGCCTTGATCGCCAGCTTCGCCGCTTCGCGACCGTCGCGAGCGACGCCGTGCTTGATCAGTTCGAAGATCGCGCCATGATCGCTGACCGCCAGGCCTTTGAAGCCCCAGTCCTTGCGCAGCAGGTCGTTCATCAGCCAGGTGTTGGCCGTGGCCGGAATGCCGTTGATCGAGTTCAACGCCACCATCACACCACCGGCTCCGGCATCGATCGCGGCGCGGTACGGCGGCAGGTAATCCTGGTACATCTTCACCGGGCTCATGTCGACGGTGTTGTAGTCGCGGCCGCCCTCGACCGCGCCGTACAGGGCGAAGTGCTTGACGCTGGCCATGATGCTGTCGGCGGCGCTCGGGGTCTCGCCCTGATAGGCCTTGACCATGACTTTGGCGATGCGCGAGGTCAGGTAAGTGTCTTCGCCGAAACCTTCGGAGCTGCGGCCCCAGCGCGGATCGCGGGAGATATCCACCATCGGCGCGAAGGTGATGTCGAGGCTGTCAGCGGCGGCTTCTTTAGCCGCAACGCGACCGGACTGGCCAATGGCGTCCATGTCCCAACTCGACGCAAGGGCCAGCGGAATCGGGAAAATCGTACGGTGACCGTGGATCACGTCGTACGCGAAAAACATCGGAATCTTCAGGCGACTGCGCATGGCCGCGTCCTGCATCGGACGGTTTTCCGCGCGGGTGATCGAGTTGAACGTGCCGCCGATGTTGCCGCCGGCAATTTCCTTGCGGATCAGCTCGCGGGGCATTTCCGGGCCGATGCTGATCAGGCGCAACTGGCCGATCTTCTCGTCGAGGGTCATTTGTTTCATCAGGTTGCTGATGAAAGCGTCCTTGTTTTCCAAAGGTACCGGGGTCGTGGCGGCCAGTACCTGATGACTGGCCAGGCTGACGAACAGACCCAGCAAACACAGCTTCTTCATGAATTTTTTCTCTAGAGCCCAAACGGTGATGTAACACCGGCCAGCCAAAATGTAGGGAGCGACTATTGTTGTTCGGGTGCCGGCGCAAAATCCTGAGCCGGAAAACCGCAGCCGACAGCGGCAACGTGAACGCGAAGGGCACTTTTTAGCCGATTAACCCGTCGCATGCCAGTGGCGGCGCCGATTATGCCCCAACCGCTGGCCGGGAATGCCCAGCGCTCGGTTTTTAAATCAAATGTGTCATGGAGCATCACTGCAATGAATATCAGCTCAACCTCCCGTTCACGGCTACAGATCGCCACGTTGCTGGTGTTCGCCACGCTGTTGACCGCGTGCGGCATCAACAATATCCCGACCCTCGACGAACAGGTCAAAGCCGCCTGGGGCCAGGTGCAGAACCAGTATCAGCGCCGCGCCGACCTGATCCCCAATCTGGTGGAAACCGTGAAGGGCTATGCCGCCCATGAGCAGGAAACCCTGACCGCCGTGATTGAAGCGCGAGCCAAGGCGACGTCGATTCAGGTCGATGCCAGCACCCTCGACAACCCCGAGAAGCTCAAGCAGTTCCAGCAGGCGCAGGATCAACTGACCGGCGCATTGAGCCGTTTGATGGTGGTCTCCGAGCGCTACCCGGATCTGAAGGCCAACCAGAACTTCCTCGCCTTGCAGTCGCAACTCGAAGGCACGGAAAACCGGATTGCCGTGGCGCGTCGCGATTTCATCCTGGCGGTGCAGAAGTACAACACCGAGATCCGCACCTTCCCCGGTCGCCTGTGGCACAGCGTGATGTACAGCGATCTGCCGATGCGCGAAACCTTCGAAGCCACCACGCCCGGCGCGGAGAAGGCCCCGGAAGTGAAATTCTGATTCGAGGTTGCCCATGCGTGTGTTGAAACTGGGCCTGGTGCTGATGCTCTGGCTGTTCGCCGTCAGCGCCCGGGCCGAACTGACGTTTCCGCCGCTGAGCGGGCGCGTGGTCGATCAGGCGCAGATGCTCGAGCCATCGATTCGCGCGCAACTGAGCCAGCAATTGCAGGCGCACGAACAGGCCACCGGCGAGCAATTGGTGGTGGTCACGCTGCCGGATCTGCAGGGCACCACCATCGAGGATTTCGGCGTTCAGCTCGGTCGGCACTGGGGCATCGGCCAGAAGGACAAGAACAACGGCGCCTTGCTGATCGTCGCGCGTGACGAGCGCAAACTGCGCATCGAAGTCGGCTATGGCCTGGAGGATCGCCTGACCGATGCGCAGTCGTCGGTGATCATTCATCAGGTCATCACGCCGGCGTTCAAGGCCGGCAATTTCAGCAAAGGCATCAGCGACGGCGTTGCGGCGATGCTGGTAGTGCTCGGTGGCAATCCGCTGGACGAACCCTCAACCGTGTACGAATCCAGCGGCGACCCGGCGGATGATTTCATCTCGCGGCACCCGGCGCTGTTCATGTTCCTGGTGATGTTGTTCATCCTGACGGTGTTTGTCTGCCAGATGCTCGGTATCCTGCCTGCCGGCCGGGGCGGCTCCGGAGGAGGGGGCGGCTTTGGCGGTGGCGGCGGATTCGGCGGCGGTGGCGGTGGCGGCTTCAGCGGTGGCGGGGGGAGTTTCGGCGGCGGCGGTTCGTCCGGCGGCTGGTGAGATCAAAAGAATAATGAGCAGGCACTTTTCGACATGGCATTACTGACTGAACACGAACAACGCAAAGTCGCCGAGGCCATTGCCCGGGTCGAGCGCAATACCGACGCCGAGCTGGTCACGGTGCTCGCTGCCCGTGCCGACGATTACGCGTACATCCCGCTGCTCTGGGCCAGTCTGCTGGCGCTGGTGTTGCCGGGCATCGTCCACTACCTCACGGGCTGGCTGACCCTGCACAGTCTGCTGCTGGTGCAATGGGGCATGTTCATCGTCCTCTGCCTGTTGTTCCGCCTGCCGAAAATCACCACGCATCTGGTCCCGCGCCGCGTGCGCCACTGGCGCGCCTCCAACCTGGCGCGGCGGCAGTTTCTCGAACAGAACCTGCACCACACCGTGGGCAGCACCGGCATGCTGATTTTTGTCTGCGAGGCTGAGCGCTATGTGGAGATTCTGGTGGACGAGGGTATTTCCAGACGGCTGGATAACAGCAACTGGGACGCGATTGTCGCAGCGTTCACCGAACAGGTCCGCCAGGGCCGCACGCTGGAAGGGTTTGTCACGTGCGTGGAGGCGTGTGGTGAGTTGTTGAAGGTGCACGTGCCGGTGACGCAGGTGCGGAACGAGTTGCCGAATCGGTTGGTGGTGTTGGGGTAGATCAAAAGCTCGCAGCCTTCGGCAGCTCCTGCAGGAGAATGCATTCCAATTGTAGGAGCTGCCGAAGGCTGCGATCTTTTGATTTTCGCCGTTGGGTAAATAAGAAGGTGTCCCCAACCCCCATCCCCCCTAAAATACCTGCCATTCCCGATTCCGCCCGTCCGAGGCCGTTTGTCCATGTCCGTTTCCGCTGCTTCCGCGCCGTCCGCCAAACCGGCCGCCGATCACCACGCCCAGTTCATTGAGCTGCTGCAAACCAGCCTCGACGACAGCGGTTTCATCAAGCTGGTGCTGGCCAAGTACGTCGGTGAAGAGGCGGATCTGCAACGGGTCATCATCAAACCGGTGACGGTCAAGGCGCAGCCGTGCCTGTCATTCGTTTATCGCTACAAGACCCGCGACATCACCAAAAATCTGCCGCTGAGCGAAGGCGTGGCGCTGATTGCCGGGCTGCTGCCGGCCTCGTTCAAAAATGCTCATTTACTGGCGCTGACCGACGAAGCGCAGCTGGAATACAGCAAAAAGGGCAAGAGTTCGCTGTTCAAGAGCAAACCTCAGCAATTGCGTGAAGCGCCGTCCGCCGAGCACAACCGCGAGAAAAACCGCTTTCTCGAACTGAACCGCCCCTTCCTCAAAGACCTGGGCGTGACCAATGCGCAACAGGAGCTGATCCCGGCGATGTCGCGCAAGTGGAAGCAGATCAACAAGTTCATCGAAGTGTTCAGCCATGCCCTGACCTCGTCGCCGCTGGCGCTGGACAAACCGGTGCGGGTCGCCGATTTCGGTTCGGGCAAGGGCTACCTGACGTTCGCCATTCACGACTACCTGCGCAACACGCTCAAGGCCGAGGGCGAAGTCACCGGCGTCGAGCTGCGCGAAGAAATGGTCAGCCTGTGCAACGCCGCAGCGGCGAAGCTCGAGCATCCGGGGCTGGTGTTCAAGTGCGGTGACGTGCGCACGGTGGCGCCGAGCGAACTGGACGTGATGATCGCCCTGCATGCCTGCGATATCGCTACCGATTACGCGATCCACACCGGCATCCGCTCGGGCGCGTCGATCATCATGTGCTCGCCGTGCTGCCACAAACAGATCCGCCTGCAGATCCAAAGCCCGGCGCTGCTCAAACCGATGCTGCAATACGGCTTGCACCTCGGCCAGCAGGCGGAAATGGTCACCGACAGCTTGCGCGCGTTATTCCTCGAAGCCTGCGGTTACGAGACCAAAGTCTTCGAATTCATTTCGCTGGAACACACCAACAAGAACAAGATGATTCTCGCGGTGAAACGCGCCGAGCCGGTTAATCCAGCGCAATTGTTGGCGAAGATCGCAGAGCTGAAAGCGTTCTATCACATCAGCGAACACTGCCTGGAAACCCTGCTGCGCGCTGACGGTTTTCTCGCCTGATAGCCTGAAATACACCCCTGTAGGAGCCGCCGAAGGCTGCGATCTTTTGATCCTGATTATTTAAATGCAAGATCAAAAGATCGCAGCCTTCGGCGGCTCCTACATTTATCGCGATCGAGCGTAGTAAGCCTGGAATTACCGCAACCCTTGGATACGGTCTACCTTGAATACTCCCAGACCTTTCCCCGAGGAGTTTTCCCATGGCCGCGAAAAAGATCCTGATGCTGGTCGGCGATTACGTCGAAGACTACGAAGTGATGGTGCCGTTCCAGGCCCTGCAGATGGTCGGCCACACGGTGCACGCCGTGTGCCCGGACAAGTCCGCCGGCAGCACCGTGCGCACGGCGATTCATGATTTTGAAGGTGATCAGACCTACAGCGAAAAACCCGGTCACCTGTTCGCGCTCAATTTCGACTTCGCCAAGGCCCGCGAAGCCGATTACGACGCGCTGCTGATTCCCGGCGGTCGCGCTCCGGAGTACCTGCGGCTGAACGACAAAGTCCTCGAACTGGTGCGCGCCTTCGATACCGCCGGCAAGCCCATTGCCGCGGTCTGCCATGGCGCGCAACTGCTCGCGGCGGCGGGTGTGCTCGAGGGGCGTGAGTGCAGCGCGTATCCGGCCTGCGCCCCGGAAGTGCGTCTGGCCGGTGGCACCTATATCGACATTCCGGTGACCGACGGCCATGTTCAGGGAAATCTTGCCACCGCTCCGGCCTGGCCGGCGCATCCTAAATGGCTGGCCGGTTTCCTCGGTCTGCTCGGTACGAAAATCACCTTGTAGTCGATGCAGGCGACAGATCGCAGGCGCTGGTCTTTACTCTGAAGCGCGAAATCTCTCAATCGCCCCCAGGAGAAACAGACATGTCCGGATGGTACGAAGTGAGCAAAAGCAGCAACGGCCAATTCAGGTTCGTGTTGAAAGCGGCGAACGCCGAAACGATCCTGACCAGCGAGCTCTACAGCACCCGCGCCGGTGCCGACGGCGGCATCGCCTCGGTGCAGGCCAACAGCCCGCTGGATGAGCGCTACGAGAAAAAGTCGACCAGGGATGGCCACCCGTACTTCAACCTGAAGGCGGCCAATCACCAGATCATCGGCAGCAGCGAGTCGTATTCATCGGATGGCGCGTGTGACAAGGGCATTGCCAGCGTGAAGGCCAACGGCCCGACCAAAGTGATTAAGGACAAGACCCAGCCGGTGCTCTGAAATCCGACATCAACCTGTGGGAGTGAGCCTGCTCGCGAAAGCGGTGTTCCAGTCACCTTTTGGGTTGGCTGATATGCCGTCTTCGCGAGCGGGCTCGCTCCCACAGGTGACCGCATTCCATTGTGGGAGCGAGCCTGCTCGCGAAGGCGTCAGCCCGGCCAATATCAAACCTCAACCGGTACCGACAATTTCGGATCGCCCAACGCATGGCTCTTGGCATCAAAGAACCGCAACTCAACCCCGGTACCTTCAAACACCTTGGCGTAGTGACGTTTCTGATGCTGAATGAACGCGGCACTGCGCGGATAAATCGAGACCGCCACGCACTTCGGTCGGGCCAGGCGCAACGCCCGCACCAGATGCGCATCCTGCTCGCCCAGCGCGTGGCCGAAGATGCACAGGCTGTCGCCATGGGCCAGTAACTGCTCGTAGCAGAACGACAGATAATCCGAGCTGCGGATGGTCTTGAGCTTGTCCGCGCTCGGCCCTTCGGTGACGAACAGCGGCACGTCGTCCAGGGTCTTGATCGTATTGTTGATGGCGAAACTGCCGAGCAGGGTGCCTTCGGTCGAGGTCAGTTTGCGTGCGGTGCCGTCCTGATTGCGCACCAGATGCAGACCACCGTGCAGGTAGAGCAGACGCGGTTTGTCGGTGGTGCTCTGGCTCAGATCGAAACTCGCGTCTGCGCCGTTGAACAGGTCGTCGATGGTCTCGCCGGGATGTTGCAGTGCCCAGTAATTGAGCAGGTCGTAGTTGGTAGTGAACACCGTGCGATAGCGCGCCAGTTCAGCATTGAGCACCGTCAGTGTCGAAGGCTGCACCAGCCGCCACGGGATGTGCACCGCATGCACGGTGTTGATCAGCGCTTCCTTGATCGCGTAATAGCGATTGCGCGGCGCCGCCGAGCTGACCGCCAGGGCCTTGTTGACCCGGCTGGTAGTTTTCAGGGCGCCCAGCACTTGCTCGAAGCTGCGGGTTTGCAGCGCGTCGAACACCGCCAGTTCCGATGGGCTCAGCGGTTTCTCTTCGACCGTACGGGCGTTTTCGAACAGCGAGTCGTAGCCGAAGTCATCCCAAACCGCACGGCTGGCGCCATTGCCCACCAGCAAACCCTGGAAATCGTTCGCGGCGCGCAGGGCGTTCCAGTCTTCGAGGGTGGCGTCGACATTGAGAAAATCGGTCATTGCGTGGGCGGTCTCAAAACAAAGGGCAGATGGACGGCGACTTTATCACGAGCGGACATTGAGCCAGATCAACATTGCTCGTGACCGATCGGTCGATCCTGTGTGCACCCGCCGAATCGAGGCAGTCGATCCGGCTCCAGTCAGGAGACACACGATGAGCAGCACCTTCTTCATTCCGGCGGTCAACATCATGGGCAGCGGCTGCCTCGACGAAGCCATGGTCGCGATTCGCAATTATGGTTTTCGCAAGGCGCTGATTGTCACCGACACCGGGCTGGCCAAGGCTGGCGTGGCCGCAATGATCGCCGAGAAACTGGCGATGCAGGACATCGATTCGGTGATCTTCGATGGCGCCAGACCGAACCCGACCACGGCCAATGTCGAATCCGGGTTGGGGCTGCTGAAGGAAAGCCGTTGCGATTTCGTCGTGTCGCTGGGTGGCGGCTCGCCGCACGATTGCGCCAAGGGCATCGCCCTGTGCGCAACCAATGGCGGGCAGATTGGCGATTACGAAGGCGTCGACCGCTCCAGCAAGCCGCAATTGCCGCTGATCGCCATCAACACCACCGCCGGCACTGCCAGCGAAATGACCCGCTTCTGCATCATCACCGACGAATCGCGCCACGTGAAAATGGCCATCGTCGACCGCAACGTCACGCCACTGCTGTCGGTCAACGACCCGGAGTTGATGGTCGCGATGCCCAAAGGCCTTACCGCCGCCACCGGCATGGACGCGCTGACCCACGCCATAGAAGCCTACGTTTCGACCGCCGCCAACCCGATCACCGACGCCTGCGCTTTGAAGGCCATGAGCCTGATCAGCAGCAACCTGCGTCTGGCCGTGCGCGACGGCAGCGACCTGGCGGCGCGGGAGAACATGGCTTACGCGCAGTTCCTCGCCGGCATGGCGTTCAACAACGCCTCGCTCGGATTTGTCCACGCCATGGCGCATCAGTTGGGCGGCTACTACGACTTGCCCCACGGCGTCTGCAACGCTGTGCTGTTGCCGCATGTGCAGAGTTTCAATGCGCTGGTCTGCGCTGAACGACTCAGGGATGTCGCCCACGCCATGGGCGCGGATATTCGTGGTTTCAGCGCGGAGGAGGGCGCACAGGCGGCGATCAATGCCATTCGCAACCTTGCCAAGGACGTCGAGATTCCCGGCGGACTGCGTGAGCTGGGCGCGAAACTCAGCGATATCCCGGTGCTCGCCACCAACGCCTTGAAGGACGCCTGTGGACTGACCAATCCACGGGCGGCGGATCAGCGCCAGATCGAGGAAATTTTCCGCAATGCGTTTTGAATGAAGGCGCGCAGGCGAGCGAAGTCGGACAAGCCTTCGCTTGCTTCTGCGACCACGGCAAATGTCCGCACACGGCCCCAATCTGAAACCTTGCCGGCGATGTTGTGGACGGCGCAGATACGGTACTGCCCGACCGCCAATGAGTGTGCAGCCGGGGTTTGCCATTTCCGGTCGCTTTCGACCGCTGCTCTGGCAATCTCCAGGCCAGTGTCCAGATCGAAAATACTGACGAAACCCTCGGCTCGCGTGACATCTCCCGAAAAAATCAGAGGCGTATCGACCTGCGCGCCCTCAATCGGTTCGACAACGACCGGGACGTCGATCTCGGGCCGCAGTCGCACCTCATATCCGCGCTCTTCGCTCCATTCGGACGTGATGCCTGCATAGGTCTGGTGGGCGTGAATCCTCTGCTGACCCTGGGCCTGAACGCCGGTGATGCTGAACGCCCATCGTCCATTTGCGCTGACCAGCCCTTCGCCAAGCGAATGGGTGTTTTCAATGTTCCAGACCTGCACAAGAGCATTGGGTATGCCGCTGCCGAGCAACAATGTCGCAGGTCCCGTCGTGCTGGCCTCCTCGGGATAAGTGATGGTCGGCGCCGGTTGTGAAATTTGCTCGTCGCGAGTGCTCATCATGCTTCTCGTCCATGGCTGATTTGAACGCTGAGGTTGGCATGACGTGCCTGAATTCGAACCTGTAAGAACTACCAGTCATTCAGTCTTTTTTACACAGTAGGTAATTTCTTTTTCTTCTAAAAAACTGTCATTTCTGTCAGTTGTCCGGCGTGGCGGCCTGGGGTCGAATGCACGCTACGAGGGGATCGACGTCGATCTCTTGAGGAGCATACGAACATGTCGGAATCTATCGCGCCATTGTCCCCAAACGTGCAGTCAGCCGGGGAGCTGGATGCGCTCTTTGGTCTGCGAACGCTGAAATTCCCCGGAGCGGGCAAGACCATTGCCAAAGGCGTGGCGATCACGCCTTCGGAGCAGATCATGGTCAGCGCTACCGTCGAGCAATCGGGCCATTCGTACTACGGCCTTGCGCGCCTGGATGCCGATGGCAATCCGGATCCGGCTTTCGGCACCGGCGGATATCTCAGCGGCCAGTTCGGCACAGGCTCGCTCACGCAAGGCGGGCCATTGATCGTTGATGCGCTGGGACGGATCTGGATGTGCGGTGTGATTGGCGTCGTCAAAGACCAGACTCTTGAATACCAGCAAGTCATCGCCCGGTTTCTGCCCGACGGCTCGCCGGACATCGAGTTCGGCGGCGACAGGAATGGCTACCGGATTGTGCCCATGCGGATTCCGTCACTCTTTGGGGCCACGCATGGGCAACTGCTGCTGGCCAAATCCGATCCGCAGCTTGCGCAGCCGGACAGGCTGCTGTTCGTGACCGCGCAAAAGGGCAGTGGCCTGTTGACGCGGGTCAATCTCGATGGCTCGGACGATTTATCGTTCGCCAGCAACGGTTGGCTGCCCCTGTTGCTGCCAGGGGTGGCCATTTCACTGTCCGGGATCATCCAGCTCGACGATGGGCTGATTCTGCTGCATGGCAAAACGGAAGTAACCAATCAGGGACTGGTCATGGCGTTCGACCACAACGGGAAAGTTGCACAAGCGTTCGGCGACAAGGGTGTACTGCTGTTGAACATTCAGCGTGATGGCCAGCCGCTCGAAAGCAGCGTGACGGACATCGCGGTGCAAACGGCGCAGCGCCTGCTTCTGCTCGGTTCGGCGGTCGAGTCAACGCAAGGCACGAAACTGCAACACGGGTTCATCAGTGGTATTACCTACGCCGGCCAGATGGATGACGCGTTCAACAATCCTGTCCTCACCCCGACGGCGCAGGAACGGGATCTGAGAGGTTGGAAGGCAGGGTTTGCGCTGGATGATATCGCCGGTAAACGGATTGTGGCGGTCGGACAGACCTCGGGCAGCGCACGAGGCTTGTTGACGGCAGGCTTTCTGGTCGATGGCGCAGTGGATGATTCGTTTGATGTCGAGGGCGCGAAGGACATTTCATGGCCAGCCATCGATGCCTGCCTGCAAGGCTTATCGATCCTGGTGTTGGGTCGCAGGGACGACAGCGCGCAGCTGGTTCGCTTGCTGACCGCGCCTGTCACAAAACAGCGCGCCAGCATGAGCAACTGAGCAGTCAGCGGTAAAACCGGGCTATCCTGCCGGCTCGGATGAACCCTGCCTTCGAGCCCACCATGCTGCAAAAAAGCCTGATCCGCCGTCTCGACCTGATCACTCTGCAACTGTTCGTCGCCGTCCACGAGGAAGGTACGTTGACCCGTGCGGCTGCGCGCGAAGCCATCGCGGTGTCGGCGGCGAGCAAGCGCCTGATGGATTTGGAGGAGGCGCTGGGCATCGCTTTGTTCGTGCGCCAAGCCAAAGGCATGATCCTCACGCCGGCCGGTGAGACCCTGCTGCACCATGCGCGGCAGATGCTCTTCAACGTGGAAAAGATGGGCCTGGAACTGGGCGAGCACAGCCACGGTGTGCGGGGTTACGTGCGCATGCTGGCCAATCTTTCGGCGATCATTCAGTTCCTGCCCGAAGACTTGCGCGACTTCTCCGCGCGGCAGCCGCAGGTCAAGACCGACCTTGAAGAACGCCCCAGCGCCGGGGTGATTCAGGGCGTGCTCGATGGCGTCGCCGACCTCGGCATCTGCTCCGACGACAGCGACACCAAAGGCCTGCACAGCGTGTTGTACCGCCAGGACAAACTGGTGGTGGTGATGCTCCCGGAGCATCCGTTGGCTACGCGCGCATCGGTGACTTTCGATGAAACTCTCGACAGCGATTACGTCGGCTTGCACGCAGCCAGTTCGATCAACATGCGTACCCATGCGGCGGCGCGGCAGGCCGGCAAAGTCCTGCGCATCCGCATTCATGTGCCGGGATTCGATGCCGTGTGCCGGATGGTCCAGGCGAACATGGGCATCGGCATTCTGCCGCAGCGAGCCTATGAGTTGTTTGGTCAGGCACTGGGCTTGCGTGCGGTGCCGCTGACCGATGCCTGGGCGGATCGCGCGCTGATTGTGGTGGTGCGCGATGAGGCAGGGTTGTCGCCGGTGAGCCGGATGTTGTTTGAGCATTTGCGCGGGCGGTAGATCTTCATTGCGGCTGATGGCCTCTTCGCGAGCAGGCTCGCTCCCACATTGAACTTGTGTGAACACAGAATCTGAAACCACTACAGATCCTTGTGGGAGCGAGCCTGCTCGCGAAGGCGGCCCTGAATTCACCACGCAATCACAGAGGAGCATTCGCATTTCGCGAACGCCCATTGCCGAGAGACGGCTGGATTCGCTGACGATCGTTCCTCTAGCCTTGGCGACATATTCCAAGAACAAGAGGTACCCGCGATGACTGCCCCTTTGAGTGCAATCAAAGTGATCGAGATCGGCACCCTGATCGCCGCGCCGTTTGCCGCGCGCATGCTTGCCGAGTTCGGCGCCGAGGTGATCAAGATCGAAGCCATGGGTCAGGGCGACCCGCTGCGCAAATGGCGCAAGCTGCACGAAGGCACATCGCTGTGGTGGTACCTGCAATCGCGCAACAAGAAATCCCTGGCGCTCAATCTCAAATCCGCTGAAGGCATCGAACTGGTCAAGCAACTGGCCGGCGACGCCGACGTGATCATTGAAAACCTGCGCCCCGGTGCGCTGGAAAAACTCGGTCTGGGTTGGGACGTGCTACATGCGCTGAATCCGAACCTGACCCTGGTGCGTATCTCCGGCTACGGCCAGACCGGCCCTTACCGTGACCGGCCCGGTTTCGGTGCGATTGGCGAGGCCATGGGCGGCATCCGCTACACCACCGGCAATCCCGATTCGCCACCGGCGCGGGTCGGCGTCAGCCTCGGCGATTCGCTGGCCTCGCTGCACGCGGTGATCGGCGCGCTGATGTCGCTGTTGCGGGTCAAGACCGGGCAGGGCGGTGGACAGATCGTCGATGTGTCGCTGGCCGAAAGCGTGTTCAACGTCATGGAAAGTCTGGTGCCGGAATACGACATGCTCGGCCATGTCCGCGAGCGCAGCGGCGGCGCCTTGCCGGGCATCGCGCCCTCCAATACTTACCTCACGTCCGACGGCGCTTATGTGGTGATTGCCGGCAACAGCGACCCGATCTACAAGCGCCTGATGCACACTATCGGCCGCGCTGATCTAGCCGAGGCAGAAGAATTCGCCCACAACGACGGCCGCGCGGCGCAGAGCGGTTTGCTCGATGCGGCCATCACACACTGGACCAGCAGCCTGCCGATCGACGAGGTACTGGCTGCTCTCGAAGCTGCCGAAGTGCCGGCCGGGCGCATCTATTCGGTGGCTGATATCGTCGCCGATCCGCACTATCAGGCGCGGGACATGCTGCTCGATGCCGAGTTGCCCGGTGGCGCAACGGTGAAGATGCCCGGCATTGTCCCCAAACTCTCGGAGACCCCCGGCGGAGTGAACTGGTCCGGGCCGAAACTGGGCCAGCACACCGACGCTATTCTCACCAATCTTGGCCTGACTGAACTCGACATCGAACGCCTGAAAAACCAAGGGGTGGTGCAATGATCACTGACTATTCGCAAACCCTGATCGTCCAGGAAGTCTCACCCCGCGACGGTTTGCAGATCGAGCCGACGTGGGTGGAAACCGCTGACAAGATCGCCCTGATCAATCAATTGTCACAGGCCGGATTCAGCCGCATCGAGGCCGGCTCGTTCGTCTCGCCCAAAGCCATTCCGGCCCTGCGTGACGGCGAGCAAGTGTTCAACGGCATTCAGCGCCAGCCGGGTGTTATTTACGTGGCGTTGATCCCCAACCTCAAAGGCGCGCAACGTGAATTGGCAGCGAATGCCGATGAGTTGAATCTGGTGATGTCCGCCAGCCAGACCCACAACCTGGCCAATATGCGCATGCGTTGCGAAGAGTCGCTGGCGGCATTCGCTGACATTGTTGCGTTTGTCAGCGGCTCAGGTGTGCGCCTCAACGGCAGCATCGCCACCACGTTCGGTTGTCCGTTCGAAGGCCGGATCGATGAGGATCGCGTACTGCAGATCGTCGACGCTTATCAAGAGCTCGGCATTCAGGGCATCAGCCTCGCCGATACCACCGGCATGGCCAATCCGCGTCAGGTCGATCGCTTGGTGCGGCGCGTTTTGCAGCGGGTTTCGCCGGCCGATCTGACCCTGCATTTCCACAACACCCGCGGCCTCGGCCTGTGCAATGTGCTGGCCGCTTACGAGGCCGGCGCGCGGCGCTTCGATGCGGCGCTGGGTGGCCTCGGTGGCTGTCCGTTTGCGCCGGGGGCGTCGGGCAATATCTGCACCGAAGACCTGGTGAACCTGTGCGCTGAAGTCGGCATTCCCACGGGGATCGATTTGCCGCTGCTGCTGAAGCTTTCGCGCGGCTTGCCGGCGCTGTTGGGCCACGATGTCCCCGGCCAACTGGCCAAGGCCGGGCGCAACTGCGATCTGCATCCGATGCCCACCTGAAGATACAAAACCCTTGTGGGAGCGAGCCTGCTCGCGAACGCGGTGTGTCATTCAACATCGGTATCGACTGATCTGGCGCATTCGCGAGCAGGCTCGCTCCCACAGTTCAAAAGCATTCAGCAGCACCACCAGACAACAAAAACAATCGGACGCCCCCGGCAGTCCTCCTGGAGAAAATCTATGAGCCTCAATGTAATGGAGGCGGGCGTGAATCCGTCCGTCGATCACGACGCCGAAAAAGCCCTGGTCAGCAAAGTTGCCTGGCGCCTGATGCCGCTGATCATGGTCTGCTACCTGTTCGCCTTTTTCGACCGCATCAACATCAGCTTCGCCAAATTCCAGTTGCAGACCGACCTGAGTCTGAGCGACACCGCGTATGGCTTGGGCGCCGGGCTGTTCGTGGTCGGTTACGTGCTGTTCGAAGTGCCGAGCAACATGATGCTGTACAAGGTCGGCGCGCGGCGCTGGATCGCGCGGATCATGATGTCGTGGGGCGTGGCGACGGCGGCGATGGTCTTCGTCAACAGCGAATGGCAGTTCTATGCGCTGCGCTTCGTCATCGGCGCGATGGAAGCCGGGTTTGCTCCGGGCGTGCTGTATTACTTGACCCTGTGGTTTCCGCAGCACTTCCGTGGCCGCATCACCTCGATGCTGTTTCTCGCCTCGGCGTTTGCCGGGCTGGTCGGCGCACCGTTCTCAGGGCTGGTGTTGCAACACCTCGATGGCGTATTGCAGATGCGCGGCTGGCATTGGTTGTTCCTGCTCGGAGGCGTGCCGTGCATCGCGCTGGGTTTTCTGGTGCTGACGCAGCTGAAGGACCGCATCGAGGATGCGCACTGGCTGACGGCTGACGAGAAGAAATTGCTCTCCAGTCGCATCGCTCATCACGAACCACACAAGAGCGGCGGCTCATTGCTCGCGGCGCTGAAAATTCCCGGGTTCCTGACGTTGGGTTTGATCTACTTCCTGATCCAGGTCGCGTCCTACGGTTTGAATTTCTGGGCACCGCAATTGATCCGCAGCGCCGGCACCGAAAGCCCGGTGATGATCGGCCTGCTGACCGCCATTCCGTACATCTGCGGGGCGATCAGCATGGTGGTGATCGGACGCTTGTCCGACGCCACCGGTGAACGGCGCAAGTTTGTCGCCGGGCTGGTGATCGTCGGCGCGATCGGCTTCTTCAGCGCGGGAATCTTCGCCAGCCACACGACCTTCCTGATCGTCGCGCTCGGCCTGCTCGGCGCCGGCATCATCGCTTCGATTCCGAGCTTCTGGACCCTGCCACCGAAACTGCTGGCGGGCGCCGGTGCCGGCGCAGCGGGCGGGATCGCGGTGATCAATACCCTGGGGCAGTTCGGCGGGATCGTCAGCCCTGTCATGGTCGGACGCATCAAGGACCTCACCGGCAGCACCACCCCGGCGCTGTACGTCATCGGCGTCGCCGCGCTGATTGCGGCCGCTTTGCTGTTGTGGGGCTTGCCGCAGAAGTTGCGCACGCTGGATAAGTTCTGAGACTCGCGGCGTCTGTGATGACGCCTTCGCGAGCAGGCTCGCTCCCACTTTGGAATGCGCTTTCCTGTGCGAGCGTGCCTGCTCGCGAATTCCGACTTCAGACACATGAGAAGATTCGCTGGCCAGATCTGTTGAATCCTCCGATGCAGAAAGGGATAGTGCGCGCCTGGAAATATCTTCAAGGAGCAGGAAATGACAGTGAAGTCAGTATGGATCAGCGCAGCGCTCTGCGGGTGGTTCATGGCTGGGCAGGCCTGGGCCGATTGCACACCGCCGGCGGTCAGCGCGGAAGCGGATTTCTCGCTGTGCAAAGAATGGCCGGCTTATCCGTCGCTGACGATTATCGCGCTATCGACGTTCGTGCCCGATCCGGTCTATGGCCATGACGGCAGCGTGGGCTCGTACGATCTGGATCTGGCTATCATCACGGCCGGCAGCCCCAAACCGCTGGCGACCTATCATCAGCGGTCGGCGTTTCTCTCCGATGCCATCGCGCTGGAGAGTCTGGAGCTGGATACGGCGCGTTATAAACTCACGCCCGACCTCCGTGCCTTCGGCGTTCGTGCCCATTTCAAAGGCTCGTCACGCGTCAATCCGCTGGATGAAACCCTGCTGTCGCTCTACGTGAAAGAGGGCGACAAACTGCGCCCGGTGCTGGATCGCTTGGTCGCCTACAGCTTCAGTGGCGAATGGGATGGCAATTGCGCCGGAGAGCGCTCGGAGACGGTGCGTACGCTTGAGATGGGCAAAACCAGTTCCCATGGTTACGCCGATATCATTGTCCGCTCAGTCACCATGGGCCTGGTCGGTGAGGGGCCACCCGACACCTGCGAATCGAAAACTACCCACGAAAAGCCGGTGCTGACCACGTTGCGCTATGACGGACAGCAATATTTCGTTCCCGAAAATCTGAGAGGCTATTGAAGGCGCGTCGTTCTACTTCCTCGATCCCGACGGGCACAAGCTGGAAGTCCACGTCGGCGATTTGCAATCGCGGCTGGACGCATGTCGCCAGAAACCGTACCCCGGCATGCGTTTTCACGACGCGCAGTGATCCGCCGTGACCCTCTGATATAGACTGGCCGCCAAGTATTCTGGCGCTTGCAGGTTTCTCATGACTCCATCATTGCTGTTGGCCGTTCTGGCTTCGGGTTTCATCTACGGGATCACGCCCGGGCCGGGCGTGCTGGCGGTGTTCGGGATTGGCGCGGCCCATGGCCGGCGCGCCGGGGCGGGGTTTCTGTGCGGGCATCTGCTCGGCGATGTGATCTGGTGCAGCACCGCGCTGGTGGCGATTGTCGGTGCGCGGGAAATCGGCAGCACCGCGTTCGATGTGCTCGGCGTGCTCAGCGCGTTGTACCTGTTCTGGCTCGGCTGGCGTGCGGTGCGTGCCCAACGCCGCAATGGCGACGAGGCGCAAGGGGCGGCGCGGCAGCCGTTCTGGCACGGCATCGTCTTCGGCCTGACCAATCCCAAGGCCTATCCGGTGGCGGTGGCGACCTTTACGGCGCTGCTGTCGAGCCGCGCCGAACTGCTCAACTGGTCGATGTTGCCGGCGCTGATCGCCCTGAGTTTCATCGGCGGTGCGCTGGCCTACGCTATCCTCATCGGCGTGGTCGGCGCACAGCGAGTGCGCATGGTGTATCAGCGGCATGAGCTGCTCATCACGCGTTTATGCGGCGTGATGTTTATCGGCTTCGCCATTAACGCGTTGATGCACGCGCTGCCGGGGCTGCTGCCGAACAAGACTTGATGTAATGGGCAGGGACGCGCAATCACGATCATGGATGATTGAAATCGCTGCACTGCGCGGACACCCCGTAGAACCATGCAAAGCCCCAACCCTGCGCCGCTGGCGAGCTACATTGACCTGTTGCTGGACGCCGTTTGCGCGGTCGACAAACAGGGCCGTTTCGTTTTTGTCAGCGCTGCCTGCGAGCGGATTTTCGGCTACACGCCTGACGAACTGATCGGCCGCTCGATGATCGAGCTGGTGCACCCGGCCGATCGCCAGCGCACCCTTGCGGCCGCTGGCGAAATCATGGGCGGCGACCCGAAGCACAATTTCGAGAACCGCTACCTGCGCAAGGACGGCAGCGTCGCGCACATTTCCTGGTCGGCGCGCTGGTCGGAAGTCGATCAACTGCGCATCGCCGTCGCCCGCGATATCACCGAGCGCAAGCAGGCCGAGTCGCGGCAAGCGGCGTTGTACGCGATTTCCGAAGCGGCGCACGCGGCGGAAGATTTGCTGGCGCTGTTCAAACGCATCCATCTGCTGATTGGCGAGTGGCTGCCGGCGCTGAATTTTTCCGTGGCGCTGTACGACGAACACTGCGCGCAGCTGAATTTTCCCTATCACGTCGACGATCACGAATTGCAGCCCGAGCAGCCCGGCACCGTCATCGGACGGCTCTGCGCGCAAGTGATCCGCAGCGGCCAGCCAATGTTGCTGACGCCGGACAGCGCCGATGCCACGCCCGATTTTGCTGAGCTGGTGGCGGAACAAAACGCGCCTTGCTGGCTCGGCGTACCACTGAACTCAAAAAACGGCACCATCGGCGCCTTGATCGTCAAAAGCCTCGCTGGCGGCGAACGCTACACCGAGCAGGACAAGGAACTGCTGCAATATGTCTGTGCACAAGTCGCCACGGCCATCGAGCGCCAGCAACTGCACGCGCGGCTCAAGCGCATGGCGCAATACGATCAACTGACGCAACTGCCCAATCGCGAACTGCTGCGTGATCGGCTCAGGGCTGCGCTGGCCGATGCGCGAACCCTGCACGGACACATGGCGCTGCTGTATGTCGATCTGGATCGCTTCAAACAGGTCAACGACACCCATGGCCATGCCGTCGGTGACATGCTCCTGCAAACCGTGGCCAACCGGCTGAAAGGCTGCGTGCGTGAAACCGACACGGTGGCGCGTATCGGTGGCGATGAATTCGTCGTGCTGCTGCACAGCGTGCATGCCGCCGGCGATCCCGACAGCGTCGCCGGAAAAATCCGACAGGTGCTGGCGCAGCCCATGCGCCTCGACGGGCATGACTTGTGGATCGAATCGAGCATCGGCGTGGCACGCTTTCCTGAACACGGCGAAGAAGAACAGCAACTGTTTCGGCATGCCGATCAAGCCATGTATGCGGCCAAACGCCTGAATCATCGGGCCTTGGGCAGCTGAAGCGAGCGCGCCGTTCGTCGCGGTTCAGGCAGATTTTCTAAACCTTTGACCGCTAAAGCATTCCTAACTGAGGCGGACAATTGTCCGCCGCGACATTTGAGCAGCGGGCGAATCACGGCCCGTTTGAATTTTCCACGAAGGAGGGCGCGACCATGAGCCGGATGGCCACCCGTTTACGTAACGTCAGTTTTGCAACCCTGCTGGGCCTGTGCGCCAGCAGTGCGTTCGCCCAGTCGCCTGCCGAATTCATCAACGATGCCTCTGCCAAAGGCATGGCCGACATCGAAGCCAGTCGTCTGGCCCACGGCAAGGCCGAATCGAAAGAGGTCAAGGATTACACCATCGTTGTGATCAACGACCGCACCACGGCCAACCAGCACCTTGCGAAAATCGCCAAGAAACTCGACCTGCCGGTTGCCCCCCGCGAAGAACTCGCCGACAAGGCCAAAGAGCTGATGCCGGAAGTGAAGGACGGCACCACATTCGATCAGGCCTACGCTGCCAGTCAGGTCAAGGCGACCGAAGAGGCCATTACCCAGATCGAGCAACAGGCACAGACCACCGATGTGCCGGAAATCAAAGCGTTTGCCGATGAGACTTTGCCGAAACTGCAAAGCCATCTGGAGAAAGCTCGAGCGTTGCAGGCCAGTCGCTAACTTCGCCTTGTTGGTGCAGCGCGAGCGAAACCTTCAGTTGAAATGCGATGCTTCCCCTGTGGGAGCGAGCCTGCTCGCGAAAGCGGTGTGTCAGTCAATAATGTTTTGACTGACCCGCCATCTTCGCGAGCAGGCTCGCTCCCACAGGGTGTGTTTACTTGCTCAGCACTCATTCAAATCCTGCTTTGGCTTGCTCTTGTCGCCAAGCCCCTCAAGATCAAACACCTGATTCTCACCCAGCGCGCGGTAATGCCGGCGCAGCGCTTCAAGTTGCTTCAAGTCCAGCGCTTCCAGCCCGAGCATCGCGTTCTGCGCTTCCTTGTTCACCCGCAACAGCTCATCGAGTTTCAAATGCAGAATGTCGGTATCGCGGTTCTGCGTGTTCTGAATCAGGAACACCATCAGGAACGTGATGATCGTCGTCGAGGTATTGATGATCAGCTGCCACGTGTCGTTGTAACCAAAAATCGGCCCGCTCAACCCCCACAACCCGATCAGAATCAACGCCCCCATGAACGTTTTCGGGCTACCGGCCCACAGGGCAAGTTTCTGGGCAATCTTTGCGAATTTCATGATGGAAGTCCTTGTTTTGGGAGCTTGAAATTCAGACATCGGTGTTGTGCTGAAAATTCTAATTACAAATAACCGGGCGGGACGCCGGAGGCGAGGCGAGCTCATCGGCCTTATCGCTGTATGGTATGGGCAGCTGCACTTCCCGGTTTCAAGCCATGCCCCGACAGGAGAACGCAATGAGTTGGTCTGCCAAGCAATACGTCGCTTTCGAAGATGAACGCACCCGCCCGGCCCGTGATCTGTTGGCGGCGATACCCACCGCGCAGGCCCGGGCGGTGGTGGACATTGGTTGCGGACCGGGCAATTCCACCGAATTGCTGGTGCAGCGTTTTCCCGATGCGAGCGTCAGTGGCCTCGACAGTTCGGCGGACATGATTGCCGCCGCGCGCAAGCGCTTGCCTGACGTGCAGTTTCAGGTGGCCGAGGTCGACAAATGGGCTGACGAGGGTCCGTTCGATGTGATCTTCGCCAATGCGGTGCTGCAATGGGTGCCTGATCACGCTTCGTTGCTGCCAGCCCTGGCGAGCAAGCTTTCAGACGGTGGCAGCCTGGCGATTCAAATGCCGGACAACCTCAACGAACCGTCCCACCGCTTGATGCGTGAAGTCGCCGCCAATGGGCCGTGGGCGAGCAAGCTCGCAGACGCTGCCGGGCAGCGCACCGACATGGCCAGTGCCAGTGAGTATTTTTCAATGCTGCGGCCGCACTGCGCGCGGGTCGATGTGTGGCGCACCACCTATCACCACCAACTTCGGGACGGGGCGGCGGGGGTGGTGGAGTGGTTCAAGGGTAGCGGGTTGATTCCATTCCTGAGCCCATTGACCGAGGAGGAGCGGGCGCAGTATCTGCAGCGGTATCTGGCGGAAGTTGCCAAGGCTTATCCGGCCTTGGCTGACGGCTCGGTGCTGTTGCCGTTTCCACGTTTGTTCATTGTTGCGACCCGCTGAGTTACGCCTCCGGGTTCCTTGGGTTCGCCACGTTATCTCTGGTCGGCGCATCTCTTGAACGCAACACGGTCGGTCCCCTCTCCCTCGGGAGAGGGTTAGGGTGAGGGGCTTATTGGCGCAGAAACCCGATCACCGCTGCACCGCCAACATCATCGTCCTCTGGCATCCTTTCAACTCGTTCACGCTGAGCTCGTCGGAAATTTCCTTCTGTTTTCCAGGCTTTTACACGTGGTGCGCTATGGCTGTTTAAAGTTGAATCACGTTGCGTCCCGATGCCTACAAATCCTTGCGCCGCTGCCTACCGGTACGCCAGAATCCGCCGGCTTGTGCGCCTGGAGGGCGGTCGGTAACTTGGTTCGCGTCACTGATTTCCAGTGATCGGGTTTAGTAGCCCGGTAATGTCCTCCTCGTAACGGTTGCACGAGTTCCGTTGAATCAGGCGCGTGCCTGTATTTTATGGTGGCTGTGCGCATGGCGCCTTCGGGTGCGCCGGATGGGGGATGGGTCCGGTCTACTAACTTGCGTACAGCCGCCACCCTCCCGTTTAGTAGCGTGGTGGATGCGGCTCAAATGAAAGGTACCGCCCCGTGTTCAAAGTAACGCCAAATCCGCCGGAAACCGATCCGGCCTCTCCTTACGAGTCCCTCGATTCGAAAAAACTCCACGAAGCCGCCGAACGCGCCCTCGACCACTATCTCATCCCACCAAAAACAAGCTCACCGCCGTACCAGGCCAGCAGCATGTTCATGGTTAATCCGGGCACCGATACCGAGTCGCTATTGGTCAACGCCAGCGAGTCCCTCGGCTCGGCCAGCGTCATGCTCGGCGACTTTGCCGCCTTGCTCGACGGCAGCCAGCGCAAAACCCTGCTCGGCATCGCCCAGGTCGTCATGCTGGGCGAGCTGGCGGTGAATCAGGTGTTGGATAATGTGGTGCCGGTGGGTTAGCCGGCGTTGATTTCCGAGTAAAAAGTAACCGGTCGTTGCGACCGGTTTTTCGGCTAGTGCAGCGTCAAAACCGCTGATCAATACCAGGTTTGTCCTCTTGAAAGGGCTCGGAAGGGGGAATCGGGAATTGCTGCTCCTCATACTCGCCCACCCGCCGAGCGAGAATTTCCAATTCATCGCCTTCCGGCGAGTTCATCTCAGCGCCCCAAATCTGCTCGATACGCAGCAATGCTGCGGACAAGTCTTCAGTGCTCCGAATGGGTTTGATGTCCATAAATGATGTCCGCTTTGGTAACCACATGAGCGGCGATCTTGAACGGCACAACAAACGCTGTGTTCATCATTACGTTGCCAAATATGACTGCATTGCGGAGAGTCAGATTCGCGGTGACAAAAGCGGCCACGCGTGACCCAACCGCGTAATCCTCAATGTCAGCTGTGTAGCAATCAGAAGATCTCTATTGCTCCACGAAATTAGTGAAATTTTTCAAAAATGGTCATATCTGATCCTTAAGGGAGGTTAAATGGCTACAATGGCTCTATTAAGATCCTTAAGAATTGGAAGGGTTTGCCATGTCATTCATGCATTTGCTTCACTCGCCGGCTGAGATCGCTAGAAATGTCGGAGAAAACGCCAAAATCCTGCGGCTCTCCAAAAACCTTTCCCGCAAGACGCTCGCAGAAAAGGCGGGGGTTTCCGAATCCACCATCAAGCGATTCGAAGCGACCGGCCTCGTGACGTTGGAGGCTTTGATCCTGATAGCCACTGCGCTTGATGAACTCAACGCTGTGACCAGGCTGTTCAAACCAGAGCAACCGAGCTCGCTGGATGAGCTGAAGAATGCCAGGCGCAAGAGAGGGATGCGCTGATGATCAAGCCTTTCAAACACACAGAAGCGCTGGATGTTTTGAAAGAGGGCGCCAAGGTTGGTGAGCTGGTCAGAGTCGCGGGCCGGGGGATTTACTTCGCTTACGATCCGGGTTGGCTTGCCACTGGCTACAATCTTTCGCCGCTGACAATGGCTTGGGACGAAAAGCCCCAGTTGGCCAGGAACACCAGCCTCTTCGAAGGGCTACACGGACCGTTCGCCGATTCACTGCCTGACGGCTGGGGCATGCTGCTGATGGATCGATATTTCGACAGCACCTTCGGTGACGGCACCCACCTTACCCTCACAGCGCTTGATCGCCTTGCTTATATGGGCGAGCGCAGTATGGGGGCGTTTGAATATCAGCCGAAGGCGGAAAAAACAGAGCTCACAGGCCCTTTGGATATTTGCCAACTCTACGAAGCTTCAATCGAAGTTCAAGAGGGTGAGACCCCTGCTGTGCTTACCAAATTGCGACTGGCCGGTGGCTCACCGGGGGGCGCACGACCGAAGGCAATCGTGGCGCTGTCTGCCGACAAAAAACACGCAATTTCGGCCTTTGATGCCCTGCCCGAGGGCTATGCACATTGGATCGTGAAGTTCAGGGCATTGTACGAACCGATTGAAACCGGCGGCATTGAACTCGCCTATGCCGAGATGGCTCGTGCCGCCGGAGTGACCATGGCTGAATCGGATCTTCTGGATGTGCAGATGCCTGGCGGCGAGGTTGAGCGTTTCTTCGCAACCAAGCGCTTCGACCGCGACGGCGAGCGCAAGATTCACATGATGACCGTCTCGGCGCTCATGTACGCGGACTACCGCGCATTGTCATCCATCGACTACCCGAACCTGCTCAAGCTCACTCAGGTGTTGACCAGAAGCTCCGTCGAAGTGGAAAAGATGGCCAGGTTAATGATCTTCAATGCGCTGTCTCACAACCATGACGACCATGCGAAGAACTTTGCCTTTCTCTGCCACAATCCTGAAAAAAAAGGCGAGAAAGAAACCTGGACGCTGTCCCCGGCATACGACCTGACTTTCGCAAACGCCATGGGCGAGCACACCACTGACTTCGGTGGCCGCACTCCCGGCACGCCTACGCGCAAGCGAATCATGGAGATCTGCAAGGATTACAAATACCTCAAGGCCGAGGAATACATCGAGCAGACTCTCGCAGCGCTCGCCGACTGGAAGAAAGTATTCACTCGATTGAATGTCCCGCACAAAGCCGGGGAACCGATCTTCAATGTACTGGCGAGGCTGCATCAGGATTTCGAGAAGTAATCCGGGGAGGAGGGGCTCAGCGATCTTCTGGAAGTCTTCACCGCCAACACGCTTCAACTTCCAGACACAAAAAAACCGGCCATCAAGGCCGGTTTTTCATTTCTGCATCCCCCGTCGGACAACACAACGCGAGATCAATATTCGGTGGAGCGGGTAGAGGGAATCGAACCCTCATCTAAAGCTTGGGAAGCTTTCGTTCTACCACTAAACTATACCCGCTCAGAGCGGCTGACTTTGTACCAGACTCGGCCACGGATTTGAAGTTTTCTTTTCTCTGCGAGGGCTTTGCCACGCAGAAAACGGTCGATCGCGAGCAAGGGCTGCGCCGGTGCAACAGGCACTTCAAGCTTGCAGCCTTGCCCGCGATGACGCTGTTTCAAATGGCCAAAGCATGTTGATCCTGCACAAACGAGTAGCGCGTTCGGCTGGCTTGCGGCGCAGGTTTCAGAAAGCCGAGCAGGGCGTTCTGGCTGTCGCGGCAGGCGGCCTTGTGCTCCATGTCGAGAAAGTGTCCGGTGGCTTGCAGGGTGGTGAAGCTGCTGTGGGCAACGTGATTGCCGAACAGTCGCGCATCCTCGGCGGCGGTGTATTCGTCCCATTCGCCGTTGAGAAACAGCACCGGCACGTTGATCTTTTTCGCCGCATTCAGATAGCACTGGCGATCGCTGTGCAGCACGTCGTTGATATGAAAATGCATCTGTCCGTATTCATGCTCGGCGAGACTGCTGACGTGGCGGTAGTTGAAACGCTTGAACAGCGACGGCAGGTGTTTGCCGATGGTGTTGTTGACCAGATGGCCGACCCGATCGCCGTCGCGGCTGCCGAGGTAATCGACGCCGCGCTCAAGGTAATCGAGCATGTGCGCATTGATCACCGGGGAGAACGAGCTGATCACGGCTTTTTCGATGCGCCGGGGCCGCTGGGCGAGGGCGACCAGAGTGGCGGCGCCGCCCCAGGAGAACGACAGCACGTGTTCGGCGGCGAAGTGGTCGATCAGCTCCAGCAGAATCTGCCCTTCGACTTCCTTCGTCAGATGTTTCTCATGCCGGTTGTGGGCTTTTGACCGACCCGCGTAGGGCTGGTCGTAGCAGACCACGTTGAATTGCGGGTGCAGGTTTTTCACGGTCTGTGCAAACGACGCAGTCGTGGCCATCGAGCCGTTGACCAGAATGATGGTCTTTTCTGCGGCGTCTGCGCGATAGAACTCCGTGTAAACCCGATACTGACCCTGTATATCCAGCACAGCGATTTCTGGCCTCATGTCATAAGACTCCTGGCAAGCAAGCGGGTATGCGCGCAATCGAGATTGCACGAGCTTTGTGACAGGTAGGCATACGCCTGAAATTTGCTGGCCCATGTCGATCCGGTACGGCAGGTCGACGGGTGTTGTTATTGGCGGGCAGATTGTCGGCTGAGGCGCAGCCCTTGAGGGCAGACGACCGACAAAAAGTTTCTTGGAAGTATGTGGTGACTCATCGGTCACATTTCGGCCGACGTCCTGATTCAAGCAGGGGACTCAGGATCACGCAAGTGCCGTCGGCGAATTGTTCGACAACTTCGGCTGAGCGGTCGCCGGCTTAGAACAAATGAATCTCTTCGGTGCGCAAAGCGCGGTACTCGCCCGGTTTTAGCGCGTGATCGAGGGTCAGTTTGCCCATGGATTCGCGGTGCAGGCGCAGGACTTTGTTGTTGAAGAACCCAAACATGCGCTTGACCTGATGGTAGCGGCCTTCAACGATGCTCAGCCGTGCCGAGCGTGGGCCGAGCAGCTCAAGCTGTGCCGGTTGCGTGGTCAGATCTTCGAAAGCGAAGTAGATGCCCTCGGCAAATTTCAGCGCGTAGCTCGGGTCGATGTCCTGTTCGGTTTCGACGTAATAGACCTTCGCCAGTTTGGTTTGCGGCTGCGTCAGGCGCCGCGACCAGGCGCCGTCATTGGTGATCAGCATCAGCCCGGTGGTGTTGAAATCCAGACGCCCGGCGATGTGCAGATCGTCCTTGTGCGGTTCATCGAGCAGGTCGAGCACGGTCGCATGCTGCGGATCGCGGGTGGCGCTGACGCAGCCCGGCGGTTTGTGCAGCATGAAATAGCGAGCCGGCTTACCGCTTTGCAGCACCTCATCGTCAACTTCGACCCGGCTGAATTCCAGCACATCACTGTGCGGGTCGCTGACGACTTTTCCGTCAATCCGCACGCGCTTTTCCACCAGCAACAGGCGAACCTGCTGACGGTTGTAGCGGGGCAGATTGCTGAGGAAGCGGTCGACACGCATGGTCAGGATTCAACGGACAAAGGGCCGCGCATCTTACGGGATCGGCCGCCGGCCTGCTTGCAGTTGCGCTTCAACCTGGGCGCAACGCGGGCACAGGCAGGCTTGATTGCGCAACTCGGCCGGCAGCGCTTCGAGCACTGCCGGGTCGATGGTCACGCCGTAGCACCAGCATTCGCGGTCGGCGGTGCGCGGGTCGGCGAGACTGCAATCGTTGCGCGCACCGCAGGCCGGGCATTGGTCGGGTTTGACGTCGTTATCAGGCATAGGTCGAGTGCGGCATTTCCATGCAGGTGCGGTTGCGCCCGGTTTGCTTGGCGCGGTACATCGCATGATCGGCCCGGGACAGCAGAGTGTGCAAGGTGTCATCGCGTTGCACGGTGGTGGCGCCGATGCTCACGGTCAGATGCAGGCTGTGGCCATCGTAGGCATATTCGTGTTGCTCGACGTGCTGACGGATTTTCTCGGCGATTTTCTGCGCGGTCTCGCCGTCGGTGTCTTTCAACAGAACGATGAACTCTTCACCGCCCCAGCGGCAGACGATATCGGCGTGACGCAGGCAACTTTGCAGGTCGCGGGCGAAACCGATCAACACCTGATCGCCGGCCATGTGTCCGTAGGTGTCGTTCAAGGCTTTGAAGTGGTCGAGGTCGAGCAGCAACGCGGTCAGCGGCTTGGTTTCCCGTTGGGCCTCGTGCAGCGCCTGCGCAGCGAGGATGTCGAAGCCGCGTCGATTCGGCAGTTCGGTGAGACTGTCGAGGGTGGCGTGCGCCTGGATCTTCGCCTGGAAGCGCTTGATCACCCGGTTGAGCAGCGCCAGCACGATCAACGTCACCAGCAGGCAGATCAGCAGATTGAGATACAGCGACTGGCGGATCTCGCTCAGCGCGCCGTCCTCGCGTTTATCGACGAACAGGTACCAGTTCAACTCGGGGATAAACCGCACGTTGAGAAAATGTCCCTGGCCGTGGGTGGAGTATTCGTAGCTGCCGCTGTGCGGTTTGGGCAACTGGCTGACCAGACTTTTCATGCTCTCCAGTTCGCCAAGACTCTGGCCGATGTGCGCGCCTTCCGGACCACCCTCGGCACCGGTCAATACGAGGCGGCCGAAGGTGTCGACGAAGTACACGCTGCGTTGATAGCGCTGTTGATACTTGTCGATCAGCTTGATCACCGCGTCCACGGTCAGGCCCACGCCCGCGGCGCCGATGAAGCGGTTGTGGTAGTCGTAGACCTTGTAGTTGATGAAGAACGTCAGGTTGTCCTTGTTGGCCAGATCCGGGTCGACGTTGATCTCGTACGGGTCCTGCATGTCGCGCACGCGGAAGTACCAGGTGTCGCGCGGCTCATCGACTTTGACCTGTTTGAGCACGCCTTTGGCGTGGTAGTAGGTGAGCGTGGCATTGGAAACGAAGAACGCCGTGTAGGCGCCGTAATGGGTCATGACCTCGTCGAGATAGCGGGTCATCTGCTCGGGATTCTGCTCGCCGTTGACCACCCAGTCGCGCATGAACGTGTCACGGGACATCATCGAGGAAATCAGGATCGGCCGGACCAGATCTTTCTGGATTTCCGAATAGACCGTGTCGGAGGTCAGTGGCAGTTCAGTGTTGACGATGTTGTCGCGGATCGACTCGCGGGAAGCGAAATAGCTCAACAGCGAGGTGGCGAGAAACCCGGCGCCGAGCAGGGCGACCAACGTGAGCACCAGTGAACGTTGCGAGTACAAGGGAGAACGAAGCGGCATGGCAGATCCGTTGGCAGTGGCCCGATGGGATGCATTCTAGTGGGATGGTCGGGAAAACACTGCGGGATTTGTGCCTGAAATGGCGGGGGATATGACGTAGCGGTGTGTCAGGGAAATCGCAGCCCCTCACCCCAGCCCTCTCCCGGGGGAGAGGGAGCTGGATTGAGGGTGATGGAAAATCTGTGATCGACTCGGTATCAGCCAATGGCAACCGATGGACAGTCACCTCGGTCAGTTCCCTCTCCTGGGGGAGAGGGCTAGGGTGAGGGCGAGCTTTCGGATCAGCCCCGGGATGCCAGATACGCCCGCCATCCCCCCAAATGACTGATATCCACCGCACCTTCCAAGCCATACGGCTCGCAGATAAACCCGCTCTCCCAGCGCCCATCCGCCAATTGCACCTTGCCCAACCCGAGCGGCGCCGGAATCCCGGTGAGAAACGAGCCCAGCTCGCTGCTCGGCAACTCCCAGACCTCCACGGCAATCGCCACGCCGCCGTCCTTGACCCGCACCATGCCCGGCCGCAATGGCGGGCCGCCGGCGAGGGCGTGCAGTCGATAGTCCGGCGAACTGAACGTGGTTTCCAGCAAGCGCCCGCCACGCTGGGTCAGTTGCCAATTCAACGCCAGCCCTTGCAGGTGCGCGCCGCATACCACCAATCGAGCGCGGTCATTGCGCGCAGGGTTCGCCGGAGCTGGCAGGGCGCTGTCCTGCTGGCGCTGCAAGGCATCCGCCACGCTCAACAGATACTGATCGGTAAACACCCGCCCGAACAACGTCACGCCCCACGGCAAACCGTTGCTCATGAACGCGGTCGGCACGGCGACGGCGGCGTAGTCGAGCAGGTTCATGAAGTTGGTGTAATAACCGAGTTCGGAATTGCGCAGCACCGGTTCCGCCTCAAGTTCGGCCAGGGTCACTGGACGGCCGATGGTCGGCGTCAGCACGCAGTCGAGATTCTCCAGGGCTTCGTCGCAGAGGGCCTTCAGTGCCTGCAATCGATATTGCGCGCGAAAGGTCTGCACGCCAGTCACTGCCGGTGCCTTGGCCAGCACCGCTCGGATCACCGGCAGCACCGCTTCGGGATTCTGCTCCAGCAGCTCACCGGCGACGCTGTAACGCTCGGCGACCCACGGCCCGTCGTAGAGCAGACGCGCCGCTTCGAGAAACGGCGACAGATCCAATTCGACTGCCTCGCCTCCCAAAGCCTTGAGCCGTTCGATGGCCGCTGCGAACAACTGTGGCCCCTCGTTGCAACCGAAAAATTCAAGGTCCTGTGCCCGTGGCACGCCGAAGCGAAACGGCCGTGGCGCGCCAAATGCCGAGCCGTCGTTCCATGCCGGATTGCCTCGGCTGTATTCATCGCGAGGATCGTGTCTGGCCGTCAACGCCAGCAACTGACTGGCCTCACGGGCGGTCGCGGTGAAGGTGGTTACGCAGTCCAGCGTGCGGCACGCCGGCAGCACGCCAGCGGTGGAAATCAGGCCTTTGCTCGCCTTCAAACCCACCAGATTGTTCAGCGCCGCCGGCACCCGCCCGGAACCGGCGGTGTCAGTGCCCAAGGCAAAACTCGCCACACCCAGCGCTACCGCCAGCGATGAACCCGCACTGGAACCGCCGGACGGATACTCCGCCAGCACGCTGTTCGGGCACGCACCATAAGGCGAGCGGCTGCCATTGAGGCCGGTGGCGAACTGGTCGAGATTGGTCTTGCCCAGCGGGATCGCGCCCAGCGCCAACAGTTGCTCGACGATGGTCGCCGACTGCTGCGGCACATAGGCGAACGCCGGGCACGCAGCGGTGGTGGGAATGCCGGCCAGATCGATGTTGTCCTTGATCGCGAACGGCACGCCATACAGCGGCAGACTGTCGAGGTCACGACCGTCGAGGGCGGCGAGGTACGGCTCCAGTTCATCGACGCTGAGCAAGTGAATGAACAGGTGATAGTCGGGATTCAGCGCAGCGGCTTTTTCGCGCAATTGCAGCAGCAGTTGGCGCGGTGTGGTGTCGCCATTGCGATAGGCCTGGCGCAGTGCATCGAGTTGCAGATTCATCGGTTGATCCTTATAAAAATGGCTTCAGTCGAGTTCCAGCACCACTACCCGTTGTCCGGCGCGCACCGCCGAACCGGGTTGCACGCGGATCTTGCGCACCACACCGGCCAGCGGCGCGAGCACAGGGATTTCCATCTTCATCGACTCGAGAATCACCAGCACGTCGCCCGCCGCGACACGCTGGCCGGCCTCGACCTGCACCTGCCAGAGATTGCCGGCGATGTGGCTGTCGACGCTGTGTTCACCGTTTTCCAGTGGTGCTTCTTCGCTGGCGTCAGGCACGGCTTCTTCGCTGTCGAAATGCGCCTGGCCGCTGGCGATCCAGCGCTCGCGTTCAGCTTTGAACGCGCCCTGTTGCTGCGCACGGAAAGCGCTGATGCCCGCGGCTTCCTGACTGAGAAATGCCTGATAGTCGGCGAGGTTGAGCTGGCTGTGTTCGATGTTCAGATCAAAGCGCCCAAGGGGGAAATCGCGGCGAATGCGCAGCAGTTCTTCGGCGCTGACCGGGTAGAAACGGATCTGATCGAAGAAGCGCAGCAGCCACGGTTTGCCGTCGAACGCGGCGACTTCGCGATAGCGATTCCACATCTGCAGAGTGCGCCCGACAAACTGATAACCGCCCGGGCCTTCCATGCCGTACACGCACATGTAGGCGCCGCCGATGCCGACCGAATTTTCGGCCGTCCAGGTACGTGCCGGGTTGTACTTGGTGGTCACCAGACGATGACGCGGGTCGAGCGGCGTGGCCACCGGCGCGCCGAGATAGACGTCGCCAAGGCCCATCACCAGATAGCTCGCATCGAACACCGTGCGCTGCACTTCGTCGAGATTTGGCAGGTCGTTGATGCGCCGGATGAACTCCAGATTGCTCGGGCACCACGGCGCGTCCTTGCGCACGGTGGTCATGTATTTCTCGATCGCCAACTGACAGGCCGGGTCGTCCCACGACAGCGGCAAGTGCACGATGCGCGAAGGCACCTGCAAGTCCTTGGCGGCGCACACCGCGTCCCATTCGCCAGCGATGATGCCGAGCAGATCGGCCAGCGGCAGTTGCTCGGGCTGGTAGTGCACTTGCAGCGAGCGAATGCCCGGGGTGAGGTCGATCACCCCATGCAGGGCTTGGCTTTCCAGCGCCTGCATCAGCGCGTGGGCGCGAAAGCGCAGGACCAGATCAAGCTCCGGCGCGCCGATCTCCAGCAGTAAATGAGTGTCGCCAGAAACCCTCCCGACAAGCCGCCGATCCCCCTGACCCAACTCAAGAACCACAGGCGACACAATCCCTTGTGGGAGCTGGCTTGCCAGCGATGAAGTTGATGCGGTGTCAGATCGGGCACCATCGCTGGCAAGCCAGCTCCCACAGGGGGCATCCCATTTCAGGGCGAGATCGCGGGCGGTGCCGAGGTCGACGGGGATGAACTGAATTTTATCGCCCGCCTTGAGCTGCCCCAGCTGCCACAGGTCCGCCTCAATCACCGTCACCGGGCAGACAAACCCACCCAGGCTCGGGCCATCCGGGCCGAGAATCACCGGCATGTCGCCAGTGAAGTCCACCGCCCCGATCGCATACGGATTGTCATGGATGTTCGACGGGTGCAGACCCGCTTCACCGCCATCCTCACGCACCCACTCAGGTTTCGGTCCGATCAGGCGCACGCCGGTGCGGCTGGAGTTGAAGTGCACTTCCCACTGGGTCGCGAAGAACGTGGCGATGTAGTTTTCGCTGAAGTATTCCGGGGCGCCGTGCGGACCGTAGATCACCCGGATCTGGCGCACGCTCGGCAGCGTGGTGATGTGCTGCTCGGCCAGTTGCTGGCCGGCGCTGTGGTCGGCCAATGCCGGCACATGCAACACGTCACCGGCCCTTAACGCCCGTCCGCCATGCCCGCCGAACTGGCCGAGAGTGAAGGTACTTTTGCTGCCCAGATAATCCGGCACCTGCACGCCGCCGCGCAGGCACAGATAACTGCGCGCGCCGGCGCCGCTGATGCTGCCCAGTTGCAATGTCGCGCCGGCCGGGATCAGCAGCGCGGTGTTCATCGGCACCGGTTCAGCGTCAAGGGTCAAGGCAATCGGCGCGCCGGTCACCGCGACCACCGCGTCACAATTGAAGCGCAGGATCGGCCCGCTCATGGTGATTTCCAGTGCGGCGGCGCCTTGTTCATTGCCGAGCAGGCGATTGCCCAGACGCAGCGCTCGGCTGTCCATCGGCCCCGAGGGTGGCACGCCGACGGCCCAGTAACCGAGGCGTCCGGGATAGTCCTGCACGCTGGTTTGCGTGCCGGCGCTGAGCACTTCGAAGGTGTTGGCGTGATAGAGCAGATTTTCCAGGCAACGGGTCCACGGCTGGCCGCTGGCGAATGGAGTATCGAGGAGAATCTGCCGCAGGTAATCGCGGTTGGTTTCCACGCCATACAGCAGGCTATCGCCCAGTGCCTGATGGAGTTCGGCGCGAGCCTGTTCGCGGCTCGGCGCCCAAGCGATGAGCTTGGCAATCATCGGGTCGAAATACGGCGGGATTTCCACACCGGCTTCGACCCAGGTGTCGATGCGCAACTCAACGCCGTTGGCTGGCGGAAACTGCACAGCGGTCAGCAGGCCCGGGCTCGGCTGGAAATCACGCCCCGGATCTTCCGCGTACAGACGTGCCTGAATCGCATGGCCCTGCGGTTCCAGGCCTTGATACAACTCGTTCAGCGGCGGCAGATCACCGGCGGCCAACTCGATCATCCAGCGCACCAGGTCCACGTCCCACACCTGTTCGGTGACGCCGTGCTCGACCTGCAAGCGCGTGTTCACTTCGAGAAAATAGAAGCGCTGGCCCTCGCTGTCGAAGACGAATTCGACGGTGCCGGCGCTGCGATAATTCACCGCTTGCGCCAGTTTGATCGCCGCTGCGCACAGCTCATCGGCCATGCCTTCTGGCAGGTTCGGCGCCGGGGTTTCTTCGAGGACTTTCTGGTTGCGCCGCTGCACCGAACAGTCGCGCACACCGAGAGCGATGACTTCACCGCAGCCGTCGCCGAACACCTGCACTTCCAGATGCCGCGCGCGTTCGATGTACTTCTCGATGAACACCCCGGCGTCGCTGAAGTTGTTCTGACCGAGGCGTTTCACCGCTTCGAATGATTCGCTCAATTCACTGGCGCTGCGGCACACGCGCATGCCGATGCCACCACCGCCAGCGGTGCTTTTCAGCATCACCGGGTAGCCGACCTGTTCGGCGGCACTCAGCGCGCAATCGAGGCTGTCGAGCAGGTCGGTGCCTTCGAGCATCGGTACGCCGTGCTGTCTGGCCAATGCGCGAGCAGTGTGCTTGAGGCCGAACACCCGCAATTGCTCCGGCGTCGGGCCGATGAAGGCGATGCCCTGCGCTTCGCAGGCTTCGGCGAACGCTGCGTTTTCCGAGAGAAATCCGTAGCCGGGATGAATCGCCGTGGCGCCGCTTTGTTTGGCGATAGCGAGGATTTTATCGACGGCCAGATACGTCGCGGACGCCGCGCCTTCGCCGAGGCTGTACGCTTCAGCGGCCTGGGAGATGTGCAGGCTGGCAGCATCGGCTTCTGAGTACACGGCGACGCCTTGGGCCTTCAGCACGTTGATCGTGCGCAGGATGCGACAGGCAATCGCGCCACGGTTGGCGATCAGGATTTTTTCGAACATGGCATAACCCCTGAAGGGGGAGCGGGCCGTCCCGCTGTTTTTCGACAGACATCCGGGCCGTCCCGGATGGAAAAAACACACTTCACTCAAACCCACCACAAACCCCCTGTGGGAGCGAGCCTGCTCGCGAAGGCGGTGGATCAGCCACATCAATGCTGAATGACACGGCGCATTCGCGAGCAGGCTCGCTCCCACAGGGTTCAGGGTTGTCTGGTGGATTTCAGGCACTGCCCGGAACGCGCCTGGCACAGGGCAAAAAGCCAACGGCGTAAACGGCTGATGGTCAGTTCCATACGAGCAACTCCGCCGGGGTCGGGTTGTAGGCATTGCACGGGTTGTTCAACTGCGGGCAGTTGGAAATCAGCACGATCACGTCCATCTCGGCGCGCAAGTCGACATACTTGCCCGGCGCCGAAATACCGTCCTCGAAAGTCAGCCCGCCGTCCGCCGTCACTGGCACGTTCATGAAAAAATTGATGTTCGGCCCGATGTCACCTTTGCTCAATCGGCCGTCGTGGGCGCAGGCGCGCAGGTAGTTGTCGCGGCAGCTGTGCATGTAGCGTTTTTCCAGGGCGTAGCGCACGGTGTTGCTCTCTTGCGCGCAGGCGCCGCCGAGGGTGTCGTGGCGCCCGCAAGTGTCGGCAACGATGGTCAGCATCGGCTGGCCGAGGTTGGAATACAGCACGCTGCCGGTGCTCAGGTAGACGCTGTTCTGCCTACGCAAGGTGCGTTGCACGTCGTAGCGTTCCTTCGGGTTGGCGAGGCTGTAAAACAAAGTGTCGACGGCCTGATTGCCTTCCAGATCAAGGATGCGCAGGGTCTGCCCGGCCTTGACTTCCATCAGCCAGGGCTCGCCGGCGGGAATGGTGGCGCGGTAGATCGCGCTGTCGGCTTGCTTGTGCGAAGTGGCAATTGCGAGTGACATGGCAGCGATCCTCAGGCGAACAAACGGTCGGTGTTGATAAAGCCGCGCTCGTTTTCCGGGCGCGAAGTGCGGCAGTGTTCGGCGACGCTGGCGTCGGCGTTCATCCAGCTCAGCTTCAAGGGTTTCGGGGCGTATTCGGGTGACGGGTCCATCGGATGTTGCAGGGCGGTGAGCACCACCAGGGTGTCCATCGGCGCGTACAACTCGATGTAGTCACCTGCCTTCGAATTGCCCTCGACGAAGTGGAAACGCCCGGCCTCATCGACGTTCACGCGGCTGAACAGATTCAGGGTCATCAGCAGGTCGGACAGGCCCAGGCCCCACTTGCCGAGTTCCACCAGCAGGTTGTCGGTGCCGTTGCGAAAGAAGCCGTTGCGCAGTTCCTGGTAGCGGCCCTGGCCGTACTTTTCGGCGACTTCCTGTGCGCAAAGCACACCGCCGAGGCTGTCGCTCCAGCCGCAGGTGTCGGCGGTGATCGCGGCGAGTACGCGGCCCATGTCCGAGTACAGGCAGTGGCCGGCAGTGAGCTTGGCGGTGTGTTGGCATTTGAGGCTGTCGGGCAGGTTCAGCCGCTCGGTTTTTTCATTGGCATTAAGCAAGGTCAGGCTGGCATTGGCGCCACCGCGCAGGTCGGTCAGGCGCAGTAACTGGCCGCGCTTGAGCACGAACGAACGGTGGCCGCCGCCCGGCAGCAGCTCTTCAGCGAAGGGTGGGAAGAGTTGGATTGAATCAGTCATTGCAGCAGTCCTCTCAAGCAGTGCGAAGGGTGCCCGCCAGCGGCAGCGGCAGGGCCTCGACGGCGGCGCGCTGGGCGCGGCGGTCGCTGTTCAACGGGATGTCGTAAGTGATGCGGGCGCCATAGGCGCCGGGGGCGTGCGGGTCGAGGCGCACCTTGTCGAACACCAGCAGACGCGTGCCGAGGCTGAAGCCCTCGGACAGGTCGTGGGTGACCATGAACACCGTCAGTTGCGTCTCGCGCCACAGCTCCAGCAGCAGCGCGTGCATGTCTTTGCGAATGCCCGGGTCGAGTGCGCCGAAGGGCTCGTCGAGCAGCAACACGCGCGGCTTCATGATCAGCGCCTGGGCGATGGCCAAGCGTTGCTGCATGCCGCCGGACAGCTGCGCCGGGTACTTGTCCAGCGCATGGCCGAGGCCGACTTTGCTCAGCAGTGCTGCCGCCTGTTCGCGCGCCTCGCGTTTGGCGTTGCCGAACAGCCGGCCGAGCACGGGCGCGCGCGGCAATTCGAGACCGAGGGCGACGTTGTCGAGCACGCTCAGATGCGGGAACACCGAGTAGCGCTGAAAGACCACGCCACGGCTGGCATCCGGCTCGCTGGCCAAGGGCTGGCCGTCGAGCAGAATCTCCCCGCGACTGGCGCTTTCCTGGCCGAGCAGCAGGCGCAGGAAGGTCGATTTGCCGCAACCGGAGGCGCCGACCAAGGTGCAGAACTCGCCCTCGTTGACGCTCAGGTTCAAGCCTTCCAGCACCACTTGATCGGCGTACTGCTGCCAGACGTTTTTTACTGTGATGAAGCTCATTTCGCCGCTCCCTCATACCAAGGGAAAGCGCGCTGGGTCAGCTGTTTCAGGCCCCAGTCCATCAGCCAGGCGAGCAGGGTGATCCACACCACGTAGGGCAGGATCACGTCCATGGCGAGGTAGCGCCGCACCAGAAAGATCCGGTAGCCGAGGCCATCGGTGGAAGCGATCGCTTCGGCGGCAATCAGGAACAGCCATGCCGAACCGAGCATCAAACGCAGCGAGATCAGCAAGCGCGGCAACAGCTGCGGCAAGACCACGCGCAGCATCAGCGTCCAGGTCGAGGCGCCCAGGGTCTGCGCCTTGATCAGCAGTTCGACCGGAATGTCGCGGGCACGCTGTTCCAGATCCCGGGCCAGCGCCGGGGTGATGCCGATGACGATCAGCATGACTTTCGAAAACTCGCCCAGCCCGAAGACGATGAACAGAATCGGCAGGATCGCCAGCGGCGGCACCATCGACAGCACCGTCAGCAGCGGCGACAACGGCGCGCCGAACAGCGGCAGGGTGCCCGCCGCTATACCGAGGCAAAGACCTGCCAGCGCCGCGATGCCGAGGCCGATGGCCAAGCGCCGCAGACTCGACGCAGTGTCTTGCCACAACAGGTATTCGCCGGTGCGGCTGTCGGCGTTGAAGGCCAGGCGTTTTACCGCGTCGCTCATCTGCACGGCGCTGGGCAGCAGTTTGTCGTTGGGGTTGTCCGCCAGGCGCTCGGCCGAGCCTGTGAAGTAGGCGAACAGCACGAGCGCGAACGGCAGGATCACCAATAACAGGCGACTCGGGCGATCGGGGTGGCGATTGATCAGGCGCATGGCCAAATCCTCCGTGGCTTACAGCTTGGCGTCGGCGGCCATCTGCACGTAGGTCGGATCGAAGCGCAGCTTGAGATTGGCGGTGTCGCCGCTGGTCACGCCGTTGGCGAAGGACATGCCCACCGCACTCGGGTCTTTCGCGCCTTCGCCGAGCAGGCCGTGCTCGAAGGAGAATTCGGCGACCTTGCGCATGGTGTCCGGCAGTTGTTTGCTGGTGGCGAAATTCAGCGCTTCGCTCGGCGTGGCGAACAGTTTTGTGGTGTCCAGTTGCGCCTGGAAGCCGGCGAGATCAGTTCCCGAGGCCTTGGCCATGTGCTCCAGCGCAGCTTTGCTCGCGGCACTTTTCGCGTTCATCAAAGCGACCACTTCGAACCACGCCCCGGTCAGCGCTTTGCCCAGCGCCGGGTTGTCTTTGAGGGTGGCGCTGTTGACCACCATCATGTCCATGATCTCGCCGGGGATCTGGCTGGAATTGAACACTTCGGTGACGCCGGGTTTGGCTTTGATATCCGAGAGCATCGGGTTCCAGGTGGTCACGGCGTTGACGTCGTCGGTGTTGAACGCGGCGGCAATGTCGGCGTCGGAGGTGTTGACCACTTTCAGGTCTTTCTCGGTCAGGTCCACCGAGTCCAGTGCCCGGGCCAGCAGGTAATGGGAGACCGACAGCTCGACCAGATTGACGTCCATGCCCTTGAGGTCGGCAACTTTCTTGCCTTCACCCTTGAGCACGATGCCGTCGTTGCCGTTGGAGAAATCGCTGACGATCAGCGCGGTGCTGTCGACACCACCGGCAGCCGGAATGGTCAGCGCATCCATGTTGGTCATGGTGCAGCCGTCGAACTGGCCGGCGGTGTACTGGTTGATCGATTCGACGTAGTCGTTGAGCTGCACGACGTCGATCTTGATCCCGTATTTCTTCGCCCATTTGTCGACGATGCCCTGGCTGCCAGCGTATTCCCATGGCATCCAGCCGGCGTAGATCGTCCAGCACACGCTGAAGTGGTCTTTCTGGGCGGCGGAAGATTGCGTGCTGATGAGCGCGGCGAAGGCGGCGGCGAGCAGGGCGGGGAAACGTAGTCGGATCATTGCGGATTCTCCAGTTGATCGAGGGCGGACAGGAAGGCAACGCGGCACCGCGAACGGTGGCTTGTCTCCCGGGCTTTTGTCCCGCCGTGTAACCTCAACTGGAGGTCGCCAACTCTCGGACCAGCCACTCGCGATTGCGAGCCGGAACCCTAGTCAGCCATTGCAAATTGTGGTGCCGCGAACCTGTGATGACTCCTGCACGGGTTTGCTAAAGCGAGAGACGTGCCAAGTCGGGCCGAGGCCTCTGCGGCGGGGATCTGCTGGATTGCCGAGGTGAGCGGGGCGAGCGACAGCGCATCGTGGTGGTGCGTGGTTGCACCGTCATGCAGCGTGTTCAGGGTTCACGGGGCGTTGATTTGCGGATTAACAAGATTTCATGATCACTTGTTTCAACTTGTTGCAGGAACGCACCAGATTCCGAAACCGCTGTCTGATTCTTCGACAGTCACGCAATTGCTGACGGTCGCCTGCCAGCGTCGCTGGTGTGGCCAACCCGCGGTCCAGGAGGCCGCCATGTATCGCCGAATCGTACTGCTTGCCGTGATGCTTTTTTCCCTTGGCGGATGCGTTCCTTATTCCTATGGAGACAGCTACTACAGGTCAGAGGTCTACACATCACCCGCACCGGCCTATTACAGCGGTGGCGGCTCCTATTACCGCAGCGGCGGCACCTATTACACCCAGCCGCGCTACTACCAGCCAGCGCCGCGTTACTACCAGCAACCGCGTTATTACCAGGCGCCGCGGCACTACCAACCGGCCCCGCGTTACTACGAAAGCCGTCGCTGGCACGGCAATGATCGCGGACGCTGGGACGGCCACCGTCGCGGCGGTTGGGACAATGACCACCGCGGTCGCGGCAACTACGATCGCCACAGCGGTCGTCGTGACTACAACGGCCGTGGCAACCGCTGGTAACTGACCGCAAATAAAAAAGCGGCGCATGATGCGCCGCTTTTTTTTGCCCGTCGAAAAGTCCTTTCGTTGGCCATCTCCTAAGACAATCCCGGAAGCGTCCTACAGTTTCATTTCGTGGCGTTTGTTAGCGTTCGTGGATGCCGAACGAGGCGAGCAATCCTCAGCTCGATAGCGGCGAAAAATGGACGTTCAGCGCTATGAGGCTACTGGTTATTCACCAAAATTTTCCCGGTCAGTTCCGTCATGTGGTGCTGGCAGCGCTGGAGCGCGGTGATGAGGTTGTGGCGATAGGTCGGGACACGGCACCGGGCGTCGCCGGGGTGGAAATCCATCGATATCGAGCGACGGGGCGAGCGCCCGGCAATATTCACCCGTATCTGATCCGCTACGAACAAGCGGTGATCGACGGGCAGAAAGTTTTTGAAATCCTGGGCAGGCTGAAACGTTCGGGCTATCTGCCAGACGTGATTCTTGCTCATCCCGGATGGGGAGAGACGCTGTTTGCCAAGGACGTCTATGCCGATACGCCGCTGATTCACTATTGCGAGTATTACTATCGAGCGCAGGGCGCCGATTGCGGGTTCGACCCTGAATTCCGCCGAGCCGCAAGGGAGTCGTCACGGCTGCGGGTGCTCAACTCGCTGCATCTGTTGAATCTTCAACAATGCGATATCGCAATCGCGCCTACGCAGTGGCAGCGCAGCCTGTTTCCGGCCGCTTACCGGTCGGCGATTCGGGTCATTCACGAAGGTGTGATTCAAAATTCTGACCTGGCGAAAGTCGGGGCAGTCAGACTGCCCAATGGAATCGAGCTCAAAGCCGGACAGCCGATCGTTACCTATGTCGCCAGAAACCTTGAGCCTTATCGCGGCTTTCACAGTTTCATGCGAGCTATCCCGCTTATTCAGGCCGAGTGCCCCGACGCGCAGATCATCGTGGTTGGCGGTGACGGTGTCAGTTATGGGAGTAAGCCGGTCGGGTACCCGGATTGGCGCAGCAGGATGGAGGCGGAGGTCAGTTTCGATCACTCCAGAGTGCATTTCACAGGGAAACTTCCTTACCAGACTTATCGAGCGGTTCTGCGGTGTTCGAAAGTTCATGTCTATTTGACGTATCCGTTTGTCTTGTCCTGGTCGTTACTGGAGGCGATGGCGTCCGGTTGTGTGGTTGTTGCGTCGGATACGGCTCCGGTAAGGGAAGTCATTGTCGAGGGGGCGAATGGCATATTGGTGGATTTCTTCGACCATCAAGAAATTGCCAGAAGTGTAAGCAAGGTTTTGAAGTCGGCAGGTGAGTACGGTGGTCTTGCCAGCGCCGCGAAGTTGACGGCAGGTCGGTTCAGTGTGGAATCGGGCGTGAGCCAATATTTTGAGGTTTTTGCAAGCGCGATATCCGGGCATAGCGACATACCAACCGTTCCGCAGTTTGAGCGGGAGGTTTGAAATGTCCAGGAAGTCGCGTAAGCAGGCGATCAAGTGGTTTAAAAGTTTGTTGAAGTATGGATTGTTCTTTTATGTCTGTTACTGCGTAGCGGAATTTTATATTCGCAAAGAACAAACTGCCGAGTCGGCGGCTATTCACCAGGCAAACGAGAAAGCTTGCCAGAACAAGCTGGCGAGCATGCAGCAAGTGCCGATATTAGGCGGCGCCTATATAGATAAGACGCTAGTCCCTGAGTTTTATGTAGGCATGCCTGAAATGGTGAACAAGAAAGCGTGTCTGGCGATTGCTCTGAAGGGGCTTTTCTGGTGGACCGGGACGGGGCTGCACCGGTACCAGGATCAGCGCGCAGAGTCGATCCCCAAAAGTTGGCGGCTCTATAAATTGAACGCCGGACTTTTTACCAGGAAAGAAACCACCGAACCCCATGAGCGGGGTTATCGGCACGTCAACTGGCCGGATGAGTTGATTGTGAAACTAAAGAATTATCCGGGGCTGGAGATTTGGCTCGATGCACCTCCACCGCATTTCAAGAATCAAGATTCGGTTAGAACGTTTGTCATTACTGGCTGGCCGCGGCGAGATGGAACCCCTCGGTTGATCAACTGTGACGGCTTGATTCGCCCGGCTTCGGAGGAAAAGCTGACTGACGAGAAACTGGCAAGGTTCAGCAGAACTGAATTGGAAAATCTTGATTTCGGCAAACTGAATTTCTTCTGCGCTATCAATCTGGATAACTTCGACTTCGCTGGTGGGCACGGTGGCGTAAAACTCGGATTAGCGTCATTACGCGAAGCACCTGAGATGCTCAAGTATCTCAGTGGTTATCTTTCACGGGCGGTTATTACAAGGAAGTAACAATGAGTTATGTTTTTAGCGACATGGAAAAATCAGAGATTTTCAACGCGGCTAATATTTGCAAAGGAATGAGGCTGAGCTCAAAACAAATTCAGTACGATGCGCTGAAAATAGCAGGGGCAAGCTGCGCCCCCCTGTACCAAAAGCTGTTCGATATTATTGGTGAGAAAGTTTCTGACGTTGTAGCTGCCGATAAAGAGGCTGGAGAAGTGCTGAAAAGCGCCAGACTCTGGCTTGCCGTGGCCATTGATGCCAACGGTGGAAACGGTGCCTACTCTGCCCTGATTCGTGGTTACACCTCCCGCCAGGGTGAACTCAGACTGAATACAATTTTCAGTGAAGACCTGATGCAGCTTTCATCCAACCAGGTTGCCGTCAATTTCATCAATACCCTGATCAACGGATCCCTTGCCGGTCAACTGGCACCCTGGACCGTTCCGTCAATCAGCCAGATCGCAGAAATCGACGCCAGCGCGATTGGCGAGGCGCTGTTCAAGGAGGTTTGCGGGGAGGACGACACCGCCGTGAAACGTAACTCCGGTTGGTCTGGAACAGTCGGATTCAGCCTGTTGGGCGGTAAACCTCCCTATGAAACGTGGAGACTGATCTCTGCGGGCGACCCGGATGCGGAAGATGGCGGCCCACCCATCCAGGCAAAACCCAACCGGCTCGACGACTATAAAAACATTCTCTTCGCCATCGACGCCTACAGCGTCGGCCTGCGAGCGGCGATCAGCAATTTCGGCATCAATCCACTGCAAAGTCTGCTCTCGGTCGTACCCGAGCAAATCAATATCGCGCTGGCCAGTGGCAGTGTGAATCCGCTGATTCAGCATGTAGTCAAAGGCACACCTGTTGCCGCCGTGGTCGAGCTGATCTTGCGCTACGGCCAGAACGAATTTCTCGACATGTTCAAGCGCACTTACGACGGCGATTCTGCTGCCATACCCACTACCAACGACACCTTCGCCAGCAACGCTTACGCCTTCTTCTCGGCATTCTCCCCAGAGCAGTCGCAAAGCATCGTCACCCGAACAATAGGCGAGTTCGGCAATGCCAATGCATGGGCGAAACTGGCAGCCGAGGCGACGCCGCTCGGTCTGGCGTTGCGCAACTCTTTGCAGCAACTCAGTGAAGTCGTCATAGAGCGAGCCGACGGTTATCCCGACCGCAACCTCGAGCTTTACGATCCGCACACTGGCGAAGGCTTTATCACCGCGCAGTGGCTGGCGGATCGTGCGCAGATGCTCGCTCGTTTGATTGCCCGAACCCAAGGCTCGTTTGGAGAACACTCGCTGCAGCAGTTTTCCTACTCCGATCTCGCCTCCGGCAAACAGGCGCCGATGACCACCGGCGTGTTGAACCCGCTGGCCATGTTCGGTGACAACGGAGGGCGATCTTTCGCCGGTGGCGCCAATGCCGATCATCTGTATGGCGGCGTGGGCAATGACTCCATCGATGGGATTGCCGGTCACGATGTTATTGAAGGTGGTCGCGGCAATGACTCGCTAACCGGAGGTGACGGCAATGATGTGTTGTACGGGATGGCCGGTGATGATGTTCTGATCGGAGGAAAGGGGAACGATTCCTTGATCGGGGGCGAAGGCAACGACCGTTATGAATTCGCCAGCGGCGATGGCCTCGACGAGATTCTTGATGCCAACGCCGATGGGCAACTGTGGATCAATGGCGCACCGATTCCCGCACTCAAACGCCGCGCGCCTCTGAGCAATATCTGGTCTACCGAGGATCGGTCCATCACCCTGGCGCTTGTTGAAAACACCCTCAACATCAAATACGGCCAGGGCTATCTGGTGGTGATCAAAAACTTCCAGCCCGGGATGCTTGGCATCCGCCTCCCTGAATACGAGGGGCAGCCGCTCACTGCTGCGGATTTGACGCTTCAGGGCGACTGGAAAGCCAAAGACGCCGATCCCACTGTCCCCGGCGATCAGCCCTCCTTTGATGAGCTGGGCAACGTGGTGCTGCTGCCCAAGGTCAAACAGCGCAACAAGGCCGACGTACTTTACGGTTCCGCCGCAGACGATGTCATTCTCGGCCTGGGCGGTTCTGATCGATTGTTTGGCAAGGCTGGAGACGATCGGTTATTCGGCGACAAGCAGACGACAATCGAAAAGGCCATGGCCGACGGTGACGCCAAGGGCAAGGCGAATCGCGGAGACTGGCTCGACGGCGGGCAAGGTGACGATTTGCTTATCGGTACGGCATCCCGAGATGTTCTGCTCGGTGGCAATGACCGGGATACCTTGATCGGCGGTGCTGGCGACGATGTGTTATCCGGAGACGAAACCACCGGTGCGCTGGAACAAGGTTGGTCGGTTAAGCGCGCTGCCGTCACGATTGCTCGCGGTGTGACCAGTCACCGAGCGGTCTATTCAAAGGCCTCGATAAACAGTGCGCCCGAAGGCGGTAGTGACGTGCTGTATGGGCAGGGCGGCAAGGACATTATCAACGGCGGCTGGGGAGAGGACCTGCTTGACGGCGGAGCTGACGACGATTTTCTCAAAGGCGATCAAGGTAACGACACCCTGGCCGGTGGCAGCGGCAACGACGTGATGCTTGGTGACAACCTCGATTGGGGCGGTGGCCTGCCCAGCAGACACCATGGCAACGATGTGCTGGACGGCGGCAGTGGTGATGATTCACTCGGCGGTAACGGTGGCAGCGACGCTTTGTATGGCGGCCCTGGCAACGACATTTTGCAGGGTGATGACGGCGTACTGGACGGCGTCGAAGGCGATGCCGCGCATTTTTTTGGCGATGATCTGCTGGACGGTGGCCTCGGCGATGACACGCTCTGGGGCGGCGGTGGCGATGATTTGCTCTTCGGCGGCGAAGGCCATGACGATCTGATCGGCGACAGCCCTGACCATCCGGTTCGTTATCACGGCAACGACTTTCTCGATGGCGGCGCGGGGAATGACACCCTGCGCGGCATGGGTGGCGCGGATACGCTGGTGGGTGGCGCAGGGGCTGATTTCCTCGATGGCGATGTGTCTGACCTGCAACCGGGCGGGAGCAACAACGACGTGCTTCAGGGCGGCGAAGGAAACGATACGTTACAGGGTGGTTTCGGTGCCGACACGCTGTACGGCGGCGCGGGTGACGACATCCTTGCCGGCGATTACGAAAACAGCGCTGAGGCCGAGCAGAATGCCGATTATCTACACGGTGGCTCAGGTAACGACACGTTGCTCGGTGGCGTCGGCAACGACACATTGCTGGGCGGAGAGGGGACGGACTACCTTCGCGGCGATTCTGGCGACAACGTGTTTGATGGCGGTCCAGATGCTGACGTGCTGGATGGCATGGATGGCGCCGACATCTACTATTTCGGCGCTGGCGACGGCCTGGATATCGTCACCGATGCCGGCGGCCGCAACATCATCAGGTTCGGTGCAGGGTTTTCCGCGCAAAGCCTGAAGGCCGACGTTATCGAAGTTACCGTCGGCACGGTTTTGCGACTGGCCAATGGCACGGGCGACGCGATACTCATCAAGAATCACGAGCGGTGGAAGGATTCCACATTCAATTTCAGCGACGGCGTGGTACTTGATTATGCAGATGTCCTGCGCAAAACATTGCCACCGATAGAGACGGCCGAGTCACCCGTACCAGAACCTGTCACCGCCCCGGCAACCCCTGAAAGCAAAGTTGAGGATCCGGTTAAGCCAGACGATTTCACCGCTGCGGCGCAAGGCCCGGTGGCGTCTGTTCAAACGGTCAACTGGACCGATGAGTTCCTCGCGCAAATCAAGTCAAAACGCTCCGCCCGCAGACACGCCACAGGTTTTACCTTGAATGAGCAAGGCGTCTGGGTTCGCAGCCATATCACTACCAGCGACACCGGTTACACCACTCACACGGAGCTGATCGATGGCAGCGTCGAAGCGGGGACACTGTCTGAAACGCCGCCATGGATGAAGGTTGATGCAGGGCACGCCGTGGTCAGTGAAAGGCAGTCGACAACCACAACCCGTGTCGAAAATAAACAGGTGAAATCCGAGGGAGCGACAGCCTCTTCAAGTCAGGCGCTTCGCTATTATCGATCCGGTTCGGCCAACGGGTTTTCATTCAATTCGGGCGACGTATTGGTTGAGGACCGAAAGGAATCCGGCGCGCTTGAAGGCTGGTACGTCTATCCGGCGGCAAGCTTCAGTTCGGCCGGAACGGTGCGCAAGGAATTCCGCTGGGAGGTCGAAAGCACGACGATCAAACGCAAAATCGTCCATGGCTACGATGCCGGCGGGCGGGTCAACGTCGAAGTGGAAAACGTTTTCCACGGCGGCGCGGGAGACGATCTGATCGTCGCTTATGCAGGCTCCCCACTTGACTACGGCACTGTCGGCGACAGAACACCGGGCGCGTTTTTATCCGCAGGTGCAGGTGACGATACCTTGCTGGGCGCCGAGGGCGCCGACTATCTGGTCAGCGGGGCAGGGGATGACTGGCTTTACGGCGAAGGCGGTGCCGACACCTACATCGTGCAAGCGCACGCCGCAGCGACCACCACGATTGCGGATGTGCCGAACCCTGTTTTCCACCGCGCAGAAGTTGGCGCAGCGGAGTGGAAAGACGAGTACGGATTGATCGATGAGGACACGGTCGTTCTTCCAGCAGATGCGCAGCGCGATGCACTGCAATTGAGTTGGGGTGCTGCGCTGATAGAGACCACTCATGTCGAGCTGGAATCCAACCCGGGTCGCGGGGCTTACCGCGATCCGCCAAGAGCGAAAATGCTTCATCCGACACTCGATATCCAATGGGGCGGGACACAGAAAGTCCGCATCGTCTTGCCCCACAGCGGTGAACTTGAGGGCGCCGGTATTGAGCTCGTCAAGTTCGCCGATGGGTCGGTCGCAAGTTTGAAGCAGCTCCTGGAATCAAGTCAGCTGGGACCTGCGCCCGAGACTTTTCATACGGGTGTCATCGTCAACCATCCCACCTGTTCAACTTCCTTGCGAGACGGACGAGCGCTGCCACTCGTGGGCGGTCGCGGCAATGACACGATAAGCGGCGCGGGGGAGATCCGAGGGATGCAGGGGGATGACGTGCTCACGGGCAGCCCCGGGGATGATCTGCTGCTGGGTGGGCCGGGCAATGACACGCTGGCCGGCGGCGCGGGAAATGATATCTACCGATACGATGGCCTCGGCAGAGACGTGATCATCAACAACGGAGGCGGCCTGGACGGGATCGATTTTTCCGAGCGCATGCTGACGATCGACAACCTGAAGTTTCACCGTGAGCGTGATGATCTGGTGATCGTGGTCGACTACGGCATGGCACCGAAAATCCGGGTTTCCAGTCATTTTGCCGAAGGTGAAAACGCTATTGGCTTCATAAGAGTCAGCGAAGGAACAGCGACTCAAGACTACAGCGCGACGCAGATTGCCGAGCGCCTGCACCCGCTTCCGCCATTAAGGGATGTCGAGGATATTTTGATAAAGGGCGACGATGAAGCGCAGCGGGCCATGAAGGAATTCATTGAGTTCTACGGACTGAATGTCTGACAAGACGACCGATTGAGCCGGCCCGCGATGGCAATCCAGTCGCCATCGCGGGCCTCGCGTCACCTCAATACTGGGTCAGATCCGCCAACGGATGCCGTCCCTCCCAGACTTTATGAAAGTGTGCCTCGACCACCGCATCCGGCACGCTACTGATATCCGGCCAGTGCCAGTGCGGCTTCTGATCCTTGTCGATCAACCGCGCACGCACGCCTTCGCTGAATTCCGGATGGCGGCAGCAATTGAGGCTCAGGGTGTATTCCATCTGGAATACTTCGGCCAGCGACATGTGCCGCGCGCGGCTGATCTGTTCCCAGACCAGATGCGCGGTCAGCGGCGAGCCCTCGGTCATGGTTTTCGCCGCTCGGGCGATCAATGGATCGCTGCTGTCGCGGTGCAGACTGATGGCTTTCCACGCACAGGCAACGTCGCTGACGTCGAGCAGTTCGTCGATCAGCTGGCGACGCGGCAGCCACTGCGCTTCGGGCATTTGCTCAAGTGCCTCCTGCTGCAGAGCCTTGAGCAGGCTGTTGAGCTGCATGGCGGTCTGTTCCTGCCAGTTCAATTGCAGCAGGCCTTCGATCAATTGCGGTTGCTGTTCGTCGAGCAGGAAGCGATCGGCCAGGGCCAGATCCAGCGCATCACGGCCGTTGATGTGCGCGCCGGTCAGGCCGAGAAACAAGCCGAGCTTGCCCGGCAATCGGGCGAGAAACCAACTGGCGCCGACGTCCGGATACAGTCCAATAGTGATTTCCGGCATCGCCAGACGGCTGCTCGGCGTGACGATCCGCGTGCTGGCGCCCTGCAACAGGCCCATGCCGCCACCGAGCACATAACCGTGACCCCAGCAGATCAGCGGCTTGGGATAGGTATGCAGGCTGTAATCGAGGCGATATTCCGCGCTGAAAAACTGCGCGGCCAACGGCGGGACTTCGCCGGGGTGAGCGCGGCAGGCTTCGACCAGGCTGCGCACCTCACCGCCGGCGCAGAAGGCTTTGGCGCCGTTGCCGCGCAGCAGCACGCAGACGATTTGCGGGTCATTGGCCCAGGCGTTCAATTTGTCGCTGAGGGCGTTGATCATCGACAGTGACAGCGCGTTCAACGATTTTTCGGCATCCAGGCTGGCGATGCCGATGCGTGCGCCGTCGGTGCCGGTAAGTTCTTCGAAGTGCAGATTCATCGTGACCTCGATCGGAAATTTGAGCGATCAGTATGATCGCTATGGGGGAAAGTGCCGGATCTGCGTCAGATCAATTGACAAGCGTGGTCGGCTTTCCTAGGGTTCGCCCCATTGTTTTTGCCGGAAATGACCATGACTGCTGACGACCGTATCAAACTCGAACCGAGCTGGAAGGAGGCACTGCGTGCTGAGTTCGACCAGCCTTACATGGCAGAGTTGCGCAGCTTTCTGCAGCAGGAGCGGGCCGCCGGCAAGGAGATCTACCCGCCGGGACCGATGATTTTCAACGCACTGAACTCAACGCCGCTGGACAAGGTGAAAGTGGTGATCCTCGGCCAGGACCCTTACCACGGCCCGGGCCAGGCCCACGGTCTGTGCTTCTCGGTGCAACCGGGCGTGCCGGCACCGCCGTCGCTGGTCAACATCTATAAAGAGCTGAAACGCGACCTCAATATCGACATTCCCAACCACGGCTACCTGCAGAGCTGGGCCGAACAGGGCGTGCTGCTGCTCAACACCACCATGACGGTTGAGCGCGCCAACGCCAACGCGCACAAGGACAAGGGCTGGCAACACTTCACCGACCGCATCATTGAGGTGGTCAGCGAGCGGCAGCCGCATCTGGTGTTCATGCTCTGGGGCGCCCATGCGCAGAGCAAGCAGAAGCTGATCGACGCGACCAAGCACCTGGTGCTGACCTCGGTGCATCCGTCGCCGTTGTCGGCCTATCGCGGGTTTTTGGGCTGTGGGCATTTCAGCCGGACCAACAAGTTTCTCGAACAGAATGGCGAAACGCCGATCGACTGGCGCTTGCCACCGATTTGATGTGTCGACCGGGTTGGCCCCTTCGCGAGCAGGCTCGCTCCCACAGGAATTGTGTGCAAGCCACAAACCCCCTGTGGGAGCGAGCCTGCTCGCGAAAAGAGCGACCCGATCTCGCAGACTTAGGCGGGATGACGATTCCAGTACTTGAACAACGGCTCCGCCAGAAACAGCACAAACAACAGCCGCATCACCTGCATCGCCGTCACCAGCGGCACCGACAGTTGCAGGGTCTCCGCCGTCAGGCTCATCTCGGCGATCCCGCCGGGCATCATGCCCAGGGTCAGCGAACGCAGATCCAGATGGGTCAATGCACTCAAGCCCAGCGCCGCCAGCGACGCGATCAACATGGTCAGCGCCGTGCCGATCAACGTCCGGCCCATGAACGACGGCGCGCGGCGGAAGAACTGCCGATTGAAGTGACAGCCCAGACCGCTGCCAATCAGCCATTGGCCGATCTGACTGCCGCCATTGGGCAAACCGATGTGCAGATCCCACGTAATGCTCACCGCCGCACTGACCAGTAACGGCCCGAACAGCCATGGATTGGGTTGGCGCAGACGCTGCCAGAGCCAGGCGAGCAGGGCGCCCGCCGGAAACAGAATCGCCAGCCAGCGCCAATCGACACTGCCGGCGTGAGAAATCGGCGTGCCGTCACCGAGCAGATACTTGAACGCCGCCGGCACGCACAACACCACCACCAACACCCGCAGACTCTGCCCGGCCGCGACATGGCTGAGCAGTGCACCGTTACGCGCGCCGAGGTTGACCATCTCCCCGGAACCACCGGGCATGCTTGAGAAAAAAGCCGTGGCGCGATCCTCGCCGGTGCGGCGCATCAGCCACACGCCGACCACTGCCGACAGGCTGGTGACCAATGCACCGAAGAAAATCAAACCGAAATGGCTGAGCACCTGTTCCATCACCAGCGGGGTGAAGTGCAGGCCGATACCGATGCCGACGATCCACTGGCCGCACTTGCGCCCGCCAGGGATTTCCGCCAGTTGCCACGGCGTCAGGCAGCGCACCAGGATGATCGCCAGCAACGAGCCGACCATCCACGGTAGCGGCCAGCCGATCTGACTGGCGATGAAACCGCCAAGCAGACCGACCAGCGGGGTGCCCCACCAGGCTTTCAGGGACAAGCGATCAAACATCGGCAATGACGCGCCGTGCCGCCGAACGTTTACGCCAGATGCGAATCAGCGGCATCAGCAGCATGATCGCGGTGAGGATCCAGCAACCGAAGGTGATCGGACTCGACCAGAGAATCTCCAGCGCGCCATTGGAGATCGACAGCGCGCGACGCAGGTTCTGCTCCATCAAGCCACCGAGGATGAAGCCCAGCAGCAGCGGCGACAGCGGGAAATCCAGCTTGCGCAGGATGTAACCGAAGATGCCGATACCGATCATCAGGAACAGATCGAAGGTGGTCGCGTGCACAGCGTAAACGCCGATCCCGGTGATGATCGCGATGATCGGCACCAGCGCCCAGTTCGGCACGGCGAGGATGCGAGTGAATACGCGGATCATTGGGATGTTGAGGATCACCAGCATCACGTTGGCGATGAACAACGACGCGATCAGACCCCAGACGATGTCCGGTTGCTGTTGGAACAGCAGTGGACCCGGGGTGATGTTGTACAGCGACAGCGCGCCGATCATCACCGCAGTGGTGCCCGAACCCGGAACGCCGAGGGTCAGCATCGGAACGAGAGCGCCGCACGCCGCGCCGCCGATTGCGGTCTCTGGCGCGGCCAGACCACGCGGATCACCTTCACCGAATTTGCCGCTGGTGCCAGCGATGCGCTTCTCGGTCATGTAGGCCACGGCACTGGCGAGCGTCGCGCCGGCACCGGGCAACACGCCCATGATGAAACCGAGCACGCCGCAGCGGACGTTGACGACGAAAACCGACGCCGCTTCCTTGAAGTTGAACATCATCCGGCCGGTGGCTTTCACCGCTTCCTGACCGTGGTGGGTCTTTTCCAGCAGCAGAAGGATTTCGCTGATCGAGAACAGACCCAGCACCAGCACGACGAACTGAATGCCGTCGGTCAGGTGAATGTTGTCGCCGGTGAAACGGTACACGCCACTGTTGGCGTCGATGCCGACGGTGGAAAGGAACAGACCGATCAGCGCCGCAATAAAGGTCTTCAACGGTCGATCACCAGCCATGCCGCCGAGACAGACAATCGCGAACACCATCAACACGAAGTATTCCGCCGGTCCGAAGGCAATCGCCCATTTCGCCAGCAGCGGCGCAAACAGCACCATGCCACACGTGGCGATGAACGCGCCGATGAACGAACTCCACGCCGACAGCGACAGTGCCACACCGGCCATGCCTTTGCGGGCCATCGGGTAGCCGTCGAGGGTGGTCATTACAGTCGAGGCTTCACCCGGAATGTTCAGCAGGATCGAGCTGATCCGGCCGCCGTATTCGCAGCCCAGATACACCGCCGCGAGCAGGATCAGCGCCGACTCCGGCGGCAGGCCGAGTGCGAACGCGATCGGAATCAGCAACGCCACGCCATTGATCGGACCAAGGCCCGGCAACAGGCCGACGACGGTGCCGATCAGGGTGCCGCACAGGGCGGTCACCAGGTTGTACGGGCTCAGCGCGACGCCGAAGCCCTGACCCAAATAGCCAAGGGTATCCATATCAGTTCTCCAGGACGCTGAGCAGGCCGAGTGGCAGCGGAACATCCATCAAGCGATCGAACAGCAGATAGAGACCAACCGCCATCAGGCTGATGATGACCACGCTCGGCAGCCAGCGGCCGCCATAGAGACGGGCCATCGGTACGCCGGTAATGATGCTGGCCACGATGAAGCCAAGGGGTTCGAAGGTGCCGGCAAACACCAGCAGCAACACCACGCAGAGACCGATCTTGGTCAGGGTTTCGCGATCCAGCGGCGGCTCATCCGGGTTGTGTTTGATGGGTGCCGGGCGAACCACCATGTACAGCAGCGCCAGCCCCATCAGGCCGAGCATCAGCAGCGGAAAGGCGCGTGGGCCGACGGGTTCATAGGAAAAAGCCGCTTGGTACGGCCACGCCATCAGTGCCAGGCCGGCACACACCAGCAGCAACACCGAGGCGAAAATGCGTTGAATAAGCATGGGAGCTCCTGTGCTGCGTCCCCGCGTAGGAGACGCAGCCACTAGACAGAGACGATCACTGGATCAGGCCGAACTCTTTGGCCAGCACTTTGTAGTCGGCGACCTGCTTCTTCACGTAGGTGTCCAGTTCCGGGCCGGTCATGGCGAACGGGAACAGCTCACGCTGATCGCGCAGCTTGGCGAACTCGTCGGAAGCCAGCAGTTTGTCGAACGAGTCTTTCCACCAGGCGTAGTCTTCGTCGCTGACTTTTGGCCCGAGGTAGAAGCCGCGCACCACCGGCCAGACGATGTCGTAGCCTTGCTCGCGAGCGGTCGGGATGTCCTTCATTTCCGGTTCGTCGAGACGCTTGTCCGAGAACACCGCGAGCAGGCGCATGTCACCGCTCTGGATGTGCGGCATGGAGTCGGAGATGTCGGTACTGCCGACCTGGATGTGGCCGCCGAGCAGAGCCGTGGCGATCTCACCGCCGCCTTCGAGTGCCACATAACGCAGCTCGCGCGGGTTGATGCCGGCGGCCTTGGCAATCAATGCGGTCTGCATCCAGTCCTGGCTGCCGACGGTGCCGCCGGAGCCGATAACCACCGAGCCTGGATCTTTCTTCAACGCCTGAACGAGATCGTCGAGGGTCTTGTAGGGCGAATCGCTTTTCACTGCGATGGCACCGTAGCTGGTGCCGACGGCCGCGAGCCAGCGCACGTTGGTTTCATCGAAGCGGCCGAACTTGCCCTGGGCCAGGTTCAACAGCGAACCGCTCGACCACGCCACCAGCGTGCCGGCATCCGCCGGACGTTGCGCGACCACCGCGTTGTACGCCACCGCGCCGACACCGCCGGGCATGTAGGTGACGCGCATCGGCTTGCTCAGCAACTTCTGGTTGACCAGTGCGCTCTGCACCAGTTTGCAGGTCAGGTCGAAACCGCCGCCGGGGGAGGCGGGGGCGATGCATTCCGGACGTTTGGGCTCGGCCATGAGTTGGCCGGCAAACAGCATCGCGCCAGCGGCGAGAGCAACTTTACGCAGTGATACGTTCATTTGAGTCTCCAGAGGAGTTGTTGTTATGGATGGACCGAATGACCAAAGGGCAACGCGAAAACCTAGCGGCAGGCGCAGTTTTCTCGCGGCGCGCGCGCAACGACTGAAACAACGGAGGGGAAACAGGACTGCGGCGAGAAGCCGACGGTGCAACGGTGGAATCGAGCAAGGCGAGCAGGCATTACAGCCTCGGTGCGCATGGAGGGCATGCTGGGGTACTCCGTTATTGTTCTTATGAGTCGAAAACGCTTCATGGCGTTTTGCGTTGCGCTGTGTGGCGGCAGCGGCGACAGTCGAAACTGTCCGTGGGCCGACTCTAACCGGCTAACCTTTCAACAACCTTTCAATTGTCTTTCACGGTTTTTCGGGCTTCACAGCGGCGGTTGCGGCTGTAAACTCCGCGACAAAGCGTGGCGTCGGCCAACCCTGAACGAGGTAAAAATCCATGCGTGTCCTGCTCGTCGAAGACCATTTGCAACTGGCCGAAAGCGTGGCTCAGGCGCTCAAGAGCACCGGTCTGACGGTGGATGTGTTGCACGATGGCGTAGCTGCCGACCTGGCGTTGGGCAGCGAGGAATACGCCGTAGCGATCCTCGACGTAGGCCTGCCGCGCATGGACGGTTTCGAGGTGCTGGCGCGGCTGCGTGCACGCGGCAAAAACCTGCCGGTGTTGATGCTGACCGCGCGCAGCGACGTCAAGGATCGCGTGCATGGTCTCAATCTCGGTGCTGACGACTACTTGGCCAAGCCGTTCGAACTGACGGAACTGGAAGCGCGGGTCAAAGCCTTGCTGCGCCGCAGTGTGCTGGGCGGCGAGCGTCAGCAGCGCTGTGGCGTGCTGGCTTACGACCTCGATACGCGGCGCTTCACCCTCGGCGACGAACTGCTGACCCTCACCTCACGCGAGCAAGCCGTCCTCGAAGCGTTGATCGCGCGGCCGGGGCGAGTGATGAGCAAGGAGCAACTGGCCGCGCAGGTGTTCGGCCTCGATGAAGAAGCCAGCCCCGACGCCATCGAAATCTACGTGCACCGCTTGCGCAAGAAACTCGATGGCCAGCCCGTGGCCATCGTCACCTTCCGTGGCCTCGGCTATCTGCTGGAAAGCCGCGATGCATAAGCCCAGCAGCCTGCGCTGGCGGTTGCTGTGGAACCTTGGATGGTTGCTGGTGGTGCTGATGCTCGCCAGCGGCTTGAGCGCTTACTGGAACGGTCGCGAAGCCGCCGACACCGCGTATGACCGCACGCTGCTGGCCTCGGCACGCACCATCGCTGCCGGGTTGTCGCAGCGCGATGGCAGCCTCAGCGCCGATGTGCCTTACGTGGCGCTGGACACCTTCGCCTACGACAGCGCCGGGCGCATCTATTACCAGGTCAACGACATTCACCAGAAGCTGATTTCCGGCTACGAAAATCTTCCCGGGCCACCGCCCGGCACGCCGCGCACCGACAGCTATCCGGCGCTGGCGCGCTTTTACAATGCGAAGTACAACGGCCAGAACGTGCGCGTGGTCAGCCTGCTCAAGGCCGTAAGCGAGCCGAACATGAACGGCATGGCGGAGATCCGCGTGGCTGAAACCGACGAAGCGCGAGTCAGTATGGCGCGCAGTCTGGCGGCCGATACGTTGCTGCGCCTGGGCATGCTGGCCGTGGGCGCATTGTTGCTGGTGTGGTTCGCGGTGAGTGCGGCGTTGCGCCCGCTGGAGCGGTTAAGAACCGCCGTTGAGGAACGCCAGCCCGACGACTTGCGGCCACTGCCGTTGGTGGAAGTGCAGCATGAACTGGGACCCTTGGTCCGCGCGCTCAATCATTTCACCGAAAGGCTACGCGGCCAGTTCGAGCGGCAGGCGCAGTTCATCGCCGATGCCGCTCACGAGTTGCGCACGCCGCTGGCGGCACTCAAGGCACGCCTGGAATTGGGCCTGCGCTCAAACGAACCGGAAACCTGGCGCACCACCCTTGAGTCATCCGCACAAAGCACCGATCGCCTGACCCATCTGGCCAATCAGCTGCTGTCGCTGGCCCGTGTCGAAAACGGTGCGCGGGCGATTGCCGAGGGCGGCGCGCAGTTGCTCGATCTGAGTCAATTGGCCCGAGAGCTGGGCATGGCCATGGCGCCTTTGGCGCACAAGCGCGGCGTGGCGCTGGCGCTTGAAGCGGATGAACCGGTGTGGCTGCGCGGTGAGCCGACGCTGCTCAATGAGCTGCTGAGCAATCTGGTCGACAACGCGCTGGCGCATACGCCATCGGGCGGCAATGTGATTCTGCGGGTCACGGCCCCGGCGGTGCTTGAGGTTGAGGACGACGGGCCAGGCATCCCGCTGCACGAGCGTGATCGAGTGTTCGAACGGTTTTATCGGCGCAATCAGCAGGTTGCCGGTTCAGGTCTGGGCTTGGCGATTGTCGGCGAGATCTGTCGCGCGCATCTGGCGCAGATCACCTTGCATGATGGCGAGCAGGCAGGGTTGAAGGTGCGGGTCAGTTTTATTGCCGGGTAATACTTTTGTGGCGGGGGATTTTCCCCCTGGTAGTAGTTTTGTGGCGAGGGGATTTATCCCCGCTCGGCTGCGCAGCAGTCGCGGTTCGGATCGCAGAGTCTAGGGTCGCTTCGCAACCCAACGGGGATAAATCCCCTCACCACAGGTCAGTAGAACATCGACCGCGATTCTTCCAGATCCGCGCAAAACTGCTTGTTCTCCGGATCAATCCCCAGCTTCCTGAACGCCGGCACGCTAAACGGATCAATCCGCGCAAACGGATGATCGGTGTCCTTGCGGCAATACAAATTGGCCACTTGCACGACATCGACGTAATCGATGCGCGTCGAGTCGCGGCTGAAGTCTTGATACAGCAATGGCAAATGCACCAGGCGCTCGGGAAACTCCCAGACCCGCAGCAATTTCTCGCCGAGCAATGGGTGAATCTGCTCGATCACATGGGTCAGGCTGACCGCATCAGAGAGCAGTTCATTGTGGTCTTCGGCGTAAGTCAGAATCGGCAGCACGCCAATCTGATGCACCAGCCCGCCGAGTGCCGCCTGATCGGGTTTGAGCTGAGTGTGACGACGACACAGGGCATAGCTGACGCCAGCGATTTCCAGACTGCTGCGCCAGACTTCGCGCATCTTCTGTTCGACCACCTCGGAGCGGGCATTGAAGATCTGCTCCATCACCAGACCGATCGCCAGGTTGCTGCTGTAGTTGATGCCCAAACGGGTAATGGCGGTGTGCAGGTCGGTGACTTCCTGCGCAGCGCGCAGCAGCGGACTGTTGACCACTTTGATCAGGCGCGCCGACAGCGCGGTGTCGCGGCCGATGACTTTGCTCAGATCGCTGACGCTGATTTCCGGATCCTCGGCGGCCTTGCGAATTTGCAGGGCCACTTCCGGCAACGTTGGCAGAACCAGGTCATCGTTATCGATGGCCGCAACCAAATCCTGTTGGACCTTTTCCGCCAGTTCGCTCATTTGGACTCTCTAGGGTGTTGCAACAATGCTGCGATCAACGCTGGATTTCGCGGTCGCGATCCAGTTCGTAAGGCAGGTCGAGCACGTGCAACGCGGGGCCTTCGAGGGCGCCCAGACGCAAATCACCGGCTTCGGCAGCTTCGGCCTGCAACACGGCCAGGAGTTCAATGTTTCCCTCGGCATTGGCCGCCAGCACCACTTCGCCGATCGAGCTGTTGTGGCTGGGCGCGAACAACTGAGTGCCGGGCTCCGGCAACTCGGCCGCGTCGAGGCGCAGGCGGTACAGGCGCCGCTTGAGCTTGCCCAGGTACTGCATGCGCGCGACGATTTCCTGGCCGGTGTAGCAGCCTTTCTTGAAGCTCACGCCGCCGACCGCCTGCAGATTGAGCATCTGCGGGATGAACAGTTCGCGAGTGGAAGGCATGACCTGGCCGATACCGGCGCGGATCTGGCCCAGCAGCCATTGATTCAGTTCGCCCTCAGCCAGCGTGGCGGACAGTCGGCTTTGAATGTTTGGCGCCTGAGCGGCAGGCACCCAGAGTTCGGCCCGCTCGGGCGAAACGCGAATTGCGATCAGGCCTTCGTTGCGCACAACGCTGTCGGTTTCGGCGGGCAGTGCCAGACCGAGGCTGGTCAGGGCTGCATAGCCATGTGCCACACCGAAGCGCACCCAGGCGGCGCTTTCATCGGTCAGTTTCGATTTGGAGAACACTGCGTACTTTTTCAGGTCGGCCAGTTGCGGTTCGAGCAGCTCGCTGGCCATCGCCATCACCACGCCGTCACCTTCAAGCAGGATGCGGAAGCTCGACTGCATCCGGCCTTTCTGTGTGCAGCGGGCGCCGAGGCTGGCGCGGGTGTCGCTCAGGTAATTGATATTGCAGGTCAACTGGCCTTGCAGGAATTTTCCGGCGTCCGCACCGCGAACCGCGAGTACGCCTTCATGAGACAGGGTGCAGAAAAAAGCAGAATCGGCCATGGGTCATCGCAGGGTAAATAGACTGGGGCACATCATAAGGGGGCAGGGTTGAAATGGGTAGTTGATAAAGGATCAGGGGTCCCCGACCAAAGCCGACTGTGCGGCCCGCGCCGGGGCTGTATACTGCCCGGCAAATTCGAGGAGGGCTCCATGGTCGAACAAGTTGAACTGAATCGCCTCTTTTGGCACAGCCGTCGCGGCATGCTTGAGCTTGACGTGCTGCTGGTGCCGTTCGTGCAGGAGGTTTACGCGACGTTGAATCAAGTGGATCGCGATCTGTACGTGCGTTTGCTGACCTGTGAGGATCAGGACATGTTCGGCTGGTTCATGGAGCGCAGCGAGTCGGAAGATCCCGAGCTGCAACGCATGGTCCGCATGATTCTGGATCGTGTCCAGCCCAAGTAATACGTTCGAATGCCGCTGGCATGCCTCACGGCAGTTGCTGGCGGCGTATCTGTTGGCCCAGGCGTTCGCCATGGGTTCGCTGTGTCTGCTGTCGATTCCACTCTGGGCCAGTCTGCTCGGCGCTTGCGTATGTGCGCTGCATGGTTTTTGGGTGCTGCCACGGCAGATTCTGCTGAGTCATCCGCAAGCATTTTGCGGGTTACGGCGCGACGGCGATGGCTGGCAGGTCTGGAATCAGGCTGATGGCTGGCAAGCGGTGCAACTGCGCCCGGACAGTCTGGCGCTGCCGTTGATCGTGGTGCTGCGCTTTCGCCTTCGCGGAGAGTGGCGGGTCAGGTCGATCTGCGTACCACGTGACTCGCAGGCGGCGGATCTGCACCGACGCCTGCGAGTGCGGCTCAAGTTCAGCCGGCGTAGGTGGGCGGCACCAGAATAGTGTCGAGCGCTTCGGGCAGCAGGTCCGGGTAGTCGAGGGTGTAATGCAGGCCACGACTTTCCTTGCGCTCCATGGCTGAGCTGATCATCAACTCGGCGACCTGTGCCAGATTGCGCAGCTCGATCAGGTCGCGGCTGACTTTATAATTGCTGTAGAACTCATCGATCTCATCCAGCAGCAGACGCACCCGGTGCTGCGCCCTTTGCAGGCGCTTGTTGGTGCGCACGATGCCGACGTAGTCCCACATGAATCGGCGCAATTCGTCCCAGTTGTGCGCGATGATCACGTCTTCATCCGAGTCGGTGACCTGGCTGGCGTCCCAAGCGGGCAGGGCTTTTGGTGCCGCGACCTCATCAAGTTGCGCGAGAATGTCCGCCGCTGCCGAACGGGCATAAACGAAGCATTCCAGGAGTGAGTTGCTGGCCATGCGATTGGCGCCGTGCAGGCCGGTGAAGCTGGTTTCGCCGATGGCGTAGAGACCAGGCACGTCGGTGCGACCGTGCTGATCGACCATCACTCCGCCACAGGTGTAGTGCGCGGCGGGAACCACCGGGATCGGTTGTTTGGTGATGTCGATGCCGAAGCCCAGGCAGCGTTCATAAACAGTCGGGAAGTGAGTTTTTACGAACGATTCAGGCTTGTGGCTGATGTCGAGATATACGCAGTCGACACCCAGGCGCTTCATCTCATGGTCGATGGCCCGCGCGACGATGTCACGAGGCGCCAGCTCGGCGCGTTTGTCGAAGCGATACATGAAGCGCTCGCCGTTGGGCAGCTTCAAATGCGCGCCCTCGCCACGCAGGGCCTCGGTGATGAGGAAGCTTTTGGCTTGCGGGTGATACAGACAGGTCGGATGGAACTGGTTGAATTCCAGGTTCGCCACCCGGCAACCGGAGCGCCAGGCCATGGCGATGCCGTCACCGCAGGCGCCGTCGGGGTTGCTGGTATAAAGGTAGACCTTGGCCGCGCCGCCCGAAGCCAGAATCACGAAACGTGCGCCGTAGGTGTCGACTTCGCCCGTGGCGCGGTTCAGCACGTAGGCGCCGAGGCAGCGATCGCCTTCCATGCCCAAGCGGCGCTCGGTGATGAGATCAACGGCCACCCGCTGTTCCAGCAGTTCGATGTTCTCGCGCTCTTTGGCCTGGGCCAGCAAGGTTTTGAAGATCGCGGCACCGGTGGCGTCTGCAGCATGGATGATGCGCCGATGACTGTGGCCGCCTTCGCGTGTCAGGTGAAATTCGAAACCACCATCTTCAGTGCCGGACTGTTCGTCGCGGGTGAACGGCACACCCTGGTCAATCAGCCATTGGATGGCTTCGCGGCTGTGCTCGACGGTGAAACGCACAGCGTCTTCGTGACACAAGCCGCCGCCGGCGTTGAGGGTGTCGTCGACGTGGGATTCGACAGTATCGGTATCGTCGAGCACGGCGGCAACGCCACCCTGGGCCCAGAATGTCGAACCGTTGGCGAGATCGCCTTTGCTCAATACGGCAATGCGCAGATGACCGGGCAAGGTCAAAGCGAGAGTCAAACCGGCAGCACCGCTGCCAATCACCAGAACATCGTGTTGGAACTGTTGGCTCATTTCAGGATTCCGCTCAAAGCGACCCGGGTCGGGGTTGGCGCAAGACAGCTGGATCGGCGAGTCAAGACAGCCACACAGCCCACTAGTATATAGAGGGGTTGGGCGGCACAATAGCCAGGCCCAGATGGCATTGTGAGACTACTGCGCGGTAAAAAGCGCTGTGCTTCGTCGGAAGTTTTTTTGCCGGTTTGGGAAAAAGACACCTGTATCGGCGCTGAAACAGACTTTTCCGAGCAGGGTTGCGCAATGTCAGGTGGGTGCGGCTATAAATAATTGGAACTTTTGCCAAAGGCCCAAGATCAATAGACGGTGCCAGAAACCAGGGACAGTGTCGGCTTCAGTGCGGAATCTGCGTTTGGATTCCTGCCGGCGAAACCGATAACAAGATTATTCGCGCAGCCGGTTTATCCCGCGCTGCGTTTTTCGTGCGTGCCAAATCAGAGCTCGCAGGAAACTTGCTTGGAGGGGGAGAACTTTTGCGAAAAGCCCGAGTCTATGTTTGCAAGTCTGGTCGTTTAGTAATGCAAGTCTCCTCCGGGCTTATCGAGGAGTGTTCATGCTAACCCAGGAAGAGGATCAGCAGCTGGTCGAACGCGTACAGCGTGGCGACAAGCGAGCTTTCGATCTGCTGGTGCTGAAATATCAGCACAAAATTCTCGGGTTGATCGTGCGTTTTGTGCACGACACCCATGAAGCCCAGGACGTTGCTCAGGAAGCCTTTATCAAGGCGTATCGGGCACTTGGAAATTTCCGCGGTGACAGTGCGTTTTATACGTGGCTGTACCGTATTGCCATTAACACGGCAAAGAACTATCTGGTTTCCCGCGGCCGTCGGCCGCCGGATAGCGATGTAAGTTCGGAGGATGCGGAGTTCTACGATGGCGATCACGGCCTCAAGGATCTCGAATCACCAGAACGTGCATTGCTGCGGGATGAGATCGAAGGCACCGTCCATCGGACCATCCAGCAACTGCCAGAGGATTTGCGTACGGCTTTAACTTTACGTGAATTCGATGGTCTGAGTTACGAGGACATTGCGAGCGTCATGCAGTGTCCGGTGGGTACCGTGCGCTCCCGGATTTTCCGCGCTCGGGAGGCCATCGACAAAGCCCTGCAACCGTTGTTGCAGGAAAACTGAGACAGCGGCGACAGCCAAGAGAGGAACGCCATGAGTCGTGAAGCCCTGCAGGAATCGCTGTCCGCAGTGATGGATAACGAAGCGGACGAACTGGAATTGCGTCGAGTGCTTAGCGCACTGGATGATGTTGATACCCGTGAGACCTGGGCTCGTTACCAGATCGCTCGGGCAGCCATGCACAAGGATCTGCTGCTTCCGCGTCTGGATATCGCTGCGGCAGTGTCCGCTGCGCTGGAAGACGAAACGGCTCCGGCCAAAGTATCCCGCAGCCCATGGCGCAACCTGGGTCGCCTCGCTGTTGCCGCTTCGGTAACCGTGGCCGTTCTGGCCGGTGTTCGCCTGTACAACCAGGACGAAATCGCTGGTGTTGAACTGGCCCAGCAGTCGAATCAGCCTACTCTGGCCACTCCACAGGTCAAAGGTCCGGCAGTTCTGGCTGGTTACAGCGAAAGCTCGGAAGCGACTGGTCCTATGGCTAACGGCGTTCTGCAAGGACAGCCAGGCTGGCATGATCAGCGTCTGCCAGGCTACCTGCGTCAGCACGCTCAGCAGGCTGCACTCAAAGGAACTGAAAGCGCGCTGCCATACGCACGTGCCGCAAGCCTGGAAAACCGTTAAGGAGGATCATGCGCGCCATCCCTCTACTTTCGCTTCTGCTCAGTGGCTGGTTCATCGTTCCAGCCCACGCTGACGAGGCCCAGGACTGGTTGACCCGTCTGGGCCAGGCCGAGCAGCAGCAAAGCTTTCACGGTACTTTCGTTTACGAGCGCAACGGCAGTTTTTCCACGCACAACATCTGGCATCGTGTCCAGAATGGCCAGGTCCGCGAGCGGTTATTGCAGCTCGACGGTTCGGCTCAGGAAGTCGTGCGCATTGATGGACGTACTCAATGCGTCAGCGGCACCCTGATTGCGGGATTGGGTGATTCCCCCAACGCTGCCGCCCGTGCGGTGGACCCCAAAAAGCTGAAGAATTGGTATGACCTTGCCGTCATTGGCAAGTCGCGCGTGGCCGGTCGTGATGCAGTGATCGTGTCGCTGACCCCTCGTGATCAGCACCGATACGGTTTCGAGCTGCATCTGGACAAGAAAACCGGCCTGCCGCTCAAGTCGTTGCTGTTGAACGATAAAGGGCAATTGCTCGAGCGCTTTCAGTTCACCAGCCTCGACACTGATGAAGTCCCGTCGGACAAAGACTTGATGGCAGACGCCGATTGCAAGCCGATCAACATCGGTAATGACAAGGCTTCTGCGGCGAAGACCGTGCAAAACTGGCGTTCGGACTGGCTGCCGCCAGGCTTCGAGTTGACCAGCAGCAGTTCGCACAAGGATGCGCAGACCAAGACCCAGGTCAGCAGCCTGATGTATGACGATGGCTTGGCGCGTTTCTCCGTGTTCCTTGAACCGTTGAACGGTGCAATCGTCACCGATACTCGTACCCAGTTGGGCCCTACCGTCGCGGTATCCCGTCGTTTGACTACACCGCAAGGTGAAATGATGGTCACGGTGGTTGGCGAAATCCCGATTGGCACCGCCGAACGAATTGCTCTATCGATGCGTAACAACGATGGCGCTGCGACCAGCAAGCAGTGAGCTGATTTCAGTCATTTCCACCTCGTCGTCGAGACGTCGAAATGTTTGCTGAGCATTTTCATTTGCAAAACCCCTGAAAATTTTTTATAGGTCAGAGCCTCACGGCTCTGGCCTTGTTTGTTGTTCCCGGAACAAAAATACCGGTCTGTGGTTTCCGGTGTTCCTTTGCTCCATATCGCTTAACCCTGCTCGTCGTAACGGGAGCTGTATGTCGATACCTAGTTTGAAGTCTTATCTTTCCATCTTCGCCACCGTGCTGTTGCTCGGTCAGGCGGTCCCTGCTGCGCAAGCGGCCGATCTGCCTGATTTCACCCAGTTGGTCGAACAAGCGTCGCCAGCGGTAGTGAATATCAGTACCACGCAGAAACTGCCGGACCGTCGCGTGAATCAGCAGATGCCGGATCTGGAAGGTCTGCCACCGATGCTGCGCGAATTCTTTGAGCGCGGCATGCCGCCTCAGCAGCGCTCACCGCGTGGCGACGGGCGTCAGCGTGAAGCGCAATCGCTGGGTTCGGGGTTCATCATTTCGCCGGACGGCTACATCCTCACCAACAACCACGTGATCGCCGATGCTGACGAAATCCTCGTCCGTCTGGCTGACCGCAGTGAGATGAAAGCCAAGCTGGTCGGCACCGATCCACGTTCCGACGTGGCGTTGCTGAAAATCGAAGGCAAGGATCTGCCGGTGCTCAAGCTCGGCAAATCCCAGGATCTGAAGGCTGGCCAGTGGGTCGTCGCGATCGGTTCGCCATTCGGCTTTGACCACACCGTGACCCAAGGCATCGTCAGCGCCGTCGGTCGTAGCCTGCCAAACGAAAACTATGTGCCGTTCATTCAAACCGACGTGCCGATCAACCCGGGCAACTCCGGTGGCCCGCTGTTCAACCTGAACGGTGAAGTGGTCGGCATCAACTCGCAGATCTACACCCGCTCCGGTGGCTTCATGGGCGTTTCGTTTGCCATCCCGATCGACGTGGCTATGGACGTTTCCAATCAGCTCAAAAGCGGTGGCAAAGTCAGCCGCGGCTGGCTGGGCGTGGTCATTCAGGAAGTGAACAAGGACCTCGCCGAGTCATTCGGTCTGGACAAGCCGGCCGGCGCTCTCGTTGCACAGATCCAGGATGACGGCCCTGCGGCCAAGGGCGGCCTGCAGGTTGGCGACGTGATCCTGAGCATGAACGGTCAGCCGATCGTCATGTCTGCCGATCTGCCGCATCTGGTCGGCGCGCTGAAGGCTGGCGCCAAAGCTAATCTGGAAGTGATTCGAGAAGGCAAGCGCAAGAACGTCGAGCTGACTGTCGGCGCAATTCCGGACGAAGACAAAGAGCTGGACGCACTGCCGAAATCCGGCGCGGAAAGCAGCAGCAACCGCTTGGGTGTTGCGGTCGGCGAATTGACCGCCGAGCAGAAGAAAGCCTACGACCTCAAAGGTGGTGTGGTGATCAAGGAAGTGCAGGACGGTCCTGCGGCCCTGATCGGTCTGCAGCCGGGTGATGTGATTACTCACCTGAACAACCAGGCCATCGGCTCGGCCAAGGAGTTCACCGACATCGCCAAGGCGTTGCCGAAGAACCGTTCGGTGTCGATGCGCGTGCTGCGTCAGGGCCGTGCCAGCTTCATCACCTTCAAACTGGCTGAATAAGCCTGCAACAAGGTAAAAAAGAAACCGCCTCGAAAGAGGCGGTTTTTTTGTGTCTGAAGTTTTTGTCTTGTCTGGAAAGACTCAGCCCATCATGTCCTTGACCATACGCTCCTGTTCCATCAGCTCACGCTGGCGGGCATCGATGCGCGAGGACAGCGGGAAGTTGTTGCCAGCCTTGCGCTTGGCGAAGTCCAACTGCTGAATGGCCTGGCGGTAATCGCCGACCAGCGCAAAATACTCGGCTCGCGCCTGATGCAGGCCGATGATGTTGCCCGACAAGCCACGGGTTTCAGCAACCTGATACCAGACGTCCGGATCATCCGGGCGGGACTTGAGCAGGCTGTCCAGCGCCTTCTCGGCATCGGCGGCGCGATTCTGTTTCAACAGCAGATCGACACGCACCTGATTCAGCGGATAGTTGCCCGGGAACTGCGTGAGCATGCGGTCGACCCGTGATTGTGCATCGGGCAGGCGATTGTTGGTGATGTCCAGATCGACCTGAGCGAGGTTGTAGATAAGCTCGTTGGGCGACTTGGCCAACAATTGCTTGAGATTTTCGCGGGCTTCGTTCAGCTGGCCGCCCTTGATTTGCGCGATGGCGAGGCCGTATCGCGCGACATCGTTTTTCGGGTTTTCATCGAGCAGGGCGCGGAAACGCTTGGCGCCCAGCCCCGGGGTTTCTTCGTAGATCAACTGCACCCGCGCGCGGATCAACTGGTAGCGCATGCTGTCTTCGATGCCGCCCGGTTTCGCCTGCTCGGCGCGGTTGCGGGTATCGGCGATACGCGATTCGGTGACCGGGTGAGTCAGGAGGAATTCCGGCGGTTTGGCGTCGAAGCGGTACTGGCGCATCAGGCGTTCGAACATGGTCGGCATTGAGCGCGGATCGTAACCGGCCTTTTCCAGATTGAGGATGCCGATGCGATCCGCTTCCTGTTCGTTTTGTCGCGAGAAGCGCCGCTGTTCCTGCAACGCCGCAGCCTGGGTGCCAGCGATCGTGGCGATGCCGGCATCACCGCCGCCGGCCGCCGCAATGACAATGCCGGCCAGCAACGCGGCCATCATCGGCACCTGCATTCTTTGTGAGGCTTCCACCCCGCGAGCAAAGTGGCGTTGCGACAAGTGCGCCAATTCGTGAGCGAGCACCGAGGCGTACTCACCCTCGGTCTGGGCGTTGAGGAAAAGACCGCCGTTGACCCCGACCACGCCGCCCGGCGCTGCAAAGGCGTTGAGTTGTGGGCTATTGATCAGGATGAATTCCAGGCGTCGGTCGGAAACCTGACTGGTCTCGACCAGCTTGTACACGCTGGATTCGACGTAGTCCTTGAGCTGCGGATCGTTGAGCTGGGAAACCTGACTGCGCAGCATGGCCAGCCAGGCGCGGCCGAGCTGGTATTCCTGTTGCGGCGAGACAATGGCAGAGCTGGCGTCGCCGAGTGACGGCAGATCGTCGGCAAAGCCTGGTGAGGCGAGCAGGCAAGCGAGCGTCAGCAGGGTAGGGCGCAGAAAAGTCATGCACAAAGCCTTGGAGGACAAAGACCTTACTGTAGCCGGACACCGAAGCCGCGACCAGATATTCTAGGCAGCTCGACAACGAACCGGAGTGACGCAATGACTGACGCTGTAGCCCATGACGTGGAACTGGACGCCAGTGGCCTGAACTGTCCGTTGCCGTTGCTCAAGGCAAAAATGGAACTCAACAAACTGCACAGCGGCGCTGTGCTCAAGGTGATCGCTACCGATGCCGGCTCGCAACGCGACTTCCGTACCTTTGCCAAACTGGCCGGTCATGCGCTGTTGCGCGAAGAAGACGAGGCTGGCGTCTACCGTTACTGGTTGAAAAAAGCCTGACGCGAGCGCGTTAACGATCGAAGGGATTATTGATGTTCAAAGTGTTACGCGACTGGATTCAGCGCTACTTCTCCGATGAAGAAGCCGTGGTGCTGGCGGTGCTGCTGGTTCTCGCCTTCACCGCCGTGCTCACCCTCGGCGGCATGCTTGCGCCGGTATTGGCGGGGATGGTGCTGGCGTATCTGATGCAAGGCCTGGTGGTGACGCTCGAGCGACTGCGCGTGCCGGGCGGCGTGGCGGTGGGACTGGTGTTTGCGCTGTTCATGGGCGCGCTGATGCTGTTTATTGTCGTGGTGCTGCCGCTGCTGTGGCATCAGTTGATCACGCTGTTCAACGAGTTGCCGGGCATGCTCGCCAAGTGGCAGTCGCTGCTGCTTCTATTACCAGAGCGCTATCCGCATCTGGTGTCTGACGAGCAAGTCTTGCAAGCGATCGAAGCGGCGCGGGGCGAGATTGGCAAGTTTGGTCAGTGGGCACTGACTTTCTCGTTGTCGAGTTTGCCGCTGCTGGTGAACATCATGATCTACCTGGTACTGGTGCCGATTCTGGTGTTTTTCTTCCTCAAGGATCGGGCCATGATCGGCGAGTGGGTGCGCGGCTATCTGCCTCGCGAGCGCGCACTGATCACCCGCGTCGCGGAGGAAATGAACCGGCAGATCGCCAACTACATACGTGGCAAAGGCATCGAGATCGTGATTTGCGGCGGCGTGACCTACATCGCCTTCATCGCGCTGGGCCTGAATTACGCGGCGCTGCTGGCGTTGCTGGTGGGGTTGTCGGTGGTGGTGCCGTATGTCGGTGCAGTAGTGGTGACCGTGCCGGTGCTGCTGATTGCGCTGTTCCAGTGGGGCTGGAGCGATCAGTTCATCTACCTGATGGCGGTTTACGGAATCATTCAGACGCTGGACGGCAACGTGCTGGTGCCGTTGCTGTTTTCGGAAGCAGTGAATCTGCATCCGGTTGCAATCATCTGCGCGGTGCTGCTGTTTGGCGGATTGTGGGGATTCTGGGGGGGGGTCTTTGCGATCCCGCTGGCGACGCTGTTCAAGGCTGTGCTCGATGCGTGGCCGCGCAAGGAGCCGGTGGTGGCGCCGTTGCTTTAAATCGGGGTGAGGCTTTTGGCCTCATCGCTGGCAAGCCAGCTCCCACAGGTTTTGTATGTGCTGAACCCTGTGGGAGCTGGCTTGCCAGCGATGGCGTCGGTGACGACGCAGCAAAAACATCAGGCTTTATTCAGAGCCTCAGCCGCCGCCAGCACGGCATCAACATGCCCCGGCACCTTCACACCACGCCATTCCTGACGCAGCACACCGTCCTTATCAATCAGGAAAGTGCTGCGATCAACGCCCAGGTATTCCTTGCCATACAGCTTTTTCAGCTTGATCACGTCGAACAGCTGACAAACCGCCTCGTCCTTGTCGCTGATCAGCTCAAACGGAAATTCCTGTTTGCCTTTGAAGTTTTCGTGCGACTTCAAGCTGTCGCGGGAAATGCCGAAGACTTCGGTGTTGGCAGCCTTGAATGCCGCATATTGATCGCGAAAGCCCTGGCCTTGAGTGGTGCAGCCCGGGGTGCTGTCCTTCGGGTAGAAATAGATCACCACTTGCTTGCCCTTGAGTTCGGACAGGCTGACGGTCTGCCCGCTGGTCGCAGGCGCGGTGAAATCCGCAACCGGTTGGTCGATGACAACGGCCATGAAAGCTTCCTTACATTGGGTTTTGTGGGCGCCAAGGCTCGATCAGGGCATCCAGGTTCATCGCGTCGGCGAAATCGAGGAACTGATCGCGCAGCCAGCTGATCTGCGTGTTGGCCGGCAGGGTCACGGTGAACGTGGCGTTGAGCATGGTGCCGCCGGTCTGCGGAGCCTGGTAAGTGTCGCAGGTGAGGTTTTCCAGTTCGACGTTATGGTCCATGAAGAACTGGCACAGCTCATTGATGATGTCCGGGCGATACGCCGAGCTGACGTAAGCCACGTAAGGCAGCGCTTGCGGACGATTTTCCAGAGCGGCGCTGCGCACCACATTGACGGTGAAAGCGTGACGCTTGGCCAGCAATGGCAGGCTGCCTTCGAGGCGCGCGAGGGCGTCCCAGCTACCGGAAACTTCCAGCACCAGAGCGCTGCACTCGCCGTGGCGGGTCAGGCGAGAGGTGACGACAGCGCAGCGGTTTTCATGGCTGGCGCGGCACAGGACGTTGGTCAGCTCCATGGGGTTGGCGCCGAGGGCACTGATGACAAGGAATTGTTCGCGAACTGTGGGGGTGGACATGCAGCATTCCTAAAGCGATGAGCGGTCGGTAGGTTGACGGGCATTGGTGGCCGGGCGTGCCTGTTCTGGCGGTCCGTATAAAGAGCCCCGGCCAGCGTTCGCGGCTCGCTCCACTGTGCGGGAGCGCGTCGATGCGACGCAGGAACGGGGCCTGGGAGGCCGAAAGGGGAGGCTGAAACCCGGCGTACAAGCTGATCTGTACCGATCAAAGTCTGAAGGGTAGCGAAAAGCGGCGCCAAGGGGAATGGCAGCGGCGCAGTACTTCGCTTGTGCAAGCATCTTGGCGCCAGTACCATTACCGCTCTCTTTTTCCGGCAGGAGCGGTTTCATGATTGCGGGCAGTATGGTGGCACTGGTCACTCCCATGGATGCACAAGGGCGTCTTGACTGGGACAGCCTCAGCAAACTCGTGGACTTCCACCTCAAGAACGGCACCCATGCCATCGTCGCCGTCGGTACTACCGGCGAGTCGGCCACCCTTGATGTAGAAGAGCACATCGCCGTCATCAAAGCCGTGGTCAAACAGGTTGCCGGGCGCATTCCGGTCATCGCCGGCACCGGCGCCAATTCGACCCGCGAAGCCGTCGAGCTGACCCGCAACGCCAAGGCCGCCGGCGCCGATGCCTGCCTGCTGGTGGTTCCTTATTACAACAAGCCGACCCAGGAAGGTCTGTACCAGCACTTCAAGCACATCGCTGAAGCGGTCGACATTCCGCAGATTCTCTACAACGTTCCCGGCCGCACCTCCTGCGACATGCAGGCCGAGACGGTGATTCGCCTGTCCACCGTGCCGAACATCATCGGCATCAAGGAAGCCACCGGCGACCTCAAGCGCGCCAAAGCGATCATCGATGGCGTGAGCAAGGATTTCATCGTGCTGTCCGGCGATGATCCGACTGCTGTCGAGCTGATCCTGCTGGGCGGCAAAGGCAACATCTCGGTCACCGCCAACGTCGCCCCGCGCGAAATGGCTGACCTGTGCGAGGCCGCGCTGAAGGGCGACGCCGATACCGCACGCGCAATCAACGAAAAACTGATGCCGCTGCACAAGGACCTGTTCATCGAAGCCAACCCGATTCCGGTGAAGTGGGCTTTGGTCGAAATGGGCCTGATGCACGAAGGCATCCGCCTGCCACTGACCTGGCTGAGCACCCCTTGTCATGAAACGCTGCGCTCGGCCCTGCGCCAGTGCAACGTCCTGGTTTAATTGAGGAAGTACAACGCATGAAGCGAATGGCCGGACTTTCCGCACTTGCCTTGATTATCTCCAGCACCAGTGGCTGCGGATGGGTCTGGGGGCCGGAAGGTTATTTCCGCGACCGTGGAAGCGATTACCTGCAAGCGCAACAGACTGCACCGATGCAATTGCCACCGGATGTGAGCACTGCCAAACGTCTCGATCCGCTGTTGCCGATCCCGCGCAACGTGGCCGATGACACCGCGACGGGCGAATACGTCGTGCCGCGTCCTCAGCCGCTGTCGGCGGTTGCCGATGCCACGGATTACTCGCTGCAGAAGAGCGGTGATTCGCGTTGGGTCGTAGCCCAGCATCCACCGGCCGAAGTCTGGCCAGTGGCGCTGCAGTTCTTCCAGGACAACGGTTTCCGTCTGGATGAACAGCGTCCGCAGACCGGCGAGTTCACCACTACCTGGCAGCACTCCGACGAGTTGTCCGCATCGATGGCCAAGCGCCTGAGTGCGGCCGGTATCGCCAGCGACAGCGAAACCCGTGTGCGCGTACGTATCGAGCCGGGCGTGCAGCGCAACACCAGTGAAATCTACGTAGTCAGCGCCGAGCGTCCTGCCGGCAGCACGGCCGACGTGGCCTTCACCAACCGTTCGGTCAACACTGGCCTGGACGCTGCGCTGGTCGACGACATGCTCGCGAGCATGAGTCGCACCTCCGAGAAGGGCGGCTCGGTGTCGATGCTGGCCTCGCGTGATTTCGACGCCCCGAGCCGTGTCAGCCTGAACGAAGACGGCAGCGGCAACCCGGTCTTGAACGTCGGTACCGATCTGGACCGCGCCTGGTCGAGCGTCGGCCGTGCGCTGGAACAGGGCGAATGGCGCGTTGAAGACATCAACCGCAGCCTGGGCTTGTACTACATCAACCTGGCCGAAAAAGCCGAGAAGAAAGACGACAAGCCTGGCTTTTTCAGCAGCCTGTTCGGCAGTGCGCCGAGCAAGGAAGAAGTCGAAGCCCGCGCCGAGCGTTATCAGGTTCGCCTGAGCAAGGTGGGCGAGAACATCCAGGTCACCGTAGAAAAGAACATCAACACCGTCGCGCCGGCCGATGTCGCGCGTAAAGTGTTGAGCGTGATTCAGGACAACCTGGGCTGATCCGATATGCGTTTTGCCGTTCTCGGCAGCGGTAGCCAAGGGAACGGCACGCTGATCGCCAGTGCTGATACGTACGTGCTGGTGGATTGTGGTTTTTCCCTGCGGGAAACCGAAAGACGTCTGTTGCGCCTGGGTGTGCACCCGGCGCAGCTGAGCGCGATACTCGTGACCCACGAACATGCCGACCACGTGCATGGCGTGGGTTTGCTGTCTCGGCGCTACAATCTGCCGGTCTACCTCAGTCGCGGCACACTGCGCGGGATGCGCAAACCGCTGGAACCGGCAGGCTTTCTCGCCGGCGGCGAGCAACTGCAGATCGGCGCACTGAACGTCGGGGTCATTGCCGTGGCCCATGACGCGCAGGAGCCGACCCAGTACGTCTTCAGCGATCAGGAACAGCGGCGCTTCGGCCTGCTGACCGACCTGGGATCGTTCTGCGAGCGGGTGCTGGATGGCTATCGGGACCTCGATGCATTGATGATCGAGTCCAACCATTGCCGCGACATGCTGGCTCGTGGTCACTACCCGTACTTTCTCAAGCAGCGGGTGGGCGGCGAACGCGGACATCTGAACAACCATCAGGCGGCATTCCTGGTGGCCGAGTTGGGCTGGCAGGGCTTGCAACACCTGGTCCTGGCCCATCTGAGCAGCAAGAACAACCTGCCGCAGCTGGCCCGGCAATGTTTTGTCGACACCCTCGGGTGCGACCCGGACTGGCTGCAACTGGCCGATCAAGATTCAGGGCTCGACTGGCGCCACATCGCCTAGCCCACCTACTTAGCAAGCGGAGCCCATCATGGAAAAACGTGAAGAACTCTACCGCGGCAAAGCCAAATCGGTTTACAAAACCGACGACGCTGACCGCTTGATCCTGCTGTTTCGCAACGACACTTCGGCGTTCGACGGCAAGCGCATCGAACAGCTCGATCGCAAAGGTATGGTGAACAACAAGTTCAACGCCTTCATCATGCAGAAACTCGAAGCGGCCGGCGTGCCGACCCAGTTCGACAAACTGCTGGGCGACAATGAATGCCTGGTGAAGAAGCTCGACATGATCCCGGTCGAATGCGTCGTGCGTAACTACGCCGCCGGCAGCCTGGTCAAGCGTCTGGGCGTCGAGGAGGGCATGAAGCTCAACCCGTACACCTTCGAACTGTTCTTGAAGGACGACGCCAAAGGCGACCCGTTCATCAACGAATCCCACGTTGTTGCATTCGGCTGGGGCACCGCCGAGCAACTGGTGCGCATGAAGGAACTGTCGCTCAAGGTCAACGAAGTCCTGAGCAAACTGTTCGACGACGCCGGCCTGCTGCTGGTCGACTTCAAGCTTGAATTCGGCGTGTTCAGCGACGGCTCCATCGTCCTCGGCGACGAGTTCAGCCCGGACGGCTGCCGTCTATGGGACAAGGACACCAAGAAGAAGATGGACAAGGACCGCTTCCGCCAGGGCCTCGGTGATGTCATCGAAGCCTACGAAGAAGTCGCCGCTCGTCTGGGCGTACCGCTTTAATCGACGCAAGCATCTGATAGCACGGAAAAAATTTCGTTTGGGGGGTTCGCAACCGACGAAAGTGTTGTTATGATGCGCGCCGTTGGAGAGATGCCAGAGTGGCCGAATGGGACGGATTCGAAATCCGTTGTACCTTCACCGGTACCTAGGGTTCGAATCCCTATCTCTCCGCCATTATTGAACAAGACGAAGCCCCCGTAATCATTGCTGATTACGGGGGCTTTTTCGTTTCTGGCGTTTTGTTCGCAATGCTTTTCGGGTACAACCTGCCGACTGCATAAAAGGAACAGCTCGATGAGTGAAGTTCAGCCGTTGGCGGGTGATGACGAGGTGAAGCCGCAGAGCGTGAGTCTGCGCGAGGCGTTCTGGTTCTGGTTGAAGCTGGGCTTTATCAGTTTCGGCGGGCCGGCCGGGCAGATTTCGATCATGCACCAGGAACTGGTCGAGCGCCGGCGCTGGATTTCCGAGCGGCGTTTTCTGCATGCCTTGAACTATTGCATGTTGCTGCCCGGGCCGGAGGCGCAGCAGCTGGCGACCTACATTGGCTGGCTGATGCATCGAAGCTGGGGCGGGATTGTGGCCGGGGCGTTGTTCGTGTTGCCTTCGCTGTTCATCCTGATTTTCCTGTCGTGGCTCTATATCGCCTTCGGTGAGGTGCCGGTAGTGGCCGGGCTGTTTTACGGGATCAAGCCTGCGGTGACGGCCATCGTCGTGCAGGCGGCCCATCGGATCGGTTCGCGGGCGCTGAAGAACAATTGGCTGTGGGCAATTGCGGCGGGATCGTTTACGGCGATTTTTGCGTTCAATGTGCCGTTTCCGCTGATCGTGCTGGGCGCGGCGGTGATTGGCTATTTCGGCGGTCGCCTGGCGCCGGAAAAATTCACGGCCGGCGGACATAGTGCGGCGAAGAAGTCTTTCGGTCCGGCGTTGATCGACGACGACACGCCAACACCGGCCCATGCCCGTTTCAGCTGGACGAAACTGGCCATGCTCGCCGTGATTGGCGCCGCGCTGTGGGCATTGCCGATGGGCGTGTTGACTGCGCTGTTTGGCTGGCAGGGCACGTTGACGCAGATGAGCTGGTTCTTCACCAAGGCAGCGCTGCTCACCTTCGGTGGAGCTTACGCAGTGTTGCCCTACGTCTATCAAGGTGCGGTCGGTCACTACGGCTGGCTGACTCCGACGCAGATGATCGACGGCCTGGCGCTGGGCGAAACCACACCGGGGCCGCTGATCATGGTGGTGGCGTTTGTCGGTTTTGTCGGCGCTTATGTGACGCAGGTGTTCGGCGCCGATCAGGTGTTCCTCGCCGGAGCGGTCGCCGCCGCGCTGGTGACGTGGTTTACCTTTCTGCCCTCATTCCTGTTCATCCTCGCCGGCGGCCCGCTGGTGGAGTCGACGCACGACGAACTCAAATTCACCGCCCCGCTTACCGCGATCACCGCTGCGGTGGTCGGCGTGATTCTCAATCTGGCGTGTTTCTTCGGCTATCACGTGCTCTGGCCGCAGGGTTTCAGCGGCAGCCTGGACTGGACGTCGGCGTTGATTGCGCTTGCGGCGGCCATTGCGCTGTTTCGCTTCAAGCGCGGAGTGATTCAGGTGTTGCTGGGCTGTGCGTTGGTTGGGTTGGTGGTGCATTTGCTGCGTTAGTGGTCGCGGCGCCGGAAATCGAATCGCGCGCTGAAGGCCTGAAGAACTCAGTCACCTGGAGATCATTGGCTCGATCATCGTCATGCTCAACAAGGGCGCCGACATGCGCTCCAACATCGCAGCTGAAGCACGGGCGAAGATCGTCTATGAGCGCTTGATGGGGCGCGCGCCTGACATCAGGCGGCGCGCCCCGGTTAATCACTGTGAAATCTTGGTGACTTGCAAAGATTTGCGCTCGATCGCTACGGGCTGCAAATGCCCCAAACGGTCGAGGTGATAGCGCTGCAGATCCCGCGCCAGAATCAGTTGGCCGTGATACAACGCTGCCGCTTCGTTGCGCACATCCTCGATCGACGGGCTCACCGCCGGATTGGCCTGATAGCGCGCGCTGAAATGCGTCAACACCAGATTGCGCACCCCGGCTGATTCGGCGAAACCGGCGACAGCGGCGGCGCTGCTGTGGCCGTAACTGGCACGAGCGCGGTCGATCGCTGCCTGCACGAATGTCGCTTCATGCACGAGCACATCCGCCGATTGCGCCACTTCGGCCAGCAGTGCCGGCCGATCGTTATCGCCGCAGACAATGATGCGTCGATCAGGTCGTGAACTCAGCAGATAGTCGCGAGCGTGCAGCATCCGTCCGTCAACCTCCACGTCCTGACCGTGGGCCAACTGACCCCAGAGCGGGCCGCGTTCGATACCCTCGGCATCCAGGCGCTGCACGTCCAGACGCGGTTCCGGGTCGGACTCGGTGAACACATAACCGTGACACGGCACCCGATGTGACAGTTCGACGGTCTGCACCTGAACGTTAACGTTGCGCCACTCCGTGAGCGTTTCCACAGCGTGCAGGTTGATCTCGAACGGCAGATACGATTGCGTCACCTCCAGACTCATTTTCAGCCATGGATGCAGCGATGTTGGCAGCACAATGTCCAGTGGCCGCGTGCGTCCGGACATGCCGGTGCTCGCCAGCAGACCCGGCAAGCCCAGGCAGTGATCGGCGTGCACATGAGTGATGAAAATCGCCCGCAATTCACTCAGTGACAGCGGCGTGCGCAGCACCTGATGCTGGGTGCCTTCACCGCAATCGATCAGGTACCAGCCCTTGCCGGCAGACGCGATCAGTGCCGTCGCGCTGACGTTGCGCTGGCGGGTCGGCACGCCGGCAGACGTGCCCAGAAACAACAAATCCACGGTGGTTCTCCCTGGCGGATCGGATTTCAGATATTGCGTGCAGTTCTCGGTGAGCTTTCGACAATCAGCGAGGCGATTCGGATCCATCGATGGACTGCGACAATTCATCGGACACCCGCGCTGTCGGCGGCTGGCCTCGGCACTTCGCTCGCTGATGATGGTCACAGCGAAACGGAGTCACTTAGCGGAGGTCAACTTGCCCAGAAAATCCAGGCCGATCGTCGACCGCGCCGATGCGGCGACCCTTTCGCAAGAACGCAAAGATGTGTTTTTCGCGGCGGTGCAGGTCAGCCGCATGGCCATGATTGTCACCGATCCAGCGCAGCCCGACGATCCCATCATTTTTGCCAACAATGCGTTTCTTGAACTCAGCGGCTACGAGCTGGAAGAAGTGCTCGGGCGCAACTGCAGGTTTCTGCAAGGCGAGCAGACTGATCGTGCGGTGTTGCAACGGGTCAAGCAAGCGCTGAAACATCAACACGAAACCTGCGTGGAGGTGCTCAACTATCGCAAGGACGGCTCGTCGTTCTGGAACGAGCTGTTCATCGCGCCGCTATTCAACGAGCGCGGACAACTGGTGTATTTCTTCGCTTCGCAAATGGACGTCAGCCGCCGCCGTGACGCCGAGGACGGTTTGCGTTACAGCGAAAACATGGAAGCACTCGGGCAGTTGACCGGTGGCATTGCCCACGATTTCAACAATCTGTTGCAAGTGATGATCGGCTACATCGAGCTGATCCAGCACACCGCCAAGCGGCCGAGCATCGATCCGCAACGCATCGTGGTCGGCGCCGGCCACGCTCGCGCGGCGGCGGAAAAAGCACGTTTGCTGACCCAGCATCTGCTGGCATTCTCCCGCCGACAACGGCTCGAAGGCCGGGTGATCAATCTCAATGCCTTGCTTGAGCGCTCTACGCTGCCGACGCATGAATCCGCCGATCTGGAACCGCGATTCGAACTGGCCGAGGACTTGTGGAACTGCCGGCTCGACCCGGCGCAGGCCGAGATGGCGCTGAACCATTTGCTCTCCAACGCCTGCGATGCGCTGGTTGACCAGCAGCAACCTGCGATCACCGTGCAGACCCGCAACGTCGATGTACCGGACTCGACGGATCCGCACCAGGGCGGACTGGCGGCGGGGCGTTACGTCTGCATCGCGGTTGCCGATAACGGCGTGGGCATTGCCGCTGACGATCTCGACAAAGTGATGGAACCGTTTTTTACCACCAAAGAGGAAGGCAATGGTGCCGGCCTCGGTTTGTCGATGGTTTACGGCTTCGTCAAGCAATCCGGCGGTGTGGTCAAAATCGAATCGACGCCGGGACTCGGCACCACGGTGCGCCTGTTCTTCCCGGCGGATGACAGTCAGCTATCGGCATCTGGCTCCGCTGAAACCGCAGAAAATCTCAAGGGCACGGAGCGCATCCTGATCGTCGAGGATCGCGCCGAAGTCGCTGAACTGGCGCGCTTTGTATTGTCCGAACAGGGTTACCACACCGACCTCGCTGCAGATGCGAGCGAGGCACTGGCCGTGCTGCAGAGTAGCGAATACGACCTGGTATTCACCGATTTGGTCATGCCGGGCGACATGAACGGGCTGGCACTGGCGCGGGAAATCAGCCAACGCTATCCGGCCATGAAGATCCTGCTGACGACCGGGTACTGCGCGGACGAGTCGACGCCCAATGAGCTGGCTGACAATGAGTTCGAATTGATCGCCAAGCCCTACGCGCCGGTGGACCTTTTGCGCAAGCTGCGCTTGATGCTCGGCTGAAAAAACGAACTGACGGCGCACGTTCGGCGTCCATCCTAAAGACTGCATTGAACAACCAGTGAGGGACCCGATCCCCGAGGAGATATTGGCAGTGAGCGATGACTTGATGATCAATAACGGGCCGATCGACTGAGCGTCGACGAGGACGGTTCATGCAGGAGCAATCTTTGGTGGTGATTAGCGGCGCCAGTGCTGGCGTAGGGCGCGCGGTGGCCCATCGGTTTGCCGCTGGCGGCTACCACATCGGGCTGTTGGCGCGTGATCCGGCGGGGCTGGCCGCCACGCAAGAGGAGCTGCGAGCGTATGGCGTTCAGGTTGAAACAGTCAGCGTCGACGTCGCCGATGCGCTCGCCGTGCAGCAGGCCGCCCAGCAACTGGAAACCGCGCTCGGGCCGCTGGCGGTCTGGGTCAACGCGGCGATGGTCACAGTGCTCTCGCCGATAGAGCAATTGTCCGCCGCCGAGATTGAGCGCGTCACCCAGGTAACCTATCTCGGCACGGTTCATGGCACGTTGGCAGCGCTGTCGTTGATGCGCCCACGCAACAAGGGACTGATCATTCAGGTCGGCTCGGCGCTGGCCTATCGCGCCATTCCGTTGCAGGCCGCTTACTGCGGGGCAAAATTTGCCGTGCGCGGTTTTACCGACTCGTTGCGCTGTGAGTTGCTGCATGAGCGCAGCCATATTCGCGTGTGCATGGTGCAATTGCCCGCGATCAATACCCCGCAGTTCGATTGGGCACGCAACAAATTGCCCAAGCGTCCCCAACCTGTACCACCGATTCACGACCCCGACGTAGCGGCACGGGCGATTTTCAGTGTGGTAAAGCATCCTCCGCGAGAGTTGTGGCTGGGGTGGTCGACGATCAAAGCGATTATTGGGCAGTCGGTCATGCCCGGTCTGCTCGACCGTTTGATGGCGCGAAGTGCATGGTCCGGTCAGCAGACCAATGAGCCTGAAGACAACGAGCACCCGGACAACCTGTTCGAAGCGCAGCCGGATCGGCATCAGATTCGCGGCCGCTTCGTCGGCCGTTCCAGGGATGCAGCGCTGGCCTTGACCTCGACGCAAGTGCTGGCGATATCGGCAGTGATTGCCATATTGGTCGGCGTGGTTCTGTTACAGCTCTGATGCTTTCCCGGTTCGCTCCACTGTCGACGCATCTCTGCGCCCGCTGCTAGAGGCGCCGGGGTGCATGGAAGCAACAAATGCAGCACATGCACCTTTGATGAATGTGGTTTCGCTCAAATCTCCTTGATCGGCGTCTCGCCCTGTACGGCTTTGATCAGGTTGATCACGTGCAGGCAATCAGCCTTGTTCACATACGATTCGCCACTGGCCACCGTCTCGTGGTTGCGCGCACGCAGGCGCCAGCGCCATTGGCCTTTGCCAGTGCTGGGGGTGCCTCGGGTTTGTCGGTAGATTTCGAAATACATACGGTTCGCTCCCTGCGATCGATAGGCGCACCAACCTGTGTGGCGCATCGACGCAAGCCTAGCGCAGCGGGTTTTTTTGGCTATCGCGGATTTGTTTCCAATCGTTCGCGGATGTTTCTGAAAGACGCTGGCCAGAGCGCGGCGACTGCCCGGCGAATTGGCCGATATGACGCCGTGTCCTGCTTGCACGTGCGTGCCGGCTGCTGCTTAATACGGCACGGCTCATGGCCTCGAAAGACTTTCGATGACCGACAAACTATAAAAAGAGCACTCCTTTGACTGAGCACGGAACGCAACAGGCCGGGCAGGTGACGTTGTCGCTGGTGATCCCCGTTTTCAACGAGGCCGACAGCCTCGACAGCTTTCTTTCGCGCATCGACGACGTCTTTCAGACGCAGGCACTGATCGATCTTGAACTGGTCTTCATCAACGATGGCAGCACCGACACCACCCTTGAGCGCTTGCTTGAACGGCAGCGGCAAGACTCGCGTCTGCGCATCGTCGATCTAAGCCGCAACTTCGGCAAGGAAGCGGCGTTGTCGGCCGGTCTGCAAATGGCCACCGGGAAGATCGTGGTACCGATCGACGCCGATCTGCAGGACCCGCCGGAAGTCATTTTGCAGATGATCGAGCGCTGGCGCGAAGGTTACGAAGTGGTGCTGGGGCATCGTGTCAGCCGCCGCAGCGACACGTGGGCCAAATCGACCTCGGCCCACTGGTTCTATCGCCTGCACAACCGCATCGCCGAACAGCCGTTGCCGGAGAACGTTGGCGACTTCCGCTTGATGGACCGCTGCGTGGTCGATGCCTTGCTGACCCTGCCTGAGTCGCGACGCTTCATGAAAGGTCTGTTCGCCTGGGTCGGTTTCCGCACCACTCATGTCGACTACGAGCGCCCCGAGCGCGTGGCCGGGCAAAGCAAATTCAATGGCTGGCGGCTGTGGAACTTCGCCCTCGAAGGCATCACCAGTTTCAGCACCGAGCCGCTGCGGGTCTGGACTTACCTGGGGGCAACGGTTTCGCTGGTGTCGTTTGCGTTCGCCATGTTCATTGTCCTGCGCACACTGATCCACGGTGTCGACTTGCCTGGTTATGCCTCGCTGATGGTCGCAGTCACGTTCCTTGGCGGTCTGCAATTGATCGGCATTGGCGTACTCGGCGAATACCTTGGCCGCACCTATATCGAATCCAAACGCCGGCCGGTTTTTCTGGTGCGTCGCGTTTACGACCCCAAGGACTGACAGATGGATCTCAAGGAAACCGACATCCTCGGCGACAGCATCGATGAGCATTGGTATTACTGCTGCAAAGCGGCGGCGACCCGGCGATTGCTGGGTAACATGCCGATCCGACGAATACTCGATGTCGGTGCCGGCTCGGGGTTTTTCTCGCATCATCTGCTGACCCACACCGACGCGCATGAGGCGTGGTGCGTCGACATCAGTTACCCCGCCGATTCAAGCGCCACCACCGCGGGCAAACCGGTGCATTACCGCCGCGGCATCGACAGCATCGATGCCGATCTGGTGTTACTGATGGACGTGCTCGAGCATGTCGACGACGACCTCGGCCTGCTCAAAAACTATGTCGATAAAGTGCCTTCGGGCAGTCGTTTTCTGATGACGGTGCCGGCGTTTCAGTTTCTCTGGAGCGGTCATGATGATTTTCTTGAGCACAAGCGCCGCTACACCCTCGCGCAATTCGAAACCCTGGCGGGCGATGCCGGTTTGACCGTGCAGCGCGGCGCCTACTATTTCGGTGCGGTGTTTCCTATCGCCGCAGCGTTGCGCCTGATACCTCAAGGTTCGCAAACCGCACGGCCGCAGTCGCAACTCAAGCGTCATCACCCGTGGGTCAACAGCGTGCTCAAGACTCTTTGCCGAATGGAGTTGCCGTTGATGGGCAGCAACCGGCTGGCCGGTTTGAGCGTCTTCGTGCTGGCGCAGAAACCGTGATCGACAGTGATCGTTCAGCGTTGGTTCGCCGTGGTCTGCGCTTTGCCCTGACCGGGCTGTTCGTCACTGCGCTGCATGCGCTGGTGGCCGTGATGTTCATCCGCTTCATCGCGCCCGAACCGCCGCTGGCCAATGGTTTCGCCTTTGCCGTGGCGACCGTTGTGTCGTATGTGATCAATACCACCTGGAGCTTTTCAGCTCGCCTGCACGGGCGCACGTTACTGCGCTTTGTGTCGGTCTCGGCGGGCGGTTTTCTATTGGCGATGCTGGTTGCCTGGGCGGCGCAAATGGCTGGGTTGCATTATCTGCTCGGGATCGGCGCCGTGGCCCTGACGGTGCCAGCGTTCACTTTCGTTTTGCATAATTTCTGGACGTATCGATGAAGCTTTGCTCAACCTCTCGGGCCGCTGCGCTGTTGCCTGTGCTGCTAGGCATTCTGGCCTTTTTTATCGTGGTCGGCCCACGGGCGTTGAACCCGATGAACATTGCCTGGCTGGGCGACGGCGACCCGGCCACCCATTACCAGGGTTGGGTGTTTTTCCGGCACTCGCCATGGAGCTTTCCGCTGGGGCTCAATCCGTCTTATGGACTTGAATTGGGCAATGGCTTGATCTTTTCCGATTCCAATCCGCTGTTTGCCTTTCTGTTCAAGCCGTTTTCGGCGCTGTTGCCGGAGCCGTTTCAGTATTTCGGACTGTGGTTGCTGACCTGCTTCATTCTGCAGAGCTGGTTTGCCTGGAAACTGCTCGGCCTGGTGACCCGCGACGCGGTTCTGCGGTTGCTCGGCACCGGGCTGTTTTTATTCGTTCCGGCCATGCTGATCCGCATGAGCGTGCACCTGTCCCTGGGCGGGCATTTCATGTTGCTGGCCGCGCTGTACCTGGCGCTGCGGCCCTTCACGCCCAAGCGCTCTCTGGCCTGGGGAACGTTGCTGGCGGCGGCCGCGCTGATTCACGCCTATTTGCTGGCGATGATTGCGCTGATCTGGCTCGCCGATCTCGCAGCGCACACCCTGCGGCGACATCTGGCGCCGCGCAAAGCTGTGGCCGAACTGATCGGTCTGTTTTTGCTGGTGAGTCTGTGTTGCTGGCAGGCGGGCTACTTCAGCGTCGGCGATGACGGTCTGGCACTGATGGGCTACGGTCTGTTCCGCGCCAATGTGCTGAGCTTTTTCGACCCGGGAACCTGGTCGTTTGCCCTGCGCGACATGCCCGGTGTGTTGGGCGATGGTGACGGTTTTGCTTTCCTTGGTTTGGGTGTGGTGTTCCTGTTCATCTGCGCCTTCGCGGCATGGCTGCAACGCGGCACGGATGTTCACCTCAAGCCACGTCGCTACCCGTTGCTGTTGCTCGCGCTCGCCGGCTTGGCGCTGTTTGCGTTTTCCAACAACATCGGGGTCGGCCCATTCGAGTTGCACATCCCGCTGCCGGATGCGGTGGTTGCGGTGGCGACAATTTTTCGCGGTTCGGGGCGGATGATCTGGCCTGTCATGTACATGGCGATTTTCGCCATTCTGTACGTGGTGATTCGCGGCCATACTTCGCGCACGGCACGGATTCTGCTGAGCATTGCCCTATTGCTGCAAGTGGCGGATACGCGTTCCGGTTGGGGAGAGTCGCGCAACCTGTTCATGGCCACGCCGGCGCCACAATGGCCGACGCCACTGGTTGATCCGTTCTGGGATCAGGCAGCCCGCCATTATCAGGCGGTGCGCTGGCTGCGCCCGGAGAATTATCCGGAGCAGTGGCGAACGCTGGCCGAGTATGCGGGACGCCATCATCTGCCGACCAATGCGGTCTACCTCGGCCGCATGAGTACCAAGGCCACCGAGGCGGCCCAGGCTGTGGCCGACCAGATGGTCAGCTCTGGTCAATACGCCGCCGATACGTTGTATGTACTCGATAGCCGCACTGTGCTGCCGGCCGCGCTGACTCTCAATCGCGAGACTGACGTACTCGCCAGAATCGACGGTTTGAACGTGCTGGCGCCCGGCTGGAAGCGTTGCGCCGATTGCCCGCCCATCGTGGCCGCCGATCCCCTTACGCTGATTTCGCCAATGAAGTCGAACGAGCGCGTGACCTTCAACGTAACCAGCCTGGCGACGTTTTTCCTCGGCAGCGGATGGTCGAAAAGCGAACCGTGGGGCACGTGGTCTGAGGGCAGTGAATCGCAAATCATTCTGCGGCCCGAGGCCCCGGTGAGATCATTTGTGCTGGAAGCCAATGCTTTGATTACGCCGTCGCATACCGAACAGGGGCTGGAGATTAGCGTCAACGATGTGCCGGTGCTCTCCACCCGTTTGCTCAAGGCCGAAGCGAACGTTGTCAGCGTTGATCTGCCAGCTGAAGTCCAGCAGCGCATTGAGCGTGAAGGCGTGCTGGTGATTCGTTTCCAGCACGCCGATGCCGTCAGCCCGAGAGCGCTGGGCATGGGACTCGATCCGCGCAAACTGGCCATTGGCATTCTGGCGTTGACGCTTCATTGACCCTTCAGTGACTGTTCGGCGCAGCGGCCCATAGACGCGGTTCCTGGGCCTTTCTACACTGCCGCTATTCCGGGGAGCAGGGGCAAAGGATGAACCGCAATGAACTACGCAAGGCCGACATCAACCTGATGGTGGTGTTCGAGACCCTGATGCTGGAACGCAACGTGACCCGCGCGGCGGAGAAGCTGTTCCTCGGCCAGCCGACCATCAGTTCGGCACTCAACCGTTTGCGCACGATGCTCAATGATCCGCTGTTCATCCGCGTCGGCCATCGCATGGAACCGACGGCCCGCGCCGAAGACATTTACCGCCATCTCAAACCGGCACTGGATTCACTGTCGGCGGCGCTGAGCCTGACCCGCGATTTCGATCCCGCGACGAGCACCATGACCTTTCGCATCGGCCTGTCCGACGACGTCGAATTCGGCCTGCTGCCGCCGCTGTTGCGCGCGTTGCGCCAAGAGGCGCCGAGCGTGGTGTTCGTGGTGCAACATGTCGATTACTGGCGCATTCCCGACCTGCTCGCTGCCGGCGATATCACCGTCGGCATCAGCCAGACCCGTGGCCTGCCGGCCAACGCCAAACGCAAACTGCTGCGGCATATCCAGCCAAGCATCCTGCGCGCCGATGCCTCTGCTACACCGCTGACCCTCGACGAATATTGCGCTCGCCCGCATGTGCTGGTGTCACACACGGCCAATGTCAGCGGTTACGCCGATGAGTGGCTGGCGGAACTGGGGCGCACGCGGCAGGTGGTGTTGTCGGTGCCGCAGTACAGCGCACTGCCGGCTTTGCTGGCCGGCACCGACCTGATCGCCAGCCTGCCGGATTACACCGCAGCGGCGATGGCGGCGTCCGGGGCGCTGTTCCAGGAACCGTTCCCGTTCAAGACGCCGACACTGGACCTGTCGATGGTCTGGCTCAGCCACGTCGACAGCGACCCTGCCGAACGCTGGCTGCGCTCGCGGCTGGAAGCATTCATGAGTGAACGGCCGGGTATTCAGATCTAACAGATGCCACGTATCCCTGTGGGAGCGAGCCTGCTCGCGAAGCGGTTCAGCAGGCGCGGGTGTGCAAACTGAAAGGACGCTTTCGCGAGCAGGCTCGCTCCCACAAATGACGCTGTGTGATTGTGGTATATGTACGCCCCGCATCCGCCGACTGGAGATCCGCAATGCCACACCTGCACATGGAATACACCGCCAACCTGACGCAGTTGAACGCTGACATCGCCCTGATCCGGCTCAACAACACGCTGGTCGGTTCCGGTCAGTTCGGCGCGGAGTTCGATATCAAGAGCCGCGCGATCAAGATCGACAACTTCAAGGTCGGCACGGCGCAGGGCGAGCGTGCCTTCGTCCATGTGAAACTGGCCTTGCTCAGCGGGCGCTCGGCGGAGATCAAGAAGCAGCTCTCGCAAAGTCTGCTGGCAGTGTTGCAGGAACTCTGCGAATGGCCGGCCGGGCTCGAAGTGCAACTGTGCGTGGAACTGCTCGACATCGATCGCGAGTCCTACAGCAAAGCCGCCATCGGCATCTGACGTTCAGGCGTTTTCCAGCTCGCTGCACACCTGAATCACCTGCTCGCGCAGCCAGACGTTGGCGCTGTCCTGATCGGCGCTCTGGCTCCACTGCATGTCGAGGGTGAAACCCGGCAGGCCGTTGGGCGCTTCGCAGTGGTTGAACACTGCGTCGTTGGTCAGCAGACGCTGGATACGCCGGGGCAGGGTGAGGATGAAATCGGTGCCGGTGATCATCTTCAACGCGGCGCTGTAGCTGTTCGATCGGGCCACTATCTGGCGCTTTTGCGCTTGCCGCGCCAGCCAGCCGTCGACCATGTTGGTGCTTGAAGTCCACGGCGTTGGAAACACATGCCGACGTTCGGTGAATGCTTGCAGGCTCAGGCGCGGTTCGAGTGGTGTGGCGCGTTTGTCGAAGACGCAGACCAGGTCATCTTCCAGCAACATCCGGGATTTCAGATCCGCATGCTGGCGGTGAAAGTGCGGGCCGAAACTGATCACCAGATCGAGGCTGCCGTCGCGCAACTCTTCGGCCGGAACGTCGGTTTCAAACTTGTGCATGTTGACCATCACTGGCAAGTCGTCGAAATCGAAGCGCTTCAACAGTCGCGGCAGAATCAATTGCTCGAAGTATTCCGGGGCGCAGATGTTGAAAGTCACCGCCTGCCGGCTCGGGTCGAAGGCCGGGGCACCGGCGTGGCAGAGGTTGATGCTTTCGAGGATTTTCTGCACATGGCCGTACATGCTGCAGGCCTTGTAGGTCGGGCGCATGCCGGTGCGGGTGTTGATGAACAGTTCGTCTTCGAAACTGGTGCGCAGTTTCTTCAGGCAATAACTGACGGTGGACTGGCTGACGAACAGGGTTTCCGAGACATCGGTGACACTGCTCTGCTCGTACACGGCGACGAATACCATCAAGTCCTGCATATCGAGCTTGCGAAGCAAATTACTGTTCAGCATGAGTTCCGTCTCGCTGTCCCTTGCGCAGAATTCGCGCAAACGTGTGCGTACGATCCTAACGGAACGATGGTGCCAGGAGAAACCTTTGTAGGACATTTCACGGACACATGTGGGACAGAAACTTTTAGCAACACGACGTTGCCAATCTCGTGCGCAAAAGATGGCCAGAGGCCTCTAGCCCGGGCAGGGCAAGCGACGTGTGTAGTCGCGAGGGTTGAAGCGCACAACCATCAGCAGCATGAGCACCATTACCGCAGTCAGCGCCCACCACGCACCTTCGAAACTGCCCAGCCGATCGCGAATGATCCCTGCCAACAGCGGCGACAGTCCTGCGATCAGATAACCGATCCCCTGTACAAACGCGGTCAGGCCACCGGCGCGCTGCGGCTCGTCGCAGTGATCCAGCGCGGCGATCAGGCTCATCGGAAACAGACCGCCAATCCCCAACCCCAACAGACAAGGCCATAACAGGGCCAGAGTTAGCGGGGCGAGAATCAGCCCGCAGAAACCGCCGATGATCAGCAACAGCAGAACCGCCAATATCCCACGCCTATCACGACTGCGATTGGCGATCGCCGGCACTACCAGCCCGGAAATGACCTCCATCGCTGTAAGAAAACCCAACATCAACCCGGCGTTTTGTTCACTCCAGCCTTTTTCCACGTAGTACGGGGCCAGCCAGGCGAGGACGCAGGTGTAGGACGCCGTACCGAGGCCAAAGAAAATCGCCAGCAACCAGGCGCGACGGCGCGTGATGAAAGACTCCCGCTGGGTCACCCTTGATAGGGCTTGCGCTGGCTGCAAGCACCAGACCAGCAACGCGACCAATGCCAACGCCGCCCAGATGGCCAGCCCGACGCGCCAACTGCCGGTCTGCACCATCACCAGCGGCGCGAACGATGCGGCAATCGCGGCGCCGCCCATGATCGACGTGACGTAGACGCCCATGCACAACGCCACGTTGTCAGCAAAGCGCGATTTGATCAGCGCCGGCATCAATGCCTGAATCAGCGCTATGCCAATACCGGCCAGTATCGCGCTGACGATCAGCTCGACCGCAGAATCGATAAACAGCCGTGACACGCTCGCCAGCCCGATGACCAACAGCGACAGCAGCACCGTGCGTTGTTCGCCCAGACGCTGGCTGATGCGCAGGCCGAAGAACATCGCCAGCCCCATGGCCATGACCGGCAGCATCGTCAGCAAAGAGGCAAGCGTGAAGCTCAATGGGATATCGCTACGGATCGCCGACAGCAGCGGCCCGATGGCTGCCATTGAGGGGCGCAGATTAAGTGCGACAAGAATGATCGCGAGTATCAGCCAAGCGGCGGGGCGGGAGTGATTCATCAGCGGGCCTTGGAGTGCAGAGGCTGATGATTAGGCGTGGCGTCGCCGGCGTCGGCAAATCAGAAAACCCCGGGCCAGACCTAAAAACTCGATAACACCCCTGTCCCGATGTGGGAGCGAGCCTGCTCGCGAATGCGTTCCTCCAGACAAACAATTATTTGCTGACACTGCGCTTTCGCGAGCAGGCTCGCTCCCACAGAGGACATTGCGAAGTGCCTGAAACTGAATAAAACCTGAACCATTCTCAAATACTCGCAAACTTTCACGTTCGTGCTCCGAGGCAACTAATCATTAGCATCTTTTTCACGAAAAATTGATCCATGCCTGCCTAAAGTTTGGCATGCCTCGGTGAATGAAGTTTTCACACTTGACGAGGCTCTTCTTTCAGGAACAGTCACTCATCATGCTGAAGTTAAAAGCCGTGCGCCCGGAATGGGTGACGTTGTCTGCCAGCGCCTTTTTGTTGCTCGGTTTCAATCTGGTGCTTTGGCAACACCTGTTCGAGATCACCGCCGCCGATGGCAAGGGCATCGCCATGCGCGTGGCGTTCGGCGTGATGATCCTTGCCGCGTTCAATATCGTGCTGACGATATTCGCGTTCCGGCCACTGCTTAAACCACTTTTGACTCTTTTGTTTTTAGTCAGCGCCGGCGTGGCTTATTTCATGAGCCAATATGGCGTCATGATTGATGCGGGCATGTTGCGCAACTTTGCCGAGACCAACGCGACGGAAGTGCGTGATCTGCTTTCGTTGAAGTTGTTCGCTTATATTCTCTTGCTGGGTGTTTTGCCGTGTTTGTTGTTGTGGAAAGTACCGGTCAATTATCGGCGCTGGCATCACGAGTTGTTCAGCAAAGTTATTGTCAGTGTTGCCTCGGCGGCGGTGATCGGCGTTGTGGCATTGGCCAACTATCAAGGTTTGTCGTCGCTGTTTCGCAATCACCACGAAATTCGCCTGATGCTGGTGCCGAGCAATTACATCGGCGCATCCATTGGTTATCTGCAAGAGCAAGTTGTCTCGGCGCAGCAGCCGTTCATCAAGATCGGCGAAGATGCCCAGCGCAACCCCGACTTGCAGCTACAGCCACGCAAATCCCTCACCGTGCTGGTGGTAGGGGAAAGTGCGCGGGCGCAGAACTTCGGCATTCTCGGTTACGACCGAGACACCACCCCGCAACTGGACAAAGAGGCCGGGCTGATCGCTTTCACTGACGTGCATTCCTGCGGCACGGAAACCGCCGTTTCGGTACCGTGCATGTTCTCCAACATGGGTCGCAAGGATTACAACGCCAGCAAGGCCAGGAATGAAGAGGGCTTGCTCGATGTGCTCAAGCGTGCCGGCATTGATGTGATCTGGCGCGATAACCAGTCCGGCTGCAAAGGCACATGCGACCGCGTCACGGTGCAGGATGTCAGCAAGTTGCAAGACCCTGCGCTGTGCGCCAACAGCGAATGTCGCGATGAAATCCTCCTGCAAGGCCTGCAAAGTTTCATCGATCATCTGGACAAGGACACCGTGCTGGTGCTGCATCAGATGGGCAGTCACGGCCCGGACTACTTCAAGCGGTATCCCAAGGAGTACGAACACTTCACTCCGGTCTGTGAAAGTAACGCGCTGAACAATTGCAGCCGCGAAAGTATCGTAAACGGTTACGACAACACCTTGGTCTACACCGACCATGTGCTGGCGAGCCTGATCGATGTGCTGCGCAGCAATCAGGACAAAGTCGACACCGCCATGCTCTATCTGTCGGACCACGGCGAATCGCTGGGCGAGTACAACCTGTTTCTGCACGGCACGCCTTATATGCTGGCGCCCGAGCAACAGAAGCATGTAGCGATGCTGGCGTGGTTCTCTGACAGCTATCAGAAGGCCTATTCGGTCGACACCCATTGCCTGCAACTGAGCCGGGACAAGCCGCTGAGCCAGGACAATCTGTTCCACTCGATGCTCGGCCTGCTGGAAGTGCGCAGCAGCGTCTATCAACCTGCCTTGGACATGTTTGCCGGCTGTCGTGGCGCGGTGATCGACGGCGTGTTGGCCAAGCAGTGAAGCGTTTCCTGCCCGTCGCGCCAATGCGACGGGCCTTTCTGTTTCTGCTGTCAGACTATTCTTGCTGACAGGCAAGACATTTCCTTACAGCTCTTGCCCTTCAAAGGCGCGTAAATCGTCGGTGGCGATATATACTGCGCGCCATTCTTCAAGGGAGAGCCGTGTGGCTATCGATATTCACTGGATTCGCGACAACGAAAGCCTCGCGCAGTTTTGCGCCGAGTGGCAGCAGCTGCCGTTCGTTGCCCTCGACACCGAATTCATGCGGGTCGACACCTTCTACCCGATTGCCGGCCTGTTGCAGATCGGCGACGGCAAACGCGCCTACCTGATCGATCCGCTGACCATCAACGCCTGGCAACCTCTGGCAGCGTTGCTGGAAAACCCGGCGGTGCTCAAAGTCCTGCACGCCTGCAGCGAAGACCTCGAAGTGCTGTTGCGCCTGACCGGCAGCCTGCCGGCGCCGCTGTTCGACACGCAACTGGCCGCCGCTTACCTGAACCTCGGCTTTTCGATGGGCTACTCGCGTCTGGTGCAGGAGGTGCTCGGCATCGACCTGCCAAAGGGCGAAACCCGTTCCGACTGGTTGCAGCGACCGCTGTCCGAAACCCAGATCAGCTATGCCGCCGAAGATGCCGTGCATCTGGCCGAGGTGTTCGTCGAGTTGCGGCCCAAGCTGTCCGACGACAAGTTCGCCTGGGTGCTGGAGGATGGCGCCGAACTGGTCGCCAACCTGCGCCGCGAAACCGATCCTTACGAGGTGTATCGCGAGGCGAAACTGGCATGGAAGTTGTCCCGTGCACAACTCGCCGTGCTGCGTGAGCTGTGCGCCTGGCGCGAAAAAGAAGCCCGCGCCCGCGACCTGCCGCGCAACCGCATCGTCCGTGAACACTCGCTGTGGCCCTTGGCCCGCACGCAGCCGGATAACCTCGCGGCGCTGGGCAAGATTGAAGACATGCACCCGCGTACCGTACGTCAGGACGGTCAGTTTCTGCTTGATCTGATCAAGCGCTCTGGCAGTGTGGGGCCAGATCAATGGCCGCCGGCAGTGCCGGAGCCGTTGCCGATCGAAGCCGCTGCGCTGATCAAGCAACTGCGCGCGCTGGGTCAGGCCGAGGCCGAACGCCTGGGTATTGCCCCGGAACTGATGCTGCGCAAGAAAACCCTCGAAGCCCTGGTCAAAAGCGGCTTCCCCGAGGGGCCTTACCAATTGCCCGATTCGCTGCGTGGCTGGCGCCGCGAATTGCTCGGCCAGAAGCTGCTCGACAGCCTGGCCACCGCCGGAGAACAGCCTTGAAACGTATTTGCTCCATCTACCAAAGCTCCAAGCGCAGCGGCATGTATCTCTACGTGCTCAAGAGCGATGCGCTCGAGCGCGTGCCGGAAGCGCTGATGACGGCTTTTGGCAAAGCGAAGCACTCCTTCGATCTGGTGCTGTCGCCCGAGCGCAAGCTGGCCAGCGAAGACATCACCGTGGTTCTGGAAAACCTCGACAAGCAGGGCTATCACCTGCAAATGCCACCGGCCGAGGACGAGTACATCGAGCACTTGCCCGAAGAGTTGCTGCGACGCAACGACCCGGTCTGACCCGCGAGGCCCTGTTCTGGGCCTCGGTTAACCCTGGAACTGTTTTTACCGCGATGGCCGGCCCGAACCCGGCGGCTGTTTGCACGGTTTGCGAAAGGTTTGAAGATGCGCGTTCTGATTGCCGAACACGACTACGCGATATACGCCCGCCTGCTGCGTCAGGCGCTGCCCGAGCTTGAAATCCTGACCAGCGGCGACTCCGCCGAACTGGCGCGTCAGGCCGCCGATTGCCCGGTGTGGCTGGGCCAGCCGGATCTGCTGGCGACCTTGCTGCGCCAGGGCCATCAACCGCAATGGCTGCAATCGACCTGGGCCGGCATCACGCCGCTGCTCGCCGACGGCCTGCGCCGCGACTATCGACTGACCCGCGCCGTGGGGATTTTCGGTCAGGTCATGGCTGAATATGTGCTGACCTACATCCTCGGCCACGAACGCGAAGTGCTGGCGCGGCTGGTCAGCCAGGTCGAGCGCAAATGGGACAACCGCAGCGGCCAGAGTCTGGTAGGGCGCAAGGTGCTGATCGTCGGCACCGGTGACATCGGCCAGAGCGTTGCGCAGTTTCTGCGGCCGTTCGGCGTCGAGCTGTACGGCATCGCCAGCAGTGCCCGCGAACAGGCGCCGTTTGTCGAAGTCGGCGCGCTGGCCGATCTTCCGCGTCTGGTGGGCGAAGTGGATTACGTTGTCAATCTGCTGCCGAACACCGAACACACCCACGATATCTACGACGCGGCGCTGTTCAAACAATTCAAGCCGACCGGATTGTTCATCAACGCCGGGCGTGGCGTCGCAGTGGTCGATGCCGATCTGGTAGAAGCCTTGAAGGAAGGGCATCTGGCCGGCGCGGTAATCGACGTCTGCCGTCAGGAACCATTGCCGCAACGCCATCCATTCTGGACCGCGTGGGGCTTGCTCCTGACCGGGCACAGCTCGGCACCGACCTCGCCGGCGCTGATGGTGGATTTGTTTGTGCAGAACCTGAAAGCGTATGAGGCAGGTGAAGCTTTGCGCGGCGAGGTGGATTTCACCCGCGGTTACTGACTCTCCACCGATTTCACTGTGGGAGCGAGCCTGCTCGCGAAGAGGGCGTGTCAGTCGACAACAGCGTGTCTGACACAGCGCTTTCGCGAGCAGGCTCGCTCCCACTTTGGTTTCAAAGTGTAGCCACCAGTTTGCTCAGCGGGCGGCGCTGGTGCGGACAAGCGGATTTACCGGCAGTCGCCAGCGCTTGGCCCCCGCGCCCGCTGGCACTAGACTGGCGGCCTTTTCACCACCTTGATGTTGATGCTTGAGCCATGGCCGCCATAGTCGAACCGTTCTGGAAACGCAAAACCCTCGATCAACTCGATCACGAGGAATGGGAATCGCTGTGCGACGGCTGCGGTCTGTGCTGCCTGCAAAAGCTCGAGGACGAAGAAGACAACAGCGTCTATTACACGCGCATCGCCTGCAAACTGCTGGATCTGAAAACCTGCCAGTGCAGCGATTATCCGAACCGGATCAAGTTTGTCCCTGACTGCATTCAGCTCACGCCGGGTCAGGCGGAAGAATTCAAGTGGCTACCGCCGACCTGTGGTTATCGTCTGGTCAGCGAGGGCAAGGATCTGCCGTTATGGCATCACCTGGTGTGTGGCGACCGCGACGCGGTGCACCATGAGCGGATTTCCCAGTCCGGGCGCATGCTCGCCGAAGGCAGCGTGCCGGAAGATGACTGGGAAGATCATCTGATTTTTCGCGCGGGCTGATGAGATGGTGAGTTGTTGAACCCGTAAAGATCAAAAGATCGCAGCCTTCGGCAGCTCCTACAATGGAAAACGTGATTTCGTGTAGGAGCTGCCGCAGGCTGCGATCTTTTGCTTTAAAGCCTCAGACGCCGGCTTTCGGCGAGGTCAGCGAATCATTGCCGGTAACGGTTGCCGTTTCGGTGGCTACTTCGGCATTGGTCTTCAACTTGCTCAGTTCTTCCCCGGCGCGTTCGATCTTCGCCCGCACGTTGTTCATGTCCTGACGGCCTTTTTCCAACAGGCTTTTCGCCGAGCAGTGCCCGGTAATGCCACGGGCCACGGCCATGCCGCCGAGCGCCACTTGCAGCAGGCCGAACACGCCGCCACGGCGCAGGCCCTTGCCGACCATCAGCACGCCGCCGGTCAATGAGCCGACGCGCTCCCAGCCATGCACATTCTTGTGCGAAGGCGACTGGAACGGGGTGGATTCGATGCGTTCTACGCGTTTGAGCTCGCTCATGATCTATCTCCAGGCAGGGTGCGATTGATAGATAAGCTGACTGCCGGGGCCGTCAGCTTGTTCCATCGAATGTGCGACGCTTCAGCGGAATTTCGGCCCGGAGCGGGTGTTCAGGCCTTTGGCCATGCGGTCGTAGAGCACGACGTTGACCGTGGCGGCGAGGTTCATGCAGCCGGTGGTCGGGATGTACACGACGTCTTCGCACCAGTCGCGAATCTCTTTATCCAGCGAACCGTCCTCGGGGCCGAAGATATACAGGGCTCGGTCGGGGTGGGTGTATTCGGGCAGCGGCCGGGCGCCGTCGACCAGCTCCACGGCGACGGGCACGCAGTTGAGCGGGAGGATTTTTTTCAGGTCGTCGATGCCGATCAACGGGATGTCGTAGTGCACGCGCTTGGTGTCGGTGACGAAATCGGCGGCGCGTTCATAACGCTTGCCGGTGTAGAACACCGACGCCACGCCGTAACAGCCTGCGGCGCGCATCACCGAACCGACGTTCTCCGGTGATTTGGGGTTATACAAACCAATGCAGCTGTACCGTTTGTCTGCCACGAGCGGGGTGCCTTCGGGAAAAAGAGGGCGATTATACGGGGATTGGGGGAGGGCGGGCAGATTCGAGATTTGTGGTGCCTGGCCGGCCGC